>VFJQ01000052.1 GCA_009885995.1 Verrucomicrobiota bacterium
CGCTTGGCGGACATGCGGCGGACCGAGCGCAGGAGTTCGGCGACCACGGTGGGGCGTTCGCGGATGATGGCGAGCAGATCGCCCGAGACCTTCCCGGCCAGCGCGAGCAGCGTGTCGGGGTCTTCGCCAAGTTCCACCGCCAGGCGCCGGATCATTTCCTCCCCCGGAGGCGGCTGCTCGTCCCGCTCGATCTTGCTGAGGTAGGACGGTTCGAGGCCGACGCGATCCGCGACTTGGCGCAGCGAGAACGACGCATCGCCCGCTGCTTTCTCCAGCCGGCGCTCCCGCACGAATTCCCCGAATGACTGATCTCAGCTCATGTGTGGAGTAGATACTACACGCTCGCGAGCCAATCAAAACACTTCCTCAGGCGCCATTCGCCCCAGCTGCCGCTATCGCTAAATCCACGTCCCCGCCGGGAGCGTCCCGTTTTTCGGCACGATCACGATGCCGTCGCGGATGTAGAAATTGTCGCCGTCCATGTGGTCGGGCTTGCCCTCGGGGGTGACGACGCAGCCGTCGCCGATGCGTGCGTTCTTGTCGATGATCGCATGCTCGATCACGCAGTTTTTCCCGATGCCCACATCGGGTGCGCCGCCGCGCGCGGCATTGTCCACATCGTAAAAGTCAGCGCCCATGATGATCGAGTTTCGGATCGTGGTCCCTTCGCTGATGTAGCTGCGGACCCCGATGACGGCGCGCTCGATATGCGCGTCGGTGATGATGCAGCCGTCGGAAATGATCGCCTGCTTGATCTGCGCGCCGTTGATTTTGCTGCCGGGGAGGAAGCGGGCGTGCGTGTAGATCGGCGCGGTGGTGTCGAAGAAATTGAACGGCGGCACCGGGCTGGTGCAGAGCAGGTTCGCCTCGAAGAAGCTGCGGATGGTGCCGATGTCTTCCCAGTAGCTGTCGTAGATGAAGGCCTGCACGCGGGCTTTCTTGATCATCTCGGGGATGACGTGTTTTCCGAAATCGACGTGCGTGTTGTCGAGCGCGTCGATGAGTGTCTGGCGGTTGAAGACGTAGATACCCATGCTGGCCTGGAAGAGCTCGGCGTCTTCGGGTTTGTCGAGTTCGCGCAGGAGCTCGGC
This sequence comes from Verrucomicrobiota bacterium, assembly GCA_009885995.1. Taxonomy (GTDB): domain Bacteria; phylum Verrucomicrobiota; class Verrucomicrobiia; order Chthoniobacterales; family Chthoniobacteraceae; genus VFJQ01. Next base: position 1,092 of record VFJQ01000052.1, read on the forward strand.
GGGGATGCGCAGGGAGTCGAGCAGCGCGGCGTCCGTGGGCTTTTCGTCGAAGCGGGTGATGTTCCGCGCCGCATCGGTGTGAAGAATGCCGAGGTCGCTCGCGAGTTCGCGCGTGACGGGGAGCGTGGCGATCGTGAGCTCAGCCTTGTTATCGATGTGTTGCTTGAGCACTTCGCCGAAGTCCATGCGGTAGAGCTGATCGCCGCTGAGGATGACGAAGTATTCGTAGGGATGCTGGAGGAAGTCGCGGAGGTTTTGCCGCACGGCGTCGGCGGTGCCTTGATACCAGTTCGAGTCCGAGGGCGTCTGCTGCGCGGCGAGGATCTCGACGAAGCTGCGCGAGAAGGTGTCGAACTTGTAGCTAGAGTTGATGTGCTTGTGCAGCGACGTGCTGTTGAACTGCGTGAGCACGTAGATGCGGCGCAGGCCGGAGTTGATGCAGTTGCTGATCGGGATATCGACGATGCGATATTTCCCGGCGAGCGGCACGGCGGGCTTCGAGCGCTCCTTGGTGAGCGGGAAGAGCCGCGTGCCGGCGCCGCCGCCCATGATGACGGCGAGGGTTTTCTCGGAGATGGAGGCGGGAGTCATGTGGATACGGGATGAAGGCCGGCACCATCTTGCGCTGTGCGAGCGGGTGCTGTCAGCATGGTTTTCGTGAAGAGTCTGTGCCGGCTACTTGCCGCGCAGGTCGCCGAAACGATCCACGCGAAATTCGCCCTTCGATTTCGAAGTCGGCGCCTTCGACTCGCTGGTCACCGCCCCGGTGTCGGAGTTCCACCGCACGCCACCGCCGAAGACGATCCGCTTGCCGCTGCTGGTCGTCGGCGTGGGCTGATCCTTCGTAGTCGTCTTGCTCACCAGCTTGCCCGCTTCCGCGAAGCCGGATTGATTTGGGAAGGTATTGATCGGCACGGACACCGTGCGCCCGCCGCCGTCCGAGCGCTGGTGGGTGATGATGAACTGCGTCGGGTCGAAGTAGCTCCGGTAGTCGCGCGGGAACATCGAGCGATACATCCCGACGCGCAGATCCTTGCGCATCTCGAAATGGAGGTGGGCCGGATATTGGCCGTGCGCCGTGCCGATGGTGCCCACCTTATCGCCCCGGCCCACGCGCTGGCCTTCCTTCACGAGGATCCTGTGAAGGTGCCCGTAGAGGCTGTCCACGTAGCGTGTGGTGCCGCGCTCCACGTAGGCGTGGCGGACGATCACCACATTTCCCCAGCCGGCGCGGAAGTCGCGCGCATAGACCACGAGCCCATTGGCCGTGGAGTAAACGGGATCGCCGAGGTCGGTATCGCCGCCGCCGACGCCGTTCCAATCCTCGCCGAGATGCCCATTCGGCCGCATCCCACGCGCCTTGTAATATTTCTTCCCCTCGCCGAGCCCCACGGGCAGGCCGAACCCATCGGCGAGCCGGACCGACGCGGTGTCCGCGGCGGAAAGGAACCCGGTGAGGGCGAGCCATGCGGTGAGGCTGAGGATCGTCCGATGCATTGCGAGGGGAAGGCTAGGCCGCAAATCCGGGCGCTGGCAACCCCCGGAATTCAGGGATTTCGGGTAAGCGCCCCGTGGCGTGCTCAGCGGCTCGGCGCCTTCTGCGCCCGTCCCGTCATCGGCACGAAGCGCACCGGCAACACCGCGCGGCGTTCCACCTTGCCCCCGCGCTTCACCAGCAGATGCAGCTCCTGCGCGCCCGCCTCGCCCACCGGGATGATCATCCGCCCGCCGTCCTTGAGCTGATCGATCAGCGGCTGCGGCACGTGATCCGGCGCGCACGTCACGATCACCGCATCGAACGGCGCCTGCTCCGGCCAGCCCTGGTAACCATCGCCCGTCTTCACGTGGACATTGCCAAACCCCAGCCGCCGAAGATCCGCCGTGGCGCGCGTCGCCAGCGGCTCCACGATCTCGATCGTGAAGACTTCCGCCACGAGCCTCCCCAGCACCGCCGCCTGATACCCCGACCCCGTGCCGATCTCCAGCACGCGGTCGCCCGGTTTCGGCGCGAGCTGCTCGGTCATGAAAGCTACGATGTAGGGCTGGGAAATCGTCTGCCCGTGCCCGATCGGCAGAGGCCCATCCGAGTAGGCAAAGCGGCGAACTTCCTCCGGGATGAATTCATGCCGTGGCACCTCGCGCATCGCCTTCAGCACCCGCGCATCGCTCACGTCGCGCGCCGCGATCTGCTCCTTCACCATCGCCTCGCGGTCCGCGGCGAAGTCCCCACTCGGTGGCTCCGCCCGGCACGACGCGAAGGCGAGGACGGTCAGCAGGAGCAGGTGACGTTTCATCGCAGCTACGACGAGCCGCACTCTCCGCCCTCCACCGCGCCCCCGCCAGTCGTGATTACCGCCCCGCTGGCTGGAACAGCCCCAAGCGCTCCGCCGCAGCGCCGAAGGCGCGGCAGACATTAGCCCCGGGCGTCAGCCCGGGGTAAACCGCCCCCCAGGAAATCAGCCCCGGAGGGGCGGCAGAACCCTTCGCCTCGCTCTGTCGCCCCTCCGGGGCTGGGTCGTTTGAGGATGGGAATCCCCGGGCTGACGCCCGGGGCTAATCTCTGCCGTCCCTGCGGGACTCAACGTCGGCCCCGCGAAGCAAAGCTTCGCCCGCACTTGCGTTCCCAAACGGAGTTTGGAAACGAGGAGAATCACCGCGACCGAGGGTCATTCGCCCCGAAGCCGGGGTGCGCGACCCCGGTGCCGCAGCGCCGAAAGGCGCGCCAGACATTAGCCCCGGGCTTCAGCCCGGGGAAAACCGACCCCTGACGGGAATCAGCCCCGGAAGGGCGGCAGAACCGTGCGCCTCGCTCTGTCGCCCCTCCGGGGCTGGGTCGTTTGCGGATGGGAATCCCCGGGCTGACGCCCGGGGCTAATCTCTGCCGTCCCTGCGGGACTCAACGCGTTTCGCCGATTCGTATCTGCACCTTCGGGCCGTAAAACTTCGGTTTCGTGCGCAGGATCTGCACATCGATCCAGGCGAGGAGTCGCGAGCCGATTTCGCGCAGGCGCGTTTTCTTCGACCACTTCCACGAAACCGAAGCGCTGACGAAACCGCACGCGTCCAAGTGATGCGCGGTCGCGAGGTAAATCGCGCGGGGAAGATGAAAATCATCGCTGATGATCGTGCAGCGAGTGAGCCCAAACACCGACGTTGCCCGCGCCATCGTGTCGAGCGTGCGAAAGCCCGCGTAATCGAGTGTGATTGCATCAGACGGGACACCGCGCTCGATCAACGCGTCGCGCATAGCCGTCGGTTCGTCGTAAGTGCGCCGACTGTTGTCGCCGCTGAGCAGGAGATGTTTGACTTTGCCTGCCTTGAAAAGGGATGCGGCTGCGTTGATGCGGCCGGCAAAGAATGGATTGCTCCATCGTCCTCCAACCGTCGGCGATGTGCCGAGCACCAGTCCGATTTCATTTTCGTGCACGTTTTCGACTCGCGTGAAAACTCGGCCGCGCGCTTCGCGAACGATCCACCAATTCACGCCAGCGACGAACGCGATGGCGCAAATGGCAAGCGCCAGCAGAACGAACAGGATCTTGCGCACGTCGCTCGGCCGAGACGAGCGCACCCGCTCAATACCTGTAATGCGCCGGCTTATATGGCCCCTCGACGGGCACGTCGAGATAGGCAGCCTGCTTCGCTGTTAGCACGGTGAGCTTCACGCCGATCTTCGCGAGGTGCAGGCGGGCGACTTCTTCGTCGAGCTTCTTCGGGAGGACATAGACGGCCGGTTTGTAGGTGTCCTTGTTCTTCCAGAGGTCGAGCTGGGCGAGGGTCTGGTTGCTGAAGCTATTGCTCATCACAAACGACGGGTGGCCGGTGGCGCAGCCGAGATTGACCAGCCGGCCTTCGGCGAGCAGGTAGAGGCTCTGGCCGGTGGGGAAGGTGTATTTATCGACCTGCGGCTTGATGTTCAGGTGCTTGATGCCGGGATAGTTCACGAGCTTATCGACCTGAATCTCGTTGTCGAAGTGGCCGATGTTACACACGACGGCTTGATCCTTCATCTTAGCCATGTGCTCGATGGTGATGACATCGACATTCCCCGTGGTGGTGACGTAGATGTCGCCGCGGCCGAGGGTTTCCTCGATGGTGGTGACTTCATAGCCTTCCATCGAGGCTTGCAGCGCGTTGATCGGGTCGATCTCGGTGACGATGACGCGGGCGCCCTGGCCGCGGAGGGATTGCGCGCAGCCTTTGCCCACGTCGCCATAGCCGATGACGACGGCGACTTTGCCGGAGATCATCACGTCGAGCGCGCGGTTGAGGCCATCGACGAGCGAGTGGCGGCAGCCATAGAGGTTGTCGAATTTCGACTTGGTCACGGAGTCGTTGACGTTGAACGCGGGGACGAGGAGCTTGCCGAGTTCGGCCAGCTTGTAGAGGCGATGCACGCCGGTGGTGGTCTCCTCGCTGACGCCGCGCCATTCCTTCACGAGCTCGTGGAAGATGTAGGGGCTCTCGGCGTGGATTTTCTTGAGGAGGTCCTTGATGACTTTCTCTTCGTGCGAGCCGGACTCGGTGTTCACCCAGCCGTCGCCTTCTTCGAGTTCGTAGCCTTTGTGGAGGAAGAGCGTCACGTCGCCGCCGTCATCGACGACGAGCTGCGGGCCTTTGCCTTCGGGGTTCACGATGGCCTTCCACGTGCAGTCCCAGTATTCCTCGAGCGTCTCGCCCTTCCACGCGAAGACGGGCACGCCGGCCTTCGCGATGGCGGCGGCGGCGTGGTCCTGCGTGGAGAAGATATTGCAGCTCGCCCAGCGGACATCGGCGCCGAGCGCGACGAGCGTCTCGATGAGCACCGCGGTCTGAATGGTCATGTGCAGCGAGCCGGTGATGCGGACGCCGGCGAGCGGCTGGTCCTTCGCATACTTGTTCCGGATGGAGATGAGGCCGGGCATTTCCTGCTCGGCGATGTCGATTTCCTTGCGGCCGAAGTCGGCGAGCGAGAGGTCGCGGACGGCGAAGTCGCCGGTGGCTTGGGAGAGGATGGTGGTGGTGCTCATGTGTTTTGGAATGGGTGCTCACAACGCATCTACGCATCGTGATGGGATGATGGATGCAATGGACACCCCGGATCGTCAAAGAGTTTTTCCGGCCCCGAAGATCGGCGATTGCGCGAGGCTGCCTCACCCGCAATCGATTCGCCCGTGAGCAAACACGCCAGGAACCGCCGCGAATGTCCCGCCGCCAGCCGCACGATCACCGCCGCCCAGTGCGGCACCACCCGCGGCAGTTCGCGCGCCTGCCCGGCGGACTGCCCGTTCTTCCCATTCACGCCGGCGAACTACGACCAGCACGGCGAGATCGAGAGCCGGCTCATTCAAAAGACCTACGAGCGTGCCGCGCGGCTGATGACCGACGCCCAGCGCGAGCGGATGCTGCGGGTGCTCGACGAAACCGGAGGCGACGACGTGCTCGAAAACCACGCCCGCTTTGCCTGGCTCTACCACGGCGAGCGCGACGCGGGCGGGCACAGCTTTGGCGACCGCTGGCTCGCGGATAACTCGGGCAGCCTCACCAACGACGAGCGCGTGCTGCTCGCCGGGATGAACCGGATGCGCCCGGTCGTGTTCGAGCCGTGGCGCATCCTCGACGAGCAGACCGTGGAAGGCATCGACCTGCTCGATGGCAGCGCGCTGCGCATCGTCGATCGCAGCACCGCTGGCGTGGTCTCGCGCTTCGCGGTGCTGCTCATGCGGGCCTACCCGATGCCGCATTACGAGCGCTCCAGCGGCGGCGCGATGCTCGTGCCGGAAGTGCAGGGGTTCGAGCCGGCGGAGATCGTGCGCGAAGTCGTCCGCCACCTCGGCGGGCCGTCCGATCCCGCCGGCGAACGCACGTGGCTGGCGGAGCAGTTCGCGCGGGTGTGCGAGGCGCTCGGCGCGGTGAAAATCGCGCGCTGGCAGCAGACGCTCGCGGCGATCGACGCGCGCCACACGAAGACCGACTACCGCCCGGCGAAAGCCCCGCGTCTTTCCGAGCTGCTCGCGAAACGCAAGGACTTGACCCCGGAGCCGCCGACGGACGAGGAAATCGCGCTCGGTTTCGACGTCACATTTGCGTGGCTTGATGGCGGGCAGAAAACCGAGCCGGGCCAAATCCCGCTGCCGCTGCCCGATGCGTCGCCGCGGGCGGTGCTCGGCGAGACGGTGCTCGGCCGCGTGCTCATCGGGCGCGAGCGCGTGCGGATCGAGGCGATGAGCGGCGAGCGGCACCGCGACTTGCGTGCGCGGTTCGAGCGGCTGGCGGGCGGGATGGTCGAATTCATCGGCGAACGCGTGGACGATCTCGGCCAGCAGCACTCGCTCCACGAGACGCCTGCCTTCGATCCCGCGCTCGTCCCGCCGCGGCTGATGGAAAATCCCGGGCAACTCACGATCGCCACGCAGCGTGTGCGGATCGAGGACGATGATTCGAGCGGCGTGCTGCTCGATGTCGTCCGCCGGCAATACGCGCTGTTCCCCGATGCGCCGAACGGCTGGCTCGATGGCCACACTCCGCGCGCCGCCGCCGCCGATCCCGCGCTGCGCCCGAAGCTCGTCGCGCTGATGAAGCATCACATCTGCGGCACTGACCGCCAGCGGCGCGCGGAGGGGCTCGACATCGACCTGAACCCGCTCCTCGCCGACCTCGGCCTGCACGAACTCATCTCCACTCCGCCGCCGCTCGGCGGTGCCGCGGATGAATTCGCCGACCTCGAACTCGACGACGAAGAGAGAGCGGTCATGGACGAACTCGCCAGCCTCGGCGCCGGCACCGGCCCGCACGCGACGATGCCGCCGCTGAGCGAGAAGACGATCGACCTTCGCCTGAGCCAAATGCTCGCCCGGTGGCCGGTCTTCGTCGATGCGATCGACGACGCCGACGCGGCCTTCCCCGGCCTGTTCGACTTCGCGTGGTCGATCACCGAGAACTTGCTCGACGACGCCGAATACGACTTCCTGGAAATGCTCCTGACCCGCGCCTGCCATGTGCTGAAGCCGCCCGGCGCGCGTATCGTCCCGCTGGAGATCGAGCGGATCGCAGCGGGTCTGGCCGCGGCCTTCGCGCAGAGCGCGGAGATCACGCTCAAGGGCAAGGGCGTTCAAACGCTCGAACGCTGGCTCGCCGATGGCCCGCAGCCCGCGGTGATGATCGACCTCGTCGGCACGCTTTTCGCCGGCTGCGAAAAACTGCGCCGCAAGGAGCGACCGCGCGACGAAGCGATCCTGACGATCCTCGCCTTCCTCAAGGCCGCGACGGCTGAGATCTCGCGCGCCGCGGCGTGACTTGGAACTCGGCGTTGGCGTGACCGGCATGACGAACAACGGGCCTGCCCGAGCGGGTGGGGATTTACCGTCCCCTTACAAAACTCCGGCTTGCTCGTGATGAGGGCTTTACGAGGCGGATGTCAGATGTGGACGAATGAAAACGAACACCCTCCTCAAATTCATCTCCGCCACCGTCGTCGTGTGCTTCGGCACCCTCACTGCCTTCGCGCAACAACCGCCACCCGGCTCGCAGCCCCCGCCTCCCGGCACGCAGCCGCCCCGGCCCGGGACGCAACTTCCGCCTCCCACAGCCACGCCCCCGCCGCGCAGCACTCCGCCCCTTGCGACGCCCCCACCGGCCACCCCGCCGCCGCTGCGTCCGCCGCTGCTTTCGACCCCGCCGCCGACCCGGCTCCAGCCTCCGCCGCTGCCGGGCACCCAACCTCCTCGTCCTCCCGGCACTCAGCCTCCGCCGCCGACCGCTCCGGCCCGCTTTGGCGCGCCGCTGCCGGGCCTCACGCCGGAGCAACTCGCCGCCTTTAACGCCGGAAGCGCGGCTTTCCGCGAACGCGAGAACGTCGCGAGCGGGCTCGGCCCGATCTTCAATGATCGCTCGTGCGTCGCCTGCCACAACGCCGGCGGGCCGGGCGGGGCGAGCCGCATTTTCGTGACGCGCTTCGGCCACACGGAAGCGGGCGTCTTCGACCCGCTCGCGGACCTCGGCGGCTCGCTGCTCCAGCGCCGCGCGATCAATCGCGCCGCCCTCGAAGTCGTCCCGCCGGAGGCGAACACCGTCGCGCGTCGGCAGACCACGGCGCTCTTCGGGCTCGGGCTCATCGAGGCGATCCCGGATGCTGCGATCATCGCGCTCGCGGCACGGCCGGAAGTCGATGGCGTGAGCGGGCGGCCTTCGCTCATCACCGACGTGGTGAGCGGTGAGCAGCGCGTCGGGCGCTTCGGCTGGAAGGCGCAGCAAGCGACCATCCTCGCCTTTTCCGGCGACGCGTATCTGAACGAGATGGGCATCACGAACCGGCTCTTCCCCGACGAGAACGCGCCGAACGGAAAGGCCGACGTGCTCGCGCAGTTCGACAAGGTGAGCGACATCGAAGACGAGGTCGATCCGGTGACGGGCCGCAGCGACATCGACGACCTCACCGACTTCCAGCGCCTGCTCGGCGCGCCGCCCGTGCGCCCGCTTAGCGTCGCTGCCAAGGCGGGCCGGGCGCTCTTCGGCGCGGTCGGCTGTGCGGTGTGCCACACGCCCGAGCTGCGGACCGGCCCGAGCCCCGTCGCCGCGCTGAGCGAGAAGCCGGTCGTGCTTTTCTCCGATCTGCTGCTCCACGACATGGGCGCGCTCGGCGATGGCATCGCCCAAGCCGACGCCGGCCCGCGCGAGATGCGCACCGCGCCGCTCTGGGGCATCCGCGGCAGCGCGCCGTATCTGCACGATGGCCGCGCGCCGAACCTCGACCGCGCGATCCGCGCGCACGAGGGCGAAGGCGCCGTCGCCCGCGACCGCTACCAGGCGCTCACGCCCACGGAGCGCGCGCAGCTCGTGCAGTTCGTGAACTCGCTCTGAGCCCTTCCCCCGCAAGCGCCAGGCCCGCGTCACCCCCGTGGCGCGGGCCTTTGCGTTCCGTCCTCCCGCGCCGCGAATCGCGGGTGAATTCTGCGTGTTGCCCGGACGCCGCCGCCGGGCCACCATCCGCGCATGACCCCCGCGCCCCGGGACACCCCGCAACCTCTCGACGACCGCCACAACATCGCGCTGCGCGGGAGCGGACTGGGCACGTGGGATTGGGATATCTGCTCGGGCGCACTCGTCTTCGATGAAGGGACCGCGGGCATGTTCGGGTTCGAGCTGACCGAGTTCGATTCGCACGTGCGCTCGTGGCAGCAGCTCGTCCATCCCGACGAACTCGATGCCGTGCTCACCACGCTGCGCGCGCACGTGGAAGGCCGCACGCCGCACTACGAGGCGGAGTATCGGATCCGCCACAAGTCTGGCGAGTGGCTCTGGGTGCTGGACAAAGGGCAGGTCGTGCAGCGCGACGAAGCCGGCCGGCCCGTGCGCGTGGCGGGCATCCACAAGGACATCACCGAGCGCAAGCGGGCCGAGGCGGCGCTGCGGCAGAGCGAGGAGAAGTTCGGTCGCATCTTCCAGAGCCACCCGGACGCCATCGTGCTCACCTCGATGGAAGGCCACATCCTCGAGGCCAACGCCGGGTTCACGCGGCTGACCGGCTACTCTTTTGAGGAAGTGCGCGGGCGGACGACGATCGAGATCAATTTCTGGGCGGACCTCACGGATCGCGAACGCTTCATCCGCGTGCTGCGCTCGGAGGGGAGTGCGGCAGAGTGCGAGGCGCGAATTCGCCACCGCTCGGGCGAGCTGCGCACCTGCCTCATCTCGGGCGATGTGATGGAGATCGACGGCGCATCCGTCATCGTGGGCCTCATGCGCGACATCACCCGGCGGCGGGAGGCGGAGGAGACGCTGCGGCGCACCGAGGCCGAGCGCGTGCGGCACGTGGCGCTGCTCGAGGCCAGCCTCGATACGATGACGGAGGGCGTCATCATCTCCGATCTCGAGGGCGGCATCTTCTACTGGAACTGCCCCGCGCTGGAGATGCACGGCTACGCGAGCATCGATGAATGCCGGCGGCAGGTTCACGAGTTTGTGGCCATCTTCGAACTCACCGACCCGCAGGGCCAGACCGTGCCCTACGAACAGTGGCCGCTCGTGCGTGTGTTGCGCGGCGAAGAGGTGCAGGCGCTGGAGCTGCGCGTGCGGCGAAAGAGCGACGGCTGGGATCGCATCCTGTCCTACTCCGGGGCGCTCGCTCGCGATCCCGCGGGTAAACCGCTGCTGGCCGTGCTCACGCTGACCGACGTGACCGAACAGCGGCGGCTCGAGACGCAGTTCCGCCAGTCGCAGAAGATGGACGCCGTCGGCCAGCTCGCCGGCGGGGTCGCGCACGATTTCAACAACCTGCTCACCGTCATCCTCGGCAATGCCGGGCTGCTCGAGACAGCGCCCGGGCTCACCGCCGAGGAGCGCGGCGCGGTGCAGGAGATCAGCGTCGCCGCCGATCGCGCGGCGAACCTCACCCGCCAGCTCCTCGCCTTCAGCCGCCGGCAAGTCATTCAGCTCCGCACGCACGACCTCGACGCCATCGTGGCCGAGACCACGAAGATGCTGCGGCGTGTGCTCGGCGAAAACATCGCGCTGCACTACGAATCCTCCGCTGCACTGCCCGCCGTCGAGGCGGACCGCGGCATGATCGAGCAGGTGCTGATGAACCTCGCGATCAACGCCCGTGACGCGATGCCCGAAGGCGGCCGGCTCACCATTCGCACCCGCCTCGAAATCGTCGGCGCTGAAGACGAGCGCTATGGGGAAGGCTCGACGGCGGGGAACTTCGTGTGCCTCGCGGTGAGCGACACCGGCTGCGGCATCCCCGTGGAATATCTGCCACACATTTTCGAGCCTTTCTTCAGCACGAAGGACATCGGCAAGGGCACGGGACTCGGTCTCGCGACGGTCTATGGCATCGTGCGCCAGCACGGAGGCTGGCTCAGCGTCGAGAGCACCGAGGGCGAAGGCACGACCTTCGAGGTCTTCCTGCCCGCACTGCCGGCGGCGGTCGAGCAGATCGAGGCGGAGCGTCGCCTGGAGATCCCGCCGGGCGGCAGCGAGACGATCCTGCTCGTCGAAGACGAGGACTCCGTCCGGCAGGTCGCCCGCGCCGTGCTCGAGCGGCTCGGCTATGCGGTGATCGAGGCGGTCTCCGGAGCCGCCGCGCTCGCGACCTGGCCCGCAGTCCGGGCGAAAGTGGACCTGCTCTTCACCGACCTCGTGATGCCCGGCGGCGTGAACGGCCGCGACCTCGCCGCGCGACTGCGGGACGACAAGCCGGCGCTCAAAGTCATCTACTGCAGCGGCTACACCGCCGAGATCACGGGCCGCGATTTCGCGTTGGAGGAGGGCGTGAACTTCCTCCAGAAACCCTACGAATTTAACCACCTCGCCCGCACCGTCCGCGCGTGCCTGGATGCAGGGTGAGCCGGCGGCGGGTAGCGGCGGGGCACGCGGAGCGGCGAGAAACCTCGCTTCGCCCCAAACGGCGGTTCATTCTCGCGCCATGACTTTGCCCCCGCTCACACTCGCTGCATGAACGCGGAACCGCTGCCGCTGCATCCACCGCTCGAGCGGATGCGCGCTGCGCTGCGGACATGGCCACCGTCGCTCGGGCAGATCGGCGTCATGATCGCCATCGCTGCGGCGTATTTCGCCGCGGGGCGCGCGGGGCAGATCTTCGCGATGGCCGGCGGACAGGTGACGCCGGTGTGGCCGTCCACGGGCATCGCGCTCGCGGCGCTGCTGATTTTCGGACGCAGCGTGTGGCCGGGCGTGTGGCTGGGCTCATTCGCCGTGAACGTGTGGGGTCTGCTCGGCGCCATGCCGCCGCTGCCGCTCACCTCGGCGCTCGGCGTCGCGGCGGGCATCGCAAGCGGCGCCGCGCTGACGGCGTGGCTCGGCGCGTGGCTGGTGCGCCGGGTCGCCGGGCCGGGCCAACCGCTCGATCACATCCGCGGCGTGCTTGCGCTGGTGGGGTTGGGCGGCATGGTGATGTGTGTTTTGAGCGCGACCAACGGCACGACCTGGCTCGCGCTGGGCGGCAATGTGGCGTGGACTCAATTCATGCGCGTCTGGGTGACGTGGTGGGTCGGAGACTCGGCGGGCGTCTTCCTCTTCGCACCGCTGCTGCTCGCGTGGAGCGCGCGACCTCCGCTCCCCCAGCCGCGGCGCTGGATCGAGACGACCGTGTGTCTCGCGCTGCTCGCATGGATGAGCGCGAACGTCTTCATCGGCGAGACGGCGCTGACGTTTTCGGCAAAGGCGTTCAGCTACATCCTGATCCCGCTGCTCGTGTGGCCGGCGCTGCGGCTCGGCCAGCGCGGCGCGACGACGGCGGTGGTGCTGATCGGCGCGGTCGCCGTGTGGGGCACGATCCATCGGTGGGGGCCGTTTTATCGCGCCTTGCCGCGTCACTCATTGGTGATGCTCGAGTGGTTCCTGAGCGTGATGGCGCTGACTGCGCTGTGCGTGGGCGCCCTGGTCGCGCAGGCGCGCAAAGCGGAGTCCGAGCGCAGGCGCGTGCTCGATGAGTTGGAGGCGCGCGTGCGGGAGCGCACGGCGGATCTGACGCAGGCGAACGCGGCGCTCGAGCGGGAGATCGCCCGCCACGATGAGGTGCGGCGCGCTCTCCAGCAGAGCGAGGCTTTCCATGCGTCGATCCTCGATAGCGCGCTGGATTGCATCATCACGATCGATCACGAGGGGCGGATCGTGGATTTCAATCCCGCCGCCGAGCGGACCTTCGGCCACACGCGCGACGCGGTGCTGGGGCAGTCGCTCGCGGAGACGATCATCCCGCCGGCGCTGCGTGAGGCGCATCGCGACGGCCTGACGCGCGTGGCGGTCACGGGCGAATCGCGGATGCTCGGTCGCCGGATCGAACTCACCGCCCTGCGCGCGGATGGGACGGAGTTTCCGGTCGAGTTGGCGATCACACGGCTGCCGGGCGAGCCGCCGCGGTTCACGGGCTTCCTGCGCGACATCACGAAGCGAAAGCGCGCCGAGGACGAGCGCCGGCACAGCGACGAGCGCTTTCGCGATCTTTTCGAGCACTCGCCCGACGCGATCTTCGTCGAGAGCGTCGAGGGCGTGGTGCTCGACGTGAACCCGGCTGGGTGCCGGCTGCACAAGATGACGCGCGAGGAGTTGGTGGGCCGCCGGGTGGAGGAACTCGTGCCCCCGGCGGAGCGCGAGACGGTCGCGCGTGAATTTCCCGCCGTGGCTGCGGGAGAGTGCGTCCACTTGGAAGGGTTCAGTTGGACTTCCGATGGCCGCGCGGTGCCGGTCGAGATCACAAGCCGGCGGATCGTCTTCTCCGGCCAGCCCGCGCTGCTGCTGCACGTGCGCGACATCACCGAGCGGCGGCAACTCGAGGAGCAATTCCGCCAGTCGCAGAAGATGGAAGCGATCGGCCAGCTCGCCGGCGGGCTCGCGCACGATTTCAACAACCTGCTGACTGTCATCCTCGGCAACGTGGCGCTCGTCGAGCTGACCAAGGGACGTTCGCACCACGAACAGGAACTCATCCAGGAGATCGGCCTCGCCGCCGAACGCGCGGCCAACCTTACGCGGCAGATGCTCACCTTCAGCCGCCGGCAGGTGATGCAGGCGCGGCCGCTCGACCTCAATACGACCGTCGCCGAGATGGCGCGGATGCTTCGGCGCATCCTCGGCGAAGCGATCACGTTGCAGTTCGAGTCGTCCGCGGGTCTGCCCGCCGTGCAGGCCGATGCCGGGATGATGGAGCAGGTGCTGATGAATCTCGCGATCAACGCCCGCGACGCGATGCCCACCGGCGGCCGGCTCACCATCCGCACCGGCGTGAAAACGCTGAGCGACGACGAGGCGCGGCAGACGCCGGACGCGGCCCCGGGGCGCTTTGCGTGCGTGGCGGTGAGCGACACGGGCAGTGGCATCGCGCCGGACTCCGTGCCGCATATCTTCGAGCCGTTCTTCACGACGAAGGAAGCGGGCAAAGGCACGGGCCTCGGACTGGCCACGGTCTATGGCATCGTGCGACAACATCGCGGCTGGGTGCGCGTCGCGAGCGTGGTCGGCAAGGGAACGACGTTCGAGGTTTTCCTCCCCGCGCTGGTTACGACGGCGGAAACGGCGGACGTGCGGCAGCAGTTCGAAAGTGCGCCGGGCGGGACGGAAACGATCCTGCTCGTGGAAGACGAATACTCGGTGCGGCAGATCGGGCGCGCCGTGCTGGAGCGCCTCGGCTACCGCGTGCTCGAAGCGCTCTCCGGCGTCGCTGCGCTCCAGCTTTGGGCCGAGGTGGCGGGCGAGGTGGATCTGCTGCTCACCGACCTCATCATGCCCGGCGGCGTGAGCGGCCGCGACCTGGCGGAGCAACTTCGTGCGAAGAAGCCGGGGCTGAAGTTCATCTATTGCAGCGGCTACAGCGCGGACCTTCTGGGCAAGGACTTCGTCCTGGAGGAAGGCGTCAACTTCCTCCAAAAGCCTTACGAATTTCACCACCTCGCGCGCACGGTGCGCGCGTGTCTGGACGCCCGTGCGGCGAGTGCGGAACAGGCTACTTCGCCGCCGCCTTGAGCGCCTCGGCCTTGTCCGTCTTCTCCCAAGTAATGTCGGGATCGGTCTTTCCGAAGTGGCCGTAGTTGGTCGTCTTGCCGTAGATCGGGCGGAGCAGGTCGAGCTGCTCGATGATGCGGCGCGGCTTGAAGCTGAACACTTCCTTCACCGCGCGCTCGATCTTCTCCTCATCGACTTTCGCCGTGCCGAACGTGTCGATGTGAACGCTGACCGGATCGGGATGCCCGATCGCGTAGGCGAACTGCACTTCGCAGCTCGTCGCCAGCCCCGCGGCCACGACGTTCTTCGCCACCCAGCGCGCCATGTAGGCGGCGCTGCGATCCACCTTCGACGGGTCTTTGCCCGAGAAGGCGCCGCCGCCGTGCCGGCCCATGCCGCCATACGTATCGACGATGATCTTGCGCCCCGTGAGCCCCGTGTCGCCCTGCGGCCCGCCGACGACGAAGCGTCCGGTCGGGTTGATGAGAAATTCCGTGTCCTTCGTGATCAACTCCGCGGGCAGTTCCTTGCGGATGACTTCGCTGATGATGAAGTCCTTGATCTCGCTGTGCTTCACGTCGGCGGAGTGCTGCGTGGAGATGACGACGTTCGAGATGCCGATCACGTCGTTGCCCTCGTAGATGACCGACACCTGCGACTTCGCATCGGGCCGCAGCCACTTCACCTGGCCGCTCTTGCGGATGCTCGTGAGCGTGCGGCCGAGCCGGTGCGCGAACATGATCGGCGCGGGCATCAACTCCGGCGTCTCGTTGCACGCGTAGCCGAACATCAACCCCTGGTCCCCCGCGCCCTGCTCCGCGTGCGCCTTGCCTTCCGCACTCGCTTCATCCACGCCCTGCGCGATGTCGGGCGACTGCGCGGTGATGATGTTCTGCACGAAGATGCGGTCGGCGTGGAAGACGTCGTCGTCATTCACGTAGCCGATCTCGCGCACCGCATCGCGGACGATCTGCACGTAATCGAGCTTCGCCTTGGTCGTGATCTCCCCGCCGACGATGACGATGTTCGACTTCGCGTAAGTCTCGCAAGCGACGCGGCTGTTCTTGTCCACCGTGAGGCAGGCGTCGAGCACGGCATCGGAGATGGTGTCGCAGACTTTGTCGGGGTGGCCTTCACCGACGGATTCGGATGAGAAGATGAAACGACGAGGCATGATTGGAGAGGGTGGATGGACGAGTGGAGCGATGCACTAGGAAGGAACCCATAGACGCATCAGGATGGGTTGATACGTGTATCGGCCAGCGCCGGGCGTCAACCCGCTATTTCCGAGCGCCGATGCAAGCGAATCGCTGCCGCGAGATCGGACAGCAAATCGGCTCCAGCGGCCGCCGGTCAGCGGGGCGTGACGGCGATATTATCGATCCACGCGCGCTGTTCCTGCGGCGTGAGCGAGAAGAAGCCGGGGGCGCCGTTCTGGTGCGCGTGCTGGTGCGGCACTTCGATCGTCCACTCGGCGGGTTCGGCTTCGGCTTTCTTCCAAGCCTTGGCTTTCACCACGCCGCTGCCGTCGGCCGCGACATCGACCTGCACCTTGAGCCGATACCATTCGTTCGGCGTGACCGTGAAGGGCTTGGTCACTTTGATGCGTTCGAGATTGGAGCTGACTTCGATTTCGCGAGCATTGCCGCGCAGCGCGACGAGGTAGCGCTGGTTGATGACGCCGATGTCGGAGAGCTTGCGTTTGTTGCCCTCGCTCATCACGTCGGCCTCCATCGTGTAGTTCTTCATGTCGGGGTGGCCGATGAAGGCCTGGCCGCGCTGGAATAGTTTGTTGTCGATCGATTTGCAGAGCGCCTTGTTGCCACCACCCGGAGCCTCGCGCACCTCGAAGCGGAAGCGCGCGCCGGTCCACGGGAGCGGCGGATAGGCAAAGGCGGTCGGCGGTTCGATGGAGTTCCAGTTGGTCGGGTTTGGCTGAACGTCGGGAGGGAGGACGGGCGGTGGGTTGCCCACGCCGGGGCCGGTCATCGCATTCAGTTCGGTGGACTCGAAGTCGAGTTTGATCGGCAGGTCGAGTTGCACGCGGCCGCGCATGGTGCCGTTGATCTCTTTGTCGCCCACCTTGAGCACGCCCATGAAGGCACCGGCGCTTGGGACCGTGGCGGGTTCGGCGACGAGATGACCGTCACTCACGCCGCCCTTCATCGTGGCTTTCACGAGCGCGGTCGGCGGGATGTAGGTGTCGAACTTCACGGAGTTCACATCGACGTTTTCCTCGACGGTGAAGCCGGCGGCATCGAGCGAGCGCACGCGCACGGGCACTTTGTCGCCGGGGCGCAGGAGCGATTCGTTCGGGATGAGTTGCAGCCGCGCGGCCGGGCCGGGCTTGGGCGCATTGGCCCAGTCGTCGGTGAAAATCACGCTCTTCGCGCCGGGGTTCGCGCCCTTCTTGCCGAAGGCGTAGAGCTTCTTGTCGGTCTGGACGTAGAGCTTGCCGTTGTAACCGATCGGCGAGCCGTAGCAGCGGCCTTCGAGCACCGTGCGGCTGAGGATTTGCGGGCCTTTGTCGGTCGGCTTGATGACGAACAGCTCGCCATTGCCGCCGCCTTCCGTCTCGCTCGCCGCGCCGCCGCCCTGCGCCGCGATGTAAAAGGCAACGTAGAGTTTTCCGTCCGCGTAGAAGGGCGACGATTGCCGCTGCTCGACGCCGAGCTTCTCGCGCCAGAGCACCTTGCCGGTGTCGGCGTCGATGCAGCCGAGCTCGCCGATGCCGGTGACCTCATAAAGGCGATTGCCCACGAGGCACGGCGATGACGCGAGGTTGCCGAGCGGGTTGCGCCAGAGTTCTTGCTCCTTCGCGGCGTAAAGCTGGGGCTGTCCCGGCGCCGGCGGTTTCGAGCCCATCGGGATCTTGAACGCCGCGCTGCGCCCCACTTCGCTCGTGTCGATGTTCTCCGACTCGTGGATCACGAGCAGAGAATCTTTGTAGCGAATGACGCCCGCATTGATGCCGCCTTTCGCGCCCGCCTTCGCCACCGGGATGCGGAAGATCGGGTCCCCCGTGCGCGCATTCACCGCCACGACCGAGGAGTCGCCGCACGGCGTGAAGAACACGCGCTTTCCATCGAGCCACGAGAAATACATCGGCGCGAAGGTCGCGTCCTGCGGCCGGTCCGCGGGAGAGGATAGCCAGACGAGTTCGCCGGTCTTTTTGTCGAACGCGAGGATGCGATCGCCCGCCGGGCCCGCCGCACCCCAGCCGCTGGTGATGTGACGCGTCATGACCAGGTCGCGGTCGATCTGCGGTGAGGCGGTGCGCCCATTCGGGAAAGTCAGCCGCCCGTATTCCTCCATGAGCGAATGCTGCCAGAGCAGCTTCCCATCGGCGCTGAAGCACGAGAGCAACCCCTGCGAGCCTTGCACATAGACATTGCCCGTCTCCGCATCCACCGCCGGCGCGCCGGTCGAGTAGCGGTCGTAGATGATGTCGCTCAGGAAGTCGTTTTCGAGATGCTGCCAGAGCTGCTTGCCCGTCTCCGCATCGAAGCACGTCACCCCTTCGCGCTTGTCCGCTCCGTCGCCGAGGTAGCCATTGATGTAGAGCTTGCCGTTGAAGATCACCGGCGCGCTTTGGCCCGGGAAATCGGCGGTCCAGAGCGGCTTCTTCGCGTCCAATTTCTCCGGCAGTCCAATCTCGGGCGAGGTGCCGTCCTGCGACGGGCCGCGCCAGTTGATCCATCCGGCGACGCCTGCCGCTGGCTTGGCTTTCTCGGGCGCGGCGGACTTGGTGGTTTTCTTTTTCGTGGCTGCGAAAGCCGGGAGCGCCAGGGCGAGCGAGGCGGCGAGGAGGAGGTGGGAGCGGTTCAGCATAGGACGAGGAGAGTGGAGGGTTGCGAGAGTGAGGAAGCGGACGTCGGAGTCAAATAATACTTACACGTATCAATTCTTAGTGAGCCTTCACGCCCGTCGCGAGCACGGTCTGGAACTGCGGGTTCTGGTCGTCGCGCGCCACGACGGCCACGTCGATGTCACGGAAGCCCGCGTTTTCCAGGAACTCGTGGAGCTGCGCCTCGGTGAAGCCGAGCCACGTGTCCGCGTAGAGATCGCGCGCTTTGTCGAACTGGTGCGCGAGCAGGTCGAGAACGGCGATGCGGCCGCCGGGCTTGAGGATGCGGTGCGCGGCGGCGACGGCGCGGGCCGGGCTCTGCGCGTGGTGGAGCGCCTGGCTGAGGATCGCGACATCGACCGACTCGGGTTTGATCGGTGGTTCATCGAGGTCGCCGAGCCGGTATTCGAGATTTTTGATGCCGTTGTCCTTTGCGAGCTGCACGCCGAACTCGACCATCTTCTCCGAGTTATCGACGCAGATGACCTTCTTCGCCCGGCGTGCGAGGAACTGCGAGAGTGTGCCTTCGCCCGCGCCGAGGTCGGCGATGGTGAGTTCGGGCACGAAGGTGAGCAGCAGGTGCGCGAGGCCTTGCCACGTGCGGCCGGGGCAATACGTGCGTCCAAATTTGCCGGCGAGCTGGTTGAAATACTCGCGCGCTTTGTCCTGCCGCTTGTGCAGCGCGAGCTTGAGAGCGCGGGCATCGGCGGCGGAATCGGGAAGTTCCTTCGCGCTCGCGTCGAGGATGGTTTGCAACTCGGCGTCGTTCGCCGCGGGGGTGAGGGCGTAGTAGATGTTTTTACCCGCGCGCCGGTCGCGCACGAGCCGCGCCTGGCGGAGCTGGGCGAGGTGGGTGGAAATGCGCGACTGGCCCATGCCGAGGATCTCCTGGAGTTCGACGACTGAGAGCTCCTCGCGACGGAGGAGGAGCAGCAGGCGCAGACGCGTTTCATCGGCGAGCAGGCGCAGGATTTTGACGATGGAGGGCATGCCGCTACGGGTTCGCCCGGAACCACCCGCCGAAAAGCCCAGCCCGCTGCTTCTCCTCGAACTGGCTGCGCTGCACGTCGACCGCCAGCTCGCGCACGGTGCGGTGGCGGTCGGCGGGGTTGAGCGAGAGCGCTTTCATCGCGACGGCGGAGAGCGATTCGGGGAGCTTGCCGTCCGGCAGATGCGGCAGGGGGCGCGTGCCGAGGAGTTCCATGGGCGAGGGGAAGCTGCCGGCGATGACCTGGTCGAAAATCTCACCCGCGTCCGCGCCGCTCACGGGCGGGACGAGCGTGAGGATGTGGTAAAGCATAGCGCCGAGTGCATAGACGTCGGCCTTCGCATCGACCTGGTGCGAGCGGCCGCTGGCCTGCTCGGGGGACATGAATTGCGGCGTGCCGATCGCGCGACCGGCCATGGTGAGAAACTCGCCACCTTCGTCGTCGTGGCGCACGGAGCGGACCATGGTGCGGGCGTTGTCGCGCTCGGTGGCGGTGTTTGCGTCGCGACCGAGCGCCTTGGCGAGGCCCCAGTCCATCACGAGCACGTCGCCATAATCGCCGAGCATGATGTTCTCCGGCTTGAGGTCGCGATGCACGACGCCCTTCGAGTGGGCGTAGGCGATCGCGTCGCAGACCCGGAGCAGGACCTCGAGCAACTCACCGAGCGGCCAGCGTTTCGCCGCTTCGCCCCGACCGGCGTTAAGCGCGAAGAGCACATCGCCGAGCGATTCGCCGCGCACGAGTTTCATCGTGTAAAAGGGTTTGTCCTGCTCGTTCACGTTGAGCTCGTAGATCGGGACAATGTTCGGGTGCTCGAGCTGGGCGGTGATCTGTGCCTCCTCGACGAAGCGCGCGATGTCCTCTGGCGTCTGCACGTTGAGCAGCACCTTCATCGCGACCGGCCGGCGCGTGGCGAGATCCTCCGCGGCGAGCACCGCGCCCATGCCGCCGATCGCGATCAGCTCGTTGACCTTGTATTTGCGATCGCTGCGCAGTTCCGCGGGCAGGAAGCGCACGACTGCCGCGGTCTGGGGAGCGAGCCTTACGTCGGAGTGGTCGATCGGCAGGCGGCGCAGATGCAGATGCACGTTGCCCGCGCGGAGATCCTGGCCGGGGAAGATCATCGTCGGTTCCTCGATGCGCCCGCCGGCGACCCACGTGCCGTTTGAGCTGCCGAAGTCCTCGATCGACCAGTCGAAGTAGTTCAGCGAGAGCTGGCCGTGGCGGCGCGAGACCTTGGCGGAATCAAGCTGGATGTCGCAGGCGGCTTCGCGCCCGATCACGTAATCTCCGGGCGGGAGGAGTTGTTTGAAAACCTCCCGACCTTCGAGTGTGGCTGTGATCTCGGTGAGCGGAACAATCATTGGCGGACCGCAGCGGCACTAGCCCTCCGCCCCACGACCTGCAAGCCGTGATCTTACTGCGCGGAAAACGAACTGCGCATGAACCAAAGCAGCGCCGTAAGCAGGAGCATGACGAGCAGCCAGAACACGCGTGAGCTCGTAAGCCGCCGCCCGCCGGTCTGCGTGGCAGGCGAGCTGTCCACCTCCACCGGTGCCTCGACCGCGGGACTCGCGGCGGCTTCGACGGGAGCCTCCGTCACTGTTGGCTCCTCGGCGAGCAGGCCGGCCTTGCGCATTTGCTCGAGCTGGATCTTCGCCGCGAGGAAGGCGCGCTGCGCATTGGCAAACTGCATCAGGAGCGCGGCATCCGCTTTGCCGCCGCCGGCTTGGGCAGCCGCCACGCGGCTTCGGAGCTGTTCGAGTTCCGCGGCTTGCGCGGCGACAAATTGATCGCTGATCTGATTGTTCATTTCGAGGGAGCGCGGGAGCGACATGGGCCGTCCGTGAAGCGGGCCTCGTGCCCGATTCCGAGGTTGGTTTTCGGATCCGTAAATTTACTGAATGATGCATGAGTGGACCCGCCGAAGTGGGTGGGTTTCGCGTGAGGAGGGGCATCCTTTCTCTCACCGGATTTCGCATCGGTGAGTGAATGAACATGCCAATGCCGCGCTTTGACTCCATCGGCCCCGTCGGGATCCAGGACAAAACCGCCGCGCGCGAGATCGCGACGGTTTCGTCGGGCAGGCCGCAACGATACTGGCCGTGGTCGCCTTCGAGCGGCTTAGATTTTCGCCGCTGAGTATTCCCAGCCTTTCCGATACGCGGCGCGCTTGATGAACTTCGCGGCGTCCGGCTTGCCCACGACGGCGAACTTCTTCGCGTCCCACTGGATCTTTTCGCCGACGCGCATCGCGAGGCCGCCGAGCAGGCACAGCTCGGTCAGCGGCACCGAGTAGTCGAACTGCGACATGAACGGGAACGGCTTCCCGTTCTTGATCGCGAGCGTCCACTCCTCCTGCGGTTTTCCGGCCTTCGGACTGCGCTCGTATTTCTCCGCGGGCGGAGTCGCGAGGAACTCGGCGAGGCGCTTCTCGGGGAAAATCTGCGGGTCCTTGCACTGGTCGGCTTTGTTGAAGACGACGCCTTCGCTCCCGATGATGAGGAAGCCGACGTTGCCGAACTTCGTATCGCCGAGCTCCGGCGGGACCGGCGGGAGATTCTGCGAGCCGTCGGCGTTCTTGCCCTCATACCACGTCACCGTCACGTCGCCGATCTTCGGATGGTCCTTGTAGTGATACTTGATCGTCGCGCCCGCCGGCCACGCGACATCGGTGAGGTCGCGCGTGCTGGCTTCGACCGAGTGCGGCAGGCCGAGGTCGAGCGCGTAGAAGAGCGGGTCGATGTTGTGGCAGCCCATGTCGCCGATCGCCCCCGCGCCCCACTCGAGAAAGCCACGCCACTTGAACGGATGGATGCCGTCCGAATACGGATGATCGGGCGTCGCGGCGAGCCAGAGCTGCCAGTCGAGCGTCTCCGGCGCGGTGCCCGGCGTGAGGATCACGTCTTTGCCCTGCGGCCAGATCGGGCGGTTCGTCCAGACGTGGATCTCTTTGATTTTCCCGACCACGCCCGCGTCGAGCCACTCCTTGAGCTTGCGGTTGTCGTCGAAGGTGTGCCCCTGGTTGCCCATCTGCGTGATGACGCCCTTCTTCGTCGCCGCGCGGTGCAGCTCGCGCGCTTCCCAAAGCGTGTTCACGAGCGGCTTCTGCACCATCACGTGCTTGCCCAGCGCGATCGCGTGCATGGCCGCGGGATAGTGCGCATGGTCGGGTGTCGAGACCGTCACCGCGTCGATCGATTTCACCTCGTCGAGCATCTTGCGGAAGTCGCGATACTGCTTCGCGTTCGGGTATTTCTCCGCGGCCTTCGCGAGGTTCTTCGCGTCCACGTCGCAGAGTGCGACGACTTCATTGTCGATCGCCGCCGCCGCGAGATCCGACCCGCCTTTTCCGGCGCAGCCGATCGCCGCGATGCCGAGTTTTTTCCCCGCCGGCGTCTCGCTGGCGCGGAGGAGGATGTTCGGAAGAATGATGCCGCCAGCGGTGGTGACGGTGAGGCCCTTGAGGAAGGAACGACGGGAGGGACGGAATGCGTAGGGAGACATGGTGTGAGTGGGTAAGATCGCCGCGAGTGCGGTGTCACTCACAATCACCGGTGCGTGGGGAAACTTAGCGCGACCGCCACGCGCCAATCGGCGCCAGCAGCGCACAGACCTCGGGATCGGTGAGTTGGCTGAAGTCGTCATACCACTCTCCGATCGCGTGCAAATTCCCCGGCGCGAGCACGGTGACCACGTCGTCGGCTTCCGCCGCGAGTTCATCCAGCGTCGAAGCCGCGCCGACTGGCACCGCGACGATCACCCGCGCCGCGCCGTGCGCCCGCACCGCACGGAGCGCCACGCGGATGGATGCGCCCGTCGCCACGCCGTCATCGACGAGCAGCACCGTCCGGCCCGCGATCTCGCGCGGCGGGCGGCCGGCGCGGTAGGCGTGCTCGCGGCGTTCGAGTTCACGATGCTCGCGCGCGGCCACCGTCTCGATCACCTCGCGCGAGATCCCGGCCATGGTGACCACATCGGTATTCAGCACGCGGAAGCCGCCGCTCGCGATCGCGCCGAAAGCGAGTTCCTCGCTGCCCGGCACGCCCAGCTTCCGCACGAGCACGATGTCCAACGGCGCCTCGAGCGAGCGCGCCACCTCCGCAGCCACCGGCACGCCGCCCCGCGGCAGCGCGAGCACGAGCACATCGTCGCGGTTCGCATAGTCCGCCAGCTTCGCGGCGAGCGCGCGGCCGGCGTCTTGTCGATCTCGGAAACGGGTGGGCATGGAGCGAAGGTTTGTGCTGACAGTTCTACGGAGAAAGCTAAGCTCCAATCACAACCTCAGCCCCGAAAAATTCCTATGGCTCAACTCATGTCCATCGCAGCGTTCGACCACCTGGAGCCCGCCGAGCATTTGGCCGCGCGGCTCCGTGAAGCGGGATTCCACGCGGAAGTGCAGGACGAGTCCGCCGCGCAGAAATGGCAGCTCTACAACATGCACCCGCGCGCACACCTCCGCGTCGTCGTGCTCGAGGAAGACGCCGTCGCCTCGACCAAGCAGATCACCGCATGGGACGCTGCCGACGGCGCTCTCACCGGTGCCGCCCGCTGCCCGGAGTGCGGCTCGCTGCGGGTCGAGTATCCGCAATTCTCGCGGCGCACGCTCATGGGCGCCCTCCCCGCCGCGCTCGCCGCCGCGGGCGTGATCGAACGCGACTTTTACTGCGAAGCCTGCCAGTTCACCTGGCCCGAGCACGAAGCCCCGAAACCGGACCTCGACTCGCTCTACTGGTCGAAGGGCAAGCCGGTGATCAAGGGGCTGGGGTAGCCGGTTCGAGCGGTGATTCAGAGTTCGGGCCGGTAGGTGCGAATCAACTGTTCTGCCCGTCGATCGCGTCGCATTTGGTAAGCTCGCCAGTCGCGCGTCGTGGAGAGCGTGTTCTCCCACATGGCAAGTTCACGCAAGGCGAGGACCGCCCGCTCGCGAGTGGGTGAGTTCTGTTCGCTGCGTGCAATTTCTGCCAGCGCAGGCCAGCCGCGAGATCCGAGGCTGCTTAGGTATTCCACATCGAGTGCTCGGCCCGGTTGAGCTTTCCAACGGGTGACATTCCAATTTGCGACCCACGTGCCGACATCGCAAAACTGGAGAGTGAAGAAGAGGGCGAAGGTTGCAATCGCGTTGCTGAAGATCAGCCGCTCCAGCCTCACCCCGAGCCATACGTGACGGGCGAGTAGGGCGAAGCCAACGCTGACCAGAAGCAGGAAGCAGCCGACATATACGCGCAACTCGGAGAGTTGGTAGGCCTCCACGTAGAGCGCGAGACGCCGGCACACTCCCGTGATCAGGACGATGTTTTGAGCGATCCACGCGAGCGCGAGCACGCGCAGCCACTTGGATCGCGCGACGGATGGCTGCTGCTGAAAGATCAACGTGAGCAGACCGCCGGCGAGAATCGTCGCCGCGATGAGTGCGTAAACGCCCGTATGCACAAATCGGCTCGCCGTCACACCCGCCGGTAGTCGTGCGTCGGCCCAGAGGTAGATCGCGTCAGCGGTGTTCGCGGCGAAGAAGAGCACGTTCACGGCTGCGAGGATTAGACCGCTCTGCCATTGGGCGATGAGCGCTTCGCTTCTTTGCCACAACGGGATTGGTCGCGTCCACCAGCGGGGAGAATCCGATTTCGATACCGGCCAGTAGAACGCGAGCCCGACGGTGAGCCACAACAGCCAGAGGGCGGTTCGGGCAAATGAGATGTCTAGCGCCCAATCGCGCAGCCGTGTCCCGATTCGAGCGAACGCCTCAGCGAGAACGGCATTCCCCGCGCTGAGCAGGGCTGCGAAGACCAGTGCCACGACAGCCGCGGGCACGATGGCGACGAGGAAACGACCGATCGTCGGGGCACGAAGGTTTTCATGGCTGCTGACCAGCAAGCGAGCCTCACTCCATGCGCTCATAAATCCAATCCAGCGCAATGGGGCCGACACAATCGCAAAGAAAGACTCCGACCAGCGTGCCCACCCCCCGGACAAGTGCGCGACATGCACTTCGGCGGAGAGCGCCACGGTGAGCGTCACGAGGCATGCGATGTTCGTGAAACAAAGCTCGACGCCGGTTTGCGCCGCAGCCGCCAGCAGCAGGACCATCACGACAGAAACCCGTAACGTGCGCTTCCCAACCATCCACAAGCCGGCGGCGAGGGTGGCCACGAAGAGGCCGACTGAGACACCCGGTTGGCTGTGCCAGAAAAGGAAGTCCCCCAACCATCCGATCACGACGATGGCGCTCGTCGCCACCAGCAGGCTTCGCTGCTCGCGAAGTGCGAAAAGGAACGTGCTCGAGATCGGATTCATTGTGCTCCCTTGGGTTCGCAGGTCGATGGGACCGCATGTTGAAAGCGGCGGGCGATCTCGCCGAGGCGCGCGTGGACCTCGGCGACGGTTTCCTTCAGCGTCGAAGTGCCGGCGGTGAGGCCCACGACATTTGCGCCCGCAAACCAATCGGGTCGCAGTTCATCGGCGCGTTCGATGTGGAAGACGGTGAGGCCGGCGACTTCGGCGGCGGCGACGAGTTGGAGTGTGTTGTTCGAGTTGTGCCCGCCGACCACGACCATCGTGTCGCACTCGGCGATGAGCGTTCGCAGAGCGAGTTGGCGGTTCTTCGTAGGCTGGCAGACGGTGTCCACGAAGCGCACGTCGCTTTGCGGTCGCGCGGCGCGGATGGCGGTGAGGAGCGCGAGGACGCGGTCGATGGGCTGCGTCGTCTGGGAAATGATGCCGATCTTCAGTTCGGCGGGCAGCGTTGCGATGTCGGCTTCCTCATGGACCACGAGCGCGCCGGGGAAATCGCCGACGAGGCCCTTTACCTCGACGTGGCCCGGCTGGCCGATCACGACGGGGAAGTAGCCGATCTGCACGAACTGGCGGAGCTGATCGTGCGCGTGGCGGACGAGAGGACACGTGCCGTCCGCGACTCCGCGCCCGCTTTGCCGCCACGCCGCGCGCATGGCGTCGCTCGCGCCATGGGCGGTGATCATTACTTGTGTCGTGTCCGCCGTTCGGTCGAGCGCACCTTCGCGCACGCCGGCGCGGGTGAGGCGGTCACGGACGACGGGATTGTGGACGAGTTCCCCGAGGATGGTCAGGGGACCGTGCTGGGCGAGGCGTTCCGCCTCGGCGATGGCGTCGCGGACGCCAAAGCAGAGGCCGTAGTGTTCGGCGAGTTTGAGGGTCATGTTTGAGTTGTGGCTTTGTGCGGCAAAGTATCCGGGCAAAAAACTCAGCGCTGCGTGGCGCGGACGATCTGCTCCAGCACGGCGAGGTATTCGTCGAAGGCCGTCCTCCCGCGCGCCGTGAGCGAGTAGCTGGTCTGCGGTCGGTCGAGCATCTCCTTCGTCACCGCGACCAAGCCCGCCTCGTGCAGCACGCGCAGGTGCGTGATGAGGTTCCCATCGCTCATGCTCAGCTCCGCCTTGAGGTCTTGGAACGTCCACGCCGGACGCGTGGCGAGGAGCGTCATGATGCTGAGCCGGGCTTTCTCATGGATGGTCTTGTCGAGCTTGCTGAAGTCGATCATCGCGCGCGGCGAGGCCAGGTGCAGGCGGCGTAGATGAGGTGGAAGAGGCCGAAGGTGCAGCCCATGATCGCGTGCGCGGCGAGCACCTGATCGGACCCGCACCAGTGGTCGAAAACGAAGGTGCCCGCTGCGAGCAAGCCTGCGCCAGCACCGAAGAACGCCCGCCCCAGCCAACAGATCGACTTCGGAGCGAAGTGCGCCGCCGCGAGCAGGCTCACGCCGTAAAGCAGCGTCCAGAGCGACGTGATTGCCGCCCAGCCGCCTTCGATTTCCAGCAGCACGACCAAGCCGCCCGCGAGCAGTGCCGGGAGCATCCCGCGCAGAGCCAGCGCCATGCGCTGCGTGAGGAAGCCGGTCTCGCCTTCGTGCCGGTCGCGTCGCAGGAGCACGAGATTTGCGAGAGTGGTGAAGATGAGCACGGCCCCCCACACGAGAGGAACCTCCGGCCGCGCCAGCCTCACGCCGACTGCCGCCGCAGCGAGCGAGAGCCCGCCGCCGATCAATGCACCCGGTGCCGAGATCGCCCGATAGATCGTCGCCTTCTCCATCAACGAGCGGATGACGCGGAGATGTTCTTCGGCTTCGGATCGTTCGATCATGGCACTAACTTTGCGTGGCAAAGTAATCTTTGCAACACAAAGTTTCACGCTGCTCCGCGACGGAGCGCGTGCCTCCAAGCCTTGACACCTCGCACGTCACACCGGACACCTGCCGCCGCTGTGCCGCTCCTCGAAGTCCAAAATCTACGCGTCTGGTTTCCCGTTCGCACCGGCGTCCTTCGCCGGCACACGGACGATGTGAAGGCGGTCGATGACGTGAGCTTCACCGTCGAGGCGGGCACGACCGTCGGGCTCGTGGGCGAGAGCGGCAGCGGCAAGACGACGATCGGCCGCGCGATCCTCAAGCTCACGCCGGCCACCAGCGGGCAGGCACTGCTCAATGGGCGCGATATTTTGCCGCTCAGCGAAGACGAGTTTCGCCCGCTGCGGCGCGAGGTGCAGATGATCTTTCAGGATCCCTTCGGCTCGCTGAACCCGCGGCACACCATCTTCCAAATCATCAGCGAAGCGCTGGAGATTCATTTCCCCGCGCTGTCGCGCAGCCAGCGCGAGCAGCGTGTGGCGGACTTGCTGAAGCAGGTCGGGCTCAAGCCGGAGATGATGCACCGCTACCCGCACGAGTTCAGCGGCGGCCAGCGGCAGCGCATTGGTATCGCGCGGGCGCTGGCGGTGGAGCCGAAATTCATCGTGTGCGACGAGCCGGTGAGCGCGCTCGACGTGAGCGTGCAGGCGCAGATCGTGAACCTGCTGCAAGACCTCCAGGACCAGCTCGGGCTTACCTATCTCTTCATCGCGCACGACCTCGCGGTGGTGGAGCACATCAGCGATCACGTGCTCGTGATGCACCACGGCAAGATCGTCGAGTCCGCGCCCGCCGAGCAGATCTACGCGGCGCCGCAGCACGACTACACGCGCAAGCTGCTCGCGGCGGTGCCGCAGTTCGCCTGACCGATGACGCCGCTGATCCGGAAGCTCCTCGGGATGAATTGGGTGCTGATCGCGGCCACGATCGCGCTCTCGATCTTCGGCGTCATCGCGGTGTATAGCGCCACGTTTTTCCGCACGGACGAATACTGGCACAAGCAGGCAGTCTGGATGGGCATGGGGCTCGTGGTCTTCCTCGTCACGAGTCTCACTCCCTATCGTTTTGTGAAGTGGGCGGCGCTGCCGTTGTATCTCATCGGCATCGCGGCGGTGGTGCTCACCTATGTGATCGGAAAGGAGATCGGCGGCGCGAAGTGCTGGATCGTGTTGCCGGGCGGGCTGCTCTTTCAGCCGTCGCAGCTCGCGGTGATCGCGGGCATCCTCGTCGTCTCGCTCTTCCTCAGCCAGTTCCGGCGGCTGCACCCGATGCTGAAGCTATGCTTCGTCGGCGCGATCGTGATCGGGCCCATGGTGCTGATCCTCAAGCAACCCGACTTCGGCATGACGCTCGTGTGGGTGCCGACTGTCATGTTCATCCTCCTCGCGGCGGGGCTGCCGAAACGCTACCTCATCACCATCGTGCTGCTCGGGCTGTGCATCGTCCCTCTGGCTTACAACTTCGGCATGAAGCCGTATCAGCGCGCGCGCATCACCGCCTTCCTCGATCCGGAGATCGATCCAAAGGGCTCGGCGTGGGCGATCAATCAATCGCTAATCGCGATCGGCTCGGGCGGGATGAAGGGCAAGGGATTCAAGGCGCCGAATACGCAGGTCGAACAAGGCTTCCTCCCGGGCACGACCGTGCATACCGACTACATTTTTTCCGCCATCGCCGAGCAGTTCGGTTTCCTCGGCGCCGTCGCGCTCATCGGCACTTTTGCGCTGCTCATCCTCTCGATGCTATTCACGGCGTATCACGCGGCGGATGAATTTGGCCTACTGCTGACGGCGGGCCTCTCGGGGCAGATGTTTTTCCACGTCTATCAAAACATCGGCATGACCATTTCGCTCATGCCCATCACCGGCCTGCCGCTGCCGCTGGTCAGCTACGGCGGCACGTTTGTGGTGATGATGATGTTCGGCCTCGGTCTCGTGAACTCCGTGTGGATCCATCGCAAGGAGCTCGCGTAGCCCGTGTCTGACGCCGGGACTTTCACACTCCTCGCCACCGACCCGCGCTCGAAGGCGCGTCGCGGCCGGCTGGTCACGGCGCACGGGATTCTCGAAACGCCGGTCTTCATGCCGGTCGGCACGCAGGCGACGGTGAAGTGCTGCTCGCCCGACGAACTCCACGCGCTCGGCGCGCAGATCGTCCTCGGGAATACCTATCATCTCTTTGTGCGGCCCGGCATGGACGTGATGCGGCACTTCGGCGGGCTGCACCGGTTCATGGCGTGGGATGGGCCGATCCTCACGGACTCGGGTGGCTTCCAGGTCTTCTCGCTCGCGAAGCTGCGCAAGGTCACGGAGGAGGGCGTGCAGTTTCAAAACCATGTCGATGGCACGCCGATGTTTCTCGGGCCGCGCGAGTCGATGGAGATCCAGGCGGCGCTCGGGAGCGACATCGTGATGCTCTTCGACGAGTGCCCGCCGCATCCGTGCAGCTACGACGATGCGGCGAAGTCGCTCGACCTCACGCTGCGCTGGGCGGCGCGGTGCAAGGAGGTGGAGACGCCGGGGATGAAGTTCGGCATCGTGCAGGGTAGCAGCCACGCGGACCTGCGGCGGCGTAGCGCGGAGGCGATGGCGGCGATGGATTTCCCCGGCTATGCGATCGGCGGCGTGAGCGTGGGCGAGCCGGAGTCGGAGATGATGGCCGCGGTGGAAAACGCGGAACCCTACCTTCCGACGACCAAGCCGCGCTACGCGATGGGCCTCGGCACGCCGCCGCAGATGCTCGAGATGGTGGCGCGCGGCATCGATATGTTCGATTGCGTGCTGCCCACACGCATCGCGCGCAACGGCACCGCCTTCACCCGCACCGGCACGATCCATTTGAAGAACGCCGGCTTCGCCATGGACACCGGCCCAATCGAGGAAGGCTGCACCTGCCCGGCCTGCCGCACCTTCGCGCGCGGCTATCTGCGGCATCTGGTGAAGGCGGAGGAGATCCTCGCGCTGCGGATGATCTCGCTGCACAACCTGCACTTCTACATCGACCTCATGCGCCAGGCCCGGGAGCGGATCGAGGCGGGGACGTTCGATGAGTGGCGGCGGGAGTTCGTCGCGGGATATCGGGTTCACAACGCTACTGCCGAATGAACGAACATCCCCAACGCTCAGGCCGCTCGCTGCTTCTCCTCTGGTGCGCCGGGTTGATCGCGCAGGCCATGCTGATGCGTATCATCGCGGTGGCAGCGGTGCCCGGGAGTGGAGCGATGAATCGGCACGGGACACTCGTTTTCGTGGCAGTGGCGGTGGCGGGGCACGCGTGGCAGGCGTGGCTGTTGTTCCGGCCGGGGTGGCGCTTTGCGTTGTGGGCCGCGCTGCCGTTGATGAATTTGGTGATGCCGGGATATGAACGCTGGATCGAGATGCAAGGCATCATCGCGCCGTGCTTGGAAATGGTCGCGCTTGCGAGCGTCCGCCTGCGACCTTGGGCGTGGCTGCTCGCCGGGATGGGACAGGTAATTCTCGGGCAGATCGGCGGCACGCTGATCAATAATCTCGGCCACAGCGCTGCGAGCCGTGGGGAGATCCCCTCGGGCCTTCTAATCAACGGAGTCACCGGCCTTTGGCTGCTCGGTGAATTCGCCGCCGCATACGTGCTCGCGTTCTGGATGTCGCCGCTCACTCTCGAAAGCCGCACCGCTCCGCCACCTCCACCCGGCTCGACGGGCGCGTGAGCATCGACGCGAGATAGGCATCGCTCTTCGGCAACTGCGCGAGGCGATCGAGTGACTCGGGGTGCTCGAAGCGCGAGAAGACGGCCCACTTCACCTGGCTGCGTGGGACGCTGCGGCGGCCATAGCCATCGGGCTGGTTGCTCGACCAGAAAAGCACCTGATCGTCCTCGATCCCGAGGAAGATGACCGAGTGCCCGCGCTCGCGCTGGCCGATTTCGTCGTTCCACCAGACCTTCAGGAAGTCGCCCGCGCGCGCCTCGCTCCAGTCGGTGAAATTTCGCCCGAGCCCGGCCTCGGAGAAGAGGCGCGCGGTGCCGGGGCCGTTCGCATTCCAGCGGCCCCACACGCCTTCTCCATCCCGCTGGCCGCGGACGAGCAGCGCCTGGAGCGTGGGCGTGTCGAGGGCGACCGAACCACGGCGGATGAGTGCATCGACGACGGTGACGAAAACCTGATACGTCGCGCCCGAGCAATAGCTGGGTCGCGCGAGATCGGGCGCGAGCATGAGATTGCCCGCGTCGAGCCGGACGGAGGCGGCGAGGCGCTGGTTGGCTTGCGCGCTGGTCGAGTAGCGCCCTCCCGTGGGCATGCGGCCGACGGCGTTGAGCACGAGGCGGTTGAACTCAGCGTCGCTGCGGGTGTGGACGCGTGGTTCCTGCGCGAAGGCGCAGGTGCTCACGAACAGAAGCGGGATGAGGAACAGGGGCAACATAGGCATTTACAGTCCTGCGGTCTCTCGCGGTTTCATCGCGGTGTAAAGGCTCACGATTCCGCCGCTCAGCGGTTGCGCGTGTGGGTCGCGGAAGCCCGCAGCCTCAACCAACCGGCACAGCGCCTCGCCGCTCGGGAAGGCTTCGATCGATGCGCCGAGATAGCGGTAGGCTTCGCGCTCGCTAGTCAGCCAACCGGCGAGGCGCGGCAGGACGTGATGCAGGTAGGGCCGGTAGAGCGCTCGTAGCGGACCGGATGGCAGCGAGAAATCGAGCACGAGCAGTTTGCCGCCGGGGCGCAAGACGCGGCGCATCTCGCGGAGCGCGCCGTCCCACGAGGCCATGTTGCGGAGGCCGAAAGCGACGGTGACGACATCGAACTCCGCATCGCCAAACGGCATCGCCAGTGCGTCTGCCTGCACGAGCTGGCGCGAGCCGAGTTCGCGCGCTACTTCGAGCATCTGCGGGCTGAAATCGGCGCCGACGACTTCGGCACCCGGACACGCTCGCTCGATGGCCCGCGCGAGATCACCGGTCCCGGTCGCGACATCGAGAACCCGCCCCGGGTTCCACCCGCGCACGATCGCCGCGGAGCGCCGGCGCCAAAGCGTGTCGAGACCTGCGCTCAGGATTGCATTCGCGAGCCGGTAGCGGCGCGCGACGCGTCCGAACATCGCCCTCACTTTCTCGGGGTCGCGGTCAGGACTTTCCATCGAGTGTGCTGGCATCTGGAGTTTGCAGAGAAATCACTGGAGTAGGGGCATACACGGTGCTTTGTCCGAACCGTCAACGTAACTGTTGGCACAGCCCCGATTCCTCGAACCCCCCCGTCTGAATGTCTCACGACGTCATCCGCAAAGCCCGCGTGCTCATCGTTGATGATGAGCCGTCGAACGTGCGTCTGCTCGAGCGGATCCTCGAACTCAATGGTCGCCCCGTCGTGCGTAGCACCACCGACTCGCGCGAGACGCTCTCGCTCGTCGTCGAGTTCGAGCCCGATATCATCCTCCTCGACCTGCACATGCCGCATCTCGACGGTTTTGGCGTCATGGAGCTGCTCAAAACGGCGATCTCTCCTGACGCCTATCTTCCCATCCTCGTGTTGACCGCGGACATCACCGCCGAGACGAAACGCCGCGCCTTCCTCGCCGGCGCGAAAGACTTCGTGACGAAGCCGCTCGATCACTCCGAGGTCGTGCTGCGCATGAAGAATTTGCTCGAGAACCGCTTCTTGCACCTCGAACTCCAGGATCAAAACAAACTGCTCGAGCAACAGGTCCGCGTCCGCACCAGTCAGCTCGAGCAGACGCTCCACCAGCTGCGCAACACGCAGGACGCGGTGATCAAGCAGGAGCGCCTGCGCGCGCTCGGCATGATGGCTGGCGGCATCGCGCACGACTTCAACAACGCGCTGACGATGATGCTCGGCTATGGCGAGCTGCTGCTGCCCTATTTCCAACTGAATGGGCCCGAAAAGGAGCGCAGCTACCTCGCGCACATGATCGCTGCGGCCGACGACGCGCGGCACATCGTCGCGCGGCTGCGCGAGTTCTATCGACCTGCCGGGAGCGAAGACGTGCGCGCGCCCGTGGACTTGAACGCCGTCGTGGAGCAGGCCATCGCTCTCACCACGCCGCGCTGGAAAGGCTCCAGCCAGGCCGCGGGTGTGCAGATCAAGGTCGTCTCGGATCTTCGAGAGGTCCCCGTGATCGCCGGCAGCGCGGCTGAGCTGCGCGAGATGCTCACCAATTTCATCTTCAACTCCGTCGATGCCATGCCGAGCGGCGGCACGATCAGCGTCGCCACACGGATGGTCGGCGAACTCGTGTGCATCTCGATCACCGACACCGGAGCGGGGATGACGGCCGAGGAGCGCGCGCGCTGCCTCGAGCCGTTCTTCACCACCAAAGGCGAGCGCGGCACGGGCCTCGGTCTCGCGGTCGTGTATGGCATCGTGCAGCGCCACAGCGGGAGCATCGATGTCATCAGCGAGAAGGATCGCGGGACGACCTTTTCCGTCACCTTCCCGGTGACCGCCACCACCGCGGTGCCCGCACCGGAACAGCCCGAGCAGGTGGGCGAAGCGCTGCGCGTGCTCGTGGCGGACGACCAGGAGATCATCTGTGAACTCATCGCCGAATACCTGCGCACCGACGGCCACGAGGTGACGCTCGCTTTCGATGGCAACATCGCGATCGAGAAGTTTCGCGCGGGGGCGTTCGACCTCGTCGTCACCGATCAATCCATGCCCGGCATCAATGGCACTCAGCTCGCCGTGCTCGTGAAAGCCGAGCGGCAGGACATGCCGGTGATTCTGCTGACCGGTTTCGGCGACGAGATGCAGGCGAACGGACGCTCGCCGGAGGGCGTCGATCTCGTGGTCAGCAAGCCCGTCTCCCACGCCGATCTGCGCCGCGCTGTGGCCCGAGCGATCGCGGCCAGACCCTCGCAAGCGGCTTGATCGGCGAATGAAGCTGCTGACCGCGTGGCTGGCATCGTCGCAGGAATTCTTTCACCAACTCGGCTGGCTCGGCGTCGTCGCCTTCGCCGTGACGATGGCGGTCGCCGGCCTGGCCGCCGTGCCGCTGAGCCCGTTTGCGATCACCGCCGGGCTTGTCTTCGGATTCGGGCGCGGCCTGCTGGCGGTGCAGCTCGGCACGATGCTTTCCTCCGCGCTGAATTTTCTCATCTCGCGGCATTTCGCCCGCCGCTTCGTCCAGCAGCGACTCGCCACGCATCCGAAGTTTCGCTCGATCGATGGCGCAGTCGGGCGCGAAGGCTGGAAGATCGTCGCGATGATGCGCTTCGTGCCTGTGCCGTTCGGCCTGCTCAACTACCTCCTCGGCCTGACGGCCATCGGTTTCTGGCCCTACCTCATCGCCACGGCGCTGCCGATCATCCTCGGGAACAGCTTCTTCGTCTGGATCGGCACGACTGCGAACGCCGGGCTCGAAGCGGCGACCGGCGCCGGCCGCCCACGGCATCCGATCGAGGTGGCGATGATGGTGCTCGGCATGCTCGCCGCCTTCGCCGCGCTGACCTACGTCACGAAGATCGCGCGCCAGGCCATCTCCCAGCGCGACGAGACGCTCAGTGGTTGAACAAAAACTCGCGGCTGCTTAGCAGCGCCCAATAGGCGTCCTCGATCGCGAGCCGCTGGTCCTTCTCGTCTTTTGCGTTCCCCAGCATTGCAGCGAACCGCACCCGTTCCGGCTCGGTCGGCAGCCGCGCGAGCGTCGCGAGGAAGGCGTCGCCGATCATCTCATCGGGCGATTTTTTCGCCGCGAGCGCCTTGGCCACGCAGCTCTGCATGCTCGCGAGTTTCTTGTTGATCGTGTCGCCATTCGCCAAGTGTAGCGCCTGCGTGACGCTCGGCTCCGCGGTGCGCTCGCACTCGCAGGTCTGGTCGCGGTCCGGGCGGCCGAAGGCGCGTGTGAAATAGCTGTCGGTGCCGGCGTCCGGGAGCTGCATCGCGCGCCAGCCAGCGGGGAAGGGGATGCCGGCGGTCTGGTTGCTTACGTCCTCGGTCTTGAACGTCGTCGGCACCATCGTCACCTGCGCAATCGCGTCGTGCAGCGTCTCGGCCATGAGCCGGCGCGGGTAATAGCGGCTGTAGTGGCGCGCGTCGGTTTGATTGCCGGGCAAGGGCTCGCTGGATCGCTGGTAGCTCTCACTTTGCAGGATCGCGCGCATCAGCGCCTGGAGGTCGAACTTGCTCTGCACCAGGAAGTCCGCCGCCGCAGCGAAAAGCGGCTCGTTGCTCGGCGGGTTGGTCGCGCGGATGTCGTCCACGTTTTCCACCAGCCCGACGCCGAAGAAATTCGCCCACACGCGGTTCACGATGGTGCGCTTGAAGTGGGAATTGTCCGCACTGGCGACCCACGCGGCGAGCGCCTCGCGCCGGTCGCCGGCGAAATCCGCCGGCAGCGCCTTGCTATCCAGCGGTCGCGGTAGTTGAGGCACGCCCGTGAGCGGCTGCACCAGTTCGCCGTCCGCTGCTGCGAAGACGACGTTGTCGCCCGCTTGCGCGCCCGCCTTGAACCGCACGCGGGAGAAGAGATTCGCGAAGCCGTAGTAGTCGTTGTTGGTCCACTTTTCGAGCGGGTGGTTGTGGCACTTCGCGCAGTTCATCGAGAAGCCGAGAAACGTGAGAGAGGTCGTCTCCGCCGCGTCGCGCGGGTCCTGATGGATCACGAAGTAGTTCGCCGCGCCGTTCTCGAGCGTGCTGCCCTGCGAGGTGAGCAGACGTTTGGCGAACACGTCCCACGGCGTGTTCGATGCGACCTGATTGCGGATCCACTGGTAGTAAGCCCACATCGCCGCGGGCTGGAGCTTGCGCTTGGTGACGAGCAGCAGGTCGCTCCACTTGTAGCTCCAGTAATCGACGAACTCCGGCCGGCGGAAGAGCGAGTCGATCAGCCGGTCGCGCTTATCGGGCCGCGTATCGGCCAGGAATGCGCGCGTCTCCTCGATCGTCGGCAGCACCCCGATCGTGTCGAGGTGCGCGCGGCGCACGAATTCCGAATCGGAGCACCGCGGGCTCGGCGGAAGGTTAAGCTCGCGCAGCTTGTCGAGCACGCGCTCGTCGATCCAATTGCGCTGCGGAGCCTGCGCGAATACCGCCGCGTCGAGTTGGTTGTCGTAAGGCACCGTCACCGTCGCGACGGCAAGCCGGCTGAGATACCACGCGCTCAGCGCGCTCTCGCCGCGGCCGACGACCTTCACGCTGTCCTGGTCGTCCACGGTGACGACGGATTGGTTCACCGCGGTCCATTTTACGTGGCGGGTCACATCCTCGGCGTGCCCATCCGAGAAATGCGCGCGCACGGAGAACTTCGGCGAGTCGCCCGGCTTCACCCGCACCTGCGCCGGCTCGATTTCCAGTTTCACGATTCGTGCGTCATCCGCCTTCGGCCCCGGCGCGCCATTCGCGATCCACTCCACGAGCGTCTGCCACTCCGGGGAGTTGGTCTTGAACCGCTCGCTGCCCTTGTGCGGCACGGTCGCTGTCGCCTTCAGGAGCAGCAGCGAGCGCGCGGGATCGGCGGGCGAGATGCGGCGGCCAAATGCGCCGCGGGTCAGTGCGAGCCAGTCGCCATCGTCGTCGTAGCCACGCAGCGAGAGCTTGAACCCACCCTGTCCGGCCGCTGCGCCGTGGCACGCGCCCATCGAGCAGCCGGCCTTGGCGAGGATCGGCTGGATGTGATTGCGGAAATTTGGCGCGGCGTTATCGGCGCGGACAGCGAGCGTGAGGATGAGAAGAGCGAGCGCGAGACGCGTCATGGCAGAGAGTTGAATCGCCAGACTAGGCGTTGCTTTGCCTCCGACAATCCCCGGGCGTTTGTAGGATGCTGCGCTGCCAAAAGAAGAAACCCGCGCTGCACGAGTGTGGGGGTCGTGCAGCGCGGGCTCTAGTGGGAAGCCGCTTCCGACTTCGGAAAAATGTTTAGCGCTTGCTGAACTGGAAGCGCTTGCGGGCGCCGGGCTGGCCGGGCTTCTTGCGTTCCTTCATGCGCGGGTCGCGCGTGAGCAACTTCTCGG
The DNA here is from genome assembly GCA_009885995.1 of Verrucomicrobiota bacterium. GTDB lineage: Bacteria > Verrucomicrobiota > Verrucomicrobiia > Chthoniobacterales > Chthoniobacteraceae > VFJQ01. The sequence goes on from VFJQ01000052.1 coordinate 38,464, forward strand.
CTTTGAGCGCCGGACGCAGCTCCGGATTGAACTCCAGCAGTGCGCGAGCAATCGCCAGTCGCAACGCCCCGGCCTGACCGCTGCAGCCGCCGCCGGTGGTCTTCACCTTGATGTCGAACGCCTTCATCACATTCGCCACTTCCAGCGGGCGGATGGCGTGGCTCTGGAGGACGGTCGTGCGGAAGTATTCCTCGAACGAACGTCCGTTGACGACGATCTCGCCGGTGCCCGGCGACATGCGCACGGATGCGACTGAAGTCTTGCGGCGGCCAGTGGCTTGAAATTCCTGAGACATGAGAAAACCGGGTGAGTTTGTTTAGACGATCGCTTCGGCGGGGACGGCAATCGGATTCTCGGCCGAGTGCGGGTGGTCTCCACCGGCATAGACCTTAAGTTTCACGATGATGCGGCGGCCGAGGCGGTTGTGTGGGATCATGCCCTTGATCGCATGCTCGACGAGCAGCGTGGGGCGGCGCTTGCGGCGGTCGCGCACCGTCTCGCTCTTGTGGCCACCGACGTAGCCCGAAAAACTCGTGTAGGTCTTCTGCAGCTCTTTCTTGCCGGTCAAGACGACCTTGTCCGCGTTGACCACGATCACGAAGTCACCCGTGTCGCAGTGCGGCGTGAAAATGGCCTTCTCCTTGCCGCGAAGCAGTTTGGCGGCTTTCACGGCGACCTTGCCGAGCACGTGGTTGGCCGCATCGATCACATACCAGCGGCGTTGCGCTGGCATTTCGTGGGCTTTCGCGGAGAAAGTGGGTTTGATTGCAGGATACCTAGGCATGGCTCGGAAAAAGGGTCGCGAAACTAGGAGCGCGCGTCGGAGTGTCAACCGGCATTTCGGCGAAAGTTACGGCGCGTGGAGTTCGTGGGAGAGCACGCTCATGCAATAAATCGCGGCGGTCTCGGTGCGCAGGATGATCGGCCCGAGTGTGATCGGGCGGCAGCCAGCGCCGATCGCAAGCGAGATTTCCGCGGGCGTGAAATCGCCCTCCGGACCCACGAGCACGAGCACGCGGCGTGGACGTTTCATCCGCGCGAGAGCGCCTTCCCCGGCGATCTCGTGGAGCACCTCCTTGAGATGCTTTGCACCGGGCTGGAGCGACGCGATCAGCAGAAGGTCGAATTTCGGACGCGAGTCGAAGAACGCCTTCGGCGCCACGGGAAGCGTCACGTCCGGCAGCCAGTTCTGCCCGCACTGCTTGCATGCTTCGATCGCCACGCGCTGCCACTTCTCGCGCTTCTCCTTCGCCTCGTCCGCACCGAGCCGCACGACGGTGCGATCACTCAGCAGCGGCACGATCTCAGCGGCACCGAGCTCGGTGGCCTTCTCGATGATCAAATCCATGTTCTTCCCCTTCGGCATCGCCTGCCCGAGCGCGATATGCGAGCCGAGCGGCGCCGTCTTCGCGTGCTGGAGGACTTTCAACGTGATGCGATCTTTCGCGCTGGGCGTGATCTCGACCGTCGCCTCGTGACCGCGCCCGTCGAAGACCGTCGCACGATCCCCCGCCTTCATTCGCAACACGTCCGTGCAGTGGTGCGCCTCGTCGGCGTCGAGCGCGAGGTGGTCGAGATTCCAGTTCGCTGGCTGGATGTAGAAACGCGGAGCGGCCACTAGCTGAAGAACCCTTTCGCCTTCTCGAAGAAGGTGTGGTGCAGCGGGCGGTTCTCCTCACCCATGAGCGCGGCGAGTTCCTCGAGTTTCTTGCGCTGCTCGGAGTTGAGCTTGGTCGGCACCTCGACGACCACGCGCACCATCAGGTCGCCCAAGTGACTGGAGTTGAGCACCGGCATTCCCTTGCCGCGCAGCTTGAAGACCGTGCCGCTCTGTGTGCCGGCGGGGATCTTGACGTTGGCCTTGCCGCCGAGCGTCGGCACTGCGAGTTCGCCGCCGAGCGCGGCGGTGACGAATGAGAGCGGCACCTCGCAGAAGAGCGCCTCCGCATCGCGCTCGAAAAGCGGGTGTTCCTTGATGTGGATGACGACGTAGAGGTCGCCCGGCGAACCGCCGCGAATGCCCGCCTCGCCATTGCGCACGCTGCGCAGCCGCGAGCCGTCCTCGATGCCCGGCGGGATGCGCAGCTTGATCCGCGAAGCCTGCTCCGTGCGCCCCTCGCCGCCGCATTTCCGGCACGGACGCTCGACCACCTGCCCCGTGCCGCGGCAGCGCGGGCACGTCTGCGAGACCTGGAAAAATCCGCGCGAACTGACGACCTGGCCGCGCCCGCTGCACTGCGGACACGTCACCGCTTTCGAGCCCGACTCGGCGCCGGAGCCGCTGCACGTCCCGCACGGGTCGAGCTTGGAAACTTCGATTTCCTTCTCCACGCCGCGGGCCGCTTCCTCGAGTGTGACTTGCAAGTCGTAGCGCAGATCCGAGCCACGCTGCTTGCCTTCGCGATCCGCGCGGCCACCACCACCCGCTGCGCCGCCGAAAAACTGCTCGAACACCCCGCCCGCGCCAGCCCCGCCTCCGCCGGAGCTGCCGAAGACTTCGCGGAAAATATCGAACGGATCGTGGAAGCCGCCCGCGCCGGCACCTCCACCTCCGCCGCGCGGCCCTGCACCGCCCGGCCCGGCAAACGCCTGATGCCCGTAGCGATCGTAAGCCGCGCGCTTCTCGGCATCGCCCAGGACATCGTAAGCTTCGCCAAGCTCCTTGAACTTATCCTCCGCAGCCTTATCGCCAGGGTTCTTGTCCGGGTGATATTTCACCGCCAGTTTGCGGTAGGCCTTCTTCATCTCCTCCGCGCTCGCCCCCTTCTCCACGCCGAGGATTTCGTAGTAGTCGCGCTTGGTCGCCATCAGCTCGCCTTGCCTTTCGAGATCAGCACCGTCGCGGGACGCAGCAGCCGGTCGCGTAGCTTGAAGCCCTTTCGCATTTGCTGAATGACCGCGCCGTCCGCGATCTCCGCGTGTGCATGCTGGCCGATCGCCTCATGCACATTCGGGTCGAAGAGCGTGCCCGGCTCGGCATTCACCGCTTCGACACCGCACGCGGTCAGAAAGTCCTGGATCTGCCTCGCGACCATCTCCAGCCCCGCGACGATCGCTGCCGCGCCGCTTTCGCTCTTCGCTGCGGCCATGCCGAGCTCGAAGTTATCCAGGATCGGCACGAGCCGCTCGAGGAAAGCCGCGTTCGCGTATTTCACCGCGTCCTCCTTTTCGCGCGACGCGCGCTTGCGATAATTTTCCAGGTCCGCGGCGCTGCGCATCGCGAGATCCTTGAAGCGATCGAGATCGCCACGCAGTTCGTCCAGTAGCGCTTGCTCGCTGGGTTGTTCATTCTCGGGCGCGGGGTCGGTGGTCATTTCTTTCGGATGGCGATGATGGTGATGTCGTCGGGTTGCGGGTGGGGACCGATGAACGCGCGCACGTCATCGGTCAACCTCGCGATCATTTCCGCGGCGCCTTCGGTGGCGCTGGCGACGAGCGATTCGATGACTTTTTGCAGCCCGAACTCTTCGCCCTGCGCATCGAACGCCTCGGTGACGCCATCGGTATAAAGCAGCAGGCAATCACCCAGTTCGAGCGTGATCGTGAAGTCGCCCGTCACGCGGTTGAAGACGCCGCCGCTGTCGATGCCGAGCGCCATCCCGGGCGGGTTGATGCGTGAGACGCTCTTGTCCTTCGCCCGGTAGAGCAGCGGCGCGTCGTGCCCCGCGCGGCAGAGCGTCACCGCCGAGCTCTCGTGGTCGAGGATCGCGTAGGCCATGCTGATGAACATGTCCTCCTTGATGTCGGGATCGAGCAGCGCGTTGACCTCGTGGAGCACCTTCGCCGGCGAGAGCTGCCCCGGTGCCTTCGAGCGCAGCACGCTGCGGCACATCGCCATGATGAGTGAAGCCGGCACGCCCTTCCCGGACACATCCGCGATCGCCACGCCGCAGTGCGTTTCATCCACGGCGAGGTAGTCGAAATAATCGCCGCTGACCTGGCGCGCGGGGACATTGATCCCGGCGATCTCGTAGCCGGGGACATTCGGCGAGCCCGCGGGCAGGAGGATGCGCTGGATCTCGAATGCGATCGCGAGGTCTTCATCGAGCCGGCGCTTCTCGGCGGCTTCGTGGAAGACCGAAGACGAGTAGAGCGCAAACGCCGCCTGCTCCGCGAGCGAACGGAAAACCGTGAACCCGCTCGCGAGGAACGGCTCCGCTCCCACGCGCCGCGTGACGAAGAGCACACCGAGAATCTGCCCGGCGAAGACCATCGGCGCGATCATCAGCGAGCTGCACGCGCCAGCCGGGAGACGCGGGTCATCACCGGCCGCGAGTTGCGCTTCGCGATCGCGCCACGCCACCCCGATCAGGCCCTCGCCGAGCGGCACCGTGTGCCAGCGCAGGAAGGTCTGCTTGAGGTCGTTCAGCTTTGCCGTCTCGGGCGGCAGCGGGAAGACGATCGACCATTCCGGCGTGCCAAAACCGCGCCGCAGCGTAGTGCCTTTCTTGTCCAGCACGTAGGCCGCACCACCATGCGCCTCGGCGATGCGGATGGCGTTATCGACGATCATCCGATGGAGATCCTCGGCCCGCATATCCGCCGAGAGCGCCTCGCCGATCCCGTGCAGGAAGTCGAACACGCGCCGCTCCTCGGCCTCGACGCGAGCCCGCTGCCTTTCGATCAGCTCAATGCGATCCTGCTGCCGACGAAAGGTTCGGATAAAGACGCCCGCGAGGGCGACAAAAGCGATGGCGAGGACTGCGACGATCCACCACACGGTTCGGATAAAAAGGACGCGGAGATTCGCAGCCGCAAGCGGCGATGCAAGCGCCCGTTACTTCCCCTTCCGCCCGGTCACGACTTGCGTCCGCGCGTGCGAAGCCTCCGGCAGATCGCGGCTCCGCTTGCCCGGCACGATGGTGACGCCCGTGTATTCCTGGATCGTGCCGGTGGCTTGCCAGAGCGTCACGATCGCCTTGTTCAAGTCGGCCTGCGCGGCGAGCTCGCGGCTCTTCGCGTCGTAGAGTTTCCGCTGCGTCTCGATGAGGTCGAAGCTGGAGATCTGCCCCTCCTCCATCCGGCGATAACCGATCCGCACGGCCTCCTCGTTGAGTTCGCGTGTCTGACGCGCAGTGGCCACGCGCTGGCCGCTCAGCTCGATCCGGCTGAGCGCGGTATCGACATCGGTCGTCACGTCCCGCTCGCTCTGCTTGATCTTGAGGATGGCCTGCTCCTTGAAGCCCTTGATCGCGTCGAGCTGCGCGCGCGACTGCACGCGACCGAGCGGCACCGAGAACTGGATGCCGATGCTCCACTGCGGCGACTGGGTGTGCCACGCCAGGTCGCGCGCCTGCTCGTAATCGTCGCCGAGCCCGTTGTAGCCGTAGGTGCCGACGAGATCGAGATTCGGCCAGAGCTGGTTCTTCGCGAAGGCGAGCCGGATGTCCTGCTTCCCCGCATCCGTCACCGCGGCGGTGTAATCCGGACGCCGTTGAAACGCGGTCTGGAGATGTGCGCTGCGATCGCCGCCGGGAGCCGTGAGGCTCGGCGTCTGCACGGGCACAAAAATGCGCGAAGCGCTGTCGCTCCCCTTGCCACCGATCAGCCGGCGCAGCGCGAACTGGCGCTCCATGAAAAGGTTCTTCGAGAGGATGAGCTGCTCCTGGTCGAGCGAGACCTGCGCGCGCGCCTGCTGCACATCGATCGGCGACATGAAGCCGAGATCGAGGCGCCGCTGGTTTTGCTGCACGAGCTTCGTGTCGGCGGAAATGGCGTCCTGCTTCACGCGCAGGTCGGCCTGCGCGAAGACCATGTCGAAGTAGTTCGCAAGCACGCTGGCGAGGCCGTCGTTGAGCGTCTTCTGCCAGCTCAGCTCGGCGACTTTCTGCGCGATCCGAGAGGTGCGCACGTCGGCGAGATTCGCGGCGGTGCCGAAGTCCTTGAGCAGCGGCTGGCGCACCTCGAAGCCGCCAAACGCGGTGTAATACGGAGAGATCGTGCGCGTATCGCCGTCGAACGTGCTGCGAATCTTCGCCTGCCGCGCCGACAGCGCGAGTTGCGTGCCGATCGGGGTGCGGAAGGCCAGGCTCGCATCCTGACGATCCACATCCTGGTCGAAGACGACCGTGCGGCCGACGCTCAAGTTGGTCGGCGGTGTGATCGGCTGCCCGGTGGCGATCTGGATGGTCCGCGTGTTCTCCTCGATCGCCTGGATCTGCGCGAGCTGGAGCAGCGATTCGGCGTTGTTGATGTTCGTCGTGATGTCCGGCCGCATCACGGAGTCGCGGCTGATTTCCAGCCGGAAGACCGGGTCGAACGCGCCGGTCGCGAACCGTGTGCGCGCCTGCTCGATCTTGATGTCCACGCGGTTGAACTGCACCTCGAGATTGTTGCGCAGCATCATCGCGATCGCGTCGGGGAGCGTGAGCGGTTGCACCTCCGCCTCTCCGAAATCGAAACCGCGCGGGAGCTCAGCCGCGCGCGCGGCGAGCGAGAAACTCAGGGAAATGGCAGCAATCCTGGCAAGGCGAAGCATCTAGAGAAAACGGTAATCGAGGCTGACGAGATCAAACAAGCTCTGCAAGAACAGTCGCCCCCACGGGTGCCAGCCGGCGTGGATTTTCCCGCGCACGGACATGCCGGGGCGCAGCAGGCCGTCCTTGTTCTCGACCTCGACGACCGCCTCGAACGTGCGCTCGACGGGGATCTCGCGGCCCTGGTGATCGGTGTAGGTGAGCACGTCGCCGCCGTATCGCTTCGAGAAGCCGCGCGGGATTTCCTGGCCGAAGAACATCACCGGCTTCTCGGTGATCACGCCGTGGAATTCGCGATTCGGGAACGCGTGCGCCTTGAGCACGACGCGCTGGCCTTTCTCGACGTAGCGCACCTGCTTCTCGCCGAGGGCGAGCTTGATCCGCAGCGGGTCGAGCGGCGCGATTTCGCAAAGCAGCTCGCCGCTTTTGATGAGCCGGCCTTTGACCTTGTCGAGGTTCGGCGTGAGCACGGTGCCGTCCGCGGTCGCGGTCAGCGTGAGGTTGCGCACGTCGCGGTCGGCTTCCTTGAACTTCGTCTCCGCCGCGGCGCGCATGCTCTCGGCTTGCTTGAATTCCGCCGGCTTCCCTTCGCCGAGCGCGCGCTGGACGGTGGCCGTGGCGACTTTCATCCGCATGTCCGCCTCGGTGCGAATCTGCAGCGCCTCGCGGTTCGCGAGCTGCGCCAGCGGCATCCCGGCTTTCACGCGTTCGCCTTCCCGCACGAGCACCTGCTGCACAAAGCCGCTCACCTCCGGCCGCACCTGCTGTGGGTCGGCGAGTTCGACGGTGCCGGCGCGTTTGATTGTGAGCGACCACGGCACGAAGCACAGCGCGATGAATCCGCCGAGCAGCCAAGCGCCGACCGAGCCGAGTCGGCGCAGGCGGCCGCCGGGGTTCCAGTCCTCGCGCTTGAAGTCGAGGCTCTTGAAAAAGCCGATGAAGGGCAGGAGCACCCACGAGGTGAGGGCGAGGGCGGAGAACCAGTTCGCGAGGCCGGCGAGGCCGAGGGGTTCGAGGTGCGGTTTCATGAAAACGATGAGGCTGTAGATGACCCAGTAGCCATAGACCCACGAGAGGATGGCGTAGGTGTAGAAGAGCCAGAGTCGCTTTTTCGGCAGCGGCATGCGCTGGAGCACGGGGTCGGCGGTCTTCGCGCCGAAGAGCACGCGCTTCATGTGATGCGTGATCAGCGCGCGACTCTTGGCTTGCAGGTTCGGGACCTCGAGCAGGTCCATCATGATGTAATACCCGTCGAACCGCATGAGCGGGTTGGCGTTGAAGATGATGGTCGAGACGCTGGCGAGGAAGATGAAGTTGAACAGGAAGTCGCGCAGCGCGCCGGGCTGCACGATGGCCCACAGGAACGTCGCGAACGCCGCGAAGATCAGCTCGACGTAGATGCCCGCGAAGCTCACCAGCACGCGGTGCATCCGGTTCGGCATCGTCCACGAGTCGGAGACGTTCACGAAGAAGTAGGGCTGAAAGACGAGCATCATCGCGCCGATCTCATGCACCTCGCCGCCGAAGTGCTTGCACGTGAGCCCGTGGCCGAGCTCGTGGATGCTCTTGATGACGAACATCGTGATCCACATCAGGGCGATGTTTTGGATCGAGAAGAGGTTCGCGATCGCCTCGCCGATCCGGTCGGCCTTCGAGATGAAGACGATCGCCCCCAGCGCGATGATCACGATCGAGATCCACAGCGTCGGGCGCGTCCAGATCCACCAGAGCGGCTTCGCCATGCGGCCGAAAATCCTGTCGGGATCGAGGAGCGACTTGCGGAAGAAGAAGACCTGGTTGGCGAGGTTGTAGAGACGGCCTTTCTTTTTCTTCGCCGTCTTCGCCTGGTCCCAGCGCGCCTTGAGCCGCTGGCCTTGCACGCTGAGGAATTGCAGCAGCGCGAGGTCGTTCGCGAAGCGCAGCACACGCTCGTTCAGCTCCTCGGGCGTGTAGTCGAGTCGCACGTGCGGGTAGCGCTCGACGTAGAGCTCGCGGATCGCGCCGAACGTCCGCTTCCCGTCGAAGAGCGTGGCGAGGAAGTAGTCCTCGGACGTCATCCGGAAGTATTGCAGCGAGATGGGATCCTTGACGACGTAGTAGCTGCGCCCCTCGAACATCTGCTGACTCACGAGCAGGTCCGAGCGCAGCGCAGGCAGGATGACGTTTTCCTGCGGCGGAGGCTTCGGTGCCTCGACCGGCTCGGGATGGGCGACGGCAGCCGCTGACATCGGAATCAGCGCGCGACCGTGAGGTGCGAGAAGTCCGCGCTCCCGCGCATCCCCGGCTTGATCACATGCCCGGGGTTTTCAACGAGCAGCTTCACGCGGAAGAGCCCCGAGCCCGCGTCGATGCGCGGATCGACGAAGCTTACTTTGCCGTCAAATTTCTGCTCGCCGATCACCGGGAAGCGCACCGGGATCGCCTGATCCACCTTCACTGCCGTCATCAGCTTCGGGTCGAGGTAAAACTGCACATAGACCTGATCCATGCTCACGATATCGACGAGCTTTTCGACGCGGTCCACGCTCTCGCCGGCTTCCTTGTATTTCTTCACCACGATCCCCGCGAGCGGGCTGCGGATGGTCTTCTCCTTCAGCGCGACCTCGGAGGCGCGCAGCTTGATCTTCGTCATCTCCAGCTCGGTCTGCTTCTCGAGCGCGGCTTCCTTGCTCATCATCTTTTCCTTCGAGAGCGCCTCGGCGCCGCGGGCGGTGAATTCCTTTTGCTCGACGAGCTTCTTGTCCATCTCGACCTGCATCGCCTCCCGCTCGGCGCGCAGTTGCACGATGATCTGCCCTTCCTTCACCGTGTCGCCTTCCTCCACGAGCACGCTATCGACGACCTCCTGAAGCACCGGCGAGGCGACGCTGACTAGCTTGAAGGGGATGACGAGGCCCTGGATGTCCTCGGCATGGGCAGCCACCGCGAGGCACACGGAGAGGAGTAAAAAGTGGCGAGACATGGGCTGGGACGTTTCGCGTGGGAGCATTGTTTATCAAAGGGAATCTCGCGGGGCTGCCTCCGTGTGTGCGGCATCAGCCCCGCGAGGCGGCTGCATCGCACTGGCACTAAGCGTCGCGCCGCTGCGCGGTTGTCCCCGCACGCGAAACCCGTTGGCGCTTCTGCCGCCGTGCGCTATCGCCACCGCCTTCATGCCTCGCCCACTCCTTCTCCTCCTCCTCGCCGCACTGCTCTCCGGCTGTCGGAAGCCGGAAATTCATTCTTACGTGGCGCCAAAGGACGGCACACTCGATGCCGCCGCACCGGCGCCGGGCGCGGAGGCGCTGCCGCAGATCTCATGGAAATTGCCCGCGGGCTGGACGCAGACCCAGGCCGGGCAGATGAGCGTCGCGTCCTTCGCGATCGATGACGCGGCGGGCGGCGCGACGGTGAATATCACGCCGCTGCCGAATCTCACCGGACGCGAGGAGGCGATCGTGAATATGTGGCGCGAGCAAGTGCAGCTCGGGCCGCTGACGCCGGAGCAAATGGCGGAGGCGCTCCAGCCCGCCGAGGTCGCGGGCGGGGAGGGCAAGGTCTTCGAGATCAACGGCACGCGCGAGGGGAAGCCTTCGCGCACCGTCGCGGCGATGCTCCACCGCGGCGACGGGAGCTGGTTCTTCAAGCTCACCGGCGACGACGGCGCGGTCGGCGCGCGCAAGGCGGAGTTCCTCGAGTTTGTGAAAGGCGTGCGCTTCAGCGAACCGGCGGGCGCGCAGCCGGCGGTGGCGGAGGAGTCGGGATTCAAGTGGACCGTGCCCGAGTCGTGGACGGCGGCGCCCATCGGCGCAATGCAGGTGGCGAAGTTCACCGTGCCGGCCAAGGACGGCGCGAAGGCGGACGTGATGGTGAGCGTCTTCCCGAGCGAGAGCGGCGGTGCGCTCGCGAACGTGAACCGCTGGCGCAAGCAGGTCGGTCTCGACGAGATCGACGAAAAGGCGCTCGACTCCTGCACCAAGCCGCTCGACGCCACGCCCGGCGCGCTGCTGGTGGACCTCAAGAACCCGCCGCGCGCGATGCTCGGCGCGATCGTGCCGCGCGAAGGGCAGTGGTTTTTCTACAAGATGCTCGGCGACACGCCGGCGGTGGACGCGGCGCGGGAGGACTTTCTCCGCTTTGTGAAGTCCACGCCGTGATTTCAGTGCTCAGATATCCCAACGCCGTCGGATTACTGATTACTGATTACTGATTTCTCTGCTTCCCCAAATGACCAACGCCATCTGGAAATTCTTCACCTCGCTGCGCCTCACCGTGACCCTGCTCGGGTTCGGCGTGGTGCTCGTCTTTCTCGGCACGATCGCCCAAGTCCACGAGGGGCTGTGGGATGCGCAGACGCGCTGGTTCCGGCACGTGCTCGTGGTGCGCGAAGCGGGCGATCCGTGGTGGGTGCCGCCGATCTTTCCGGGCGGCTACCTGCTCGGCATCCTGCTCCTGCTCAATCTCTTCGCGGCGCACATCAAGCGCTTCAAATTCACGTGGCGGCAGGCGGGGATCAATCTCACCCACTCCGGCGTCATCCTTCTCCTCGTCGGCCAGCTCGTCACCGACATGCTCTCTCGCGAGAGCGTGATGAGCTTCCGCGAAGGCGAGACGCGCACCTTCTCCGAGGCGAGCCGCGAGTGGGAGCTCTCCTTCATTCGCTCGATCGACGACAAGCAGGACGAAGTCGTCGCCGTCCCCGCGCCGCTGCTGCGCGATGGCGTCGAGCTGGGAGATGCGAAGCTGCCCTTCCGCGTGCGCGTGAAGAGCTACTGGCCGAATTCCGAGCCCGCCTTCCGCGCACCGATGCAGAAGAACGATCCGCCGATCTCCGACAAGGGCATCGCGAAGGACTGGGATTTCCACGCGATCCCGGAGACGAAGAAGATGGACGAGCGCAACAACCCGACCTCGATCCTCGAGGTCGTCGGCGCGAAGGGCGAGTCGCTCGGCACGTGGGTCGCGTCGGCGTGGGCGAGTGACCCGATGATGATCGAAGGCGTGAAGAACGCCTACACCCGCACCGTCGGGAAGGAAGTGGCGCAGAGCATCGCGGACAAACTCGCGACGCCACAGGAGATCGAGGCCGGCGGGCTGAAGTGGCGCGTCGCGCTGCGACCGGAGCGTTATTACAAGGACTTCAGCGTCACCCTGCTCAAGACCACGCACGACAAGTATCCCGGCACCGAGATCCCGAAGGATTTCCGCAGCCGCGTGCGGCTGGAAAACAAGTCCGCCGGCGAGAGCCGCGAGGTGGAGATCTGGATGAACAACCCGCTGCGTTACCAGGGCCTCACCTTCTACCAAAGCACGATGGGCAAGGACGAGATGCGGGACGTGGGCCGCAGCGGGCTGCAAGTGGTGCGCAACCCCGGCTGGCTCACGCCTTACGCCGGCTGCCTCATCGTCGGACTCGGCATGTGCTGGCAGTTTCTCTATCACCTCACAGGCTTCATCTCCAAACGCCGCACGACCGCGGCCACCGCGTAATCTGCCATGATCCGTCGCCTTCCGCTCCTCCTCGCCGCCGTCCTCGCCCTCTGGGCCGCGGGCAGCATCCGCGTCCCGGCCGATAAGCCGGACACCTTCGCCGTGAACGAGTGGGCGCGGCTGCCCGTCGTCTCGAATGGACGCTTCCAGCCGCTCGACTCGCTCGCGCGCAACTCGCTGCTCCAGCTCCGCGACAAGCAGACACTCAACGCCGAGCCGTGGGCCGACAAAGCGAAGATGCTCACCGCCGCCGAGTGGCTCATGGAGATGACCATGAACCCGCAGCTCGCCGATACGCGGCCGGTTTTCCGCATCGATCACCCGGACCTGAAAGGCCTGCTCGCGCTGCCGCTGGAAAAGGACGCCGCCGCGAAATCCGACGGCAAGCACTACTCGTGGCAGCAGCTCCAGCCGAAGCTCGAAGCACTCCAGACCGAAGCCAAGCGCGCCGCCGCGAAGGACGACGCGGTCCGCAATCCCTTCGAGAAAGCCGTGATGAAACTGTGGGGCACCGTGGGCCTCTACATGAAGCTGCAGAACACGCTCCAGCCGCAGAACGCGCAGGACTGGAACGCGGAACTCGGCCGCTACTTCACCTCCATCGAGCCCGGCCGCGCCGCGGCGATCGCGCAGAATTCCGGCAAGGACTACGACAAGGCCGCGCTCGAAGCGCTGATGAAGGATCTCCAGCGCTTCGATGCGATGGGCCAGCTCGAAGGAGCGCTCGTGGTGCCGGTCGGAAAGCACGAGGGGCACGATCACGACGAACAGTGGCTGCGCATGGGCGAGGCGCTGATGCAGATCGCCCGCGGCGAGCCGCCTGCACCCGCGGTGACGGGCTACGCGAAAATGGCGAGCGCCTACAAGGCCGGCAACGCCCCCGCCTTCAATGAAGCCGTGCGCGACTACCGCGCCTCGCTCGCCAGCGAGTTCGGCCGCCAACTCAACAAGACCAAGAGCGAGCAGCTCTTCAACTTCTTCGAGCCGTTCTACAAAGGCATGATCATCTTCACGCTCGCCGGCCTGCTCGCGCTCGCGTTCTGGGCGCGGCCTGCGCAGTGGGAAGTGCTGCGCCGCGCCGCCGTGTGGGTGTGCATCGTCGGCCTCGCCGTGCATACCTCCGGCCTCGTCTGGCGCATGGTCCTCGAAGGCCGCCCGCCGGTCACGAATCTCTACTCGAGCGCGATCTTCATCGGCTGGGGCGCGGTCATCCTCGGGCTCGTGCTCGAGGCGTTTTGGAAGAACGGCATCGGCGTCGTGATCTCGAGCGTCACCGCCTTCATCACGCTCATCATCGCGCACCATCTTTCACTCAGCGGCGACACGATGGAGATGATGCGTGCGGTGCTCGATACGAACTTCTGGCTCGCGACGCACGTCGTCATCATCACGCTCGGCTACTCGGCCACGTTCGTCGCCGGCTTCCTCGCGATCGTCTTCATCGTGCGCGGATTCTTCACCTCCAGCCTCGACCAGCCGACCGCGAAGAGCCTCACCAAGATGGTCTATGGCATCCTTTGCTTCGCGACGCTGTTCAGCTTCGTGGGCACCGTGCTCGGCGGCATCTGGGCGGATCAATCGTGGGGCCGGTTCTGGGGCTGGGACGCGAAGGAAAACGGCGCACTGCTCATCGTGCTGTGGAATGCGCTCATCCTCCACGCCCGCTGGGGCGGCCTCGTCCGCGAGCGCGGGTTGATGGGCCTCGCTATCTTCGGCAACGTGGTGACCGCATGGAGCTGGTTCGGCGTGAACATGCTCGGCATCGGCCTCCACAGCTATGGCTTCATGGACCAGGCGTTCATGTGGCTGATGGGTTTCAACGCCAGCCAGGTGCTGCTCATCCTCCTCGCCTGCCTGCCGCTGCGACTGTGGAGAAGCTTCCGCGGTCTCCCCGTGCCCGCCACGCTGCCGAAGGGTGCCGCCGCGGCCGCCTAAGCACAGTCCGCTACGGCTTAAGTCCGGACAGGCTGAACGCTCGGCGCGCTCGGCCCAGATGCCGTGTTCGCAGGAAAGCGGAAACGGGGATGCCCTCCCGGTCGAGCGCGTAAACGTCGCCGTTTTGGAGGCGATGGAACGGAGCGGCGTTTTCGCCGTGTGATAGCGCGCGAGCAAATGCGCGAGGCGCTCAAAGTAGAAGGCGTCCTCGGGGGGGCGTGCCTCGCAGGCTTGCGCGAGGAAGGCGCGGGGTCGGCGCCGATGATCGCGAGTGCGTGATGATCGTCTCGTGCCACGGCGAATACCACGGGTGCATGAGAAATTCATCGGCCTGCGCGCAGTCGAGACCGAGGCGAAGAGCTTCTTCCGATTGAGGATGCGCAGATCTTCGGGCGTGGAGTTGATGAGCGTGCCTTACAGCGATTGATTCACGCCCACACGGCCAGCGCCGACGCCGGCGCCTCCGATGGCGAGCTGCGCCTTCGCTTTGCTCACGCTGGTGATGCCTGCCAGGGGGCTGCCGACTTTCAATCCTACGCCGATACGGCCGAAGAATCGCGAGGCGCCCTTTGGCACATTCTTGATCGTGCCCACTGGGTCGCGCACGATGCCGCAAATGTTTTGACTTTCGACTCCACCGATTTTCCAAGTGCCCTGCTGAACTCCTCTGTCTTGTTTAGTCCGCGCAGTTGATCGAGCGCGTAAATCATCGCGGATGCGCACGATGAGTGTGGGCGTGCCGGTGATTTCCTGCACGCCCGACGGCGCGTCCATGAAGCAGGTGCTGTTCAGGCCGTCGTTGTCCGCCAGCGGACGACCGGTGTGCAGCGCACCGCGTATCTGTGCCTCGGGCACGAAGTCCTTGGCCGCGCCGCCGCCCTGCTCGAAGGTTTTTTCAAACTGACCGAGGAATGCTTTGTCGTCGATCTGCGCGAACGCGGCTGTGGTGGAAAATGCGAACGCGGCGAGAGGGTGGAGTGCGGGCCACGTCGTGAATGTCAGTTGGCGAGGATCGTGAAATCGCGGCTGGCGTTTCGCACCGCGGGCTGGTCGGTGACGATGACGGTCGTGCCGGGCGCGATGGTGTCGTAGAGCTTGGTCGCGAACTCCGGATTGACGTGCAGGCGTGGCGCGAGGTCTTCGGCATCGACGCGGCGGCCGGCGTCGTCGCTCGTCACGCGCATCCACTTGCGCGCGGGGCGGCCCGGCGCCCAAAAGCTCGGCTTTTCGGTCACGCCGTCGAGCATGGTGAAGACGTGTCCGCCGAGAGCACCGCGTCCGCTGATCTCGATCGGCGCGCGGCCGATGGGATTGCCGTTGCGATAGACGTAGAGCGCCCGGTCGGCGGCGCTGATGAGGACGGTGATCGGTCCGTTCGGACTGCGCTCGGGGTTCCAATCGTAGTCGTTCTTCACAAGCGGGCGCAGCATTTCGGGCGTGAAGTCTTTCGGCGCGAGCATCACGCCAGGATTCGCCGCGAGGTGCGGTTGAGGCGTCTTGCCATCGCCGATCACGACCGTGCCGCCTTTCGCCGTCGCAGCGAAAAACGCCTGCGAGAAATCATACGGCATGCGGATGCAACCGTGGCTTGCGGGGTAGCCGGGCAGATTGCCGGAGTGCATGCAGATGCCGCTCCACGTCAACCGCTGCATGTTCGGCATCGGCGCGTTGTTGTATTTCTTCGAGTGATGCGTCTGCTTTTTCTCGAGGATCGTGAAGACGCCGCTCGGTGTGGCGTGCCCCGGCGTGCCGGTGCTCACGGTCGTGCGGCCGATGAGGATGCCGTTGCGATAAACGTGCATCGTCTGCTGCGGGATGCTCACGAGCGCGAGCACCGGCCCGCTCGGGGAAATCTGCGGCATCCACCAATACTCGCCGGGCTTGAGCGTGCCGGTCGGTTTACCGGTCGGCGTGCCTTGGGTGTGGGCGGATGGTTTGTCCATCGCCTGCACGGAAGCCAGCAGTGCGAGGGAGAGGGCGAGGATGCGGAGGTGGGTCATGCGGCTTGCAGGTGTGCGTCGTTACTTCGCCGGCACGCCGGTGCCCTTGAAATCGCCGCCGAGGGCGAGGTGCAGGTTCACGCGTTCGCGCAGGCGGGAGGCGCGGATTTGGGTCTGCTGAATTTTCGCGGCGAGGTTTTCGCCGGCAAGGCGGAGGATGGTGAACATGTCGGTCTGGCCCTGATCGAGTTGCAGCCGGCCGAGCTTCACGGAGTCGGCGCTGGCGGAGACCATTTCGCCGAGCGCGCCTTCGCGTTTGCGCAGGTAGGTGTCGTTGGCAAGCGCGTCCTCCACGTCCTCGAAGGCGCGCAGGGCGACGCCGACGTAGCTCGCGGCGGCGGCTCTCTGCTCGGCGCTGCGGATGTCCTGCCGCGCCTTGAGTTCGCCGCCGAAGAAGATCGGCTGAATGACGCCCGCGGCGAGACTCCAGTTCACGGCTTCGATCACGCCCACAGTGTCGAGTTGCGCGGTGCCCATGCCGCCGGTCGCGCTGAGTGAGAAGCGCGGCAGCCGCGCGGCGCGCGCTTCATTCGTGCGATGGAACGATGCGGCAAAGCGACGCTCGGCCGCGACGACGTCGGGCCGGCGCTCGAGGATCTGCGATGGCAGGCCGGCGGGCACGGCACCGGGCTGCTTCGGGAAGGAGCGGCGCACGCCGAGTTTGCCGGCGGGATAGTGGCTGGTGACGACTTCGATCGCGCGGATCGACTGCGCGCGCGCCTGCTGCGCGGCGAAGAGCGTATCGCGGGCGCCGGCGGTGCGACTCTTGATTTGGGCCAGTTCGAAATCGCTCGCGTGGCCTTGCTGTTTACGCTGATCGGTCAGCTTCAAATACTCCTCGTAAAGGCCGAGCGTCTCCTCGGCGTTGGCTTCCTGCTGCGAGGCTTCGACGACGGAGAAGTAGGCGCGCGCCACCGCGGCGGCGAGCGATTGGCGGGCGTATTCGTAGTCGGCTTCGAGCGAGGCGCTCTCGGCTTTCGCCGCCGCCTTGCCGGAGCGCACGCGGCCCCACAGATCCAGTTCCCACGAAGCGCCGATGCCGACGCCCATCACCCAGCGCTGCGAGGAGCTATCAAGGCTGCTCGTGTCGGAGGAGCCGCTGCTCAAGTCCACGCCGAGTCCGCCGAGGTCCGGCGGATCGATGCCGAAGCCTTTGTTGCCCCCGATCTCGCGTCCCGAGCGCTCGCCGAGGCCCTTCATCGCGATGCGCGGATACAACGAAGAAGCGGCGACTTTAACCGCATAACGCGATGCCTCGACGCGCGCCGCAGCGGCTTTTAGATCGGGATTCCTTTCGACGGCATCCGCGACGAGCGCGGTGAGTGCCGAGTCGCCGAAGCTACGGATCCAATTCGGCACCACGTCGCCACTGCGATGCGGGCCGGCCCATTGGCGGGGGATTTTCGCCCGCGCCGAGTCGGGCATGATGTCGCCGCCCACGGGCGGATCTTTGATGGCGCAGCTGGCGAGCGCGAGGCACGCGACGGTGCCGAGAAGAGTGCGGGTGGTCATGCGAGTCGGGGCTTAGTGGAGCTTGAAGACAAACCAGTCGATCTTCGTCGAGACGCGCACGAAGACTTTGCGGATGATGTGGATGATCTTCCCTTTCTCGGTGTAGATCGCCCCTGCGCCACGCGCGCCGGCGGCGAGGAAAATCTCGCGGTCCTTCGGTTCGACGAGCAGGCGAACGGCGATGCGCTGCTCGGGTGCCGAGATCGGCTGTGTGTTCGGCAGGTTGCCGCTGATCGGCATCTGGCCTTGCGCCGTGGCCCACAGGATGGAGTCCACCTTGCACTTGATGACGTGCCCGGGATGTGTCTTCACGAAGATTTCCGCCTCATTCCCCGCCTCGACGTAGCGCAGTTCGTTTTGGTGAAAGAAGGCGATGATCCACTGGTCGTCTTCCTCGATGAAGCTCATCACCGGCGCGAGCGGCAACTGCACCGCGCGCACGCCGGGGCGCAGCGCGAGGTTCGCCACGCGGCCATTGGCCGGGGCGAGATGCACACAGCCGTCGAGGTCGTATTTCGCATTGCCCAGGTCGGCCTCGGATTTCGCGATCTGCGCCTTGGCGGTGGCGACTTCGTCGATCTCGCCCGTCGCGGTGCGCGCGGCGAGCTTCTGCTTCACCTGCGATTCCGTGGCGTCGGCGGCGACGATTTCGCTTTCGAGATTCGCCGCGTCGGACTGCGCCTGTTCGAGGTCCGAACGCTTCCCCGCGCCCGTGGCGGCGAGCTGCGTGAATTGCTCGACGCGCTTTTTCGCGAGGTCGAGCCGGGCACCGAGCGCCGCCTTTTTCGCTGCGGCATTCTTGAGCTGATCCTCCAGTCCGCGCTGCGCGGCCTCGGCTGTGATGAGCGCGACCTTCAGCTCCGCGAGCTTCGCGTCAGCCGCCTTCACGTTCAGCTCGAACGGCACCGGGTCGATCTTGAAAAGCACGTCGCCTTTCTTGATCGGCCGGTTCGGTTCGATGGGCACCTCCGTCACCTGCCCGCTCACGCGCGGCACGATCGGGATGACGTAGTTGATCGCGCGCACATCCGACGACGACGGCGTGAAGATGTTCAGCAGCAGAATGATCATCGTCAGCGCGATGATCGGGATGGTCACGACGATGACCTGGCTGACGATATTCCAGGGCAACCACTTGAACTTGAAGAAGATCAGCCAGACGAATGTCGCGTAAATGCCGAGCAGGATGATGTCCATTTACGCCTTCCCTTCCTTGGCTTGCGCTTCGAGTTCCGCGACGCGGGCGCGGAGTTTTTCGACTTCGCTGGCCTCCTTCTCCGCAGCCTCGTGCGCGAGCGATTCATCCACATCCGTGCCGTAAGCCATCTTGTGCAGCACCGGCTTGGTGTAGGCCCACAGCCAGGCGATGGGCCAGAGCAGTCCGCCGAAGAAAAGCGAGAGCAGGCACAGGCACTGGATCGCACCCGTCTGCGGGTGCTTTCTCTTATGCGCGATCTTTTCCGGCAGGATGTGGACGAGCCAGAAGACGGTGATGCCGACGATGGGCACGAGGACGATCACGATCCAGGAGAGGACGTTGGCCATCGTGTCGAGCGCCTCGCCGTGGAGGAAGGAGGCGTGCGCGTGAGTCGGCGCGGCGAGCAGCAGCGCGAGCAAGACCGGTGCGGCCGCGCGGGCGGATCGTCGGATGGGTGGTCGGAGTAGGTTCATGGTTTGGATTCGGTGGTTGTCGTAGCGGCGGAATGAAGACTGGATACCTCGCCTTCCAGAAGATTGCGGAGCAAGACCTCGTTCTCGGCGGGCATCGTGCACTGGAGAATCTTGCAGCGTCCAGCAAAGGGTTTGAGCCATTCGAGCACTTGCTCCGGCTTGCTGTTCCTCACGACCACAAACAGTGCGGAACTGCCGGGCGTCAGCGTTTCAGCGAGGCTTTTCATAAACGCGTCGTCGATCCCGGCATCGCGGAAAGTCGCCGCCGCTGCGCCCACGGCTGCGCCGGCGATGGAACCGAAGAGCGGGTTGAGCAGGAGCATGCCGAGGAGCATCCCGCTGAAGCTGCCGAGCGCGCTGCCGACGGCGACGAGCGGCAGCGACTGGTGCAGGTGAACCTTGCCCTTTGCATTGCGCGTGGCGACGACCGCGTCACCGACTTCGATCACGCCCTCCTCCTCCATTTGGCAAAGTAACTCGCGGAGTGAGAAGGCGGAGAGTTCGTCGGCAAAGGCCAGCACGAAAAGACGGCCGGGCTCCTGCGGCTTCGCGGGCGTGAGAGAGTAGGGAGTGGGCATCGGGGTAGGCGCGGGTCTTGTCACGCTGCGCGCTGGCCGCTGATCGCCCACACGATCGCGTCGAGCAGCGCCTGGTCGTCCACGGGCTTTCGGAAATAACCCGCCGCGCCGAACCGCTGCGCGAGGTCGCGCGTCTCCGGCGTATCGTGCGCGGTCACGAAAATCACCGGCACACGGTGTCCGGCGCGTCCGAGCAGCACCGGCAACTCGAGCCCGCTCTTGCCGGGAAATTGCACGTCGGAAACCACGCACGCATTTTCATCGGAGAAATCGGAACGCATGAACTCCTCCACCGACGCGAACGTCCGCGGCTGCATCTTCGCCGAGCGCACGAGGCGCGCGTAGGCGGTGCAGACCGACGGTTCGTCGTCCACGATATAGACTTGGATCGAAGGGTTCGGCATCGAGTGGCGATATCTTTCCGTAACATCGCGCCTCTCGACTATCGGACCTTGGTCCTACTTCGCGGGCAGCGTGAAGCTGAACGTCGCGCCGCCGTCGTCGTGGTTGCGCGCTTCGATGCGGCCAGCGTGACTCTCCATGATTCGCCGGCAGATTGAGAGGCCCATGCCGAGGCCGTTCGGTTTGGTGGAAAAGAAGGGAGCGAAGACCGACGGCAGCCGCTCCGGCGGGATGCCGTGCCCGCGATCCCGGACGGCGAGCACGACGCCATCCCGCTCGGCGCGTGTTTCAATTTCGATGATCCGCAGTTCGGGCGGCGTGGCCTCCATCGCATGCACGGCGTTGACGAGGAGATTCACCAGCACCTGCTGCAACTCGATGCGCGCCGCCTGCACCGACGGCAGTTCCGGTGCGAGCGTGGCCCGCACTTCGATCTTCGCTTCGATCGCCTCGCTGCGCATCAACTCAACGACTTCGCGCACGAGTTCGTTGAGGTCGCAGGACTCGTGGACGGCGGGGCGTTTGCTCACCATCGCGCGCAGGTTGTGGATGACGCCGCCGGCGCGTTTGTCGTCGCGCACGATGTCGTCGAGGATCGCGCGGAGTTCGTCCGGCTCGATCCCGCCATCCGCGATGAAGCGGCGCGCCGCCTGCGCGTTGCTGAGGATGGCGGCGAGCGGCTGGTTCAGCTCGTGCGCGAGCGTCGAGGCCAGTTCGCCAAGGCTCGCGACGCGCATGGCGTGGGCGAGTTCGTTGCGTAGTTCCTCCTCGCGCATCTCCGCCCGCTGCCGCCCGACCACGTTGCCGATGATCTGTGCGATCAACTTCAGCTCGGTGATTTCATCCAGCCGCCACCGCCGCTCCGCGCCGAGCGTGGCAAAGGCCAGCGCGCCGAAGACCTGCCCGTTGGCGATCAGCGGGAAGGTCACGTTCGACTTCGGGCCGTGCAGGCGAAACATCTCCGCATCGCGCGCGGCCTCCCGCGGTAGGTCGTCCACGCTGGAGAAGCACATGATTTCCCCGCGCACCATCGTCGCCTCCGCCCACGGGAGTTTGTCCTCGGTGGAAAGGCGCGGCGGCAACGGCGGCCAGCCGGGCCGTTGCCAGCAGTGCGTGCAGACCATGCCCGGCCCGTGCTCCGTGAGCTGCCAGAGCGTGCTGCGATCCAGCCCGAGCGTCTCGACGATGAGCCGCTGAGTCTCCTCGATAGCCGCATCGACGTGCTCGGATGTCAGCGCGACGAAGCGCGTGGAAAGCTCGGCGAGCAACCGCTGCAGGCGCAGTTTTTCCGCCAGCTCGGCCTCGACCCGCTTCTGCTCCGTGATGTCGGCGCGGATGGCCACGAACTGCCGCGGCTTCCCGTCCCTATCGAGAAACGGCATGATGGTCGTCGCCACCCAATAGAACGTGCCGTCCTTCGCGCGGTTCTTGATCTCGCCGTGCCAGACCGTGCCGCATGCGATGGTGAGCCAGAGCTCGCGGAAGAACTCCTTCGGATGATGCCCGGAATTGATGATGCGGTGATCCTGCCCGAGCAGTTCCTCGCGCTCGTATTTCGAGACCGCGCAGAACTTTTCGTTCACGAAGGTGATGCGCCCCTGCGGATCGGTGATCGCGACGATGGCGTGCTCGTCGAGAGCGGCCTTCAAGTTTGCGGCCTCCCTCATCCACGCCTGCAACTCATCGTCGGTCTCCAGCGGATGGGTGCTCGGCGTATTCGGGTTCATCGGAAACGTCCCGGCTCCTCTACCGCGCTTGTCCATGTGCAGCCAGAGCCAAACTACCGCGCCGTCTTCGCCGCGAGCGCGGCCTCGGTGGCGTGGAGCGTGGAGAGTTCGTTGAGGAACGTGTTGTAGCGCTCGAAGAGCGTCGTGAAGTCGCGGCGCAGGTCGGCGATCGCCGTCTGCATCGCCTTGTCCATGTCCAGCGCTTCCTTCAGCGCGACGGTGTGCGTCGCGGTCCCGGAGGGCTTGAGCGTTTCGATCCGCTGCTGGCGGCGCTCCGCGATAAGCACGTCGGTCTTCGCGAGTTCGTCGGCGAGTGTCTTGCGCTGGAGTGGGTCGGTCGCTGCGGCGAGTTTCAACTTCAGCGAGCGGCTCTGCTGGTCGAGGCGGGTGATGCTGGCGTCGAGTTGCTTCACGATCGCGTCACGCTGCGTGTTGTTCTTCGAGGTCATCCGGCGGTTTTGCTCGAACTCCTCGTTGCGCTCGTAGTCGGTGCCATACCAGCCGCCGGTGGTCTTGTAGCGCTCGTGGTCTTCGTGCGCGGGCATGGACTTGTTCAGCGCCATGATCTGCTGCGTCCGCTTTTCGATCCGCGCGTCGAAGGCGGCGATCATCTTGCGCTTCTCCTCGTCGGTGAGCCGTAGCCGAGGGTTGCGCAGCTCTTCCTTCAAGGCCGCGCGCTTTTGGTCGTAGTAGCCGATCGTCTTCATCAGCCGCTTGCCGGTGTCCTCCTTCATCCGCGCGACCTTCGTGCGCGAGTCCTTCGAGTCGCTGATCGACTTGAGCGTGTCGATGATCGTGTCGAGCCGCGACTCGATGCGCGCGTCCGTCAGCTTCACCTCGTCGCGCAGCAGATCCACGCGCTGCTCGCGGATGGCGATCAACGAGTTGAGTTGCTCGGCGGTCGGCGCGGGCGTCTGCGCGAGAACGGGTGATGCGAGCGCGAGGAGGGCGAATACGGCGGGAGATTTCATAAAGGAGCGGCGCAACGTAGCGAGCGGGCGAGCCGGCGTGGAAATCGAACTTTTGTTCTATGTGGCAGCCGCCACGGGCGCGACGCCCGCGGCTTGCGCCACGCGCACGAGTTCCGCCACGGATGTGACACTCATCTTCTCCATCACCCGGCCGCGATGAATCTTGATCGTCTTCTCCGCCGCGCCGAGTTCGTCGGCGATCTGCTTGTTGAGCAGGCCGGCGATGACGCGCTGCATGACCTCGAATTCGCGCGGCGTCAGAGTGTCGAGCCGCGCCCGCGCCGCCGCACGTTCCGCAGCGGTCTTGCGCGCCTCGACGGAACGCGCGAGCGCGCGGCCGACGGCGGCGAGCAGCTCTTCGTCATCGACCGGCTTGGTGAGGAAATCGACCGCGCCCGCTTTCATCGCCTCGGCGCACGTGGACACGTCGGCACGGCCGCTCAGGAAAACGATCTGCGCCTCACGCTCGGCGAGTGCCTGCTGGAGTTCGAGGCCGTCGAGACCGGGCATTCGCAGGTCGAGCACGAGGCAGGACGGGCCGTCGTGCGCCGTGCGCTCGAGGAGCGCCTTGCCCGAGGCAAACGTCTCCGCCGCGATCCGCGCGGAGCGAAACAACCGTGATAAGCTGCGCCGGATCGATTCGTCGTCGTCTACGATGCACACGAGTGCATTCGGCGGCGGTTTCGGCAGTGATGGGCGTGAAGATTTCGACGGCACGGCCCCGAGCGTGGCCCGTGCGGCGGCAGGCGGTCAAGCGGAGCATCGGACTTTGGTCCTATGGACGTTGGGGCGCGCGAGGCGCACGCTCGCAGTCTCAACTCACCAAAACCGTCGCATGAAAAACACCGCCCTCGTCGCAACCCTTACCGCCGCGCTCGCGAGCGCGGCTTTCGCCCAGGCCCCCTCGGACACGCCGCCGGAAAAGGCCGCCGTGATCGCCAATGACCGCGCCTACGAAGCCGCCTACGCCAAGGCCGACGTGAAGGCGCTCGCTAACTTTTTCGCTGAAGACGCGGAATACACCGCCGACGATGGACGCGCGTTCAGCGGACGCGCGGCGATCGAGGAGGCTCTCCACGCCGGCTTGCTCGCGAACAAAGGCTCGAAGCTCGCCATCGCGGTCGATTCGGTGAAGGTGCTCGCGCCGGAGGTGGTGCTGGAAAAAGGCGCGACGACGATGACGGCGAAGGACGGCACGACGAGCGGCGCGCTTTTCACCGCCATCCACGTGAAGAAAGACGGCAAATGGAAGATCGGCCAACTCGTGGAGACGCCGCTGCCGACGGTGACGCCGGGTGAGCAACTCGCGGAACTCGCGTGGCTGATCGGTGAATGGCAGGAGACTGACAAGACCAATGACCTGGACGTGCGCAGCCAGTTCGTATGGGCGCGCGGCGGCAATTTCATCACACGTAATGTGGCGGTGAAGCGCGCGGGCGAGACGACGCTCGAAGGCTGGCAGGTCATCGGCTGGGATCCGGTCGCGGAAGGCATCCGCTCGTGGACGTTCGATAGCGAGGGCGGGTTCGCCGAGGGCACGTGGACGCGCGAAGGCAATCGCTGGCTACAGCGCGAAATCGGCGTCGCGCCCGACGGCAGCCGCAGCGGCGCCGACAATACTTTCACGAAGCTCAGCGCGGATCGCTTCGCGTGGGATTCGCAAAACCGCACGCTCGACGGCGTGCCGCAGCCGAGCATCGGCCGCATCGAAATCAACCGCGTGAAAGGAAACTAAAGCCATGCGCTCACGACTTCCCTCGATCTTTGCGGCAGCAATGACGCTCGCCGTGTTCTTTGAAGCTGCGACGGCATATGCCGGTCGTGGTGGTGGTGGTGGTGGCGGACGTGGTGGAGGAGGTGGCGGAGGTTCGCGAGGTGGAGGCGGCGGCGGTGGAGGCGGAAGCTTTTCGCGTCCGTCCGGTGGTGGCGGCGGTGGTGGCTCCCGGCCGTCTGGTGGCGGGAGCGTTTCACGGCCCTCGGGCGGTGGCGGCGGTTCGCGCCCTTCGGGTGGAAGCTTCGACCGACCATCGGGAGGAGGAGGTGGTGCTTCACGCCCATCGCAACTCCCCTCCAGTGGCGCGTCGCGCCCGAGCGGTGGGAGCGGTGGCCGGGTGCCATCAGCGCCTGCGCAGCGTCCTTCGGGTGGCGGAGATCGTCCGTCCCTTGGCGGAAGCGCGACTCAACTGCCCTCGCTCGGTGGTGGAGCGTCGCAGTTGCCCTCGGGAAATCGTCCCAGCGCCGGCGCGGGAAACCGTCCCTCGCAAACGCCGGCGCGTCCCGGCGGTGCGGATCGTCCCGGAGCCGGCACAGCAGGCCGGCCCTCGCAGCTTCCCAGCAAACCCGGCGCAGGCGTCGCAGATCGTCCCGGCGCCAAACCCGGCCAGCGCCCGAGCACGGGCGACGTCGGCAACTTCCTCGGCGTCGCCGGTGGTGCAGCAGCGGGTGGTGCGCTCGGCGGCTCGCTGGCCAATCGCCCATCGACACTCCCAGCGGAACGTCCCGGCATAGGTGACCGCCCCGGCGCAGGCGAACGTCCCGTGCGGCCCGAGCAGCGCCCGAATTGGGACGAGCGTTCGCAAGGCCGCAACGAGCAATGGAATCAGCGCGTGGACAACCGGAGCGATGCATGGAACCAGCGCGGCGAACAGCGGCAGCAGGCGCGCAACGATTTCCAACAGAATAGCGACCAGCGGTGGAACAATCTCGAGAACGCGCAACAGGACCGCCAGAACTGGCGCGATCAAAACCGCGAAGACTGGCAGGGGCATCGCGAA
Organism: Verrucomicrobiota bacterium; assembly: GCA_009885995.1. Classification (GTDB taxonomy): domain Bacteria; phylum Verrucomicrobiota; class Verrucomicrobiia; order Chthoniobacterales; family Chthoniobacteraceae; genus VFJQ01. Next base: position 63,979 of record VFJQ01000052.1, read on the forward strand.
GAGATGTGGGACTACCGCGGCGATCGCGCCGAGGACATCTGGGACAACACCCGCGACTTCTACGACGACGTCTTCGACGACCGCTGGTGGGGCGCGTGCGGCTGGGGCGTGGGCTGGGGCGGTAGCTACGTCTCGAACCCGTGGTGGTGGTGGGCGCCCGCGACGTTTGGCGCGGTGAGCACGTTCGTGGACGCGATCACTCACGACCCCGTTTACATCGATTACGGCATGACCGTCATCTACGAGGGCGAGACGGTCTATGTGGACAATAAGCCCGTCCCCGCCGCGCAATACACGCAGCCGATGATCGAGCTCGCGGTGAACGTCGAGCAACCGCCGCCGCCACTGCCGCCAGCGGCCCCCGCGCCCGGCGCCGCACCCGCGGCTCAACCGGCTGAGGAGTGGATGCCGCTCGGCGTCTTTGCCCTCGCGCAGGAGGAGAAAGGCGACCCGGTCATGTTCTTCCAGCTCTCGGTGAACCGCGCAGGCGTCATCAGCGGCGCCTACAGCAGCACGATCACGAAGGATCAGCAGCCCGTCGCCGGACAGATCGACAAAGCCAGCCAGCGCGCCGCGTGGCGCATCGGCGACAACACCGAGACGATCTTCGTGACCAGCCTCGCGAACCTCACGCAGGACGTCTCGCCCATTGCACTCCACTTCGGCACCACGCGCACGCAGACGTGGCTGCTCGTCCGCATGCCCGAGCCCGCCCCCGCCGGCCAGCCGCAGAAACTTCCCGAAGCGCCAAAAGCCCCGCCGCCACTCAAGACCACGAAGGCGAAATAGCCGCGGGCTGATACGCTGCGCGCATGTTCACCGCGCTGCTCGACAAATTCATCGCCCGCTTTCCGCGCGCCGGCGCGCCGCTGCTCTGGCTGCGCAAGCATCGCAAGGCGCGGCGCACGATCTTCATCGCGTTCTGCCATCTGCTCGGCGCGCTGACTTCCATCGACGCGATCCTGAACGTCCGCACCTCGCAGGGTGCGATCGCGTGGGCGGTGTCGCTGAACACCTTCCCGTATGTCTCGGTGCCGGCGTATTGGGTGTTCGGGCGGTCGAACTTCGAAGGCTACGTCGTGCTCCGGCGCGAGACCGCGGCGGAACTGGGCGACGCCGAGCGGCAACTCGCGCGCGATCTCTTCGCGATGCGGCCCGAGTCGGAGCCGGCGAGCGCGACGCTGCTGGCAAAGCTCGCGAAACTCCCCGCGACACGCGGCAACCACACCGAGTTGCTCATCGACGGCGAGGCGACCTTCCGCGCGATCTTCGAGAGCATCGAGCAGGCGCGCGACTACGTGCTCGTGCAGTTCTACATCATCCACGACGACGAACTCGGGCGGCGGCTGAAGGACGCGCTCATCGCCAAGTCGCGCGCCGGCGTGCGCTGCTACTTGCTCTACGACGAGATCGGCAGCCACGATCTGCCCTCGGCCTATAAGAACGAACTGCGCGCCGCGGGTGTGGACATCCGACCCTTCAACACGCGCCAGGGTGACGCGAACCGCTTCCAGCTCAACTTCCGCAACCATCGCAAAATCGTCATCGTCGATGGCCGCACGGCCTTCGTCGGCGGGCACAATGTCGGCGACGAATACCTCGGCAAGGACCCGAAGCTCGGCGCATGGCGCGACACGCACGTGAAGGTGCAGGGCCCGGTCGTGCAGTGCGTGCAGATCTCGTGGGTCGAGGATTGGAACTGGGCCGCGGGCAGCCGCCCCACGCTGAATTGGAAACCCGAGACCGCGCCCGGCGGCGAGGACGGCCTCGCGTTCTGCCTGCCCTCGGGACCAGCGGACGAGTTCGAGACCTGCACGCTATTTTTCCTCCACGCCATTCACGCCGCAAAGAAGCGCGTCTGGATCGCGAGCCCGTATTTCGTTCCCGACGAGCAATTCATCTCCGCGCTCCAGCTCGCCGCGCTGCGTGGCGTGGATGTCCGCATCCTCGTTCCCGCGCACGCCGACAGTCAGCTCGTCTATCTCTCCGGCTTCACCTTTCTCCCCGAGCTGGACAAAGCGGGCGTGCAGACGTGGCGCTACAACGCGGGCTTCCTGCACGAGAAGGCGATCCTCGTGGACGACTATTGCGGCATCGGCACCGCGAACTTCGACAACCGCAGCTTCCGCCTGAACTTCGAGATCACGCTACTCTTCGCCGAGCCGTCCACGGTGCGCGCCGCCGAGGCGATGTTCGCCGCCGACTTCGCCCGCAGCACGCGCGCGACTGCGACGGACTTCACCGCGCGCCCATGGTGGTTCCGCCTCGCCGCCCGCACCTCGCGGCTGATGGCGCCGGTGCAGTGAGGCGCTCAGCGCGGTGCGGCGCTGGGCAGAGCGGCGACCATCTTCTTCACCGCGTCGCGGATCTTGCCCGCGTTGCTATCCGGCCCGCCGACGACTGCCGTGCCGGTGCCACGGAAAACGAGCTTCTTTGTGTGCGTGTCCACGACATCGAGAATCAACGTGCCCTCGGTGTATTGGCTCACGTCGGTATAAGTGCGCGGCGCGCCGGCCCACATGCCGTAGGTGCCGTAGGCGTAGGGCCAGGCACCTGCGTAGCCGCCGCCAGAGCCGTAGCCCCAGTCGGTGTATTGCTGCACCGAGACTTTGTCCTGGGTGAAGACCACCCGCGCGATGGCGAGATCGCCTTTGCCGCTCGTCGTTTCCGTGATGCCGCGCGCGGCGAGTTCGGTGCGCAGCGCATCGCGCAGCGCCGCTTCGGAAGTCGGCGAGAGCGCCGGGCCATGGGCCGCGGGCGCGAGCGAGTAGGTCTTGTATTTGCCGAACGACGCCGCGTGGTCGTAGTCGGTCGTGACGGTGACGGTGGAGCAGGCGGTGAGCGCGCAGGTGGCGATGAGGGCGGAAAGGTGGGTGGCTGTGGATTTCATTGGGACGGGTTTCGGTGAAGTTGGGTCGAAGTATGCGGTGCGGGTGAGTCGCTTCCTATCGGACTTTGGTCTTATGCCAAAGCACGGGCGTGGCGGACGCTCGGAGCGTCGCGGTCACGGGGAAGTGGTCCGAGGGGTAGCAGCCGGGTCCGCGCATGTGGTCGATCTCCGAGGCGATGGTCTGGAAATGCGCGCTCGCGAGAATCCAGTCCATGCGCCGTCCACCACGCCAACCGGTGAAGAAATGGACCGTCCCTTCCTGGCGCGTCGCGACTGGCTGAGCGGTGCGAAAAACGTCGTGGAGCGCCGACGCCAGCAGCGGCCGGTGGGGAGCGGAGTCGGGAGCGGCGTTGAAGTCGCCGGTGACGACGCAGGGCATGGCGCCGGCGATTTGGAGTATGCGATCGCGCAACAGCTTCGCCGACTCGGCGCGTGCGTGGCGGTTCCACGCGTCGAAGTGGGTGTTGAACCAGCAAAAGGGCGGGCCACCGTCGCGCGGACGCAGCTTCACCCACGTGACCATGCGCGGGAAGATCTCGCCCCACGCGTGGCTGCCGGGCTGCTCCGGCGTGTTGCTGAGCCAGAAGTTGCCGCTGTCGAGCAGGTCGAAGCGGGCGGTCTTGAAGAACATGCCGCACATCTCGCCGCGAAGTTTTCCATCGCTGCGTCCGCCGCCGAGGAAGGTGTAATCGCCAAGCTGCTGACGCAGAAATGTCTCCATGGAGTCTAGGCCTTCCTGCGTGCCGAGCAGGTCGGGAGCCAGCCGCGCGGTGCGCAGTCCGAGCGGCAAAGCACTCCTGCGAGCGCGAGGCGAACATCTCGAACGCGGCTTTTGCCACCTGCTCGACCACGGCGGACAGCGGCGAGCGACGCTGCGCGGCTGCGAGAAACTGAGCAAGCGCCACCTCTGCGGCGCGATGAGCTACAACCTGAGCCTGCTGATGCGGCGCCTCACCGGGGTCGGCACTCCCAAGCAATCCCTCGCGGCGGCCCGCAAAGCCCTGCGACTCATCATGGCTTGGCTGTGGCAAGCCTTGCCGTTGCTCGCAAGCGTCTCCAACTGCCTCGCCAGCGGCCTTCGCCACCGTTTTCCAGCCCCGATATTTTCAACCCCATTTCGCCGCCAAGGGAGGCGTTTTTCAACAGGCTGCTAAACGAACCGCTCTGGCTGGCCCGTCGCGGCGAGCACGGAGCGCCACCAACCGCTCGCGGGGTGGAGGCGTTTGGTGTGCGTGGCGAGGAGTTCGATGGGGACGTGGATGAAACGCTCGTGCAGGAAACCGATGACGACGCCGGTCTTGCCCGCCATCGCGGCGTGGACGGCGTGGCGTGCGAAGAGGTCGCAGAGCAGCGCGTCCTCGCAGTTCGCGGGGCGGCTGCGGACCTGGTAGCTCGGATCGAAGTAACGCATCACGACCGGGATGCCCTCGGCTTTGAAAAACGCCTCGATCTTTGAGCGGAGGAACGGGCCGATGTCCGCGAGCTTCACGTTGCCGGACGCGTCGCGCGCGCTGGCGTCGGCGGCGAGGAGGTTCTGCCCCGCGCCTTCCGCGACGGCGATGACGGCGTGCGATTTCACCTTCATGCGCTCTTTCAGCGCGGCGAGGAAAGCATCGAGCGCGAACGGCACTTCGGGGATGAGCGCGAAGTTCACATCCTGGCTCGCGACCGTGGCACCGGCGGTGATGAACCCCGAGTGGCGTCCCATCAGTTTCACGAGCCCGATGCCACCGGGCACGCTGCGCGCCTCGGTGTGCGCGCAATCGAGCACGCGGGCCGCTTCCTCGACAGCGCTGAAAAATCCGAACGTGCGCGAGACGAAGCTGACGTCGTTGTCGATCGTCTTCGGCACGCCGACGACGGATAGCGCGTGGCCGTGCTTGCGCGCTTCCTGGTAGAGATCGTTTGCGCCGCGTTGCGTGCCGTCGCCGCCGACGGTGAAGAGGATGTTAACGCCGCGCGCGATGAGGTTCTCGACTGCGCGCCCGATGTCCACCGGCCCGCGCGAGGAACCGAGGATCGTGCCGCCCTTTTGATGAATGCCATCCACGAACTCCGGCGTGATCTTCACCGGCTCCGCGCCGTTCGCGGGATCGAGCCCGCCGTAGCCGCCGCGAAAGCCGAGCACCTCCGCGACGCCGTAGCCGTAGTGCAGTTCGAGGAAGAGCGAGCGGATGACGTTGTTCAGCCCCGGGCACAGTCCGCCACACGTCACGATGCCGGCGCGTGTTTGCTTCGGATCGAAGAAAAGCTTCGCCCGCGGCCCCGCCAACTCGAACTGCAACCCCGGCTCCGCGCCGACTTCGATCCGCTCGGGGATGCGGATGTCGTCGCTGGTCGTGTGGCTTTGCGTGGAGGCAAAGCGCGGTTCGCCGAGGGTGGGTGTGTTCATCGGAAAAGGACGATCGCGAGTATCTGCGCGGAGAGGATGCGCAGGAGCGTGGTGAGCGGATAGACGGTCGCGTAGGCGACGGTCGGGGCGTCGGAGCCGGCGATGTTCGAGGCGAAGGCGAGCGCGGGCGGGTCGGTCATGCTGCCGGCGAGCAGGCCGCTGAGGTCCATGAAGTTCATCTTCCACACGACACGCGCGAAGATGCCGACGAGCACGAGCGGCAGCACGGTCACGCACACCCCGGCGAGCAGCCATTGCAGCCCGGTCGCGCTGAAGACGGTCTCAAAGAACTTCGCGCCCGCGCCCAGACCGACGGCGGCGAAGAACAGCGCGATGCCGAATTCGCGGAAGGCGAGATTGGTGTTCACGGGCATGTGCCATACGAGCCGTCCGATGCGGCCGAGCCGTCCGAGCAAGAGCGCGACGATGAGCGGCCCGCCCGCGAGCCCGAGCCGGATCGGCTGCGGCAGGCCGGGAAAGGCGATGGGCAGAGTGCCGAGCGCAATGCCGAGGACGATGCCGGTAAAGAGCGGGATGAAATGCGTCTCGTTCAGTTCCTTGACCGAGTTGCCGAGCGACGCGGCGGCTTTGTCGAGATCGGCCGCGGCGCCGACGATCTGCACCAGGTCGCCAAATTGCAGCCGCAATCCGGGCACGGCGGACATCTCGATGTCGGCGCGGGTGACCCGCGTGACGGCGACACCAAAGCGCTCGTCGAGGCTCAACTCGCCGACGGTCTTGCCGAGCACGTTGAGATCGGTGACGACCACGCGGCGAAAGGTGATGCTACTGTCGGTGAGGACGAGATCTTCGTCGCTGCGCTGGCCGACGACGCGCTGGAATTGATCGAGCCCGGCACATGCGCCGACGACGACGATGCGATCATCCCGATGGATCACGGTCGCATCGGTGGCGACGTGTGTTTCCCCGCCGCGGCGCACGCGGGAGATCGTCACACGGGTCTCGATTTGGCCCGGGATCGCGTCGAGCCGCACGCCGTCGAGGTTCGGATTCGTGACGACGAGCGTGCGGCGTTCGAGCGGTTCGACCTGGCGACGATTCTTCGCGGCAAAGTTCGCAGCCTCTTGCACGGGATCGATGCGAAAGACCCGCTTGAGCAGCAGCAGCGTGCCGATGATGCCGACGATCGCCGTGGGATACGTGACAGCGTAAGCGAGCGCCGGCAGCGTGAGCCGGTCGGGTGTGATGCCGGGCAGCATGCCGAGCGTCTGCGTGCCGGCGCCGAGCGAGGGTGTGTTCGTCGAGGCGCCGGAAAAAATGCCGAGCACCGCGGCTGCGTCGAAGCCCACGAGCCAGCCGGCAAGCGGTGCGCCCGCAGCCCCGAGGATCACGATCGTTGCGGCGAGCAAGTTCATCTTCACGCCCTGCTGGCGCAGCGCTGCGAAGAAGCCGGGGCCAAGTTGGAGGCCGATCGTGAAGACAAACAGGATCAGCCCAAACTCCTTCACGAAATCGAGCGTTTGATGATCGATCGCTTCGCCGCAGTGGCCGGCGAGGATACCCGCGAAGAGCACACCCGATGTCCCGAGGCCGATGCCGCGGAACTTGAGGCTGCCAAGCACCATCCCCACCACGCAGACGAGCGCGAGGGTGCCGATGGTATGCGCGACCGGCTGCGTCGCGTGAAGGTCGAGCATCCAACTCATGCGTCAGACCGCGGGCGCCGCGGCCTTCACCTCGGTGCTGGCGCCGAGGGCGTAGGTCTCGAAGTTTTTGTTGAAGAGGCTGGCGAGTTTTTTCGCGGTGGCGTCGTAGGCGGCTTTGTCGGCCCAGGCGTTGCGCGGAACCAGGATTTCCGATGGCACGTTCGGGCATTCGGCGACGACATCGAAGCCGAACACGGGATCGGTCACCGTCTTCGCTTTCGCGAGCGAGCCGTCGTGGATGGCGTCGATGATCGCACGCGTGTTTTTGAGGCTGATGCGTTTGCCAACTCCCGGGCCGCCGCCGCCCCAGCCGGTGTTCACGAGCCAGACGCGCGCGTTGTGTTTCGTCATCTTCTCGGCGAGCAGTTCGGCGTATTTGCTCGGGTGCCAGACGAGGAAAGGCCCGCCGAAGCACGGCGAGAAGGTGGTCTGCGGCTCGGTGACGCCCATCTCGGTGCCGGCGACTTTCGCGGTGTAGCCGCTGATGAAGTGATACATCGCGTGCGCCGGCGAGAGCGCGCTGACCGGCGGCAGCACGCCGAACGCGTCGCAGGTGAGGAAGATCACGTCGGTTGGATGGCCGGCGATGCACGGGATTTTCGCGTTCGCGATGAACTCGATCGGATACGCGCCGCGCGTGTTGAGCGTGATGCTCGTGTCGGTGTAGTCCACACCGTGGTCTTCATCGAGCACCACGTTTTCCAGCACCGCGCCGAAGCGCAGCGCCTGGAAGATGTCCGGTTCGCTCTCGGACGTGAGGTTGATCGCCTTCGCGTAGCAGCCGCCTTCGATATTGAAGATGCCCTCGTCACTCCAGCAGTGCTCGTCGTCGCCGATGAGATGCCGCTTCGGATCGGCAGAAAGCGTGGTCTTGCCCGTGCCGCTAAGGCCGAAGAGCAGCGACGATGCGCCGGTCTTTTTGTCCGCCGTGGCCGAGCAGTGCATCGATAGCACCCCGTTCTTCGGCGCGAGATAATTGGCGACGGTGAAGACGCCCTTCTTCATCTCGCCGGCGTATTCGGTGCCGAGGATGATGAGCTGCCGGTCCTCGATGCTGAGGTCGATGCTCGTGGTCGAGCCCATGCCGGTCGTCAGCTTGTTCGCGGGAAAAGCGCCGCCGTTGATGATGACGAAGTCCGGCGTGCCAAAGCTCGCGAGTTCCTCCTTCGACGGGCGGATGAGCATCGTGTGCATGAAGAGCGCGTGATACGGCCGCGAGCAGATGACGCGCACCTTGATGCGATAGCGCGGATCCCACCCCGCGAAGCCGTCGAAGCAGTAAAGCTGCTCGCGCGTGTTGAGGTAATCGAGTGCGCGCTGGCGGTTGACTTCGAAGGTGTGCTGGTCGCACGGGATGTTCACCGGCCCCCACCAGATGTCCTTTTCCGACGCGGGATTTTTCACCACGCGCTTGTCCTTCGGCGAGCGCCCGGTTTTCGCGCCGGAGTAGGCGACGAGCGCGCCGTTCTCCGCGATGCTCGCGTCTTTCTCGAACCGGATCGCGTGCTCGTAGAGGTGGCTCGGCGAGAGGTTGTGATGAACGGTCGCGACGGTGAGGCCGTGGGCGGTGAGGTCGAAGGCGGCGGTGGTTGTGCTCATGGGTTGCTGTGGTTTTCGGCCGGCAGGATGAACCAGCCGCGGTAGCACGGACTATCGGACCAAAGTCCTATTGGTGCCGGAGCGGAAGCGCACCACGATAATAGACGATCCGATGACTGACGCTGCGCACACTCCCATCCGCGAACCGCAGAGCGTCGCGCGCCTCAGCCGCACGTTTTCGCGGAGCCTCTCCGCCGTGGATCTCGCGGAGCCGCTCGCGTCGCTGGATGAAAATCAGCCGGTCGCGCTCGGCGCGGAGTTGATGCGCGCGCGGAATGTGAATGTGCTCGGCGTGCGGCGCGAGGGGCTTGTGGCGGGTTGGGTCGGTGCGGGCGATCTCGCGGGCGGCACGCTTGGTGAGCGCGCGCGCGAGTTTCGCGCGAAGAAGTGCTCGATGAATCTGCGAGTCTCGATGTCGTGCTCGGCGCGCTCGCCGCGGCGGAGCAGGTATTCATCGAGTGGCGCGGTGAAGTCGCGGGCGTGATCACGCGGCGCGATTTGCAAAAGCCGCCGCTGCGCATGTGGCTCTTCGGCGCGATCACCGTGCTCGACGCGAATCTCACCTGGGCCGTCGCGGAGCTTTACCCCGACGACTCGTGGCAGAGCCAGATCACGCCGGGCCGCCTCGAAAAAGCCGTCGCACTCCGCGCCGAACGCCAGCGCCGCGGCTCCGACTTCACGCTCCTCGACTGTCTCCAGGTCAAGGACAAGGCCGAAATCCTCGTGAGCGACGCCGCGAGCCTCGCCGCGCTCGGACTCCAGTCGCGGCGCGAGGCCGACCGCTTCACGCGCGACATCGAGAAGCTCCGTAATCACCTCGCCCACGCCCAGGAACTCGAGGCTGAACATCTCGCCACCGCCACACTCCTCGCGTCGTCGATTCACACCATCCTCCGCGCCGAGGGCGTCCAGCACATCGTCGCCACGCAGCGACAGACGACCGGCAAGAATTCAACCGCCACGTCCGCGCCATGAATGCGAGTTTGGGCAAAGGTCGCACACGCGGGGCGGTGCGATCAGTCCCGGAGGGACGACGGAGATTAGCCGGTGGCGTCAGCCACCGGATCGGTTCACGCAAACGGAATTGCCCCGGCAGGGGCGGCGGAACTCCGGCACCCCTGCCGGGGCGCATTCGTTCTTTTATCGAGATCCGGTGGTTACGCTTCGCTCCACCACCGGCTAATTTCCATGGTCCCTTCGGGACCGAAATCACGCAACGCATCGTCGCCACGCGGCGCAATTCCGCCAACCCCTCACCCCTCACCATCACTCCATGAGTTCCACCACCAGCATCCGCACCGGCCTCAGCGCCGACGACATCAAACAAGCCTTCCGCGACAATCTCATCTGCGGGATGGGCCGACTCGAAGCCACCGCGACGAAGCACGATCTCTACGTCGCGCTCGCGCTCACGGTGCGCGACCGGGTTTTCCAGCGCAGCGTCAAGAGCATGGAGAGCTACGGCGGTGCCGACGCGCGGCGCGTGGCGTATCTCTCCGCGGAGTTCCTGCTCGGGCCACATCTCGCGAACAATTTGCTCAACCTCGGCATCACCGAAGCTGCGCGCGAAGCGATGCGCGGGCTCGGCTACGACCTCGACGAAATCCTCGTGCAAGAAGAGGAGCCGGGCCTCGGCAATGGCGGACTCGGGCGGCTCGCGGCGTGTTACATGGACTCGCTCGCGTCGGTCGAAGTGCCCGCGCTCGGCTACGGCATCCGCTACGAGTTCGGCATTTTCGATCAGGCCATCCGCGATGGCTGGCAGTGCGAGATCACCGACAAGTGGCTGCGCCACGGCAACCCTTGGGAAATCGCGCGCTCGGAGATCAACTTTGAAGTGAAGTTCGGCGGACGCACCGAGCATTTCACCGACGAGCAGGGCGGCCTGCGCGTGCGGTGGACTCCTGAGACCGTGGTGAAAGGCGTGGCCTACGACACGCCGATCGCGGGCTACCGCGTCGCCACTTGCAACACGCTGCGGCTATGGAAAGCCGAGGCTGTCGAGTCCTTCGACTTTGCCGCGTTCAACCAGAGCGACTACGACCGCGCGGTGGAGGACAAAGTCGCGAGCGAGACGATCACGAAAGTGCTCTACCCGAATGACGAGGCGCATCGTGGCAAGGTGCTGCGGCTCCAGCAGCAGTTCTTTTTCTCGAGCTGCTCGCTGCAGGACATGCTGCGCATCCACGCGCTGCTCGGCGGCACGCCCGCGACCTTCCATGAAAAGTGGGCCGTGCAGCTCAACGACACGCATCCCGCCGTCGCGGTCGCCGAGCTGATGCGGCTGCTCGTGGATGAACACGCCCTCGGCTGGGACGAAGCGTGGGCGGTCTCGCGCGCGACCTTCGCCTACACGAATCACACGCTGCTCCCCGAGGCGCTGGAGAAATGGACCGTCGATCTTTTCGGCACGCTGCTCCCACGGCATCTCGAGATTGTCTTCGAGATCAACCGCCGCTTCCTCGACGAAGTGCGCGCCGCCTTTCCCGGCGACGATGCGCGACTCGCGCGGCTCTCGCTCATCGACGAAAGCGGGCCGCGCTACGTGCGCATGGCGAATCTAGCCAGCGTCGGCAGCCACACGATCAACGGCGTCGCGCAGCTCCACTCCGAGTTGCTGAAACAGACCGTGCTCCGCGATTTCGCCGAGCTATGGCCGGACAAATTTTGCAACGTCACCAATGGCGTCACGCCGCGGCGATTTGTCGCCGTGAGCAATCCTGGTCTCACGCAACTCATCACCGCGCGCATCGGCGACGGCTGGCTGAAGGACCCGCGCCAACTCCGCCAACTCGAACCGTTCGCCGACAACGCCGAATTCCAGCAGCAATGGCGCGACGTGAAGCTCGCCAACAAACGCCGGTTCGCCGCGCTCATCGCCGAGCGCACCGGCATCACCGTCGCGCCGGAGTCGCTCTTCGACGTGCTGGTGAAACGCATCCACGAATACAAGCGGCAGCACCTGCAAGTGCTCCACATCCTCTCGCTCTACCTCCGCCTCAAGCGCGATCCGCAGGCCGATGTGCCCGCGCGCACCTTCATCTTCGGCGGCAAAGCCGCGCCCGGCTACTTCCTCGCCAAACGCATCATCAAACTCATCACCGCCACCGGCGACCTCGTGAACAACGACCCCGCCGTGCGCGACCGGCTGAAGGTCGTCTTCTTCCCCGACTTCAACGTCACCAACGCGAACTTCATCTATCCCGCCGCGAATTTGTCCGAGCAAATCTCCACCGCCGGCAAGGAAGCGAGCGGCACCGGCAACATGAAGTTTTCGCTGAACGGCGCGCTCACCATCGGCACGCTCGACGGCGCAAACGTCGAGATTCGCGAAGAAGTCGGCGCGGAGAATTTCTTCCTCTTCGGCCTCACCGCCGCCGAGGTCGCGGAGGTGAAAGCACGCGGTCATCGTCCGCGCGATCACTACGAGCAAAACGCCGCGCTGCGCGAAGTCATCGACATCATCGCCAGCGGCGCACTGGCCGGCGGCGACACCGAACTCTTCCGCCCGATCGTCGAAAACCTGCTCGACCACGATCCCTTCCTCCTCTTCGCAGATTACCAAGCCTACATCGAAGCCCAAGCCTGCGTCAGCGCGTTGTGGGCCGACCAAAGGGCGTGGACCCGCCAGTCCATCCTCAACACCGCGCGCATGGGCAAATTCTCCTCTGACCGTTCGATCCGCGACTACTGCGAGAGCGTGTGGAAGGTGCAGCCCGCAGCAATCGCGACCGCATGAACTTTGCAGACGTTCCACGCTTCGATCACCTCTTCACATAATAACCCACACAAACCATGAGCAAAAAAATCAAAACCCCAGACGCAGCACCCGAAAAACTAGCCAGCAAGGAATACATGAAGGAGCTGCGCAAGCTTCAGGCTGAGCTTTGTCATCTCCAGGAGTGGGTCAAACACAAGGGCCTGCGCACGATCATCATCTTCGAAGGCCGTGACGCCGCGGGCAAAGGCGGCACCATTCGCGCCCTGACTGAGCGGGTCAGCCCCCGCGTGTTTCGCACGGTCGCGTTGCCGGCGCCGTCCGATCGCGAGAAGTCGCAGATGTATTTGCAGCGTTACATGGCGCACTTCCCGGCGGCGGGTGAGATCGTCATCTTCGACCGCAGTTGGTATAACCGCGCGGGCGTGGAGTATGTGATGGGCTTTTGCTCGAAGGAGCAGCACGCCCGTTTTCTCAAACTGTGTCCCGAGATCGAGAAATACATCGTGGACGGCGGCATCCAGCTCATCAAAATCTGGCTGGATTCGAGCGACAAGGAGCAGAAGCGCCGCTTCGAGGCGCGCATGACGGACTCGCTCCGCCAGTGGAAACTCAGCCCGATGGACCTGCCGTCGCGCTCCAAGTGGTTCGAGTATTCCCGCGCCCGCGACCTGATGCTCGACGCCACCGACACGAAGCACGCGCCCTGGCACATCCTGCGTTCCGACGACAAGAAGCGCGCCCGCCTCAATTGCCTGCATCACATCCTCGGTCTCATCCCCTACAAGAAACTGAAGCCCGAGAAAGTGAAGCTCCCCGACCGCTCGATGAAGGGCGCCTACGACGACGAAGCTACGCTGAAGGGACGAAAGTTCGTGCCGGAGAAGTATTGAACGATCAGCCGCAGACCAAGCGCCGATGCTCTCGAAACTCCTCATCGCGTTCTTCCTGATGGCGCTCTGCGTCGCGATCCACGCGATGGGGCTCATCGCAGTCTTTCGCTGGATGCAGGTGCGATTGGCGGGCGGCACGCGGGAGTTCTGGCCGTCCACTTGGCGGCTCATCCGCATCGCCTCATGGACGGTGTTCCTGCACCTCGTGCAGATTCTCGTGTGGGCGTTCTACTACGCGTGGCAGGGCGCGATGCCGGATCTCACCACGGCGGCTTACTTCAGTGCCGTGACTTACACCACCACCGGCTACGGCGATCTCCTGCTGCCGGAGGAATGGCGACTCGTCGGCGGCGTCGAGGCGCTCACGGGCATCCTGATGTGCGGCCTGTCCACCGGCATGTTCTTCGCCGTCTTCTCCGACATCTTCGGTCTCAACCGAACGAACGCGCCGCCCGCATGACGCGATGATTCCAGCGAACACAATGTCTGGCCCGGAGGGACAACGGAAATTAGATACCGTGTTGAGTCGAGCGGAGCGAGACAGCCTGCCGCAGGCAGCCCGCAGGGCAGGCGCGGAGGCGCCTGGCAACCGTGTCCGCGAGCGAGAACCACCGGTTCGCGCAATGCAGCGAGCCCGCCCCGGCAGGGGCGGCGGAAACGCCCGCCGCACGCAGTCCTCCGCCCCTGCCGGGGCGGGTTTCGTTTTTCAACGGATTCCGGTGGCTTGCGCCACCGGCTAATTTCCGTGCGCCCTCCGGGCGCGAAGCCGCCGCCGCCGCATTCACGAACCACACGATGAAAGCCCTGCTGAAAGAAATCCGTCACAACCCGCTGCTCTGGCTGCTGGCCTTCGTGCCCGTCGTATTCATCGCCGCGAAGGTGCGGCCCGAAGCGCACACGTTGCTCTTCGTGTTGTCCGTGCTCGCGATCGTGCCGCTGGCCGCGCTGCTGAGTCATGCCACGGAATCCGTCGCTGCGAAGACGGGCGATGCGGTCGGCGGCCTGCTGAATGCCACGCTCGGGAACCTGACCGAACTGGTCATCGCGCTGGCCGCGATGCGGGCCGGTGAATACATGCTGGTGAAGGCGTCCATCGCCGGCGCGATCGTCACCAACACGCTGTTCATGCTCGGCGCGTCGTTTCTCCTCGGCGGCCTCAAACATCACACGCAGGAGTTCAATCGCGTGAGCGCGCGGATGCAGGCCGGGTTGCTCTTTCTCGCGACGATCGCGCTGCTCGTTCCGTCGGCGATCGCGGATGTCGATTCCGCGGGCGGCGCGGCATTCACGCACAAACTGAGCGTGAGCCTCGCGGTGCTGCTCATCGTCGCTTACGCGCTCGGCATGTTGTTTTCGCTGAAAACACACCGCGAGATTTTCGCCAGCGCGTCGCACGGCGAGGAGGGCGAAGAGCCCTGGCCAATCAAGATGGCGCTCGCCACTCTCGCGGGCGTCACCTTGCTCGTCGCGCTGGTCAGCGAGATCTTCGTCGAGTCGGTGCAGGAAGCCGCGGTGTCGTTCGGGATGACGCAGGCGTTCGTGGGGTTCATCGTCGTTGCGCTCGTCGGCGGCGCGGCGGAGATGGCGTCGGCTTTTTCCGGCGCGCGGAAAAACCGGCTCGACCTCAGCGTCGGCATCGCGCTCGGCAGCGCCTCGCAGATCGCGCTCTTCGTCGCGCCGGTGCTCGTGCTGCTCAGTTACGTCATGGGTCCGACGCCGATGGACTTGCAGTTCTGGCCGGGTGCCGTGGTGATGATGCTCATCGCCACGCTCACCGCCTCGCTCGTCACGAACAGCGGCCGCTCCGCGTGGTTCGTCGGCGTGCTCGTGCTGATGGTCTATCTCATTTTCGCGATGACTCTTTACCTCCTGCCGCCTGCCAATCAAATCACACCGCCATGATCCAAACCGTTGTCTTCGACACCAAACCCTACGACCGCGAACCACTCCAGGGTGCTTCCGCCGGACTCGACCTCGAGTGGCGTTTCATGGACTGCCGCCTTTCCGCCGAGACCGCCGCCGCCGCCCACGGCGCGCAGGCCGTCTGCACTTTTGTGAATGACCGCGTCGATCGTCCGTGCCTCGAAGCGCTCGCGAAGCTCGGTGTGAAGCACGTCGCGCTGCGCTGCGCCGGCTTCAACAGCATCGACCTCGCCGCCGCGAAGGAACTCGGCTTCTCGGTCACGCGCGTCCCGGCTTACTCGCCCTACGCCGTCGCCGAGCACGCCGTCGCGCTGCTCCTCGCACTCAACCGCAAAATCCCGCGCGCCAACAACCGCGTGCACGACCTCAATTTCTCGCTGCAAGGGCTCGTCGGCTTCGACCTCCACGGCAAGACCGCCGGCATTGTCGGCACGGGAAAAATCGGCCGCATCGCCGCGCAAATCCTGCGCGGCTTCGGGATGCGCGTGTTGGCGTTCGATCCCTTCCCGTCCGCCGAGTGGGCGCAGCAGCACGGCATCGAATACACCGACGCGAAGACGCTCGCGCGCGAGAGCGAAGTCATCTCACTGCACACGCCGCTCACGCCTGAAACGCACCACATCGTCAACGCGCAGACCCTCGATCTGGTGAAGCCAGGCACGATCCTCATCAACGTCAGCCGCGGCGCGCTCATCGACACCACCGCGCTGATCGCCGCGCTCAAATCGGGCCGTCTCGGCGGCGTCGCGCTCGACGTGTATGAGGAAGAGGAAGGCGTCTTCTTCGAGGATCTCTCCGGCCAGATCCTCCACGACGACGAACTTGCGCGCCTGCTCACCTTCCCCAACGTGCTCATCACCGCGCACCAGGCCTTCCTCACCCAGGAAGCCCTCGCCGAAATCGCCCGTGTGACCGCCGCCAACCTCGCGGCGCTGGACAAAGGCCAGCCGTTTCTCACGGACACGACGCTGACGTAGATGAGTAAGACCAAGGTCCGATAGGCGCGACAGCGCCGCGCTCATTAAGAGAATCGCAGATGAACTGGAATCGCCGCTACCGCCTCAAGAGCTACCTGCGCTCGTCGCTGTGGATCATTCCGGTCGCTACTGGCCTGGCCGAGCGGGTGTTCAGGCTCATCGTCCAGGCGATCGAGCCGCACATGGGCTGGCTGTCGTTCGGACTCGGACTTGACGGAGCGAAGGCGCTCACCAACGCGGTCGTCACGCTGACGTTGTCCTTCGTCGTCTTCACCTTTGGTTCGCTGCTGGTGGCCATTCAGGTGGCCAGCGGGCAATACACGCCGCGCGTCATCGCGACCACGCTGCTGCGCGACAACGTCATTCGCTACACGGTGGGGCTGTTCGTTTTCACGCTTCTCTTCGCCCTCAGGACGCTGAACCACATCGAGACAACGGTGCCACCGCTCTTCACGTGGGTCGTCGGCATGCTCGGCCTCGCGTGTCTCGCGGCCTTTCTTTTTCTCATCGATTACGCCGCGCGGCTGCTGCGCCCGGTGAGCCTCGTGAAGCGCGTCGGCGACGAGGGACTTCGAGTGATCGAAAGCGTCTATCCCGAAAAGCTCACGGCTGCGCTCAGCGCCCCGGCCACGCCACAGGACGCCGCCCCGGTGGAGCGCACAATCCTGCACCAGGGCACGTCCGGCGTCATCCTCGCCGTGAATGTTCCGCAGCTCATCGCCGAGGCGAGGAAGGCGAACGGAGTGATCGAGTTCGCGCCGCAGGTGGGCGATTTCGTGGGCGGCGATGAGCCGCTATTCCATCTCCACGGCGGCGCCGCGGTTATCAACGACGATGCTTTGCGCGCGTGCGTGATCTTCGGCTCCGAACGCACGATGGAGCAGGACCCGCTGTTCGCGTTGCGCATCCTCGTCGATATCGCGATCAAGGCGCTCTCCGCGGCGATCAACGACCCGACTACAGCCGTTCTCGCCATCGACCAACTTCACCGCGTCCTGCGCAGCGCAGGACGGCGCAATCTCCGCACCGATTCGATCCTCGGACCCGGCGGCACGCTTCGCGTGATTTTTCGCACGCCCGATTGGGATGACTTCATCCACCTCGCCTTCGCCGAAATCCGCTTCTACGGCGCATCAAATGTTCAGATCGCACGGCGGCTCCGCGCGATGATCATCAACCTCGCCAACACGCTGCCTGCCGAGCGCCACGTTGCGCTGCGGCTCGAACATGACCTCCTTGATCGGATGCTGGAGAAACTTTACGTGCTCCCCGAAGATCTCGCGCTCGCGCGCATCCCAGATTCGCAGGGCCTCGGTGGCTCGAGCGACGCGACTGCGCCGAAGTGGGCCGCGTAGCCACTGCCTTCACAACGAAACACCAAACCCACACGACATCATGCCATCTGATAATCTGAACATGGACGAGATCACCGATGCGCGCCGCAAGGCCATCGTGGAAACCATTCACCCTATCAGCGTCGAGGAATTGAAGGCGCTCGGTGAAGCACTTTTCCCAAACATCGATCACCCGTGGCGCGAGAAGTTTTTCACCTTCATCAGCGAAAACGCCGGCGCCACGTTCCACCACGGGACGACGCACGACCGCATTCACATCATCTACTGCCACGCGCAGGACAAAGGCATGTGGTTCATGCCCGGCAGCGGCATGGGGCCGTTGCAGGCGAAGGGGCTGAAGATTTTGAAAGAGATCGTCGAAGAGAAGTAGTCTCAACCATCCATGGGCGCAAAAAGCCGACCTTCGGACAAACCGACATCGTCAAACTCAGCGACGAGGACGCCTCCGTCGCGCTGCTCGAACGCGCCGTCACCGGCCTGTGGGAAGTCGTCAACGACCTCACGCGCTTCCGCCGCACCACGCGACAAAACTACCGCGTGACCATCTTCGGTTCCGCGCGCATCAAGCCCGGCACGCCCACGTATGAGAGCGTGAAGAAACTCGCAGCCACGCTCACGAGCATGGATTGCGACATCCTCACCGGCGGCGGCCCCGGCCTCATGCGGGCGGCGAACTAAGGCGCGCACGCGACCGATCCCCGCGGACTGCACCGCTCGGTCGGCATCAATATCGAGCTGCCCTTCGGGCAGGAGGTGAATCCGTTTGTCAGCCAGGCTTACGAGCACCGCACGTTCTTCTCGCGGCTGCACCATTTCATGATCGTCTCCGACGCCTTCGTGGTGATGCCGGGCGGCATCGGCTCGCTGCTCGAGATGTCCCTGTGCTGGCAACTCCTCTAGGTCCGCCACCTCTACAACACGCCGATCATCCTCGTCGGCAAAATGTGGGCCGACCTCGTCGAATGGGCGCGCGGTGCGATGCGCATCGAAGGCAACGAACTCGCCAGCGAAGTGGATTTCAAAATCCCGCACTGCGTGAACACCATCGAGGAAACCATCGCTCTCATCCGAGAAAACCGCGCCGCCTGGCTCGCCGCGCAGCAGGGAAAGTAGCGGGCGCAACACCGCGCATGACCGAACTTCTGGCACACCTCCAGAAAATCTCGGTCCTCGTCTTCCTCGTGAGCAGCCTGCTCGCGAGGGGCCTGCTCGCGAGGGGCCTGACGCTCATCGCTGCCCGCGATCGCCGCGCCGTTGCGCAACGTGCGGCTCGTCCTGCTCGCTCTGGGTTTGAACTTCGTGCTCGCGCCCGCGTTCGCCTGGCTGCTCATCATCGTCATCGCATTCACGCAGTCCACATCATCCAGTCCAGCGAGGTGAAGGTGACGCGCCTGGTGGATGGTCATGAGGTTCGGATTTCGAGTCGATGGGCGCTGGCAGGGAGCGTTAGCATGTTGCTGAAAAGTTCACATCGAACCGTCTCGCGATCGGCCCTGCCGCGTCAGCACGTTTGCGCGATGTCCTTCTTCAAAGGACGGCTCAGGCGTTTCGGCTGAGGCAGTTCAGATCCTCGAATGTCGTCAACAGCCGCTTCGTCGCGGCATCCTCGGCGGCACCGAGCCAAACGCGGGGATCGTATTGCTTCTTGTTCGGAGCATCGGGGCCTTTCGGATTGCCGATCTGGCCTTGCAGATAGTCGTGATTCTTCGCCTCGTAGGCTCGCACCCCATCCCAGAAGGCCCACTGCACGTCGGTATCGATGTTCATCTTCACCGCACCGTAGCTGATGGCCTCGCGGATTTCCTCGCGCGAGGAACCCGAGCCGCCGTGAAAGACGAAATTCACCGGCTTCGGCCCGGTGCCGAGTTTCTTCGCGATGTAGTCCTGCGAGTCCTTCAGGATCGTCGGCTTGAGCTTCACATTGCCCGGTTTGTAAACGCCATGCACGTTGCCGAAAGCGGCGGCGATTGTGAAGTTTGGGCTGATTTGGGAGAGAGTTTCGTAGGCTTGAGCGACTTCCTCGGGTTTCGTGTAGAGGCTGGATTCCTCGACTCCGGAGTTGTCCACGCCGTCTTCTTCGCCGCCAGTAACGCCGAGTTCGATCTCCAGCGTCATGCCCATCTTCGTCATGCGTTCGAAATACTTCGCGCAGATTTCGAGGTTCTCGTGCAGCGGCTCCTCGGAAAGATCGAGCATGTGCGAGCTGTAGAGCGGCCTCCCGGTCTTCGCGAAAAGCTCCTCGCTGGCCGCCAGCATGCCATCCACCCACGGCAGCAATTTCTTCGCACAATGATCGGTGTTCAGCACGACCGGAACACCGTAAGCCTTTGCCGCGGCGTCCACGTAGTGTGCGCCGGCGACGCCCCCCTGGATGGGTCCGAACTGCTGCTCCTTGCTCACGCCTTTGCCGATGAAAAACTGCGCTCCGCCATTTGAAAACTGAATCATCGTCGGTGAATTCACTTCGCGCGCCGCCGCGAGCGCGGCGTTGACGGTGCTTGTGCTGATGCAGTTGATCGCCGGTAAGGCGAACTTGTTTGCCTTGGCGTAATCGAGCAGCTGTTTGACTTCGTCTCCAAAGAGAACGCCGGATCGGAATCGTTTGGTGGATGGCATAAGCGCTTTATATCGCACAGCGCGTTCACCAAATATAGGACCAAGGTCCGATGGCTGCCGGCGGCTCCAAGGCGCACGATGTTCCTCACGCGACATTTCGCACCCCACCCGCCAACTCCTCAACGCCGTGAAACTCAAACAAGTCGTCGAAGCCGCCCACCGTCTTTCCAAACCCTACCGCGTCACGAACGGGAAAAAGTTCCGGCTCAAGGATGTCGATCCGAGCGACACGGGCGATCTGAAATCCGGCGACAAGCCGCGGGCGAAGGAGGCGCTGCAAACGGGCGTCGAGGCGCTCGCGGAGTTGCAGGATGTTCTTTACGCGCAGGATCGCTGGTCGGTGCTGCTCGTCTTCCAGGCGATGGATGCGGCGGGGAAGGATGGGACGATCAAGCACGTGATGTCGGGCGTGAATCCGCAGGGCTGCCAGGTATCGTCGTTCAAGGGGCCGACGAGCACGGATCTCGATCACGACTATATGTGGCGCTGTATCAAGGAACTGCCGGAGCGCGGGCGAATCGGGATTTTCAATCGCAGCTACTACGAGGAGACGCTCGCCGTGCGCGTGCATCCGGAGTTTCTCGCGGCGCAGAAGTTGCCGCCGGAACTCGTGACGAAGCGCATCTGGGATGAGCGGTTTCAGGACATCCGCGCGTTTGAGCGTTACCTCCATCGCAACGGAACCATCGTGCTGAAATTTTTCCTGCACGTCTCGATGGATGAGCAGAAGAAGCGCTTTCTCGAACGGCTCGATCTGCCGGAGAAGAACTGGAAGTTTTCCGCCACCGACGCGAAGTCGCGCGCGTTCTGGGATGACTACATGAAGGCTTACGAGGAGACGATCCGTGAGACGGCGACGGAGGATTCGCCGTGGTATGTCGTGCCGGCGGACAACAAGTGGTTCACACGCGTGGTCGTGGCCGCGGCGGTGATCGACGCGCTCGCCTCGCTGAATCTGCACTACCCGAAAGTCAGCGCCGCGCAAAAGAAGGAACTCGCCGAAGCGCGGACGCTCCTGCTCGCCAGCAAATGAGCGTGGCTGCCGCGAGTGAAGGTTCGCGCCGGCGGGGGATCATTCCCGCGGCGCGCTGGCTGCGGAACTACGATCCGACGTGGCTGCGTGGAGATGTCGCGGCGGGCGTGACGCTCGCGGCTTACTTGCTGCCCGCGGCGCTCGGCGATGCGTCGCTCGCGGGGCTGCCGTCGGAAGCGGGGCTTTACGCGTGTTTGTTTGGCGGGCTGGTGTTCTGGCTGTTTTGCAGTTCGCGGCACACGTCGATCACGGTTACGTCCGCGATCTCGCTGCTCATCGGTTCGTCGCTCGGGACTTTGGCAGGTGGCGACCCGGCGCGCTACGGAGCGCTGGCCGCGTGCGCGGCGCTGCTCACTGCGGCGATCGCCTTCATCGCGTGGCTGGCGCGCGCGGGCTCGGCGGTGAACTTCATTTCGGAAAGCGTGATGACCGGCTTCAAAGCTGGCGTGGCGCTGCACCTCGCGAGCACGCAATTGCCAAAGCTCTTCGGCGTGAAAGGCGGGCACGGCGATTTCTGGGAGCGCATGCACATCTTCCTCCAGCATGTCGGCGAGACGAACTCGACCTCGCTCCTGCTAGGTTGCGCCGCGCTCGCGCTGCTCATTCTCGGCAAGAAGCTGCTGCCGAACAAACCGGTCGCGCTCTTTGTGGTCATCGCGGGAATCGCCGTAGCGACCTTCATCGATCTCGGCGCGCATGGCGTGAAGCTGCTCGGCGAAGTGCCGCGCGGGCTGCCGATGCCGTCGCTGCCCGCGGTGCATTACGCGGACTTGCGCGAACTGCTCCCGCTGGCGCTCGCGTGCTTTCTCCTCGGCGCGGTCGAAACGGCGGCGATTGGGCGGATGTTTGCCGAGAAGCACGGCTACCGGCTCGACCCCAACCAGGAATTCCTCGCGCTCGCCGGCGCGAATCTCGCGTCGGGTCTCGGCCAGGGCTTCCCGATCAGCGGCGGCATGTCGCAATCGCTCGTGAATGAAAGCGGCGGCGCGCGCACCCCGCTCTCCGGCTTGATCGCGTCGGGGATCATCCTCGTCGTTGCGCTCTTTTTCACCGACCTGCTCAAGAATCTGCCGCAGCCCGTGCTCGCTGCGATCGTGCTCATGGCCGTGGCGAGTCTCGTGAAAGTGAAGGTGCTCAAGCGGCTCTGGCAGGTGCATCGCAGCGAATTCCTCGTCGCCGCGACCGCGCTGCTCGGCGTGCTCGGTGCCGGGCTGCTCAAGGGCGTGCTCGTCGGCGCGGCGATTTCCATCGTGCTGCTCATCCGCCGCGCCTCGACACCGCACGTCGCCTTCCTCGGCCGCATCCCCGGCGTGCGTCGCTACTCGGATCTCGAACGCCATGACACCAATGAACCGACGCCCGGCGTGCTCGCCTTCCGCGTCGAATCCGGCGTCGTGTATTTCAATGCCGAGCACGTCTTCGACACCGTGCTCGCGCGCCTCGACGCGACCACCGAACCGATCCGCCTCGCCATCTGCGATCTCTCCACTTCGCCGCAGATCGACATGGCCGGCGCGCGGATGTTCCTCACGCTGCACGCCGAGTTGGAGAAACGCGGCATCGACTTCCGCCTCGTCGAAGCACGCTCGACCGTGCGCGACATGCTGCGCGTCGAGGGCGTGGAGGAGAAGGTCGGTCGCATCGACCGCTTCACGATGCTTGCGGACGCGATCGACGCGTTCCAAAACGAAAGCACCGCCACCACATGAGTCTTCGTTCTGCGCGCGCCCGCGTCCTCGATCCCCTCGAACGCTTTTCCGAAATCGTCTTCGGACTCATCATGGTGCTGTCTTTCACGTGCGCGATCAGCGTCGCGGAGGCGGGCCGGGAAGACGTGCGCGCGATGTTCATCGGTGCCATTGGCTGCAACCTCGCGTGGGGCATCATCGACGCCGCGTTTTACCTCATCGCCTGCCTCACCGAGCACGGACGCAACGCAATCCTGCTGCGCAACGTGCAGCAATCCACCGACCCGGCGCAGGCGCGACAGACCATCGCCGACGCTCTGCCACCGCGGGTCGCCGAAGCATTGCAGCCTGCCGATCTCGACCGCATCCACACGCACCTTAAAGAAGTTCCACCCCCTCCCGAGCGTCCCGGCCTGACTGGCGAAGACTGGCGCGGCGCGGTCGGCGTCTTCCTGCTCGTTTTCCTCTCCACGTTGCCCGTCGTCGTGCCCTTCATGTTCATGCACGAAGCCCACTTCGCGCTCCGCATCTCGAACGGCATCGCCATCGCGATGCTCTTCGGCGCCGGCCACATGCTCGCCGGCTACGCGGGAATGCGCCGCGTCCGCACCGGCCTTGCGATGGTCGCCATCGGAGCCGCCCTCGTCGCGCTGACCATCGCGCTCGGCGGATAGGACCAAAGTCCGACTTCACCACCAGCAAACAACGAACACACTTCAACAGCCATGCCGACTCCATCCCGCGCCCTCAACAACAATTACAACGACTGCAAGCTCATCAAGCTCGACGCGAACGATCCGAAAAGCCCGCTCTTCGTGGCGCAGGAAGGCTACGCGCCCAGCGACCCGACCGGCCGGATGCGCCTGTTTTACCTCCAGCGCGACGGATTCTGGATCGACGAAATCGCCCGCAGCACGCGGCCCGACAGCGAAGCCGGCGATGTCGTTTTTGAAACCACGACCGAAGCGATGCAGGCACTCTCCGGCCTCCTCGGAAAGCCGCTCATTCGCGAACTGCCCGTCACCGAGGCCGACATCCAGGCCTACGCGGCGCGAGTGCGAGGCGGTTCGCCCGAGGAACTCCTCCGCCAATTCCTCGCCCGCTACCGCGCCGCAAAAGGCAGAGCGTGCCCCGTCTTCCATCATGAAATCACACACCCGCCTCATCGTTGCCGTCGCACTGCTCGGCTCGTCCGTTTTGCTCTCCGCCTGCTCCACATCCGGCGTGCAGGACGCACGCGTCTCGGGTCTCGATAACCGACAGGACCGCATGGACTCCCGCACGTCTGCGCGCCAAGGGCGCTGGCAGGAGCGCGGTGAACGCGAAGACGCCCGCGCCAAGGCGCGTTTCGACTCGTGGTAAAAACCGATCGAGATCAACCACCCACAACCAAATGAAAACGGCCATCGTGTTCCGCACCGCCACTGCCGCATTTCTCGCTGGGTGCTCCACACCGGCCGGCCGCCACGACGCGCGGGTGGACCGCCGCTACGACCACGCCGAGAACACCGCCGACCGCGTTAAAGGGCGTCACGACAACCGCACCGACCGCCCCACCGACCGCCAGGATCGAGTCGAGACGCGCTACGGCTACTGATTGCCGGCGTCGCGCCAGCGCTGCTCAAGTCATCTCGCGCAGGTCGTCGCTGGTCAGCGCGGTATTGTGGTCGAGGTTGCCGTCCTGGCCCTTCGGCGCGGACCAACTTTCCCAGCGATACGGCTTCTCGAGGTTGAAGGTGTAGCTCTTCCCATCGAGCTGCGCCTCCATCGCTTTGTCCGGATCGAGACCGTCGAGGTGACCGTCGAGGTATTTAAGGAAGAGGAGCTAGGAGGTCTGCTCGGTGGTGGAGCCGGCTTCCTTGCGGAGGGCGTCGTCGATATTGCGAAAGGCTTGCTCGAACATGGGTGTGGCGATTTACGGCAGCAGCCCGAGGAGCGTTTCCATCCCGTCGATCTGCCCGAGGACTTCGCGCAGTCGCGGGAGCGCGGTGGGGATGTGCTGGAGGAAGTGCGTGCGCCCGTCGAGGTGGCCAAGCTTTCCGTAAGCCCCGAGCGCCTGCATCAGCCGCTGCATCGCGCACAGGTCGTAGATGCGCAGGAACTCCGGGTCGTGCTCGTGCTCGGGTCCGAGCAGACCGGAGAGGTAGTGGGCGAGGAGTTCGTCGCGCTCGGCGGGGGTGAGGGCGACGTAGGGATCGAGCAGCAGCGAGGCGAGGTCGTATTGCGCGAGGCCGGGGCGCAGGCCCTGGAAGTCGATGAGGCAGATTTCGCCGGCACGGACGATGACGTTCTGGCTTTGGAAATCGCGATGCACGAGGCAGCGGGGGAGCGAGGCGAGTTCGTCGGCGATCTCGTGAAGCCGCGCGCGATCCACCGGCGCCGTGTGGCCGAAGTGCCGGCCGAGGCTGTGCTCGATGAAGTAGTCCTGCTCCCACCGATACAGCGCCGCATCGAACTGCTGCTGGAGCTGGAGCGTCTCGAGTCCCGGCGCCTTGTGCGCGTGCGTGTGGAGCAGCAGCGCCTGGTCGAGCGTGCGCTGGTAGAGCGCGCGGCGCTGCAACCACGGGTCGTCGCGGTGCGACCACAGGTCGTTGTCGCCCGCGTCCTCCATCACGATCAGCCCTTCGCTTTCATCGTGGAAATACACCGCCGGCACGCGCACGCCGACGCTCGCGAGAAAGTGTGAGATGGCGACGTAGTGGCGGTTTTCCGGCCGGTCCTCGCCGTAGCGGACGAAGATCACCGTCCGATCGCCGACGCGCATCCGCCAAAACTTCCGGCCCGAGCCGCCCTTGTCGATGAAGGCGACGGTCACAGGCGGGTGATTCGGATCGGTGAGCATGGGGCGGCGACCTTTCCGGCAAACGCCGCTGCTGTCCAGTGCGCGAGCCTGGGTCAGCGCCCCGCCACGCCCTGCGCCCCGCGCGTCGGCTTCACCTGCTCCAGCGCGAGCTTTGCTTCCTTTTGATACGCCTCGTCCTGCGCATCCACCGCGCGGATGCCGAGCACATTCTGCCAGACCTGCGCGGCGAGATCCGGCTTGCTCATTTGCTGATACGCGTGAGCCAGCTCCGCGTGATGCATCATCCGCTGCGGCGCGATCTCGATGGACTTCTTGAAGCACCTCACGGCGTCCTCATTGCTCGCTGGCGGCAACCCGCCATAGACGAAACTTGCGAGTGCCTTGAGCACGCCGTTGAGATTCGCCACGCCCGAATGCCAGCGGCCGAGCACGTGCCACGCGTAGTCGTCTTTCGGATCGAGAACGATCGAACGTTGCGCCTCATCGCGGATGATCTTCGCGTATTCCATCTTCGTCTTGTTGCCGACGAAGTCCGTCATCTTGCCGTAGCAGATCGAGAGATTCAGGTGCGCCTTGGCGCTATTCGCGTCGCGAGCGACCGCGCGCTTGCCGTAGTCGAGCGCCTTCTCTGCGAAGCCCTTCGCATCCTCCTTCACCTTCGTCGCATCGATGAGGTCGGTGTATTGCTTCGAGATGCGCAGCAGCACGCCGAGGTTCTGTGGCTCGATCGCCTCCGCCTGCTGAAGCACGGCCAGCGCTGCCTTCGATTCGTGCCGCGCATCGCTCGCGTCGCCCTGCGCGATGAATCCGGCGACGCGCGGATCTTCAGCCAGGAGCTGGCCGGCGAGCAGAGCGGCGAGCAGAGCGGGAGCATTCACTGCCCACGACTGGAGCACACCACTGCGGGGAAGTCTGCCGCGGATTTGTGAAAAGTTCGCGCTCGCCGCTCAGCGCCGCGGCGGGAGCTGACGGAGCAGCGCCTTCATCTCGGCGACGACCGCCGTGTGCGCGGGATCGGCAGCGAGGTTCTTCATCTCGTGCGGATCGGCCTGCTCGTCGAAGAGCATCGCGCCACCGTTCCCGCCTTCGTATTCCGCGTAGCGCCAGCGCTCGGTGCGCACCGCGTGGCCGTAGCCATTCGCCGCGCTCACGGTGAAGGCCGGATGTTCCCACGCCGCCTGCGGATCGCGCAGCAGCGCCGCGAAGCTCTGGCCTTCCAGCCCCGCCGGCTGCGGCAGCGCGCACAACTCCGCGAGCGTGGGAAAGAGATCGACGAACTCGACTGTGCGCGGGGAGACCTTCCCATTCCCCGCAGTCTTCGGCAGCCGCACGACGAGCGGCACGCGCGCGCCGACCTCGAAGAGCGACGCGTGCTTCGACCACTTGCCCTTCTCGCCGAGGTGATAGCCGTGATCGCCCCAGAACACGACGAGCGTCTTCTCCGCGAGCCCGAGCCGGTCGAGCGCGTCGAGCACGCGGCCGATGTTCCAGTCCGTCCACGATGCGGAGGCGCGATACGCTTGGATCATCTTGCGTGCGTCATCGGGCGAGGCGTCGCGATTGATGAAAAGATCGCCGCTGCGCGCCGGGATGCTCGCCTTCGGAAAACCAACCGGCGCCGCGGGCCGCGTCGCGAAGTCCGGCGGGAGCTCGATCTTCGCTGCGTCGTGCATGTCGAAGAAACGCTTCGGCGCCGTCGGCGGGCTGTGCGGTTTGGTGAATCCGACGGCGATGAAGAATGGCTGGTCCTTCTTCTCCTCGATCATCGCGATGCCATTCTGCGCTGCGTAGAAATCGGGATGATCCTCGCCGTCGCCATCCATCACCACGATGCGATCCGACAACGCTGGATCCTGCCGCACCTTCTTCCCACCCGGCCCCGGCTTCGCAGGCTGCCAGCCCGGCGGCGGCTTGATCCCGTGCCCGGCGGGCACGACCGCGCGGCGCACCTCGCTCCACGCCTTCGGGTCGTCCATGCTGCCGTGGAAGATCTTCCCCGTCGCGCCCGCGAAGTAGCCGTTGTCCTTGAAGTGCTGCGGCAGGCTCACCCAGTCGGGGTGCGCTTTGCGGAAGTCGACCGTGTTGTCCATCACTCCCGTCGTCGTCGGGTAACGCCCGGTGAGTAGCGAAGTGCGCGACGGATTGCACAGCGGGAACTGGCAATACGCGCGATCGAACCGCACCGCGCCCGCGGCGAGTTTGTCCACATTCGGCGTGATCATGCCCTTCGCGCCGTAGCAGGCGATCTCGGGCCGCCAGTCGTCGGTGGCGATGAAGAGGACGTTCAACTTCTCGGCACTGTGGACTGAGTGATCAGTGATCAGCAGGCCAGTGATCAGTAACGCAAGTGCGGTAAGGGAACGGACTCGCAAGTTCATGGGCGTATTCATCGGATGACTGATGACTGATTACTTCCCGCCCGCCTGCAACTGAGCATGCAGTTCGGCGACCGTCTTCACATGCTCCGGCGCTTGCGCGAGGTTCTTGTATTCACCCGGATCGGCGTCGTGATCGTAAAGCTCCGCACCCGCGCGCCCTTCATCCCACTCCGTGTAGCGCCACCGCTCGGTGCGCACGCTCCGGCCCATGATCTGCCCGCCTCCTTTCTTCGCGCCCTTGGTGAACGTGCCGACATTTGCGCCGCGTGTGACCTGCGAAAACGCCGCGTGCTTCCACTCCGCCGCCGGATTCTCGACGAGGGCCTTCATGCTGTGCCCCTCGGTCTTCGCATCCGCAGCGATGCCGCAGAGATCGGTCAGCGTCTTGTGCAGCGACACGAGCTCGACCGTGCGCGCTGAAGTCTTCCCCTTCACTCCACCCGGCGCGGCGATGACGAGCGGCACGCGCGCGGATTCCTCGAAGATGCTCATCTTCTGCCACAGATTCTTTTCGCCGAGGTGGTAGCCGTGGTCGCTGTGGAAGACGACGACGGTTTTGTCCGCGAGCTTTAGCCGATCGAGCGCATCGAGTAGCCGGCCCATCTGCGCATCCATGAAACTCGTCGCCGCGCTGTAAGCCTGAATCGCCTGCCGCCGCAGGTCGTCGCTCATCTCCAGCTCTTCCTTTTTGTGCACCGCGAGCGCCGGTGCGGGGAAAAGCGACGCGAGATTCGCCGGGATCGCGGGCAGCTTGATCTTGTCCGGCGGATACATGGCGAACCACGGCTTCGGTGCGACGTAAGGCGTGTGAGGGCGGTAAAAACCGATGGCGAGATAGAACGGCTGCGCGCCTTTTGCGAAGCCCTCGATCAACTCGATCGCCGCCGCCGCGCCCTTGCCGTCGGTCTGCTCCGCATCGGTGCCATCGGCTGCGAGCCAGCTCAGCGTGCCGCCGAACTGCCCGGGCTTCAGCGTGAAGATCAGCGGCTCGTCGTCCTTGTCGCGCCCCTTCGGGTTCACGACTTTTTCCCACGACGCCGGGTCGTCCATCCCATCGGTGCCGATCTGCGTCGGCACGCCGTAGTGGTAGAGCTTGCCCACGCGCGCGACGCGGTATCCCGCCTTGCGAAAGCTCTGTGGGATCGTCACCGCGTCCGGCACCACGTCGCGGAAGTTCGTGCGGTTCTCATACACCTTCGTCGTGTCCGGCCGCAGCCCGGTCATGAACGACGCGCGCGACGGATTGCACAGCGGAAACTGGCAATACGCCCGCTCGAAGCGCACCCCGCGAGCCGCGAGCCGGTCGATGTTCGGCGATTTCACCATCGGGTCGCCGTAGCACGCGAGCCGCGCGCAGAGGTCGTCGGACACGATGTGCAAGACGTTGAGCTTCTCCGCTGCGAGCACGCGAGCGCAGGCGAGGAGGACGAAGAGGAGGGAAAGAGAATGTTTCATGCGGACGCGGACGCTCGCCGCGCGCGCGACATGGGCCAACTACCCAAATCCCCGGTGCGCCCGCTTGCCTTCATCACGCCAGCCTTTCACAACACGCCCATGCCCCCACCCGCCACCAACTCCGTCGGCCGCGTCGTCCTCGCCAGCTTCATCGGCACGACGATCGAGTGGTATGACTTCTTCCTCTACGGCACCGCGTCCGCGCTCGTCTTCAACAAGCTCTTCTTCCCCAACTTCGACCCGCTCGCGGGCACGATGGCCGCGTTCGCCACGTATGCCGTCGGCTTCTTCGCGAGGCCCATCGGCGGCATCGTCTTTGGCCATTTCGGCGACAGGCTCGGGCGCAAGACGATGCTCGTCACCACGCTCATGCTCATGGGTCTCGCCACTTTTTTCATCGGCGTGCTCCCGACTTATCAGCAAGCTGGCGTGCTCGCGCCCGTGCTGCTCGTGCTGTTGCGGTTCGTGCAAGGCTTTGGCGTCGGCGGAGAATGGGGTGGCGCGGTGCTGATGGCCGTCGAGCATGGTGGAGCGTCGCAGCGCGGCTGGCGCGGAAGCTGGGTGCAGGCCGGCGTGCCCGCGGGCCTGCTGCTCGCGAACGCAGTGTTCAGCATTTTCTCCGCGCTGCCCGAGGCGCAGTTCCTTGCGTGGGGTTGGCGTGTGCCGTTCCTGCTTGGCATCGTGCTCACCGGCGTCGGCTTCTTCATCCGGCTCGCGATCATCGAGAGCCCCGTCTTCGCCGCCGCGAAAACCGAGCGCGCGCCCGCTGCACCGCCGATCATCGAGTTGCTCCGCCGCCATCCGCGCAACGTGCTCATCGCGATGGGCGCGCGTTTCGCGGAGAACGCCTACTTCTACATCTTCACCGTCTTCGTGCTCAGCTACGCGACCGAGCGGCTCGGGCTGAAAAAAGCAGTGCTGCTCAACGGCGTGCTGCTCGCCTCCGCGGTGCAGTTCGTCCTCATCCCGATCTTCGGAGCGCTGTCGGATCGCGTGGGAAGACGGCCGGTCTATCTCGGCGGCGCGCTGTTTCTCGCCGCGTTCGCGTTCCCGTTTTTCTGGCTCGTCGATACGAAATCCACGCCGCTCATATGGCTCGCCATCGTCGTCGGTCTCATCGGCCACTCCGCGATGTATGGCCCGCAAGCCGCGTTTTTCTCGGAGCTGTTCGGCACGAACGTCCGCTACACCGGCGCCTCGCTCGGATACCAGCTCGCGTCCCCGCTCGCCGGCGGCCTCGCTCCGCTCATCGCCACCGCGCTGCTCTCGTGGTCAGGCGGTTCGCCGTGGCCGATCGCGCTCTATCTCATCGCCACTGCGCTCATCACGCTCGTGTCCGTCTGGTTCGCTGCGGAGACGAACCGCCGCGACTTGGGCGATTAGCTCATCGCTCGATCGCCATCGCGATTCCCATCCCGCCCCCGACGCACAACGACGCGATCCCGCATTTCGCATTCGTGTCTTCGAGGATGTGCAGC
This sequence comes from Verrucomicrobiota bacterium, assembly GCA_009885995.1. Taxonomy (GTDB): domain Bacteria; phylum Verrucomicrobiota; class Verrucomicrobiia; order Chthoniobacterales; family Chthoniobacteraceae; genus VFJQ01. Next base: position 94,844 of record VFJQ01000052.1, read on the forward strand.
AGCGTCGTCAGCACACGCGCTCCGCTCGCGCCGATCGGATGCCCGAGCGCGATCCCGCCACCGCGCCGGTTCAGCTTCGCGAGGTTCAGCCCAAGCTCGCGCACGCAGCCGAGCGCCTGCGCGGCGAAGGCTTCGTTGATCTCCACCGCATCGACATCAGCCAGCTTCCAGCCCGTCTCCTCGCACAGCCGTCGAATCGCCCCGACCGGCCCGAGCCCCATCGTCGCCGGATCGCAGCCCACCGCCGTCGCCGCGACGATGCGCGCCCTCGGAGTAAGCCCGTGCTGCTTCACCGCAGCCTCGCTCGCGACGAGCGTGAGTGCCGCGCCGTCGTTGATGCCGGATGCGTTCCCCGCGGTCACAGTGCCGTTCGTGCGGAAGGATGGCTTGAGTTGCGCGAGCTTTTCCAAGGTCGTGTCCGCCCGCGGATGCTCGTCCGCTTCGACTCCACCGACGGCCACGATCTCTCGCCGAAACGCCGCGTGATCGACCCGCTGCTGGCTGAGCAGCGCGAAGCGATCCTGCTCCTCGCGCGTGATCTGAAACATGTCTGCGATGCGCTCCGCGGTCTCGCCCATGCCGAGCTTGAGCACCGGATCGCTCAAGCCGTCGGCGAAGATTGCATCCACCAGCGCGCCGTCGCCGAGCTTGCGCCCCCAGCGCAGATCGGTCGCGTAATGTGGCGCGCGGCTCATCGACTCGACCCCGCCCGCAAGCACGAGCGCCGCTTCGCCGCCCGCGATCGCCGCCGCCGCGATCGCGATCGCTTTCAGCCCCGACGCACACGCCATGTTCACCGTGAAGGCCGGTGTGCTCTGCGGCAGCCCGAGGCGCAGCCCGACTTGTCGCGCGACGTTCATCCCCGCGCCAGCCTGCAGCACCTGGCCGAGGATCACTTGCTCGATGTGCGGCTTGAGCCCCGCCGGCACGACCGCCTCGGCGACCGGCAGCGCGAGATCAGCAGGCGCGAGCGCCTTGAGTCCGCCACCGAAGCGCCCGATCGGCGAACGGCGCGCATCGACGAGAAAGACCGACTGGGAAAAGATCATGGCTCGAAACAATGCCCGGACATCGCGCGCGGCTCAATGCTCGCGGGAACAAACTCCATCAGCGGCAACAGCGAGCGAGCGTCGATCCCCGGCGCGACTTCGCGCAGTTCCAGCCCGCCACGCGTGAGCGCGAAGACCGCGCGCTCGGTGACGTAGAGCACCTCCTGCCCGCGCGCGACCGCGGACGGGCCGTGAAAGCACACTTGCTGCACGCGCCGCACAAACTTCGCGTGCTGCCCCTCGCGCACGATGCGCAGCGCGCCGTCCTCCACAACCACCGCGAGATTGCCCGCGCGGAAGGTGCAGCAGAAGACCACGCGCTTCGCGTTCTGCGCGATGTTCATAAATCCACCGACGCCGGCGAAACGGCCCGCGAATGTGCTCACGTTCACGCTGCCTTCCGCATCCACCTCGACCGCACCGAGCACGCCCACGTCGAGTCCACCGCCTTCGTAGAAATCGAACTGCGCTGGCTGATCGACGACCGCTTCCGGATGATGCGCGCAGCCGAAGCTCAAGCCCGACGCTGGCACGCCGCCGATCGGTCCGCTCTCGACGGTGAGCGTGAATTTATCGAACCGCCCCGTCTCCGCCGCGACGGCTGCGACGGCTTCCGGCAGGCCGATGCCGAGGTTCACGATGTCGCCGTCGCGGATCTCCATCAACGCTCGCCGGCCGATGATCTTCCGTTCCGAAAACGCCAGCGGCGCGAGCGAGCAGCGGCCATTGGCCGAGGTGACGAAGGTCTCGTTGAAGCGCTCGCCGAATGTCTGCCAGTGCTGCTCCGGTTCCGACACGACGACGAAGTCCACGAGCGCACCCGGCACGCGCACGGCTTTCGGATCAGCGATGCGATCCACGATGCGCTCGACCTGCGCGATGACGATGCCGCCGTGGTTGCGCGCGGCTTGCGCGATGGGGAGCACTTCGCCGATCAGGCCCTCGCGCTCCATGCTGAGATTGCCGCGACCATCCGCACTCGTGGCGCGGATGAAGCCGACGTGGACGGGGAAGGTGCGGTAGCGCAGCCACTCCTCGCTATCGAGCGTCACACGCTCGACCAGCGGTTCGGTGGTTCGTGCGTTCAAGCGTCCGCCGCCGTGCAGCGGATCGATGAACGTGTTCATGCCAACTTTCGTGAACACACCCGGCCGCTTCGCCGCGATCTCGCGCAGCAGCACGCAGACGACGCCCTGCGGGAAGTTGTAGGCCTCGATCTCGTTTGCGAGCGCGAGCTTGCCGAGCTTTGGCGCGAGATTCCAGTGGCCACCAATGACGCGCTTCACGAGGCCGGTATGCGCGAGATGATTCAACCCGCGCTCGCCACGATCGCCCTGCCCAGCGGCGTAGAGCAGCGTGAGGTCGCGCGGCGTCCGCGTGCGCAGAAAGCGCTGTTCGAGCGCGGACGTGAGCGCCTCGGGATGGCCCGCGCCGACAAAGCCGCCGACCGCCAGCGTCGCGCCGTCCGGGATCGCAGCCACGGCCTCGGCAGCGCTGACGACGCGCGCCGCCGCTCTCACCCGCGCCAGCCTCCGTTGATCTCGATCGTCTGCCCGGTGACGTAGCTCGCGAGCGGCGAGCAGAGAAAGAGGACGACGTTTGCGACTTCCGTCGGCGTGCCGAGGCGGGCGAGCGGCACGTTTTTGAGCATCTCGGTGCGGACACTCTCGGGGATCGTCGAGGCCATCGCGGTGTCGATGACGCCGGGCGCGATCGCGTTTGCGCGGATGTGGCGGCGCGCGGCTTCACGACTCACGACGCGCATCATCGCCTGCACGCCGGCCTTCGCGGACGCGTAGTTGGCCTGGCCGAAGAATCCTTGGATCGCGGCGATACTGCCGACGCTTACGATCGCGCCGCCGTCGCGCATGACTTCGAGGCCGTGTTTGCAGCAGTGGAAGACGCCTGTGAGATTCACGTCGATGACGGACTGCCATTCGTCGTCGGACATCTTCGCGAGCGTGCGGTCGCGGATGATGGCGGCGTTGTTGATGAGGAAATCGATCCCGCCGCTCCGCTCCTTCACCTCACTCATCATCCGCCGCACCGCGTCGGCATCGGCCACGTTTGCCTCGACCGCGATCGCGGTGTCGGCACGCACGACATTGAGCCTCGTCGCGATCGCCTCCGCATCCGCCGCGCTGCTCCCGATGCCGGGGTGATTCAAAACGACGGCGGCACCTGCGCGATGAAAGGTGCCCGCGATCTCGGCGCCGATGCCCTGCGAGGCGCCGGTGATGAGCGCAACTTTGCCGGAGAGGTCGATGGCGATGCTCATGGGAAGAAAGCACGCGTTGTTTCCATCCAGCCCGCGCTCGACAAGCACGAATGCGCCGCGTTCGACTGCCGCAGCCATGAAAGTCCACGGCCGACACTATCGAACCATCTGGCTGAAAGTCGGCGACGCGCGCACGGTGCAACTCATCGACCAGCGCGCGCTGCCGCACGAGTTCATCGTCGAGGAAGTGCGCACCGTCGCCGAAGCTGCGCGCGCGATCGCCGAGATGCACGTTCGTGGCGCGGGGCTCATCGGCGCGACTGCGGGCTACGGGATGTATCTCGCTGCGATCGAGTCCACCGACCCCGACTGGTTGCGTCGTGCGTGCGAGACGTTGAAAGCCACACGCCCGACAGCGGTGAATCTCGCTTGGGCCGTAGATCGCCAACTCGCGGCGATCCTTTCCGCCGCCGACAAAGTCGCCGCCGCCCGCGCCACCGCCGCGCAGATCGCGGATGAAGACGCCGACTTCTGCCGCCGCCTCGGCGAGCACGGTCTGCCGCTCATCGCCGCGATCAGCGTGCGCAAGGCCGGCGCGCCCGTGAACATCCTCACGCATTGCAACGCCGGCTGGCTCGCCTTCGTGGATCACGGCTCCGCCACCGCGCCCATCTACGCCGCGCACGATGCCGGCCTCGCCGTCCACGTCTGGGTCGATGAAACACGCCCGCGCAACCAGGGCTCAAAGCTCACTGCGTGGGAACTCGCCCAGCACGGTGTCCCGCACACGCTCATCGTGGACAACGCTGGCGGCTACCTCATGCAGCGCGGCGAAGTGGACCTCGTCCTCGTCGGCACCGACCGCACCACGCGCACCGGCGACGTGGCCAACAAGATCGGCACATATCTGAAAGCCCTCGCCGCCCACGACAACGCCGTCCCTTTCTACGTCGCGCTCCCGTCGTCGTCGTTCGATTGGCAAATGCGCGATGGCCTGCGCGAGATCCCGATCGAGGACCGCGGCGCCGCGGAGGTGAAGCTTATCGACGGCTGGCGCGACGGCGCGCGCGCCGAAGTCCTCATCGCCCCTACCGACAGCCCCGCGGCCAATCCCGGCTTCGACATCACTCCCTCCCGTCTCGTCACCGCCCTCATCACCGAGCGCGGCGTCTGCGCGGCGAGCGAAGCCGCGATCACCGCGCTCTTCCCCGAGCACGCGGTTCAGAGCCGGTAGGTCACCGTTTCCTTCTCGTCGATCCCCAGCTTGTCCGCTTCTTCTAGCGCCACGATGAGGCGGCCGACTTCGCCGTCCGACAGTTGTTTGTTGAACAGAGCAGCGAGACTCGAAGCCAGCGTCTTCCGCTTTCGCGGCCGTGACTTCTCCATTCTGGTCAAGTGAGCGATCGCGCGCTCGACGCGCCCTTCTGCCGCCGCCGGCACAGGCTCCCCTTTCAGAATCGTCGCCAGCCTCGGCACCTCCTCGGAACGTCGTGCGAACACCTTCCGGCTCTTCAGGTGTGCGATCAGCGGATCGAACCCCTTGTCCTTTGAGATGATGTGGATGTAGGCCTTTGGATCCTCCGCGCTGATCCGGCCCGCGTAGAAGGCGACGTGAAAATCCAGCGCATTCTTGCCGTGTCCCGAGATTGTGATGAGTTCGATCTGCCCGCGATGCACCAGCAACTTTTGCACATCTTCCACGGGGAGCTTCGTCGTCTGCTCGCCCAGAAAGACGACCACCTTCACCGGCAAATCTCCGATTTCTCCAGGGTCCAGCGCGTGGACGTTCTCGTGGTCGATGAGGATGTATTGAGTCCGCGGTGTGTCCATGCACGTTGAATGGCTGAACGTGCGCGGTTTTGTAAAGCGCCGCTGCGGCGGTGCGTTGTGTATGCCGCCGACGTCGGCGGCGGCCGGTGGACTTACTCGACATCGAAACAAAAAACGGCCTAAAGAAACGAGTGGCGGAAAATAATACGTGTGCGTAAAACTCCGACCGCAACCCACGAACCTCCTCGCCATGAAATCTCTCGCTCTCCTCGCCCTCGCCGGACTCACCGTTCCCGCTTTCGCCCAAGACTGGCCCTCATGGGGCGGCAGCGATCCGGGGCGGAATATGTATTCACCCGCCAAGGGCTTCCCCGCGAAGTTCAACACGGGCAAGTTCAAGCCGAACTCCGAGGAGATCGACATGGCGACGACGGAGAATGTGAAGTGGGCGGTGAAGCTCGGGTCGCAGACTTACGGCAATACGGTCGTCGCGAGCGGGAAGGTGCTCGTCGGCACGAACAACGCGACGCCGCGCGATGAGCGGTTCAAGGACGACAAGTCGGTGCTGATCGCCTTCGATGAATACACGGGCGGCTTCCTCTGGCAGCTCACGGTGCCGAAGCTTGCGTCGGGGAAGGTGAACGACTGGGAATATCTCGGCCTGCTCGCGTCGCCGTTCGTGGAAGGCGACAAGGTTTATATCGTCACGAGCCGCTGCGAGGTGCTGTGCCTCGATCTCAACGGGCAATCGAACGGCAACCAGGGGTTCGCAGACGAAGGCCAATACATGCCAGGGCCGGGCAAGCCGAAGGTCGAAGTGACGCCGAAGGACGCGGACATTTTGTGGAAATACGACATGATGGATGAACTCGGCGTCTTCCCGCACAACGCGGCGAACTGCTCGGTCATCGTGCTCGACGACAAAATTTTCGTCTGCACCAGCAACGGCCAGGACTGGACGCATGTGAACATCCCGTCGCCGAACTCGCCGAGCTTCATCATGCTCGACAAAAAGACCGGCGAACTCCTCGCCGAGGACGACGCGAAGATCGGCCCGAACATCAAACACGGCCAGTGGACCTCGCCCTCGATCGGCACGGTGAACGGCAAGACGCAGGTTTATTTCGGCGGCGGCGACGGCGTGCTCTACGCCTTCGACACCGTGCCCTCGAAGGAAGGCGACACCGACTGGATGAAGAAGGTGTGGTGGTTCGACTGCGTGCCCGACGAATACAAGACCGACAAGGCCGGCAAGCCGATCAAGTATCCCGCCGCGGAAGGCCCGAGCGAAATCAACTCGACGCCCGTCTTCTACAAAAACCGCGTCTATGTCGCGATCGGCCAGGACCCCGAGCACGGCGAAGGCGTGGGCCGTTTGCTCTGCATCGACCCGACGAAGACCGGCGAGGTGACGAAGACCGCGCTGATCTGGGACTTCAAAGAAATCCACCGCTCGATCTCCACGGTCTCGATCGACCCGACGAATGGCCTACTCTTCATCGCCGACTTCAGCGGTTTCGTCTTCTGCCTCGACGCGGAGAACGGCAAAAAAATGTGGGAGCACGACATGCAGGCGCACATGTGGGGCAGCACGTTCGTGGTCGATGGGAAAGTGTATGTCGGCGACGAAGACGGCGACGCCGTGGTGCTCGCGAGCGCGAAGGAAAAGAAAGTGCTCAGCGAAGTGAACGTCGGCGCGCCGATCTACAGCACCGTCATCCCCGCCAACGGCACGCTCTACCTCGCGTCGCAGACGCATCTCTTCGCCATCGCCGAAGGCGCCAAGCCGGTCGCGGCGGGCGCGAAGAAGTAGGCTCACCTCGACCCGACCAAGCCAATGTCCTCCAGTCCCGGCGGTCTCACCCGCACTCAATGGCTGATCTGCATCATCGCGTCGATCGGCTTTGCCTTCGACATCTACGAGCTGCTCATGCTGCCGCTCATTGTGAAGCCGGCGCTCGCCGCGCTCGGCGGGCTGGGGCCGGACGGCCTGCCGTTGCTCGTGCCGGGGTCAAAGGAGTTCACGAGTTGGGCGCGGTTGCTGTTCTTCGTGCCGGCGCTCGCGGGTGGTGTGTTCGGATTGCTTGGCGGTTATCTCACCGATTTGCTCGGACGCCGGCGGGTGCTCACTTTTAGCATTCTGCTCTACGCCTTTGCGGCGTGCGCGGCGGGTTTTTCGACGAATCTCTACCAACTGCTTTTCTTCCGCTGCCTCGTGTTCATCGGCGTCTGCGTCGAGTTCGTCGCGGCGGTGGCGTGGCTGGCGGAGCTGTTCAAGGACCCGCATCAGCGCGAGAAAGTGCTCGGTTACACGCAGGCGTTTTCATCGGTCGGCGGGCTGCTCGTGGCGGCGGCGAATGTGCTCGCGGCGAAGTGGGCGCTCGATCTTCCCGCCATCCACGGCGGGCATGAGGCGTGGCGTTACACGCTCATCTCCGGCGTCATCCCGGCGCTGCCGTTGATTCTCATCCGACCCTTCCTGCCCGAGTCGCCGGAGTGGGAAAAGAAACGTGCAGCGGGCCAACTCAGGCGCCCGAGCATCGCGGAGCTTTTTTCACCCGAGCTGCGCAAGACCACGATCCTGACCACGCTCGTCTTCGCCGCGAGCTACGGCATCGCCTTCGGCGCGATCCAGCAGCTCCCGCAAATCATCGGCGCGCAGCGCATCGGCACACCGGAGCAGGCGGGTCACGCCGCGATGATCGAGACGGCGAAAGCCGCCGTGGGCAAAGTGGTGGCCGAGGCGAAAGCAGCGGGCAAACCCGAAGTGCCCGCGGGCAAGAAACGCCAACTCGGCGGCAATGCGAGCGACGAGGCCGTCGCGAAAGTGACGTTCTGGCAAGAGATCGGCGGCATGGTCGGGCGCGTCCTGCTCGCCATGCTCGCGGTCGTCATCGTCAGCCGGCGCGCGCTGTTCCGCGTGTTCCAGATCCCGTCGTTGTTTTTCGTGCCGCTCCTTTTCTGGTGGATCTCCACGCAACTCGGAAATGCCGACAGCATCGGCGCGGTCAAGATCGGCATCTTCATCGCCGGCTTGCTGACCGTCGCACAGTTCAGCTTTTGGGGAAATTACATCCCGCTCGTTTTCCCGATGCACCTGCGCGGCACGGGCGAGAGCTTCGCCGCGAACATCGGCGGACGCATCATCGGCACTGCCGCCGCGTGGTTCACGCTCACGCTCGCCGCTTCCGACAAACCCGCCCCGGCGAAGATCGCCATCGTCGGCGCTTGCGTCGCCGGCGCGTATGCGCTCGTCGGTGCGATCCTCACGCAATTCCTGCCCGAGCCGAAGCCGGACACGACCGAATAGCCCCATTTCACCTCGACCCAGCCATGACCCAACTCACACCCGAACAAGCCCAGGCCCAACTCGAAGCGCATCTCCAGGAGATCATCGCGTGGCATTTCTCGCCGGAAACCGGCTGTCCGTTCTGGCTCGAATGGGCGTCGAAAAACTTCGACCCGCGCGCAGAGATCAAGAGCTTCGCCGACATGGTAAAGTTCCCGCATTTCGAAGACGAATGGTTGCGCGACTTGCAGCCCGAGGTCTGGGTGCCTGCAGAGTTCAAAGGCAAGCCCTTCAACATCTTCGAGACCGGCGGCACGACCGGCATGCCCAAGCAGCGCATCGGCTGGGAGGACTACAAGACCGACTACTCCGAGTTCAGCGACAAGATCGCCGACGAACATTTCCCGCGCGGCGGCGCGTGGCTGATGATGGGCCCGACCGGCCCGCGCCGGCTGCGTCTCGCGATCGAGCACCTCGCGCACGTGCGCGGATCGAGCTGCTACTTCATCGACCTCGACCCGCGCTTCGTGAAGAAGCTAATCGGCAACAAGCAGTTTGAAGTCGCGAAGCAATACATGGAGCATGTCGTCGATCAGGCCGCGATGATCCTGAAGAACCGCAAAGTCAGCGGCCTCTTCACCACGCCGAAGCTGCTCGAAGCGCTCGCCGAGAAAGTGGACATCTTCGAAGCCGGCATCCGCGGCGTCTTCTGCGGCGGCACCACGATGCTGCCGCAATACGTGCGCTTCATCGTCGAGGAAGTGCTCGAAAATCGAGTCGGCTTTTACCCCACCTACGGCAACACGCTCATGGGTCTCGCCGCCAGCGTGCCGCTCACGCCCGAGGACAATTTCTCGATCACCTACTACGCGCCGCAGCCACGCGCCGTGCTGCGCGTCGTCGATCCGAAGGACACGGCGAAGACCGTCGATTACGACACGTGGGGCCGCGTCGAACTCACGACAATGACGAAGGAATTCTTCATGCCCCGCTTCCTCGAGCGCGACGAAGCCCTGCGCCGCAAACCGCGCGCACCCTACGCGTGGGACGGCGTCGCCGAAGTGCGACCGTTCGGCGCGATGGAGAAAACGATCGTCGAAGGCGTTTACTGAGCGTCCTGACCGGCAATCAAGCGGCGTGCAATTCCAGTGCGTGCATCGGCGGCGCCTGGAGCGCACGGCACACGGTGTCGCGGAGCTCGGTGACGGTGAATAGCTTGGCGAGCACGTCGAACGGCTCCGTGGTTTTGATCGGTTCATTCGAACTGGCCATCAGGACGTCAGGGATCGATGGGTGAAGCGCCGCGCCGCGCGCGGCTAGTTCGTCGCCGCGCATTCCGCGCATCTTGACTTGGCAGAGGCGGAGATCGATCCCCTTGATCTTGCTCGCGAGTTGCAACGCCTCGGCGCCGGTCGTGGCGGTGAGCACGCGATAGCCGACGCGGCAGAGGAGCACGTCGATCAGTTCGCAGAGGGCCTCTGCAGTCGTCCACGAGGAGGATGGTTTCAGCGGGAGTGTTTGAATTCATGACGTGGGTCGTTGTGAAGGTTCAGGTTTGAGCGGCCGTTGGCATCGAGCAAGGCTCTGCGGGTTCGACCGTGGAGTGAGAGAAGAACGGAACGCTTTTCTCGTCACACATGGAGCGGAGATTGTGGCGGGCGCCCGCCGCCGCCCGCCACGCTTCCCCACTAACCCAAGTTCGACAGTTATGAAGTGCTGAGATCGTATTCATGCGGGTTGGCGGGCGATTTCTTCAGTTTTTCTCCACTACATTTCGCACGATTTTCGGGCGGGTGGGCAG
>VFJQ01000173.1 GCA_009885995.1 Verrucomicrobiota bacterium
CCGCATCACCCTCATCGTCGCCGACAACGGCCCCGGCGTCCCCGTGGATAGCCTGCCGCGATTGTTCGACGCCTTCTATCGCCCCGACGTGGCCCGCACGCGCGAGACCGGCGGCACCGGTCTCGGTCTCACGATTGTGAAGACGTGCATCGAAGCCTGCCGCGGCACCGTCACCGCCCGCCTCGGCGAACCGCACGGCCTGGAGGTGTGCTTCACCCTCACCGCCGCCGCGTAGGAAGCTGCCGCCCGGCCAGTGAGAATATTCACTAGTGAGAGGCGAAAGGCTCGCCCGCGGCTAGCGGCTCATTTCAGCTCCCGGTTGTTCAGAGCGTCGAGAATCGTGAACTTCTCGTGATGCAACGCGGGGTCGCTGCGGAAGGTGAGCCGGCCTTCGTAGCGGCGCTCGATCTCGACGAGCAACTCGTCGTCTTCGGTCTTGAGGCGGTTGAGCAGGTGCGGGTGGACGATGACTTTGACTTCGTGCACGTCGGGGTTCGCCTTGAGCACCGTGTGCAGCGAGCGCTGGAGTTCGACGCTCATACTCATGCTGCTCTTGATCCGGCCGCGGCCACCGCAATAGGGGCAAGGCTCATAGACGGTCGAGTGCAGTGACTCCGCCGCGCGCTGGCGCGTCATTTCCATGAGGCCGAGCGGGCTGATCGGGAGCACGTGCGTCTTCGCCTTGTCGCGGCGCAGGCGGTCTTTCACGCGCTGATAGACTTGCTGCTGATCCCGGCGGCTCTTCATGTCGATGAAGTCGCCGATGATGATGCCGCCGATATTTCGCAGGCGCATCTGGCGCGTCATTTCGTCGGCGGCTTCGAGATTGGTTTGAAGAATTGTCTTGTCCATGTCCTTCGCGCCTTTGTTGCGGCCGGTGTTCACGTCGATAGCCACGAGCGCCTCGGTCTCGTCGATGACAATGTAGCCGCCGCATGGCAGCCAGACCTGGCGGTGGAAGCTGTCGTCGATCTGCTTCTGGATGCTGTAGCGCTCGAAGATCGGCTCGTGCTCGGCGTAGTGCTTGATCTTGCTGCGCGAGCGCTTTGAGATCTGACCGCAGATGTCCATCATGCGCTTGGCGGCAGCTTCGTCGTCGCAGAGGATTTCGTCGATCTCGTCGGTGAGGAAGTCGCGCACGGTGCGCTCGATGAGGTCCGGTTCCTGGAAGACGCAGACCACCTTCTCCGGCTTTTTCATCGCCTCTTCGATACCGCGCCACTGCTCGAGCAGATAGGCGAGGTCGCGCACGAAGTAGCGCGCTTTCTGGCCTTCACCGACGGTGCGGATAATGATGCCCATGCCCTCGGGCACATCGAGACCGCGGAGGATTTGCCGCAGGCGATCGCGCTCCTTCGGGCTGTCGATCTTGCGCGAGATGCCGCTCTGGTCGCTATACGGCATCAGCACGAGGAAGCGGCCGGCGAGGGAGATGTTCGTGGAAATGCGCGGGCCTTTCGTGCTGATCGGACCCTTGGTCACTTGCACGAGGACTTCGCTGCCGACGGGATAAATTTCGGGGATGTCTTTGGAGGTGATCTTCTTCTCCTGCTTGCGGTCCTTGCGCTCGACTTCCTCGATGCCGCTGTCGAGAGCGGCGGGCAGCGCGTCCCAGAAGTGGAGGAAGGCATTCTTCTCGTAGCCGATATCGACGAACATCGCCTTGAGGCCATGCTCGATGTTCTTCACGCGGCCCTTGTAGATGCTGCCGACGATGTTGCGGTCGCTCGGGCGCTCGATGGTGTATTCCTCGAGCACTCCGTTTTCGAGCAGCGCCACGCGCTTCTCGAGTTTCTCGCAGTTGATGATGATTTTGTTGCCGGTCTGGCGCGGGGCCAGTCCGATCATACGTTTGACGCGTTCGGTCATGGAAATGAGTTTGTCGGTAAGTTTTCTGATCACTGGGTGGATGGAGGGAACAAAGGGTCAGCGCCGGAAGGGCTGCTTGGGAGGGGCGGGTGGGTTGGGTTTGCGGCCGAAGCCGAAGATGCGCTCGATGAGGTTGCGCTTGTCGTTGGGATCGCGCTGCGACTTGGCGCGGGTTTTGAGTTTGCCTCCCTCGTCGGCGCCGGGGCGAATGTCCGGCGTCACTCCGAGTTGCGGGCCTTTTTTCAACTTGAGCGGGTCGTCTACGTGGTCGGCCGTCTCCTGGTCCTCGTGGCCGGCTGCGGCGGCGAGTTTGGCGACGCCCGCGTCCTTCTCCTTGAACTCGACCCCTTCAATCTGCGCGAAGCTCCCGGGCGCGGGGTCGAACCGGGTGAGCGTGACGAGGTTCGGATCCTGTTCGAGCGCGAGCGTCTCCTCGAGGATGCGCTGGGCGATTGGCGCAGAGACGCCCCCGCCGGATTTCGCGCCCTGCACCATCACGCAAATCGCATACTTCGGCTCCTGATACGGCGCGAAGCAGATGAACCACGTGTGGTTGTCCTTGGTGTTTCCGCGCCAGAATTGCGCCGTGCCCGTCTTGCCCGCGACCTCGACGCCCTTGACCTGCGCGCGTTTTCCGGTGCCGCCGGGTTCGTTGACGACCTTCCACATGCCGCGGCGGACGAGCTCGATCTGCGCTTCGCCGATCCCCGCCTGGCGCAGGTCCGCGCGGAGGTCCGGATAAGGCGGTGCGACCAGTTTACCGTCGTCGTCCTTCACGTCGCGGCCTTCCTGATCGACCACGCGATGGATGAGACGCGGGCGGTAAGACATGCCGCGATTCGCGATCGTGGCTGTGACCATCGCCATCTGCAGCGGCGAAGCTTCCACCGAGCCTTGTCCGATCGAGACGTTCGCTGTGTAGCCTTGGGACCAGCGTTCCTGCGGGCTCACGATCCGCAGCCAGTCGGGCCCGGGCAGGATACCGCCGTCTTCGCCGGTCAGCGGCACGCCGGTCTTTTCGCCGAGCCCGAGCGCCTTGCCGCTGGCGACGATATTCTCGATCCCCGCGGCATTTCCCCACTGGTAGAAGAACGCGTTGCACGAAACTTTGATCGCGTCCGAAAGCGTAAGCGAACCATGCGAACCGCCTTTGTCTGCGATCCAGCACTTCATGTATTTCGCACCGTAGTTCACGCCGCCGGAGCACGTGAAGCTATTGCTCGCGGTCAGCCCTTTGCGCAGCCCGGCCAGCGCGGCCACGGTCTTGTAGGTCGAACCCGGTGCGTAGCCCTGGATGGCGCGGTTGGTCAGCGGGTCGGTCTCATCCTTGATGATCCGGCTCCAATCCACCTCATCGATGCTCGGGATGAACACGTTCGGGTCGTAGCTCGGCACGCTTGCCATCGCGAGGATCTCGCCATTCTTCGGGCTCACCACGACTGCGGCGCCGCGCCCGATCACTCGCAGCGCGCGCTCGACGATGGTCTGAATGCGCGCGTCGATGGTGAGATAGACATTTGCGCCCTGCTTCGGTTCGTCGCGGCGGATTTCACCCTCGATCTGGCCCTTCACGTTGCGCTGGAGCACGCGCACGCCGGGCGTGCCGCGGATGTATTTGTCGAGGAAGAACTCGACCTGCGACTTCCCCTCCACGTCGGGCTGGTAGAACGAGTAATTCCGGATGTCGGGTTGCTCGTCGATGTTGTTTGGCGCGCCGACGTAGCCGAGCAGGTGCGCGGCCATCGCGCCATAGACGTATTGCCGCACGGGCCGGATCGCGACATCGACGCCGGGTAGCCCGACGTCGTGCTCGGAGAATCGCGCGAGCGTCTTGAAGTCGATCTCCTCGCGGTAGGTGTAAGGCACCTCGGTGTCGTTGCGGTAGTGCCGGCGCAGCTTTTCCGAGTTGTAGTCCGCGGCGAGATCGAGGTCTTGCAGCCGCGGGACGACGGTCGTGTTCACGATCTGAACGATGTCGGCCTCGGCCTTGTCCTTGGCCATGCCTTTGACGGAGCCGCGATAGGTGATCGTTGGCACCTTCGTGCCCTGGTTCTGCTGTTTGTAGCCGCGGACCATGTCCGGAAGGTAGAAATCGACCTCGTAGCTCGCGCGGTTGGTCACGAGCGCGATGCCATTGCGGTCGCGGATCTCGCCGCGGACGCTCGGGATGCGCACGGTGACTTCGCTGCGGTTGGCGATCTTCTTCGCCCACACCGGACCGCGGGCAACCTGCTCCCACCACAGTTTGCCCACCAGCGCGCCGAGGCCGCAGAGCGTCGCGAGCGCTAGGAAGAAGAGGCGCCATTCGACCCGGGCACCGCGCCGAGGAAGTTGGAATTTCACGGCCATATCAGCGCGTGGTTGGTTTTGCGCCGCGCTCCGGCTGCGGGTCGTAGCCGGTCAGCACGGCGAGGTAATTGAGCACGAAAAACAGCAGCGGCGAGAGCAACATCGCGATCAGCCCCGCTCCGCCGATCCGCCACGCCACGTTCTTGTCGAAGACCCACTGCACCGGCTCCGTGCGGATCGTCACCATGATGAACTCCGCCAGCGGCATCGCTGCGATGAGCAGGCCCGTCAGCAGGCAATGCACCTCCCAGCGCCCGCGCAGGAACAGCGGACGGAAACCGGCCATGATCGTCCCGAGCCCCATGTAGAGCGCGATCGACCAGCCCATGCTCACTTGGTAGGCACCATCGACCATCTGCACGTTCAGCGCGTCCCACATCAGCCCGCCGAGGAAAGTCAGCGCGAGCATCCCGGGCAGCGGCATCGAAATCGCGCCGTAGAGCATGAACATCTGCATGAGCAGCACCCGGCAGCCGACCATCGGCAGCGCGCCGATGAAGTGCTGGAGCACCAGCGCCGCGAACATGAAGATGAGCAGCAGCACGAAGAAGATCATTTCGTGTTACTCACCACGACGAACACGTCGTCGATCGTCGTCAGGTCCACTGCGGGTTTGACCGTCGCGTAAGCGTCGAGCTCCCGCAGGCGGAAAGTGTCCACCTTCCCGACCTCGATGCCCGAGGGGAAGACGCCACCGACGCCGGAGGTGTAGATCGTCATCCCGGCGCGTAGTGGCGCCTGCTTCGACAGAAAGCCGAGTCCGATTGTCGGCAGGCCGGCTTTCGCCGCTCGCTCGCCTTTCACGATGCCCTGCTCGCGCGTGCCCTCGACGGTCGCGGACACTCGGCAGTTTTCGTCGCTGATGAGGATCACCTGCGCGGAGTGCGCGGAGATGACGTTCGTCGTCTTGCCGACGAGCCCGCTCTCGGTCAGCACTGCCTGGTCCGGTTCGATGAGTTCTTCCGAGCCGCGGTCGATAATGATCTTTTGATACCACGTCGAAGCATCGCGCGAGATGATGCGCGCGGGCATGAGTTGGAAGACCGCGCGCTCGCGGTAGCCGAGCGCGTTGCGCAGTCGGTTGTTCTCCGTCTCCATCCCGCGCAGCGCCTGATTCGTCGCGCTGAGTTCCTTGTTCACCACGCGCAGTTGCGTGACTTCCTTCTCGAGGTCCTCGAGCTTCTTCAGCCCTTCCTTCTTCGTCACGTAGTAGCGCTGGAGCGAGGAGCCTTGCTTGAGAAACGGCGAGATGAGTCCGAGGAACCCGGCCTGCACGCGCGCGGTGCGCATCGGGTTCGAGAAGAACCACAGCGCGAGGATCAGCAGCAGAGCGCCTGCGCCGCCGATGATGTAGTTGAGTTTCTCCCGCATCGTCCTGGGCCGTTAGTTGCCCCAGCGTGAATCGCTGGTGGCCACCTGGCGCAGGAATCGCATCTCGCTCAACGCTCGTCCGGTTCCCTCCGCTACGGCGCTGAGGGGATCCTCGGCGATATGCACGGGCAGTCCGGTTTCTTCGGTGAGCAAACGATCGAGTCCGCGCAGGAGCGCGCCGCCGCCCGCCAGCACAAGGCCGCGGTCCACGAGATCAGCGGAAAGTTCCGGCGGACAGCGTTCGAGGGTCACTCGCACGCTGTCCACGATGGTCGAAATCGGTTCGAGGAGCGCCTCACGCACTTCCTGCGAAGTGATCGTAAGCGTCTTCGGCAGGCCCGCCACCAGGTCACGGCCCTTCACTTCCATGGTCGTCTCTTTTTCGATCGGATACGCGGACCCGATCTTGATCTTGATGTCCTCCGCCGTGCGCTCGCCGATCATCAGGTTATACGCGCGCTTCATGTATTGGATGATCGCTTCATCCAACTCATCGCCCGCCACGCGCACGCTGCGCGAGAAAACGATGCCCGATAGCGAGATCAGCGCGACCTCGGTCGTGCCGCCGCCGATGTCGATGATCATGTTTCCCGCCGCATCCTGCACCGGCAGCCCGCAGCCGATCGCCGCCGCCATCGGCTCCTCGATCAGGTAAACCTCACGCGCCCCTGCGTGCAGCGCCGACTCCTTCACCGCGCGCTTTTCCACCTCGGTGATGCCGCTCGGCACCGCGATGACCACGCGTGGCCGAGGCCTGAAAAACGTCCGCTTTCCATGCACCTTCTGGATGAAGTGCCGCAGCATCGCCTCCGTGATCTCGAAGTCCGCGATCACGCCGTCCTTGAGCGGGCGGATGGCGATGATGTTGCCCGGCGTGCGCCCGAGCATCCGTTTGGCCTCGTCGCCCACCGCGAGCACCTTGTTTGTGCCCGCCTGCACAGCCACCACCGACGGTTCGCGCAAGACGATGCCGTGGTCCTTGACAAAAACGAGGGTATTAGCGGTTCCGAGGTCGATCCCGATATCGTTCGAGAAGAGACCGAACAAGCCGTTGAGCATTCAGTTTAAGAAGGTGGCGGTGAAAGTGATGTGACGTGACGCCTTCCGTCCAGTCGCGACCGGTCTTTTGGAGTCCACCGGCTGGACCGCGGCTGCGGTCGAAAAGCGAGCACACTTAGAGCCGCAGGACCGGGGGCGTCAAAAGATAAAATCGCACAGCTACAGGGGCCGGAGCTGGGTCGAATTCCCGGATGACAATGCGGCCCGTCGCATGAACCCTCCCGCGCTCTCCATGAAAGCCCCTCTCGCCGCCCTCCTCGCCCTCGCCGCCCTCGCCCACGCCCAGCCCGTGGCGAAGCTCAACGCCCGGCTCATCCAGATGCCGGCGGTGTCACGCGAGCACCTTGCGTTCGTCTATTCCGGGGACATCTGGCTCGCGCCGAAGGCCGGCGGCGCGGCGGTGCGGCTCAGTTCGCCGCGTGGCACGGAGCAGTTCCCGCGGTTTTCGCCGAGTGGCGAAAGTCTCGCTTTCGTCGCGAATTACGAAGGCGACTCGGACATTTACGTGATGCCCGTCGCCGGCGGCGAGCCGCTGCGCGTGACGCATCACGGCGCGAATGAGCGCCTGCTCGGATGGTCGCCCGACGGCCAGTCGCTCCTTTTCCAGAGCGAGCAGGAGAGCTTCACCGCGCGCACGGGGCAGTTCTTCAAAGTGCCCGCGGCCGGTGGCCTGCCCGAGCGGCTGCCGGTCCCGTATGGCGAGTTTGGCGCGCTCTCGCCGGATGGGAAGACGCTCGCCTACACGCCGATTACGACCGACTTCGCCACGTGGAAGCGCTACCGCGGCGGCATGACGCCGGACGTGTGGCTCTTCGATCTCGAAAAGCGCACCGCCGAGCGCATCGCGCCGAGCGACGCGAAGGACACGCAGCCGATGTGGCACGGCGCGCGGCTCTACTTTCTCTCCGACCGCGATGGCCAGTCGCGCGACAACCTCTGGTGCTACGACACCGCCGCGCGCACGCTGCGGCAAATCACGCGCTTCACGGATTACGACATCCACTTCCCGAGCATCGGCCCGGACGCGCTCGTGTTTGAAAACGGCGGCCGACTTTACCTCCTAGACCTCGCGACCGAGCAGGCGAAGGAAGTGGAGATCACCGTGGTGACGGATCAGGCATCGCTGCGTCCGCGGGTGGAAAACGTGAGCGGCTGGCTGACGAATGGCAGCGTCGGCCCGACCGGCAAGCGCGCGCTGTTCGAGGCGCGCGGCGACATCTTCAGCGTGCCCGCCGAGCACGGCGTCATCCGCAATCTCACCGCTACCAGCGGAACCGCCGAGCGCTTCCCCTCGTGGTCGCCCGATGGAAAATTGATCGCGTATTTCTCCGACCAGAGTGGCGAATACGAGCTGACGCTCCGCCCCGCCGACGGCACCGGCGACGTGCGCACCGTGACGAAGCTCGGCCCCGGCTTCCGCTACGAGCCGCAGTGGTCGCCCGACTCGAAACAGATCGTCTTCATCGACTCCGCGATGCGCATCCACCTCGTCGATGTCGCGAGCGGGCGCGACGAAGTGATCGACAAGCAGCTCTGGCATTTCCAAGGCGCTCTCGCGAACTTCCGCGTGAGTTGGAGCGCCGACAGCCGCTGGATCGCCTACGGCTGCGACCAGGAGAATCGCCAAGCTGCGATCGTGATCTACGACACGAAGGACCGGAAGCGGCATCAGGTCACGAGCGGCTTCTTCGACGACGACACGCCCGTCTTCGACCCGAACGGCAAGTATCTCTACTACCGCGCGCAGCGCTGGTTCAGCGCACTCTACAGCGACTTCGAGCCGTCGTGGATTTACGCGAATGGCCAGGCGCTCGTCTGCGTCCCGCTGCGCAAGGATCTGCCTTCCCCGCTCGCGCCGCGCAATGACGAAGAACCGGGAGGGAAGGCGGAAAGTGGAAGTGCGAAGACGGAAGTGAAGTCCGCTGCGACACCCGCACCCGCGACGCCTGCGCCGGGTGCCGCTGCGACGCCGACGCCCGCGCCGAAGCCCGCCGAGAAAAAGCCCGCTCCGGTGCTGATCGACTTCGATGGCTTCGAGTCGCGCGCGATCGTGCTGCCGCCGGATTCGGGCAAGTTCGGCAAGCTCGCGGCGCTCCCGGGCAAGCTCATCTTCCAGCGCCTCCCGAAGACCGGCGCCAGCGGCACGAGGCCGATCGCGTTCTTCGACATCGAGGCGCGCGCTGAGAAGCAGATCCTCGACGACGCGAGCGGCTTCGAGCTTTCCGCCGACGGCAAGAAGCTGCTCGTGGTGAAGAACAACGCCTGGCACCTCATCAATGCCGCGGAGAATCAAAAGCTCGGCACCACCCTGCCGACCGCGCAGCTCGAAGCGACCATCGAGCCGCGCGACGAGTGGACGCAACTCTTCGCCGACGCGTGGCGGATCGAGCGCGATTTCTTTTACGACCCCGGCATGCACGGCGTGGATTGGCCGAAGATGCGCGTGCGCTACGGCGGACTCATCCGCGAGTGCCAGACGCGCAGCGATGTGAACTACGTGCTCGGCGAATTGCTCGGTGAGATCAACTCCTCGCACACCTACCGCAGCGGTGGCGATATCGAGAAAGCATCCGTGCGCACGGTTGGCTATCTCGGCTGCGACTTCGCCCTCGAGCAGGGCGCGTATCGGATCAAAGACATCCCCGAGGTCGCGCCGTGGGAATACACGCTGCGTAGCCCGCTGCGCGCGCCCGGCTTGAAAGTGAAAGAGGGCGACTGGCTGCTCGCCGTGAATGGGAAGCCGCTCAACATCACGAAGGACCCGTGGGCCGCGTTCGTCGGGCTCGCCGACAAGCCGGTCTTCCTCACCGTGAACGACAAGCCCACGACCGACGGTGCGCACGAAGTGCTCGTGCAGACGATCGCCTCGGAACACGCGCTCCGGCAGTATGCGTGGATCGAAGCGAACCGCCGCAAGGTCGAGCAGCTCAGCGGCGGCAAGCTCGGCTACATCTACGTCGAGAGCACCGCCAGCGAGGGGCAGAACCAGCTCTACCGGCAATTCCGCGCGCAGTTTTCAAAACCCGGCCTCGTCATCGATGAGCGCTGGAACTCCGGCGGGCAGATCCCCGATCGCTTCGTCGAGTTGCTCGGCCGCCGAGTGCTCAACTACTACGGCGTCCGCGACGGCAAGGACTGGCAGACGCCGCAGATCGCGCATCACGGCCCAAAGGCGATCCTCGCGAATGGCTGGAGCGGCAGCGGCGGCGACTGCTTCCCGTTCCTCTTCCGCGAAAGCGGCCTCGGCCCTGTCATCGGCACGCGCACTTGGGGCGGCCTCATCGGCATGACCGGCGCACCGCAACTCATCGACGGCGGCAGCGTCACCGTGCCCACCTTCGCGATCTACAACACGAAGGGCGAATGGATCATCGAAGGCCACGGCGTCGAACCCGACATCGAAGTCCTCGACGACCCCACCGCGCTCGCCGCCGGCAGCGACCCGCAGCTCGAACGCGCCGTCGCGGAAGTGCTCGCCGCGCTTGAAAAGAATCCGTCGAATCCGCCGGCCCGACCCGCGTATCCGAAGCGCGCTGCTCAGTAAGCCCGCATCACGCCGCGGGCCACCGCCTCCGCCAGCGCCTGCCGGTAGGAGGACGAAGTGGAGACCTTTTTCCCCTCGGCCGGGTTGGTCAGGAAACCGAGCTCGCACAGCACCGCCGGGATGCGGGTGTTGCGGATGACGTAGAACCCGCGCTTGCGCACGCCGCGGTTTTCCGTCTGTGCGGTCGAGACGACCTGCGAGTGGATGGCCGAGGCGAGCTTCGAGCTGCGGCTCGAGTAGTAGTAGGTTTCGATCCCGTTCGCACCGACCCGTGGAGCGCTGTTGAAATGGATCGAGACGAAGACCGCGTCGCGATGCGAGTTCGCGATCGAGACGCGACCGCCGAGCGTCACGAAGTAATCACCATTGCGCGTCATCACCGTCTTGTAGCCAGCCGCCGCGAGCACGCGCTGGAGCCGCTGCGCCACGTCGAGCGCGTAGGGCTTCTCGGGAATCTTCTGCCGCGGCCCGCCACCGCGATCATGGCCGCCATGCCCCGCGTCGATGACGACCGTCTTCGCTTCCGCCGCGAAGCTGAGGAACAACCAGGTGAGCAGGACGGGAATGCGTCGAAGTCTGTGCATGGATTTTTTTTCCGCGGGCGGAAGATGCCGCCTCAAGCGTGGATGGCGAGCCGTTTTTCGACCCCTCATTGCGCCGCGTGCGCGCCGCTGCTCCACTGCGCCCCGCATGAAAGCCCTCCTCCTCGCGCTCGCCCTCGCCGTCGCGCCCGCCCTCGCCCAATACAAAATGGAGTCGCCCGCCGGCGAAGCGCCCGGCCCGTGGCTGCTCGGCACCATCGGCATCGGCAAAGGCGCAGACGCCAAGCCGCTGACCACCGCGCTCAAGGGCCTCGCGATCAAACTCGGCGCGAACGGCGAAGCGGGCATCGCCTACGACCTCGACCTCTGCCGCGTCGCCGGCGCGTGGACCGGTGGAAAGTTCGTCACCCCAATGAACCTCATGTCCCGCGGCGAATACCCGACCGCGCTCGGCGAGGTGGCGTTCACGACGAGAGATACGCCCGGTTTTCTCACGAAGGCCGGCGGTGATTGGAAGAGTCTGCGCTCTGAGCCATTCGGCCCGCTGCCGGCAGGGCAGATGCGCTTTAAGGGCTTCTACGTCAGTGGCGAGAAAACGATCCTCAAATGGGACGTCGGTGGAGCCGAGGTGCTGGAGATGCCCGAGTGGCGCGACGGCGCCCTCGTGCGCTTGTTCGAAGGAATGGTGACGCCGATAGAAATCCCCGGCGTGAAGATCGAGCGCACGGACAAGCTGCGCGCGCTCACGCACGGCGGCCCCGCGCACTGGCCTGACGCGGTCGAGACGAGCGGCGAGCTTTCTCCCGACAAGTCCGCTGCTTACGTCGTGGACACCGTGAAGCTGCCAGACCCGAACCCGTGGCGCGCGCCGCTCTTTCTCGGCGGGTTCGACTTCTTCGCCGATGGACGCGCGGCGGTCTGCACGTTTCACGGCGATGTGTTCATCGTCTCGGGACTCGACGGCGATTTGAGCAAGGTGGTTTGGCGCCGCTTTGCGAGCGGGCTCTACCACGCGCTCGGGCTGAAGATCGTGAACGGCGAAATCTACGTGATGTGTCGCGATGGGCTGTGGCGGCTGCACGATCTCAACCAGGACGGCGAGTGCGATTTCTACGAGGCGTTCAACTTCGACGTGAAGGTGACGAAGAGCTTTCACGAGTTCGTCTTCGACTTGCAGACCGATCCGGCGGGGAACTTCTACTTCGCCAAAGCAGGGCCAGTGAAGAATGGAGGGCGCGGGTTCGACGAGATCATGGCGCACCACGGCACGCTCATGCGCGTGTCGCCCGACGGCGCGAAACTCGACGTGGTCGCGACCGGCTTCCGCGCGCCGAACGGGATCGGCTGCGGCCCGCACGGCGAACTCACGAGCGGCGACAACGAAGGGACGTGGACGCCCGTTTGCAAAATCAACTGGATCAAGCCGGGCGGTTTCTGCGGCGTCGTGCCGCTCTCGCATCGCGACCCACTGCCGACCGACTACGATCGCCCGCTCTGCTGGCTGCCGAAGCGCATCGACAACTCCGGCGGCGGACAAGTCTGGGTGCCGGACAACGACAAATGGGGACCGTGGCGCGGCGCGCTGCTGCACCTCAGCTACGGCCAGTGCGCGCTCTACGGCGTGATGCGCGAATCCGTCAGCGGCTTCACGCAAGGCGGTGTCGCGGCCTTCCCGATCAAGTTCCAGAGCGGCGGAATGCGCGCGCGTTTTCATCCGCAGGACGGCCAGCTCTGGGTCGCCGGGCTGCGCGGCTGGCAGACTTCCGGGATCAAGAACGGCTGCCTCCAGCGCGTGCGCTACACCGGCGCGTCGACGCGGATGCCAGTCGAACTGCACGCGAAGAAAGACGGCATCGAGCTGCGCTTCACGTGCTCGCTCGACACGCAATCCGCCGCCGATCCGCAGAACTGGAACGTCGAAGTGTGGAACTACCTGTGGTCTTCCGCCTACGGCTCACCCGAGCTTTCCACGATCGACGCGGCGGAGAAGCCGGCCGAACTCGGCAAGGACGGTGCGCTGCAATTTACCAAGGCGCAGATCGGCAAAGCGAAGCACGACCCGCTCGAAGTGAAACGCGTGAGCATCGGCACCGACGACCGCACCGTCTTCCTCGAAATCCCCGGCATGAAACCGGTGATGCAGATGTCGATCCGCTACGGCATCAAGTCCGCTGACGGGGCGGATGTGAAAGGCGAGGTCGTGAACACGATCCACGCGCTCGGGGACTGAGCCTACTTGCCGCGCACGAGCGTCGCGGAGTCGAAGTCCACCTTCGCCTGCGGCACCACGCGCAGCTCGGGGAACAGCTCGCGCAGCGGCTTCTCGCAGTCCTTTGCGCGGCCGACTACGATCACCGACATCGCTTCCGGCGCGAGCTGCGCAGCAGCAAACGTCTTCACTTCCTCCGCCGTCACCCGATCGAGCGAGGCGAGCGCTGTGGCGAAGGCGGCGGCGGGTTGCCCGTGCAGCACGAAGTCGGCGATCCGCTTCACGTAGCCTTCATTCGTCTCGAGCTCGCGCTGGAAGCCGCCGGTCAGCACGAGGCGGCGCGCGGTGAGTTCGTCGGCAGGAATCGCGTCCCCGCCGAGTCGCTGTAGTTCGCTGCGAATCACGCGGACAACCTCCGCGGCGGACTCGTTCTTCGTCTGGCACGCTGCGCCGAAGCTGCCCGCCTCGCGCCACGCGTAGAGCTTGCTGCCGCAGCCGTAGCTGAGCCCGCGCTTGATCCGCACTTCGCGATTCAGCCGCGCGGAATAGCCGCCGCCGAGCACGGCGTTCGTCACCTGCCCGACGAAATATTGTGCGTCCGCGCGCGGCGCCGCGGCCCGTCCGATATAGACCGCCGCCTGTCCTGCGTCCGGCATGTCGATGAGCACTGCGCTGGGCTTCGGAAACTCGGCTTTTGGCGAAGCGGCGAGCGCCGCTGCCATGTCCGCACCCCACGCGCCGAACGCCGTCTGCGCCAGCGCGAAACCGCTCTCGGACCGGATGTCGCCGGCGAGGATGAGGACCGCATTGTCCGGACGGAAAGCCGCGCGGTGAAACGTGAGCACGTCGGTCCGCTTGATGCGCGCGAGCGAAGCCGGCGTGCCCTTGCTCGCATGGCCGTAAGCGCTCGCGCCGAGAATCAAGCGCGCTGCTGCGACGCGTGCGAACTGACCCGGCTGTTCGAGTTCGATCTGCGCCTCGTCGATGCGTTCCTTGCGCAGCCGTTCCAATTCATCGGCGGCGAATTTCGGATCGCAGACCGCGTCGGCGAAGAGATCGAACGCGCGGCTCGCATTCGGCGCGAGCGTGGTGAGCAGCGCCATCGTTCCGTCCCATGCCGCTTCGGCCTTGAAGGTCGCGCCGAGTTCCTCGAAATCCTGCGCCATCTGCGTCGCCGAGCGCGTGCTCGTGCCGCGCGAAAGCAGCCCTGCCGTGAAGTGCGCGAGGCCCGCGAGCTTCGGCGTGTCCGACTCGGCGCCGGATTTCACGATGAGCCCCGCGGTGAGCAGCGGCTGCGCGGGACGATCCACCACGATCACACGCAGGCCGTTGTCGAGCGTGTGCTCGCGCGGTTGCGCAAACTTCATCGACCGCGGCTCGCCCGGCGCAGGCAAGCCTTCCGGCTCTGCCCATGCGGGCGCGACGAGGATGAACAGGGTGAGAGCGAGGCCGCGCATCATTTCTTCGCCTTGGCTTTTGCGCGCATCGTGGCGGGCAGGTATTCGATCACGAGCCGGTTTTCGTCGGTGAAGACTTTCTTCGCGAGGGCCTGCAGTTGTTCGGCAGTGACCGTTTGGATCGCGGCGAGGTCGGTGTTTGCGCGCGCAGCGTCGCCTTGCAGCACTGCGGCGAAGCCGAGCGCTTCCGCTTTGCCCTCGGCCTTCTCGCGCTCGTGCAGCTTCTCGGCGAGCACCTGATTTTTTGCGGTGGTGAGTTCGCGTTCGTCGATTGGCTTCGCTGAAAGCGCAGCGATCTCCGCGAGCAGCGCGGCGCGCGCTTTCTCGGCCGGCACGCCGCTCGCCAGCACGATCGCAAATGTCGGCAGCCCGAGGTCTTCGCGCAGGTCGGCGTGAAACTCCGCCTGCTGTGCGACGCGCTTTTCATAGATGAGCGAGTGGTTCAGCCGCGCGGCATCGCCGCCCGAGAGCACGCGTTCGAGCACGAGCCACGCGGCGTATTCGTCGTCGGTGATCTTCGGGCCGAGGAAGTTCACGGCGAGCGCGGGGAAGGGAACCTTTGTGTCGAACTCGCGCACGGTCCGCGTCGCGGTGCGCGCGGGTTCCGCGGTGCTCACGCGCGGGAGGGGCGTCGCGGGCTTGGCGAGCGGCGCGAAGTATTGTTCGACCCACCGCGTGAGCTGCGCGGGGTCGAAGTCGCCGGTGACGACAAGCGTGGCGTTGTCGGGGCGGTAGAACGTCTCGTGAAACGCGCGCACTTCATCGAGCGAGGCGGCGTCGAGCTCGGCGATGTTGCCGATCGTCGGACGCTTGTAGGGATGCGCGGCGAAGGACTGCTTCGGGATGAATTCGTAGAACTCGCCATACGGCTGCGAGAGGACGCTCTGGCGGAACTCTTCCTTCACCACGTCGCGCTCGGTCTTGAAGTTCGCGTCATCGACGACGAGCGACGACATGCGCTCGGCCTCGGCCCAGAGCAGGCGCTCGAGATGATGCGACGGAACCGTTTCGTGATAGACGGTCATGTCGTCGGCGGTGAAGGCGTTGTTCTCGCCGCCGATGTCCTCGGTGAGCCGGTCGATGGTCTCGGCGGGCATCCGCTTGGTGCTCTTGAACATCATGTGCTCGAAGAGATGCGCGAACCCGCTGCGGCCCTGCGGATCGTCTTTCGAGCCGACGTGATACCACACCTGGATCGCGACGACGGGCGCGGCGTGGTCTTCGAGCCAGATGACGCGCAGGCCATTCGCGAGCGTGCGTTGCTCGAATTTCAGCGCGGGCACGGCGACTTCCGCCGAGGCGAGCAGGGGGATGAGGGCGAGAAGTGCGGAGCGGAACAAAGCGCGGGGATTGTGCCGCCGGGCTTGCACTCCGCAAGCGCGCGTGTCGAAATCGCAGCATGAACTCGCCCCGCTTCTCCCGTCGTTCGTTCCTCCAATCCACCCTCGCTGCCGGCGTAGCGCCGCTCATCCTGCCGTCGCGGATTTGGTCGGCGGAGACGAAGCCGAACGACCGCCTCGGGATCGGCGTGATCGGCATCGGCAAGCAATCGCGCGGGCACCTCAGCGGATTCATGGGCAAGAGCGAGGTGCAACTGCTCGCGGTGTGCGACGTGGACACGACGCGGCGCAACGATGGGAAAAAGCAGGTCGAAGATTTCTACGCGAAGAAGACTGAGGGCGGGACTTACAAGGGCTGCGACGCTTACAGCGACTTCCGCGAGATCATCGGGCGCAAGGACATCGACGCGGTGTTGATCGTGACGCCGGACCACTGGCACGCGCTGATCACGATCGAGGCGGCGAAGGCGGGCAAGGATATCTACTGCGAGAAGCCGCTGTGCGAGACGGTGCGCGAGAGCGCGGCGATGGTCTCGGCGGTGCGGAAGAACGGGCGCATTTTCCAGACGGGCTCGCAGCAGCGCAGCTCGCGGGAGTTTCGCGTGGCGTGCGAGCTGGTGCGCAATGGCGTGATCGGAAAGCTGTCGCGCGTGACGGCGGGTTTCGGCGGGCCGGGGAAATCGTGCGATCTTCCCGAGGAGCCCGCGGAGCCGGGGCTGGACTGGGATCGGTGGCTCGGGCCGGCGCCGATGCGGCCTTACAATTCGATCCTCTCGCCGCGCGGCGTTCACACCCATTTCCCGGCGTGGCGGCAGTATTGGGAATACGGCGGCGGCATGGTGACGGACTGGGGCGCGCATCACATCGACATCTCGCAGTGGGGCATCGGCGTGGATGAAGACGGCGGGCCGAGCGAGGTGATCCCGCCTGCCGACTTCGCCACGGCACAGGCTGGCGCGAAGCTGATCTACCCCGGCGGCGTGGAGCTCGAGCATATCTCGGAGAATGGCGTGACGTTCTTTGGCCCGGACGGCGAGGTGTATGTGAATCGCGGGAAGTTCGCGCTGAAGCTGAAGGGTGAGCAGAAGGCGAAATTCATGGCGAAGGAGGACAAGCCGTCGCTCAACGAGCAGCTCGACATGGTCGAGAAAGACTACCTCTCGGACGCGAAGGTGCGGCTCACCAAGAGCGACGACCACAAGCAGAACTGGCTCGACGGTATCCGCACGCGCAAGGATCCGATCTGCAAGGTCGAGATCGGCACACGCACGGTGAACACCTGCCACTTGCTCAACATGGCGTATCGCTACGGGAAGAAATTCTCGTGGGATGCGAAGAAGCAGAACTTCGCCGAAGGCGGCGAGAAGGCGTGGCTCTCGCGCGAGTATCGCGGCGAGTGGAAAGTCGCGTAGTGGCCAAGCACGTCGCGGTCTGCATCCCGTCGGGCGAGATGGTCCATGCCGACTTCATGCTGTCGGTGCTGCACCTCGTGCAAAACGCGCGCGTCGGCGGGTTCCGCGTGTCGATGGTGAACGCAAAGTTTTCCATCGTCGCCGAGGCTCGGAATCTCTGCGTGGGCGCGGCACTGGACGCGAAGGCGGAGTGGCTGCTCTTCCTCGATAGCGACATGGTTTTCCCGCACGACACGATCAAGCGGCTGATGTCGCGCGAGGTGCCGATCGTGGGCGCGACTTACCCGCGGCGGATGCTGCCGCTGGGCTTCATCGGGAGCCGTCTCGACGGCGCGGCGTTTTCGCTCGCCGACAAGGGCATGGTGGAAGCATCGCGCCTGCCGACGGGTTGCTTGCTCATCCACGCGAGCGTCTTCGACAAGCTGAAGGCGCCTTTCTTCCGGTGCGGCTACAGCGAGGAAGCCGGCAAGGTGCTGAGCGAGGATTTCTGGTTCTCGGATCGCGTGCGCGAACTGGGTCTGCCGCTCTGGTGCGACATGGATCTCGCGCGGCAGATCGAGCACATCGGCTCGTTCCGCTTCAATCTTCGCGAGAAGCCGGAGCGCTGATTACTCGATTGGGAGGGCGCCGGCGGGGGCAGCGAAGCCGGCGCCGGGGACGCCTTCATTCAGGCCTTCGAAATGGTCCTCACTCAGCCGGTTGCCGGAAAGGACCGTCTGGACGCGGTGGGAGCGCTCGACCATGTCACTGAGGCGCTCCTTGAACTCGCGTGTGCGCGGCGTGAAGGACTCGCCGATGCCCTCGAAGGGGTTGCGGCCGGCGACGAGATTGAAGATCGAGAACGGCACGCTCACTCGCACGCCGGCGGTCCAGTGGCCGCCCATGAGCGCGGCGTCGTCCCAGTATTCGAGGTCAGCGATCACGCCGGGGAGCACGCGTGCTTCGAGGCGGGCCTTGAAGCCCTCGAAGTCGCTGCCGAAGGGATTCTCGTAGCGGTAGTAGCCGCCGTAGATGCGGAACTCGGTGTATTTGCAGCCGGTCGGGAGCAGGACGCCGAGTTCGGCATTGAAGCCCTGCAGCGCCGCCTCGCGCCGCTCGAAGACGCGCGTGCGGGTGCCGCCGCCATCTTCCGACTGCCACGTGCTGCGGTGGACCTGCACCTCGTCGTTGTCGGGCAGGTAGTAGTTGATGCGCGCATCGACCCACTTCGTGAGCACTTCCGCGCCGAAGCCGAGCTGGTCGAAGTCGCTGCCGGCGGCGCCGTGGAGCGAGTCATAGTAGGCATTCACGCCGAGGATGACATCGTGTTCGGCGAGCAGCTTGCGAAAGCCGAGGCCGGCGCTGCTGATGTATTGGTGGTTGTCCTCCCAGTGGTAGCGCGAGTTCAGGAAGAGGAACGCGTCGCGCTCCTGCGGCGACCACAGGCCGGTGATCGAGTCGGCGTAGATCCCGGTGAGGTGCTCGCTGAACTGCGTGCCGATGGTGACCATGCCTCGCGGTGTGTCGGGGAACCATTCGCGCAGCGGCACCGTGGCTTTCGCTTCCTTGCCTTCAGATGCGATCGGCTGGCCGGCGTGAGCGGCGGGGACGAGCAGCGCCACCGCGGCGGCGGCGAGGATGAAGTGACGGATGTTGGTGTTCATTTGGTTGGTTGGGAAAGAGGTCGGGAGTCGCAGAGGGATCAGGAAGGCCTCGAGATGATACGCGAAGCGGCGACCCAGAGCGCCACGTTCGGGAACTGCGAGTAGGCATTGAGTTGGCGCCCGGTGATCTCGGTGACGGTGCCGGCGCGGAAGTCTTCGCCGTCGTAGAATTTCACGAGGCTTTGATTCTTGATGCCGACGCTGGCGATGATGTCGGCGATGCCGTCGCCATTCACGTCCGCCGCAGCCACGCGCACGCCGAAGCGATACGCCGAGTCAAAGGGAAGGATGCTCGGTCCGATCTTCGTGTGATCGAGACCGCTGAAGACTTCGACGTTCGACGGTTTGCCCGTGTTGCGGCCCACGATGATGTCGGCTTTGCCGTCGCCGTTGATGTCGGCTGCGGCCACGGCGACGCCGCCTTTGAACTTCGTCCCGCCGACTTGGAAGTCGTGCAGCACGGTATCGGTCGCGCCCTTGTAAACGAGCACCCGTCCACCGCGGTAGCCCTGGCCGACGATGATGTCGTCTTCGTTGAGTCCCGGACCGTTCTCGGGCATCGCATCACCCTGGCTGAACCCATCCACATTGGCCGCGGCGACGCGCACGCCGCCTTTGAAGCGTGCGCCGAAGGGCGTGTATTCCTTGATGACGGTGAGTGTATCTGAGCCGGAGCCCTGCTCGGGCTGTGCGGATTCCGCGGGCGCCAAGTCTGAGCTATCGAGGCTATAAACCTTCACTTTCCCGCCGCCGACCCGGGCGCTGATGAGCGAGGAGCCGACGATGATCTCGGGGCGGCCGAAGCCGTTCACATTGCCCACGGCCACGAACGCGCCCGTGTTCCTGCTCGTGCCAAAGACGGGGGTCTCCTGGCCGAGCGCCCCTTCCGTGAACTGCTGGCCCGTCGAGCCGTCGAAGAAGCGCATGCGCCCGCCATTGTGCTGCGTGGTGGTCACGATGTCGTCGATGCCGTCGAAATTGAAGTCGCCCAGCGCCACGCGAATGCTGTCGCGGTAGGTGCTCTCGTAGGCGCTGAAGGTGTAGAGCAAGTCGCCGGAGGCTTTGTCGAAGACCTGCACGATCGGCGGCGCGAATGCGTTCTTCGGCGCGATGCCGGGCGCGGTGACGACGAAGCCGGTGTAGTTGCCCGGGATGAACGTGAAGTCGGTGTCCGTGTTATTCTTATCAACCTCGTCGCCGTTGTCGTTCATGATCGTCACCGTCGTGAGATCGGAGGCGAAGAATGAGAGCACGGGATCGATGTGCAGCGTGAGCGTCGCGGAGCCGCTCGCGTTCGCGCCCAGCGCGCCGATCGTCCGGGTGAGCCCGCCGCCTGCCTCGGTCCAGCCGGCATTCTCGCTGGCGACGAAGTTATAGCGCGAGTCGAGCGGTAGCGTGAGTTTCACGCCGGTGGCGCCGACCACGCTTTGGTTGGCGTAGGTGATCGTGAACGTCAGCGTGTCGCCCGGCGCTGCAGTGCTCACCCCGTCGGTGATGTCGATGATGGCGGGATCGGGCAGAGCGATGGTGAAGACCTCGCCGGTGAAGTCGCCGTCGCCGATGTTCAGCAGGGCATCGACCGTGCCCCCGAGATCGCCGCGAGTTCGGGGCCGGATTCCGGCAGCGCAGTTGGTGGGGTCCCACTCGAAGCGCCCACCACGGTGATGTCGGCTTTGCCGTCGCCGTTGAAGTCGGCGATCGCCACGGCGAGGCCGTTGGCGGTGTTCGTGTTGAAAAGCTGCGGGGCGGCGAAGATGCCGCTACCGGTATTGACCAGCACGCTCACTTGAGCCGTGAGCGCGGCGAGTTCAGAAGGGATTCCCTGCGTTCCGGAGAACACGCCGCTGGCCGCGACGATGTCGAGCTTGCCGTCGCCGTTCACGTCCGTGAGCGCCACGCCGCTGGGCCTCGTGCTGCCGGGCGATGTGCCGGTGTTGGAGTCCGTCTTCGGCAAGAAGGAGCCATCGCCAACACCGATGAGCACGCTCACGGTGCCGTCGGAATTATTCCCGGTCACGATGTCGAGCTTGCCGTCGCCATTCACATCGCCCAGCGCGACCGAAGCCGGCGCGAGGCCCGTGCCGAACGCGGTCGAGCTTGCGAAACTGATGCTACCCGGAGTGCTGGTATTGATGAGCACGCTCACGTTGTTGGAGCCGTAATTGGCCGTCACCACGTCGGGCCTGCCGTCGCCATTCACGTCGGCAAGCGCCACCCCGACCGGCCGCTGGCCGACCGCTGGGGAGATGGGGTTCTGGAAGCTCCCATTGCCGTTGCCGCGCAACACATTCACCTGGCCGGTGCCGCTCTGGCTGGTCTGCACGATGTCGGGCCGTCCGTCGCCATCGATGTCGCTCACCGCGATCGCGAGGTGCTGGTTCGAGAAGCCGTAGCCCTGCTCCGCCTGGAAAGTGCCGTCGCCATTGCCGAGCAGCACACCGACCGAGTGGAAGGTGCCACTGCTGTAGAGCGAATCCGTCACCACGATGTCGGGCCGCCCGTCGCCGTTCACGTCCGCGAGCGCGATGGAGGTGGGGCGACTGCCGGTGACGACGCTCGCCTGTGGCGTGAAGCCGCCTGCGCTGTTACCCAGCAGCACGGCCACGTTGTTGGCGTTGTAATCCGCCGCGACGATGTCCGCCCGCCCGTCGCCATTGATGTCGCCGGTCGCGACCGCAAGGAAAGCGGAGCCCGACGCCGTCGTCGCCACGGTGCTGAAAGCCACCGGACTCGTTTGCAGCGGGTTCTTGTCGCTGTCCTTGATCGAGCCGTCGTCCACGAGGTTCGCCCCGATCGTGCCCGTGCCAGCGACGCCGGTGGCGGTGAGGGTATAGACCGAGCCGCTGCCGCTCAGCGTCGGCGCATTCGACGTCGTCGAGCCGGTCGGGATGAGCGTGAAGTCGCCCGCATCCACTCCCGTCACCGACTCGCTGAAAGTCACCGTCCACGTCAGCGTCGAGTTGCTCGTCGTGGTCGGCGGCGTCGCGACGATCGAGTTCACCTTCGGCGCCGTCTGGAGCACGTGGTAAACCTCGCCGGTGAAGCTGCCGTCGTTCAGGCCGAAACCACCGAGAGAGTTTTCGGTGCCATCCGTGATGCTGTTATTGTCCACCAAGTTGAGCCCCAGGCCGCCGTTGCCCTGCACACCGTTGACGGTCACGTTGTAAACCTTCGGATCGATGGTGCCGGTCACCACCACCGCCGCGTCCGCCTTCGCATCGCCCGTGGTGACGACTTTGAAGTCCGTCGCGTCCACGCCGGTGAGCATCGTCGGCCTGTCGGTATTGAAGGTGACTTTAAACGTCACGCTGCTGGCGCCCGTGTCCGGGCCCACCGGGGTCTCGCGGTCGATCGAGGCCACCGTCGGGAAGGAGATCGAGCCCGGCGTGATGCGGCATTCGAGCGGCTCGATGATGGAGGCGGACTTGCGGGCAGGGCGGACGAAGAGGCGGGTTTTCATGAAATGTGTGGTCGGCTGGTGTGGTGGACGCCTGTGGACATGCGCCGAGACAAAGGCGAGCGATTAGTCCGCGAGGAGTCCGAGCAGCGCGGAGCGAACCTGCTCAGCTGGCGCGGGTCAATTCTGTTTTTCCATCTCCCGAGGATCGCCCAGCGCGACCGTCCGCTGGATTTCGTCCGTCCGGAAGCCAAACGCCATCGGCCTCGCGACGCCCGGCAGCACAGCCACGTCGTAAAGCTCGCTCACCATCCCCTCGATGCGGATCCAGTGCGCCAGCTCGCCCGTGCGGGTGTCGATGATCCGCAGCCCGCATTGCGCTTCCACGCCGTGCTTCACCAACTCCTCATCCAGCGCCAGCCCGCCGAAGGTCTTCCGATCCCGCGCCTCCGAGAGCCCGACGACCGCGAAGTCGCCCACAAAGCTCAGCCCGCGCAGATAGCCGGGGCAAAAGACGAGCGGCTCGAACTTCCCCCGCACCACGCGCCCCAGCCAGCCCGTGCCCGAGTTCAGCACCCACAACTCCCCGCGATGCACCCTCGGCGAGTGCGGCATGGAGAAGCCGCTCGCGACCACCTCGCCGCTCGGCACCTCCAGCACCACCCCGCCGTCGCGCCGCCGCTCGCGCCAGCCGTCCGCGACATCGGTCGTGCTCACCGCCGTCACGTAGCGCACGCGCCCGGCTTCCATCGCCATGCCGTTCAAGTGGCACCGGTCCTCCGCCGCGAATGCGCTGATGAACGGCGGCCGCCACACCGGCGCGAAGCTATAGCGCTCGTCGGTCGTGCCCAGGCAGTTGAACTTCGTCGCCACAAAGACCACGCGCCCGCCTTCCTCCACCGCCACGTCATGCACATCGAGGTCCGCGGTCGTGATGCCCACCTTCGGCACGTAAAGCCGGTCGTGTCCCTGGAAGATCTCGCCCGGCCGCAGCGCATTCTCGAAGCGCCAGAGCTGATACTGCGTGCTCATCCACAGCCGCTGCCCATCCGCCCACAGCCCCATCGCGCGGGTGAAGTTCCGCTCGAACACCGACAGCCCGCCGTCCGGCTTGCGGCCGAGGAGCAGCAGCTTTCCCGTCTGGTAAGTCGTGCAAGCGAGACTCACGTCGTGCGCCGCCATCCAGCGCGCGAGTTCCCCGTCGCACGTCACCTTCAGCCAGGGCTCTTCGGTGGTGGAATTTGCGATTTCGCTCATCAGAGAGCGCTCTCTTGGCAGACCGGGCGCGACCGGGCGAGGCCGATTTGCGCTCGCCATCGCTTATGCCATCTTTGCGGCAGTTCTTTGCCAGCGTAATGCCCGAGTCGAGTGACCCGGGCAGCGGGGGATCCAAATTTCGCCGCACCTTCTCGCAAGAGCAGATGCGGCTTTGGGGCGAACGGCGTCCTGCGGCGCCGGGGGCACTGAGTGGCCCAAGCCCGACAGCTAACCTCGTCCGCTTCACACAGAGGCAGGGAGCCGGTTCAAAGCGGCGACCACCTCTCTACCAGACGGCTTCGCGCCCGCCCGCAGTGGGCGCGCGGCCTGACCTATAGAAAGAGAAACAAACACCATGAATGGCATTTCCTTGCTGTTCTCCGTCGTGGTCGTGCTCGTGAAAATCATCGCGAGCCTGGCCATCCTCCTCGTCCTGCTCAATGTCCTCATCGGGCTGAGATACATCCCGCACGATCGCGTGGGCATCGTCGAAAAACTCTGGTCGCCGCGAGGTTCGCTCGCGCACGGCCGCATCATCGCCCTCGCCGGCGAAGCGGGCTTTCAGGCCCGCCTGCTGCGCGGCGGCCTGCACCTCGGGTATCCGTTCTGGATGTTCCGCGTGCACACCGCGCCGCTCGTGACCGTGTCGGAAGGCCGGCTCGGCTACGTCTATGCCCGCGGCGGCGAACCGCTCGCCCCGGCGCAGACGCTCGGCGCGATCGTCACCTGCAACTCGTTCCAGGACGCCGCGGCGTTCTTGGAAAACAACGGCCAGCGCGGTCGCCAGCGCCTGCTGCTGCGTGAAGGCGTCTATGCCATCAACACGGCGCTCTTCGTCGTCATCACCGAGCAAGCCGTCCACACCGGCCCCGTCGATCGCAGCGAGCGCGAGCAATGCGCCACGTGGCAGGAGGAACTCTTCGCTGTCCACGGCTTCGATCCCGTCGTCATCGGCGTCGGCGACAATGCCGCTGGTGGCGAAGTGGGTGACCACGTCGATGCCAGCACGTTGTCGGTCCACGACCAGATCGGCGTCGTCACCATCCACGACGGCCCGACGCTCGAGCCCGGCGAATTCATCGCGCCGCAAGTCGGCACCGCGACCACGAGTTCGCACAACTACTACCAGGACGTCGAAGGCTTCCTCGCCCTCGGCGGCCGGCGCGGCAAGCAACTGCAAGTGCTCACCGACGGCACGTATTTCATGAACCGCTGGTTCGCGACCGTCGAGCTTCAGCCGAAAATGCTCATCCCGATCGGCTACGTCGGCGTGGTCATCAGCTACTACGGCGACGCCGGCGACGACGTGACCGGCGCGCAATTCCGCTACGGCGAGCAGGTCGAAGCCGGCCGCCGCGGCGTGTGGCGCGACGCGCTCGCGCCGGGCAAATACGCGCTCAATCCCTACGCGCTCAAAGTTGAACTCGTGCCGACGGTGAACTTCGTCCTCCGCTGGATCAGCGGCCAGACCGAGGCGCATCGCTACGACGAACATCTCACGAGCATCCCGCTCATTACTGCCGATGGTTACGAGCCGCTGCTCCCGCTCTCGCTCGTCCTTCACATCGACTACGAAAAAGCCCCGCGCGTCGTGCAGCGCTTCGGCGACGTGCGCCGGCTCATCACGCAGACACTCGATCCCATCCTCACCGCCTACTTCCGCGACGTGGCGCAGAGCAGTCACATGCTCGACCTGCTCACGCGCCGTGAGGACATCCAGCGCCGCGCGACCGAAAACCTCGGCACGCGCTTCCAGGAGTTCGACATCAACTGCGTCGCCGTCCTCATCGGCCGCCCAGAGCCGGGCGTGCTCAAGCCCGGCGCCGAAGACCCGATCGATCGCCTCTTCGATCAACTCCGCCAACGCCGCCTCGCCGAGGAGCAAAAAGAAACCTTCGCGAAGCAGCAGGAAGCCGCCGTGCGGCAGAAAGAGCTGAACCACGCGCAAGCCCAAGCCGAGCGCCAGACGCAGCTCACGCAAACGCAGGTCGAAATCGAGATCGCCGGCAACCGCGGCGCCGCGCAACTCGCCGAAGCCGAGCGCCTCGCCAAACGCGAAGTCACGCTCGCCGAAGGCCACGCTCGCGCCGTCGAACTCGAAGGCCAGGGCGAAGCCGCGAAGGTCGCGCAGATCGGCCAGGCCGAAGCCGAAGTCAGCCGGCAGAAGGTCGAAGCCTTCACCGACCCGCGCCTCTACGCGATCAACCTCGTCGCGCAGGAACTCGCCCACAGCACGCAACCGCTCGTCCCCGAGCGCGTCGTCCTGCTCGGCGGCGGCGAGAAAAACGGTGCCGAAGTCGGCCTCTTCCAAGCCATCCTGCAAGTGCTCACCACCTGGCAGGAAGTGAAAGCCGACCCCGAGCCGCCGAAGCCCGCGCCGGTCGAGAAGATCGCGGCTTAAGGCCGATCCAGTCATGCGCCGCAGCGTCCGACCCGCTGCGGCGCCCGCGGTTCGCGAGCGGTTGGTTTTTTCGTAAAATAAATCCTCGTCAAGCGGCGGCGGATTGTCACATTCCTGTGACGGTTCCCAATGAATACAACCGCACCACGAGCGCCCCACTCGCTGGATCTCACGCGCAGCCGCGCGCTGATCTTCGATCACATTTACGACGGCGTGATCGTCACCACCCCCGACGGCGTCATCATCGATTGGAACACGGGCGCCGAGCGGATGTTTGGCTGGTCGCGCGACGAAGTGATCGGGCTGACCCCGGCGATTCTCCATCGCCAGGAGGACGCGCCCGTGCTCACCGATTCGATCAATGCCACCGCAGTCCGCCACGGGCGCTGGGTCGGCGAGATCACCTTCATCCGCAAAGACGGCAGCCTCGGCGTTTGCGAAACCGTGACGGTGCCGCTGCGCGACGAAGACGGGCGCATCGAGATGACCGTCGGCGTGAACCGCGAGATCACCTCGCGGAAGCTGAGCGAAGACAAGCTCATCACCGAGCGCCTGCTGCTGCGCACACTCATCGACGCGATCCCCGATCCGATCTTTTTCAAGGACCGCGAAGGCCGGCACCTCATCATGAACGCCGCCAACCGCACGATCTTCGGCTTCGGCGAGGAGCACATCGGCAAGACCGTGTGGGATCTGCCGCTCTCCCGCGAACACGCCGAACTCTACGCTGCCGACGACGAGGCCGTGATGGTTTCGGGCCAGCCGATCATCAACCGCGAGGAGCCCTACCTAGCTGCGGACGGGCGGCGCGGTTGGTTCCTCACCTCGAAGTTTCCGCTGCGCGATGCGAGAGGGACGATCGCCGGTCTCATCGGCATCGCGCACGACATCACCGCGATGAAGGAAGCTGCCGAGGAGATGGCGCGGATGCGGCAGCGGCTGATCGACCACGTGGATAATTCGCCGCTCGCCGTCATCGAGTGGTCCCCCGAGGGACGCGTCGAACGCTGGGCAGGACAGGCCGAATCCATCTTGGGATGGAGCGCGACCGAAGCGCTCGGCAAGACCGCCGCCGAACTCGGCATCGTGCATCCCGGGGACCAGGAAGTCGTGGCCGAGGTCTGTCGTGAACTGCTCGGCGGCGGCGTGCAGCACAACGTCTCGCGCAACCGCAACATCGCGAAATCAGGTCGCGTGGTTCACTGCATCTGGAACAACTCCATCCTCCGCGATGGCGAAGGCCGCCCGCTTTCCCTCCTCTCGCTCGCCGCCGACGTGACCGAGCGCGTGCTGGCCGAGCAGGCCGCGCGCGAATCCGAAGCCGCGCGCGCCGCGATCGAGCGCAAGCTGCTCGAGACGCAAAAGCTCGAAAGTCTCGGCGTGCTCGCCGGCGGCATCGCGCACGATTTCAACAACCTGCTCACCGGCATCCTCGGCAATGCCAGCCTGATGCTCCACGACCTGCCCGCCGTCTCGCCGCTGCGGGATCAGGCCGAGCAGATCGAAGCTGTCGCCGTTCGCGCCGCCGACTTGTGCAAGCAGATGCTTGCCTATTCGGGCAAGGGTCGCTTCGTGCTCCAGCGGCTCGACCTCAACGACCTCGTCGAGGAAACCGCGCGCCTGCTGCGAGTCTCGATCAGCAAGAAAGCCACTATGCGCTTCCGGCTTCGCCCGACACTCCCGGCGGTCGAGGCCGACGCCACGCAATTGCGCCAGGTCGTCATGAATCTCGTCATCAACGCCTCCGAGGCGCTCGGCGATGCGGTCGGCGAGATCGATATCACCAGCGGCGTCATGCACGCGGACTGCGACACCTTCGCCGCCGCCGTGCTGGCGCCGGATCTGCCCGAGGGCGACTACGTTTTCGTCCAGGTCGCCGACACCGGGTGCGGCATGGCGCCCGACGTGAAGGCGCGCATCTTCGACCCGTTCTACACGACGAAATTCACCGGTCGCGGCCTCGGCCTCGCCGCCGTGCTAGGCATCGTGCGCGGCCACGGCGGCGCCTTGCGCGTGGATAGCGAACCCGGATGCGGCACCACATTCCGCGTGCTCCTGCCTTATGCGGACGGCCCGGTGGAGGCGCCGCCGCCGAGCGACCCGGCCGAGGTGACCGGGCGCGCGCGGTTCCACGGCAGGGTGCTGCTCATCGATGATGAAGAGATCGTCCGGAAAATCAGCACCGGCCTGCTGCGGGCCATAGGTTTCGAGGTGGTGGTGGCCGCCGATGGCGAGGAAGCCGTCGCGGAGTTCCAAAAAGCCGGCGGCGACTTTGCCTTCGTGATGCTCGACCTCACCATGCCGCGCATGGATGGAGAGGAGACGTTTCGCGCCCTGCAGCGGCTCAAGCCGGACGTGCGCGCGCTCTTGATGAGCGGCTTCGACGAGTCGGAGGCCGTCCCGCGCTTCGCCGGCCTCGGCCTCGCCGGCTTCGTCCAAAAGCCGTTTAACCTGCGCACGCTCCGCGAGAAGCTCCCAGAAGTGCTCGGGACGCACTGAGCTATCCGGATCGTTGCATCGCGGGCGGAAAATATTTCCTAAGGAAGAATGAACCCTCGCGCGGGACATTCGCTAACGACGCGTCCGCTCCCCAACCGACTCGGACGATGAAGCACCTCAGAACCATCCCGGATAGGATTGCCGCAAAGACCGCGCCCGGTCGTTTCGCTGCCCGTCGCAGACCGGCGGCGTCGCGAGATCGGCAGGCCGTATTTTCTTGGGTTGGAGGTTTTCCACAGCCGTTGCGCCCGTCCGGTCGGCGTGTCGGTGGGGGTCCGTGCACGGTGCACGGGGCGGGAGCTAGTGGAGTCCGTCACAATGAGCGGGGAATAAGTGTTTTCGGGAGTTTCTTTCGGGCGCGTTTCACTTTCATGAGAAAATCCCGAGCCTTTGCAGTCCAGACGAAGGGGGTGGGGTGGCGGTTATAGTGGGTGA
>VFJQ01000181.1 GCA_009885995.1 Verrucomicrobiota bacterium
CACTACAACGCCAAACGCACTCCACCTCACACCGTTCCAAGAGAAGCATTCCTTTTAACCACCCTCATAATACCCGAAAGGCTGGGTCAACTGTCGAACTTGGGGTAGAGGGAGTGGTGCGTGGTGGCAAGGCTCGGCTCCCCGCTGGTCGTCGTCTCCACCCGGAGATCCCCCTGCCGCGTCAGCCCGGTCTGCGCGTGGAGCAGCGGGGCGAGGGAGCACAGGAGCAGGGCGAGGAGGCGGAGGGGTTTCTTCAAGTGGGCGCGGAGGCTAGCGAGTCGGCAAACTGACGGCGCGGCGCCCAGTCGGCGCTGGCCACCGGGAGGGTCGGGGAGGCTAATCGGGAGGCGTCTCGAAGACGGCGCGGAAACTCTCGATCCGGACCGTCTCGGCCTTCCGATTGAACTTCAGCGTGATGTCGCAGTGGTCCGTGTCGCCTGGGATGGTGAAGACGAAGAACTCCTTGCCGCCATCGCGGTGCAGGTAGGGCTTGAGCAGATACTCGGCGACCTCGTCGGCGCCGCGCTTGAACTTCAGCCGCACGGTGAACGCCTCGGGCTGGGCCGAGGACGCGATCGATTCGAATCGCACGGCCTTCCCGCGGATCGCGGAGGGCACGGGCCATTTCTTCGACAGCTCCATGGGCCCGGCCTGCCGATGCCACTCGATCGGAAACGCGGGCAGCAGGCCTTGGAACTCGGGCGCATCTGGACCGAGGATTTGCGGCGCGGGCGTCTCCGGGGTGCGGCGGCGGTAGAAGATCAGGTCCGGCGTCTCGCCCTTGGCCAGCAGGCGGGTGAGCATCCACTCGCGCTCGGGGGTGTCGAAGTAGCTGCCGAGCGGCGGTTGTTTCGGCGGTGCGCCGCGCTCGAGGCCCTTGCGCGCGGTGAGCCAGACGAGCTTGCGCGCATACCAAAACTCGGTCGCCTGCGCGGCGCGCT
This sequence comes from Verrucomicrobiota bacterium, assembly GCA_009885995.1. Classification (GTDB taxonomy): domain Bacteria; phylum Verrucomicrobiota; class Verrucomicrobiia; order Chthoniobacterales; family Chthoniobacteraceae; genus VFJQ01. The sequence goes on from VFJQ01000181.1 coordinate 942, forward strand.
CCTCGAGATCGCGGGAGCGCAGCAGGATGCGGTTGGGCGCATCGATCAGGAGCCGCCCGACGGCATCGGCGTCGCACAGGAGGGCGATGGCGCGCATGGACTCGTGGGTGAAGACCCGCGTGCCCGCCGGCAGCGAGCGCAGGTAGGCGCGATATTCCGGCACGAAGCCGAGGTCGAAGCGGTTGCGCGTCGTGATCGCCCACAGCGCGACGACGGCGATGCAACCGAGCGCCGCCGCGGGCACGCGCACCGGGCGCCACGCGTTCAGCTTCTCCCACAGCCACCACAGCCCGCACACCGCGAGCAGCGACATGGGCACGGCGAGGCCGGCGAGGAAACGATCCGCATCGCGCAGGAGCGGGCGGATCGGCCACATCGGCTGCGGGGCGCAGGAGTAGGCGAGGTAAAGCACGACGAACCACAGCACGACCACGCGCCCAAACGTGCCGAGCCGCCGCCACGCCTGCGGGATGCCGATGAGCGCGAGCACGCTGTAGGCGGGCGCGAGAGGGTTGCCTTTCCAGAGCGCATCGAGGAAACGGAAGGGCAGATACCAGACCGGGATCGGCTCGGTGCCTTTGTTGCCGGCGTTGCCCATGTTCGCATGGATGTGGTGCAGCCAGTCGCCGAAGAGGCTGTGGTAAAAGGCCGCTTCGCCCGCGTAGCAGACCATCGAGACGAGGCCCGCACCGACGAGCCAGAGGAAGCGCCGCGGGAAAAAGGCGAGGGTGTTCACGATGAGCACAGGAACGATGAAGGCGCCGGTCACACGGTTCGCCTGCGCGGCATAGACGAGCACGCCGGTCGCGATCGTCCACACGAGGGCGCGCTGGCCGAGCACGGTGTTCATCAGCGCCCACCAGGTCGCGATCACCGCCGCGCCGAGCACGCCCTCGGAGAGATCGGGCATCGGACGGAAGCAGATCGAATCGAGCAGCGGATGGAAGAGAAACGCCGCCGCACCAGCCCAGCCCGCCGCGGCGGTGCCGAGCAGCCGCTTGCCGAGCGCGAACGCGAGCAGCGCGCCGAGCGTGAGATAGAGCAGCGGCACGCCGTAGTAGGACACGACCCCGAAACCGATCGTCTGCTGGAGCGCCCAGCACACGCCCCAGACGGGCCAGCGCAGATCGTGGAAGCTGCCGCGTTCCCACGCGCGCTCGCCGCGCTCGTGGACTTCGAGGGCCTGCGTCCAATACGTGAGATCGTCGCCAAAGCCCGGCTCTTGCAGGAATGCCAGCCCGACCCCGATCGCCATCAGCGCGACGAAGAAAAGATGCGTGCGGTCTTTCATCGGCGGAAGAGCGCTCGGATCCCAAACCACAGGGAGTCCACCAGCAGCGCGACGTAGAGGAACCAGAACGGCTCGAACACGAACCGGAACCGCGGGCGGACATTCGCCGTGAGCATGATGGTGAAGAAGAACCCGAGCAGCGTCAGCCCCCACGCGATGTGAAACGGACGCAGCGCGCCCGGCCGGTGCATCACGAGGATCAGGCCCATCGCCGCGAGGATGAAGTAGGCGGGGATGCCGTAATAGGTGATCGGAAACTCAGGCGCATCCGGGTTCGGATAGCGCACATCGGGCAGCCGCCACGCATTCACCGCCGCCAGCCACGACGGCGCGCGGGCCGGGAGGAAGTTCAACGCCACGCTCCCCTGCCCGTCGCTGAGTTGATTGAACCACGGCACCTCGCCGTAGTGCGTATCGATCCAGCGATTCAGCGCCGCTTCGTCGGCGAGCGCGGTGCCGAACAGGCTGCGCGAGAGGCGCAGCGTGCGCTCGGAGTTGTCGGTGAAAGCCTCGCGCTGTTTCTCGAAGAGCAGCGCATTGTCGAAGCGGCCCGCGGGCGACTCCGTGGCGACGAGCCGGAACTTCGTGAGCGCAAGCCCCGGCAGCGCGGCGAGGTTCTTCATGCACGTTTCCTTCGCGAGCTTGAGGCAGAATTTGTTCACATCGCTCTGCCGCTTCACCGCCCCGCGCCCGGTGTTTTCCTTGAGATACCGCTCCACCGCACCGGCGATGGCTTTGCGATCGCGAACGCGGGGAAATTGAGGGCGCGCTTCCCATCGCTGCTGAAGGTCTGCGCGGATCGGCGCGATGTAGGGATCGAAATCCGGCGCGCACTTCAACTCCGCCGGCGTGAGCCGCGCGACGGATGTGTAGAGCAGCAGGCCCGCCTGCGAAGTCCGCGTGGCGAGATGCGTGAGCAGCGCGACGGCGAGCATCGCCACCGGCTGCCGCCACGCGGTGCGCAGGTGCTTCCACTGCACCCACACGACGAGCAGCAGACCGAAGCCAAAGAGCAGTTTCCCCTCGGGCCGTGCGCCGGCTTCCAGCACGAGCGCGATGCAGAAGGCGATGAACCGATCCCGCGCGGGCCGCCGCGCGTAGAGCGTGCCGGTCAGCGCGACGAGCACGGTGCAGAAGACGAAGATCGTCTCGGCCATGATCGTGTGTTCATACCACAGGAAGAATGGGTTCACCGCCGCGAGCAGCGTCAGCGGCCGGATGAACGCCCTCCACGCCGAAAACCACAGCCGGCACAGCGCGCCGAGGAGCACGATCAGGCCCAGCCCGAGCACGTGCTGCGCAATCGGGATCGTCGCCAGCGCCGGCAGCGGCAGCGCGAAGGGCAGCGAAAAGAGCACCGGCACAAGGAAGGTCTTCTTCTCGTGCAGCTCGAATTTGTGCTCGTGGATCAGCCGGTCCGGCGTCGTGAGGAAATCCGGCGCGTCGTCGTGGAAATAGGCAAACGGCATCTGCACCGTGAGCACCACGCGCAGCACGAGCCCGATCACCAGCGCCGGCAGGCAGCAGCGCAACAACTCGCGCAGCCGCGGATCACGCAATGAGGCTGAGACGGTGGCAAGAAGTCGGGACACGAGCGCGCGACAAGACCGCAACCGCCTTCACGCGGCAAGGGGGAAGCAGCGACCGATCGCGACGGCGCGCGGGGTCAGCTTTCGTCGTCCTCGAGAGCGATGCCGAGGAAGGCAATCGCTTCGGGCCAGGTGCGGAAGATTCCCACCGGCTTCACCCCGCGGGCTTTGCAGTCGCGGAAGGCATCGAACATCCGCCCGAGCCCATAGGCCAGGTCATCGGGCGCCACGACCGCCATCTTCGAGGGCGGCGCACCGCGGCCCATCTGCACCGCGAGTTCCGCCAGGTCGCGCACGCGCTCGACCGAGGGGAGCAGGATCTGCGTGACGGCGCGCATATCGACCAGTTCATAAAATCCAGCCACGTCGGGACGCGACCACACCTCGTGCTGGTAGCCGAAAATTTCCTGATCCTTCAGCACGCCGCTCCCGCGCGCCACGACGAGCCTGCGATCTGGGTCGATGCGGTAGGTGAGCGGCATACGCTTGATCCGGTTAGCGATCCCGGCGGGCGGGGAGAAGCCGATTCTTGCGCGCCGAGCGCTACAAATCAAAACCGCCGCAGACAGCCGTGCGCCGCGCTGCTACGCTCGCCACTGACATGTCCGAACCCACCGCGCCCACGCCCGAACCGATGCCCAGCCCCGAGCAATTCCAAGCCCGGATCACCGAGCTGATGAGCTCGCACTTCGGCGGCTCCGCTGAGTTCGCCGAGGAGATCGTCGAGAAACCCGACCCGCTCATTTTCGACAAGCTCCCGCGCGACATCAAAGCGCACCTCGACCGCTACGTGATCCGGCAGGACGAAGCGAAGAAGGTGCTGAGCATCGCCGTGTGCGATCACTACAACCACGTCCGCCACCTCCGCACGCTGCGCGCCGAGGACGCCGAGCGAGCGAGCCGGCTCGAATACGTGAAGCAAAACGTGCTGCTCATCGGCCCGACCGGCGTGGGCAAGACGTATCTCGTCAAACACATCGCCGAGCTGATCGGCGTGCCTTTCGTCAAGGCGGACGCGACGAAATTCTCCGAGACCGGCTACGTCGGCGGCGACGTGGAAGACCTCGTGCGTGACCTCGTCCACAAGGCCGACGGCGACGTGGAACTCGCGAGCTACGGCATCATCTACATCGACGAGATCGACAAGATCGCCGCGCCTTCCCAACTCAACGGGCGCGACGTGAGCGGCCGCGGCGTGCAGACCACGCTGCTCAAGCTCATGGAGGACACCGACGTCTCGCGCCGCAGCCAGAACGACATCCAGGGCCAGCTCCAGGCCGCGATGGAATTCCAGCGCACGGGCCGCGTCGGCGACAGCGAGATCATCAATACGCGCAACATCCTCTTCGTCGTCAGCGGCGCGTTTGAAAAACTGCCCGCCGCCGTCGAGCCGCGCCTGCGCGAGGCGAAGACCGCCAAGCCCGCCGTGTGGTCGCCGAGCGAACTGCTCAAGCACGCGACCACGAAAGACTTCATCACCTTCGGCTACGAGCCCGAGTTCATCGGCCGGCTGCCCGTGCGCGTGGTCTGCGAAGCGCTCGCCGCGAACGATCTCTTCGACATCCTCAAGCACAGCGAAGGCAGCATCGCCCGCCAATACCGCCGCGCCTTCGCCGCCTACGGGATCGAGATCGACTTCACCGAGGACGCCCTGCGCGAAATCGCCAGGCTCGCCGCCGAGGAATACACCGGCGCCCGCGGCCTGCTCACCGTCTGCGAGCGCGTGCTGCGCGATTTCAAATACGAGATGCCCGGCCGCGGCTTCGAGCGCCTCACCGTCGATGGCGCGCTGGTGAAATCGCCCGAGAGCGCGCTGGCGAAGCTGCTCGGTTGAGCCGGTTGTAAATTCTGGTCGGGACGACTGTCCCCAGCCGTCCGCAGCGCGTTCGTCGCGATCCGAGCGCGGACCGCTGGGGACGGCGGTCCCTACCTCGCAGCTTTCTCGCGCAGTTCTTCGAGCGCTTCTTTCGCGGCGTCGCGCAAATCTGCGTCCGCGTCTTGCAGGAGGTTTTGCAGCAGCGCCACTGCGCGCACGTCGTCGAAGTCGATCAGCATCGCCACTGCGGTCTCGCGCACCTCGATCGGCTGCGTGGGCGCGAGCGCTGTGGCCAGGATTCCGAAGCGCACTTCGCGCGTCTCCGGTTTCTGCTCCTCGACGACGCCTGCGACGATGTCGGCCTTCACGTCCGCATCGCGCTCGGTGAAAAAATGCTGGCGCAAAATTTCCACCGCCTCGGGCGTGGCGAGCTCCCACAACTCCCCCACGACCTCCCCGCGCTCCTCCGGTTCCGTGAGGGATCGAAGACGCTGCGCGAGCGCCGAGGCCTGCGGCTCCTCGTTTTCGCGGAGCATGGGCGTCCCGACCGTGGGCTCCGGCGTTCCGACGGAAGTCCGGCTCTCGACCGGTCGAGCAGCCGCCGCCGCGGGGGACGGCTCGGCGCGCGGTGGTGGCTCCACCTTGCGCTCGCAGCCGACAAGAATCGCCGCAGCGAGGAGCGAAAAGATTATCGGTAAACAGTTTTGACAGGCTAAGCGCATATGAGTGAATCCCGGCACGCCGTGATTTCGTGGCGCGGAACAAAACCACAGCCATCAAACACCAACTATGAAAAGCATGACCTCGCTCACTGCCATTCGGTCGGCCGCCTTCAGCGCGCTCGCCGCTCTCACCATCGGGCAATCCGCGCTGCGGGCTGCGGACCACGGCGACTCGCCCGTTCCCTCGAACAATCAGGAGGTCGACATCGCCGATGTTTACTTCTTCATGGATCCGAATGCGGGCAGCACCGACAACGTGATCCTCATCGCCACCATTCGCGGGTTCATCGCGGCGGGTGAAAACAGCAACTTCGGCATCTTCGATCCGGCGGTGCGTTATCACTTCGAGATCGAGACCACGGGCGCTCCGGCTGCGGGTGCGCTGGCCGACACGAAGCCCGACAAGTTCATCGACATCACCTTCAGCCCGCGTGAGGCAGATCCTGCCACTCAGGTGGGAAAGGAAAATCTCCAGATCCCGAAGGCGCAAACGGCGACGATCGCGTTTAGCAGCGCCTTCAAGGGCACCGATGGCAAAAAGCTCGGGAAGTTCACTGCTATCCCGACGACGGGGTCCTCCACGGCCGCCACAGCGCCGGCCCAGGTCACCACTCCTCTCGGCACCACGGGGATCAAGTTCTTCGCCGGCATGGTCGATGATCCGTTCTTCTTCGATATCCCGGCCACCGGCGCTTTCATCAAAGCCGTGCGTGAAGGCCAGACGATGCCGCCCCCGGCTGACGCGTTCCTTCGCGGCCGTGACAGCTTCGCGGGCTACAACGTGATGAGCATCGCTCTCAGCATCCCGAAATCGCTCCTGCTCGCAGAAGGCAAGACGAAGCTCGGGGCGGCGTTTTACGCGCAGAAGCACATCGTGCAATCGCCGAGCAAGAAAACGGGTGCACTCATCGGCACCGGTTCGTTCAAGACGCTCGACCGCATGGGCAATCCCGCGGTCAACGTGGTGCTCGTTCCGTTCAACCGGAAGAACGAATACAATGTCGCCACGCCGAAGGACGACGCGAAGCTCAGGTTTGCCGTGGACATCCTCAAGACCCTCAAGGCGCTCGGGACGATCGGCACCGGGATCGATGCCACTGGAAACTTCCTCGGCCTCGATATGGTCTCCGGCACCGCCCTCACGCTGGCGCAAGTCGCAGTGCTCAATGGCGACTACCTGCGACTCGACACGGCGGTCGCAAACGACGGCCTAGCTGCAACCGGCTTCCCGAATGGCCGCCGGCTCGCCGACGACGTCGTGGACATCGAGCTCTCGCTCATCGCAAACGACAACCCCTTTGACGGCTTCGCCCTCGGCGACAACGTCAACGCCAGTGACCCGGCGCCTCAGACCGTGTTCCCATTCCTCGCGCTGCCGAACCAGCCGCTGCCGCGTGGCGCGGCACTCCCGGCGGCCGACACCAACGTGGACGACAAGACGCGCAACTAATCGTCAGTCGATCCTGAACCTTCTCCGCGCCGGTTGCCTTCGTGCAGCCGGCGCGGTTTTGTTTTCCCGATGATCCTCCGCGCCCTGCTCATCGTATTCATCACGCCACTCGTCGCCGCGGCTGCGGATGCGACGACGGCGGGGCTCGACCGCGGGATCAGCTTTTTCGAGGACCGGTTGAAGCGCGATCCGGAGGATTTCATCGCCGCGAATCAACTCGCCGACCGGCTTCTTCGGCGGCAGCGCTGGACGGGTTCGCTTGCCGATCTGCGTCGGGCGCAGGAAGTCGCCGCGTTGTCCCTGAAGGTCGTGCCGGGCGAGCTGAATCGCGACGGCATCGCCGCAAGTGCGCAAGTCGCTCTGGCGATGCATCGGTTTGCCGAGGCGCGGAGTTTGGTGGGACAGCTCGATCAATTGAATCCGGGCAACCCGACCGCGGCGCAGCTTCTCGCCAGCGCGCTGACCGAACTGGGCGATCTCACCAGTGCCGAGCGAGCACTCGACGAGTTGATTCAACGCAGCGGCGCCGGGGTCAGCAGCCACGCCGGCCTGGCGCGGCTCGCATGGTCGCGCGGCGAACTCGACCAAGCGGGGAGCCACCTCGATGCCGCGCTCGCCTCGGCCCGCGAGGCGGAGCCGCCTGCGCCGGAAGTGCTCGTATGGGCGCTCGTGCAGCGCGGCGAGCACGCCTTTCGCCGCGGCGACCACGCCGCTGCGGAGAAGCTCTACGCCGAAGCGCAGACGCTCGCGCCGGAGAACTGGTCGGTGCTCGAACACCTCGCCGAACTGCGCGGCGCGCAGGGCCGCGACATGGAAGCTGCGCAGCTTTTCGAGCAAGCCGCGAAGGCAACTGATCGCCCCGAGCTGTGGCAGGCGCTCGGCGACCTGCACGCCTTTTACAAACGCCCCGCCGAGGCGAAGACCGCGCACGACCGCGCGCTCGCCGGTTACCGCGATTCCCTCGCCCGCGGCGAAGTGCTCTACGTCCATCACCTCGCGGGGTTCTTCAGCGACTCGCAGGAAGACGCCGCACAGGCCGTCGCATTCGCGCGGCGTGATCTCGAACTCCGGCAGAGCGGCGCCGCGTGGGATGCGCTCGCGTGGGCGCTCTACCGGCAGGGCGATTTCCCCGCCGCCGAGGAAGCGAGCGCTAAAGCCCTCGCCACCGGTCTCGCCGACCCACACGTGCTCTACCACGCCGCCACGATCCGCCTCAGCGCCGGCGCCGTGAAGGAAGGCCAGGCCCTGCTCCGCCGCTGCGCGGAAGTGAACCCGCACTTCGCCGCCTTCCATATCCACCGGTGAGAGCCTCCTTCATCCTCTGCGTTCTTTGCGTTCTTTGCGGCCTCTGCGTTCCCCTGCACGCCCACCCCGTCGCCCAGGGCGCGCTCGAACTTCACGTCGAAGCCGGAGCTGCCACTGCCTCACTGCGCGTCTCGAACGAGCAAGTCTTCGTCGCCGCCACGCTCGGCGA
>VFJQ01000027.1 GCA_009885995.1 Verrucomicrobiota bacterium
AGACCGGCGGCAAGGGAGGCAGCGTCCGAAACATCACCGTGCTCGACGAGAACGCGATTCTCGCCAAGACCATCAACTTCCACGCGGGCCGCGGCGGCGACGGCACAGCAGGCAACGCGGGTGCGGGCGGCGATCTCGTCAACCTTCGAATCCTCAACTCCGACCTGAATGCGCTGACGGCCAATTCTGGAACGGGCGGCGATGGCGGCAACAGCACCGGCGGGAAGGGCGGCAAAGGCGGATTGTTAAGCAAATTTTTCATCAAGGACATCGATGGTGGCCTGAGCCGATCCGGCACGTTCAATGTGCGCGCAGGCATTGGTGGGAACGGCGACAAGGGTGGCGGATCGGGCGGGCTCGCCAAGACGCTGGAACTCGATGCCGTGGACTTGAATGTAATCGTGACGGGTGGAGCGGGCGGAAATGCCCTCGTCTCCGGTCGCGGTGGTCCCGGCGGCGTGGTCGATAACGCGCAGATCGTCACCCGTGGAAGCGTGGCGGGAGTGAATGTGGCCGGCTCGCTCGTGGCAGGTGCCGGTGGCAATGCCGCCGGGATCGGCCAAGCGGGCGGAAAAGGTGCCGACGTGCGCAAGTCGCAGTTGAATCTCGACGATGATCCGGCGGTTTTGCTGCCCGGCGATGGCACGATCATCGCGGGCAAAGGCGGTAACGGCAGTGCCGACACTGGCGCAGCGGGCTCGGGCGGATCGGTGGTCCGCACAGCCGTGTTTGCGGCACTGGGCAGCGCGACGGTCATCGCTGGCGATGCCGGTGCGATCGGCGGCAAGGCCGGCACGGGCGGCAGCATCAGTGGCACCACCGCGGCGCCGATCGGCGTGCGCGGCAGCCTCAACATCACGGCCCGGGCCGGTGACGGTTCTTTCGGCGGCGCCGGCGGCAGCGTCACGAATCTCAACTACGGCAACAGCGACGCGAACAACAGCCAACTGGCGCCGACTCCTGCCGGATCCATCCTCGTGGAGGCGGGTAACGGATCGCAGGGATCGACGAAGGCAGGCAAAGGCGGCTCGATCACGGGCGTCAACGGAGCGGCGAGTTCCGGCGTCGATCAGACGGTCATTTTCCTCGCAGGCGATGGCGGTGGCGACACGCGTCCTGCGCTCGCCCCCTCGGTGGCAGCGCCTTCGGGCAAGGCGGCCGCGGGCGGCTCGATCACGAATGTGACCCTCAACCGCGGCGGCGCCGCGGGCGGTTTGATTACCTTTGAAGCAGGCGACGGCGGCGATTCCACCACGGCGGCAAAGGGCGCTGCCGGCGGGCAGGTCAAAGGCCTGGGCGTCGGAAATATCGCCCCGGAAGCGGTGCTCCGCAGTATTGCAGCGGGCGATGGCGGCGATGCGCTGCGCGTCGGCGGCAAGGGCGGTTCGGTGGTCGATGTGCAGGTGCTCGGGCACGACATCGGCGTGCGGACTGGCGAATATTTCGGCTACGAGCGGATGGGCGGGATCTTCGCGGGCGCCGGCGGCTCTGGGCTGACGATGGGCACGGCGGGCAGTGTGACGAATATCTCGGCCGATTCGATCGCCGCGATCGTGGCGGGCAAAGGCGACATTCCGAAGCTCGCCGAGCGGATCAGCGACATCACGCTCAATGCGAGCAACCAACTGCTCTTCCGCAACGATTCCTTCGAGGCTGGCTCGCCCTTCCAACTCACGTTCAACGGCCAGACGACCGCGACGCTTCCTGGCAACGCCACGTCCGCAGAACTGTCGGCGGCCCTCAACTCGCTCAGCGGAGTGGCAAGCGCGGGGGGCATCACGGTGCTCGCCTTCACGCCCGACGGCGGCTACGTGCTTCAGTTCGGCTCGCAGCAGCTCGCGTCGGTCAATTCGACCTTTGCGGCCCTCAATCTCGAACTCGCCCTCGAATCGATGCCGACCGTCTTCGCCCTCGGTGGCGTGACCACGTCGGACCAACTCGACGGGATCCACGTGAAGTTCAACGGCGGCGGGGCCGAGGCGATCATTCCGATCGTCGTTCCGCCCGGCGCGACGAAATCCCAGCAAATCGCCACGGCGCTGAACTCGACGGGGCTCAACACCTTTGGCGCCTTCGGTGTGACTTTGGAACCGGATGGCGATTTCCAACTCGCTTACAACACGTTCGGCTTCGGTGACCAATCGCAGATCACTGGGACGGAATTCGTCCCGGTCCGGGTGCTCGAGAAGATCCAGGGCACGCTCACTCAACTCCTCGCTGCGGAGACGCGCAGCGGCGAGTTCACCCTCCCGGCGGCTGAGACTCGCTCCGGTAGCGACCCGCTCACGATTCAGGACGTCGTCCGTGGCGAGATCAACGTCAGTGCAGCCGAACTCATCGCGGGCGATGTCACGGCTTCGCCGCCCGTCGCTGAACTCCAGGAACTCGACCTGACCTCGCTGATCGGCTTCCCGACGGGGCAGTTCACGGTGAGCTTTGGCGGCGACGAGAGTGCGTTGATTTCCGTTTCCGATACCTTCGGCTTCCTCAAGAGCGATGTGACCCTGCGCAACGATATCGATGCAGCACTCGAGGCGCTGCCTGCCATCCAGGCTTTGCCGGGCTCGACGGTGAACGGCAAGGTGCAGACCACGAACTTTGGGCCGCGCACGTTCGACATCCGGTTCAGTGATCTGGACAACGACGTGGAACCGATCATCAGCCGCGTCCTCCGTCCGGAGACGCAGAGGCTCGACCTCGGCAACCTTTCGGCCATCGCAGGCTCCACGTTCCAGTTGAACTTCCAAGGCGAGGCTACGGGCGACCTGTCATCCACAGCGTTCGACTTCGATATCGATACGGAACTCGAGGCCTTGAGCACGATCCAGGCGCTCGGCGGGATGCTCGGCGACCAGGTGTCGGTGACTCAAGTCATCGGGGGGGGCTTCGACATCACGTTCGATGCGATCGGCAACCAACCGTCGCTGCTCGGCGCGACGGCGGTGCCGGAAATTCAGACGCTCGATCTTTCGACCCTGCTGGCGATTCCGGGGAGCACGTTCCGCCTCAATTTCGACGGACCGGCGATTTTCCAAAACGAGACGACGCCGTTGATCGCGCCGACTGGTGCGTTCGGGGTCGATGCGAGCAACAACTTGCTGCGCTTTGGCACGGCTGCGCCAGTCGCAGTCACGAGCCTGCCGATCACCGGCCTCGCCGCCGGGGATTCGATCATCGGGGTGGACTTCCGCCCGGCGGATGGGCTGCTTTACGGCCTCGCGAGGAATGGCTCGACGGGCCTCATTTACGGCATCGATGCCGCGACTGGCGTCGCCACGTTCATTACATCGCTTTCAGCGGACCCGGCAGATGCGAGTGCTCCGTTCGCGGGCCTCGGCGGGACCGAGTTTGGGGTGGACTTCAACCCGGTGGTGGACCGCTTGCGCGTGGTGAGCGACACCGGCGAAAACCTTCGGATCGATGTGGACACCGGGGACGTGACGACCGACGACGCGATCAACGGCGCCGCTACCGGCGTGGTGGGCGCGGGCTACACGAACTCCGCCTCCGGTGCGGTGGCGACGACGCTCTACACGATCGACTCGGCGACCGATCAACTCTTCATCCAGGCCCCGCCGGCCAACGGGATCCAGACCGTCGTCGGAGCGCTGGGGATCGATGTGGGGAGCATTCTGGAGTTCGACATCCGCCCGAGCGACAATTCCGGATTCCTCGCCGCCACGGTCGGTGGCGTCACCGGTCTCTACACGGTGAATCTCACCACTGGTGCCGCAACCTTCGTCGGAGCGATCGCAGCCGGAGCCACGCCTGTGCGTGGACTGGCGATCGCGGACGAGATCACGCTGGCGCAAGCGATCCAGACCAACCTCAACGCGCTCGACTCCACGCAGGATACGGGCGCGAACGGCACCGTGAGTGTGACCAGCGCGGGCGCCAGCAAGTTCGTGATCTCGTTTGCGGACAATGGAGAGCAGAATCCTGTCGTGGCGACCGCCTTGGTGAACGAGACGCAGAATTTCGACCTGAGCTCGATCATCGGGATCCAGGGCACGGACTTCTCTCTCGACGTGAAGACGACGCTGCCGGTGCTCGAGACGCGGCAGTATCTCGTGGTCGAGGGCTACGGGGCGGATTCGATCGTCCGGCAGGGCGTGCTCCTTAATCCGGACGACGGCACGCCGAGCGATCCGTGGTCTACTAACCTGGTGCCCGGCACGGGCAGCAACCCGGAGGTTCTATTCGTCGATCGGACCTATTTGATTAACAACTTTTCGACACCGGCGGCGCCGCCGACTGCCGTGCCGGGGCGGATCACGTTCACCTTCCCGGCCACGCCTGTTCCGCTGAGCGTCACCGTGGCAGCCAATGCGACTGCGGCGCAGCTCGACACGGCGATCGAGGGGATCATCGGCACTCTGGATGTGACCATCAATGCCCCCGGCACCACGACTGTGATCGCGGGCGCAACGATTCCGAACTCCTTCGATGTGCGGTTCGCCGGAAACGCCGACCGGCCCAATCTGACCGTAGTCGCGACTGTGCCGGAGACGCAGCAGTTCGACGTCAGCAACGCAGAGCCGGCGAGCAACACGGTGTTCCACTTCTTCAATGGCACCACCACGCTGGACACGATCGTGCTGGCGAATACGCCGACGGCGACGCAGGTGGATCAGGCCTTGGATTTGATCGTTCCCGGTGGCGTGACCGTCGCCAACCAAGGAGGGGGCTTCTTCAATGTGACCTTCAACACGGCAGGTGACAGGCTGGATACTGCGCTGACCCTGACGCACGAGGTGATCGAACATCAGACGCTCGACTTGAGCCGCATCACCGGCTTGGCGAACACCAGGTTCAGCGTCGGGTTCAACGGAATCACGAGCGGGCTGCTGACCATCGGTGCCACCGATGCGGCCACGGCCACGTCGATCGACAACGCGCTCGACCCGCTGATCACGGACGGCGTCGGCTTCAACGGAAACAATGACATCACCGTGACGCCGCTGGGCTCGGGCCTGTTCGAGATCTCCTTCACCACGCTGCGGGGCAACCTCGCAGAAGTCGTGGCGCAGGCCACGCTCGGCACCGGTTCGATTGCGCCGTTCCTGCCGGCCAATGCGACGGCGGCACAGATCGAGGCGGCGCTCGACCTCATCACCGTGGGCGGTGCCACCGTCACGCAGACCGCGACTGGGATGTTTGACATCACCTTTGCCCAGACGGGCAACCAGCCGACGGTCGTGGTGAACACGTCCATTCACGAGATTCAAACGCTCGATGTCTTTGATACCGGACAGTTCAGCCTGACTTTCACCAAGGACATCGCATACGCGGTCGATACCAGTAACAACCTGGTGCGTTTCGAGCTGGCTTCGCCCAGCACGATCCTGGGCTCAAGCCTGATCACGGGGCTCCAGTTGGGCGAATCGATTCTCGGCATCGACGCCCGTCCAGTCGATGGGGTGATTTACGCCCTCGGCAGCACGAACCGGCTCTATACCATCGACCCATTCACCGCCGTGGCATCAGCGGTGGATTCGGCGGCGTTTAACGTGGCCACGACCGGCACGGATTTCGGCTTCGATTTCAACCCGACCGTGGATCGCATCCGCATCGTGAGCGATTCCAACGAGAATCTGCGGCTGGATCCGAACACCGGAGCAGTCGTCGATGGCGATATCGGCACGTCTGGAACGCAGCCGGACACGAACCTGGCCTACAGCCCGACCGACGTGAACTCGACCACCGACCCGAACGTGGTGGCGATCGCCTATGACCGGAGCGACAACAACCCCAGCACCCCGACGACGCTCTACGGCATCGATTCGGTGACCAACAGCCTCGTGCGCATCGGAGCCGTCGACGGGGATGTGACCGATATCGCCGGCGGTGGCTCGCCCAACAGCGGTGTGTTGAATACCATCGGCTTCCTTGGCTTCCCCGCGGACAATTTGTCTGCGTTCGATATCCGCGGCGCGACGGCCTACGCGACGACGACGTTCGGCACGATCAGCTTCTTCTTCACGATCGATCTCACGACCGGCGCGACGAGTCCCGCGCAGACCGTCGGCAACGGCACGATCGCGCTTCAGGCCATGACGATCAGCAGCGGCAGCACGAACTCCACCACTACATTGCTGGCCCCGCCGTTGAGCCCAGTCAATCCGCTGGCGATCACGGCAGCAGAACTGACCGATCTCACCGCGAAGGCCCAAGCCACCGAGGACGCGCTGAATCTCCTGCCGGACATTATCGCCGCCGGCGGCGTGGATGTGGAGCCGACCCAGAAGACCATCCTCTTCAACGGTGTCAGCACCGTGGTTTTTGACAATACGAGCTTCGACGTTCGCTTCCGGGGCCACGGCGACATGACAGCGCTCGCAGGCACGCAGTTCGTGATCATGAAGACCGTCACCACTCGCGAGGGCAACCTGACGACGAGTGAACGACAGGAGATCCGCTACTTTGACGACAACGCGTTCGACGCGATCAAATACGGACAGGCGAACCTCGTGGGCGCGGTCGAGGACATCAACGAGCACAACGCGACTGCGTTCCGCTTCGTGAACATCGATGGAAGCGTGGACGGCCTCGGCAACCCGACCTTCACCCTTGGCGACCAGCCGCTGGATGGGCTGGTGATGGCAAAGGTCTTCGACCAGGCCAGCGTCAACTTCACCCCGGAAGCGCGGCTGACTGCCGATGGGTTCTTCGACAACGACAACCTGCTTTAATCGCCTCAACCACCCACGCCACCATGTCTGCAAAGTTCATGAACTTCCCACAAGTCGAACCCCTCGAGGCCCGCATCGCGCCGGCCGCTCTCCTGCCGACCATCATCGACGCGGAGAACGATCCGACGGGCAGCCACTTCAAGACCACGACGGTGGGCACGCCGATCGTGCTCAATGCGGGCGATGTGCTCACCACCGGAGCTGCGCCGAAAAGCGGCAGCTACCTGATGTTCGTCGAGCAAGGCCAGGCCTTGATCTTCACCACCGACTTGAACCAGAACGGCTTCGTCGATTTCAACGAAATCACCGGCATTGCGGCTGGGGACGGACTCCGACTGATCAGCTTCGTGGACATCCACGGCGACATCGTTACGAACCTCAAATCCAACGGCACGCTCAGCGATTCGGATAACAACGGTGACAACGACAATCTCGGTTTGAAGGGCGATGGCCGGGTGCTGCTCAACAACCGGATCGAGAAGATCGAACTGCGCTCCGTGCGCACGACCGATCTCACCGATCAGAATGGCGACGGCGTGGTCGATATTGTGGACCAAGGGTTGCGCGTGGTCATATCCAGCTACTCGATCTTCGGGCAGATCATAGCAGGCGCGGGGTTCGGGGTCGAAGGCGACGCAACCAGTGGGTTGATCATCGATGACCGCGGCAAGGCCGTTCAGCAGACTTTCTTCCCGGGTCCGATCGTCGGCTCTCCCTTCGGCCCCGACTACTTCGATCCGGCGGTCACTCCGATTACGGCGATGATCGGTGGCATCGTCGTCGGGTCCGCCGCGTCGGACGAATACTTCAGCTTCGGCCTCGCTCGCAACTCGGTGAACGATCCCTTGGGGACGGGCATCGGGGGCGATCTGGCCAACGGCAACGATGTGCAGGGAACCCTCAAAACCTTTATCCCTGCATCAGGCGCCGAGGGAGGCGGGATCTTCTACGTCCGCGGCTTCGATCCGACTGTCGCCTTCAATATCGGCAAGCTACTGGCTGGCGATGGTGGAGCACGCGCGCGGGGCGGGAGTATCGAGAACGTGACCCTCAACGGCGACACGGCCGGCGGCTATATCGTCCAAGCCGGCGACGGCGGCAGCGGTCCGACCGGTGGCACGGGGGGCTCGGTCCTGGACTTTCAAGATCTCGGATCGAATACGAGCGAGTTGATCGTTCAGAGTGGCAACGGCGGCGTCGGCACGACCGGCGCGGGCGGCGCGGGCGGCGGGACCACGTTTGGCACGATGAATATCCTCGGAAACGTGAAGATCATCGAAGGCGACGGCGGCACCGGCTTCACGGCGGGAGGCAGCGGCGCCAGCCTCACGAAGGCGGTGATCACCGCGCCGGACCGGCTCGAAGACTTCGCGCGCAACATCGTGGGCACGACACACGACACGCCGCACGACCCAGTGACGGGACGGCGAATCATCGTCGATCCGCTCGCACCCGGGGTCATTGGCCAGGGCAATGCGGTCGATTTCGACGGCGATGGGTTTGGCGACATCGTCTTCACCAGCAGCAATCCCTCGCAGTTGGTCGTGCAGTTTGGCGACGGCTTTGGCGGATTCCGATTGAAATCAGACGGTTCGGGTTTCCCCGATCGCTTCTACCTCGATGGACCGATCGATGCCGAAGCATTGACGATCGGTGATCTCGACGGCGACGGCCATTACGACATCGCCACAGGATCGAGAAGCGGCGGCTCCCACGCCGGGATTTTCGTGTTCCTCTCCAAATATGAAGACGGCAACGGCGATGGCGTCCTGAGCAAAAGCGAAGATCTCGACGGCGACAGCTTCAACGACCTCGTCGGCTTCCGGACTGCACGTTTCAGCCCGATGCCGAATATCGACGGCAACACCCGCTCCGGCCACACAATGTCGGACATCGAGGCGGGCGATTTCAACGGCGACGGGTTCACCGACCTCGCGGTGGCCGCGACCTACTACGGTGGCACCAACGGGCTCCAACCGTTCCAACTCCTCTTCTTCATGTATTCCGACGTGGAGGATGGAAAGCCGACCGGCCAGTTCTATGCGGACTTTGGCAGCAAAGGTCAGGCGATCCCGCCCATCCCGGCGAGTCCGCGGACGCCGTGGGTGCAGCTTTCGGGGCCCGGTGACACGACCGTGAACATCGAGGTCACGGCCCTGAACCGGTTCGCAGATCACGATGTGGTCGTCTCTCTGGCCGATACCGGCGCTCGCAGCCGCGGGTTGCGGGTTTGGGACAACAGCATAGCGAACGCATCCTTCCCGGTCCTGTTCGGCCCGATTCCGCTCGGCCAGGTGGATACGAACCGCGCTCTGCTGGCCGGCGGCAATGCGAACATCAGCTTGACCAATGCATTCGGTCTCGACTTCGCCATCGTCGATTTCGATCAAGACGGGAACGCCGATTTCAGCGTCCTCATCGAGCAACCGGCGGGCTTCCTCATTTCGCTCCAGGGCGACGGCATCGGCGGCGCACGGCGCATCGATATCCCCGTCAACGGCAACCAGAACGCAGGCTTCTTCTTCGGACCTCCTGCCAATGGCAATGGTGGCGCCAACATCACCACGAATCTCCAGGCGATCGTCGGCACCGATGCGGACGGCGACGGCCTTCGTGATGAAGTGGCAATTCTTTACTACGGCGGCACACCGCCAGGCTCGAACGTCATCGAAATGGAGATCGGCTTCCCGCCGACGAATACCCCGCCCCAGCCGGCTCAGTTCACCCCCACCGTCGGTCGCAGCGATAACCCCGGCGCCACGCGAGACGACATCTTCGGCATCTCTGCCGCCAACGACACCGCGATTGTTGCGTTCGATGCGTTTTACCCGCGAGTGAACAGCCCCCTCACTAACTACGCCGTGGGCGAACAGGAGACCGGCCAGTTTACGAATTTGCTCGGTCGAAACCTCATCATTTCGGCGGGTAATGTCGGCTTCGATTTCGTCGTCAACGCCGAGCACAACCTCTTCCTGGTCGCCGGCGACGGCGGCACCGGAATCGTCGGGCGCGGCGGCAGCGGCGGCGACCTCGGCAGCGACCCCATCAACCGCAATACACTGACCGGGAGCATCGACATCCGGGTGGATTTCGGCTTCCTCCAGATGCGCGGTGGCCAGGGCGGGAACGGCTTCTCCGGCGGTGGTAGCGGCGGGTCGATTACCGGCACCGTCTTCGACAGCGCGTCGGGTTCATCGGCGAAAAACCTCATCAACGCCCAGCTAACCGCAGGAAACGGCGGCCTCGCCGTGTCCGGCAGCGGTGGAGCCGGTGGCAACCTGATCGGCAATTCCATCCTGTTCGGCACCACCTTGACCGCCGGCAGCGGGGGCGATGGCCTCGCCGGAGGCAACGGCGGCACGATCGTGGGCAATGGCATCCCGGGCCTCTACGATTCGGCTGATCTGATTCTATTCCTCTTTGCGGGCAGCGGCGGCAACGGCATCAAGCGGGGTGGAACTGGCGGAGACATCCGCAATTTCCACGCGTCATTCGACATCAACTCGAGTGACGAACTCGGCGGCATCCTCTACCTCGGCGGCAATGGCGGCTCGGCCGTGACCGGCGCTGGCGGCAATGGCGGCTCCGTCATCAATACCTCACCCATCGAGGATGATCGCAACCAGCTCGCGGGCGACATCTACATGGCTGGCGGCAGAGGCGGAAATGGCCGCATCGGCGGCCATGGCGGCTCCGTCGATACCTTCAGCAACACCACCGATCAGTTCCAGGTCCCGGCCATTCTATCCTTCCTCGGCGGCGACGGTGGCAATGGCACCAAAGGCCGCGCTGGCAACGGCGGCAGCGTGAAGAATATCTCGACCGCCTCATCCGGTGCGCCCAACGTCAACGCAGGCTCGATCAGTAACTTTTTCTTCAACCGGTTGATCGCCGGCCGGGGCGGCGACAGCGCCGGCAGTAACGGCGGCAATGGCGGCAGCGTCACCAACATCAACGTCACCGCGCAGGACAATCCCCTGGCGCTGGTCGGCGGCGCAGGCGGCGACGGTCTCTTCCGCGGTGGCAATGGCGGCGGAGTGAATGGCGCGAGCATTCAGATCGGCAACACCAGCTTCGCCAAGGCCGTGATCATCGCTGGCGAGGGCGGCGACGCGAACGCCTACCTCAGCAATGCCAACGATCCCGCCGCGCTCAAGACAGTCGTCAAAGCGTTTGGCGGCAGGATCGGCAAGGGCGGCAATGGCGGCAGCATCTCCGGCGTCAATCAGCTCGGCGGCATCCTCGCCCGCATCGATCTGATCGCCGGCAGTGGCGGCGATACCGTCAATTACGGGACGGTCGTCGATCTCTCGCACTTCGTGGGCAAGGGCGGTTCCATCTCAAACGTCCACGCCGACGGCAGCATCGGAAACATCGATCCCTTGGTGCCCATCCGTTCTTATAACGACATCCGGACCGGCGAAACGATGGATGACTTCGTCACCGCGAATCTCCGCAACGAAGCCTCCCCCGGTTCCGTGGACGACACGGTGGGCAACGTCGGACTCGTCACCGGCGCAGCGGGTCGCATCAAGGCTGTATTCAACGGCTATAAAGACAGCCATGAGGCCAGCTTCCCAAGTATTCCCGTCGCAAAAGGCATCAACGGAAGCCTCAAGACCATCACCGCGCGCAACATCATGTCCGCCGTGGCCGGCAACGTCGAACGCATCGCCGCCATCCAAAGCGTGAAGGATATCCACCTGACCTCCGGAGGGGCATTGGGAGCCGACAAGCTGCCTGGCATCGCCGGCGATCCCAGATTCCAGGACGCCAATGGCAATCCGAGCCCTGCCCCGGTGCTCGACGGCATCCTCATCGACGGAGCCATGGTCACCCGCGCCCTCCCGACCGATCTCGCCGGACGCCGCTTGGTCCTCGGTCCGGACGTTTACATCCTCGCCTAAGCCGCGCACCCGTCGGCGGATCGCTGCACCGACCATCCCGCCTCCGCGACAACCCGAAAAAGCACGCCCGGCGAGGATCGAACTCGCGACTAACGGTTTAGAAAACCGCTGCTCTATCCACTGAGCTACGGGCGCCCGTGATGCGCCGATTGTATCACGCCGCAGCCGCTCGCCAAGGCCCCGCAATTGAACGATGCTCGCACGCCGCATCCTCATGAGCTTTTTCACCGCACTCCTGATCGGGTTCATCGCTGGGGACATCCTTTGGTGGCAAGCCGCCCATCGGCACCTCGGCTCGCGCACCGCGCGCATCACCGCCGCAGCATGGGCCGCGGCGATGCTCGGGGGGCTCGGGCTTGTGATCGCCAGCCGCTTCTCGGGTGCCCACTGGGACCACTCTCTCCCCCGCCCCTTCCTCTCAGCGATCTTCGCGTGGCATCTGCTCGCCGTGCCGCTGTGGCTGTTCTGGCGTGTCGTGCGCCTGTTTGTGAAAGCCGTGCGCAAACTCGCTCGACGCAGCGTCCCCGTCCCGCCGGACGGAATCTCCCGCCGCGAGTTTCTCAGCACCGCCGCCACCTTCGCACCAGCGGTCCTCGTCAGCGGCGGCGCCATCGTCGGCGAAGCGCAACTCGAACAGTTCCGCATTCGCCACCTCGATATTCCCATCGCCACGCTGCCACCCGCGCTCGACGGCCTCACCATCGCTCACGTGAGCGACCTGCACATCGGCCGCTTCACGCGCGCCCCCGTGCTCGAGCGCATCGCGCGAGCGACGAACGATCTCAACGCCGACCTCGTGCTGCTCACCGGCGACTTGATCAATTTCGCGCTGCGCGACCTGCCCGCCGGGATCGATCTCGTGCGCGGTCTCCGCGCGAAGCACGGCGTCTTTCTCTGCGAAGGCAATCACGACCTCATCGAAAACGGGCCCGCATTCCGCCGCGAAGCGGAACGCGCCGGGCTGCCCTTCCTGCGCGGCGAAGCCGAGACGCTCGCCATCGGTCGGGCGAAACTTCAAGTCTTCGGCCTGCCTTGGACGCACGACGCCGGCGGCCACTCTCGCGCCATCGCCGCGCTGGATAGCCATCGCCACGACGGCGCCTTTCCGATCCTGCTCGCGCATCACCCTCACGCTTTTGATTTTGCGACGAACTTCCCGCTCACCCTCGCCGGCCACACGCACGGCGGCCAACTCATGCTCAACGAACAACTCGGCTTCGGTCCCGTGTTTTTTCGATACTGGTCGGGTCTCTATCACCGCGATGGCCGCACCCTCGCCGTCTCAAACGGCGTGGGCAATTGGTTCCCCGTCCGCATCGCCGCGCCCGCAGAAATCCTGCACCTCACACTGCGCCGCGCCTGACTTCCGACGACTCAGCCAAGCAAGTCGCGCAGCGCCGGCTCCAACTCGGGAAAGCGAAAGCCGAACCCATCGCTCGTGGCCGCCGCCGGAACCACGCGGCGGCTTCCGAGCAACTCATCGCTCAATCCGCGCAACGCGAGGCGCAACGCCCACCCGGGGACACGCAAGAGCAGCGGTCGGTGCAGCACGCGGGCGAGCGTGCGTGAGAAGTCCGCGTTTCGCACGGGCCATGGCGCGCAGGCATTGAGCGGTCCGCGCACGTTCATGTCCTCGACCGCGAACAGCACGAGCCTCGCGAGATCTTCATAGTGAATCCACGGCATCCACTGTCGCCCGCTGCCGATCACTGCGCCGAGACCGCAGTCGAAGACTGGCCTCATCATTCGCAGCATGCCCGCACCCGGGGCGAGCACCGGAGCGATCCGCAGCGACACGACACGCGCCCCTTTCGCATCCGCGGCTTCCTTCTCCCAAGCCGCGCACGTCTCCGCGAGCAGACCGCGTCCGACCTGCGCGGATTCGTCGAGTTCCGAATCGCCACCGTCCGCGTAGATTCCGACCGCGGAGGCGCACACGAGCACCTCGACGCTTTCACCCACACGAGTGATCGCCTCCACGACGCGCTGCGTCCCACGCACGCGACTGGTCACGATCTCGTGGCGTTTCGCACGCGTCCACACACCCATGATCGGCTCACCCGCGAGATGGATGACCGCTTCGCACCCGCTGAAATCCGGCGGGGCCGAGAGGGTGAACTGCCGCGTCTCGACCGCACCGCGCACCTCGCGATCCGGTGTCCTCGAAAACGCGACCACCTCGTGCCCGCGGGCGTGCGCCGTGCGAATGATCGCCTGACCCAGAAACCCGCTCGCGCCCGTGACCGCGATCTGCACGTCAGTCGAACTTCCCGTGGAGCCAGCGATACGGGAACTTGTCGCCCGGGCAGTCGGTCGGCCAGCGCGGCGGGTTGATCTCGCGATGAGCTTTCACGATCGACGGCTTGCCCTCGACCTTGCCGACCCGCTTGCGCACATAGCCGACGAGTTCCTCGAGCGCCGCCTTCTGCCGCTCGGTGGGCGCGTCGCGGTTGAAGTCGCCGACGAAACAAATGCCGAGCGCGATATTGTTGAGGTAGTCGCTGTGCACGTGGCCGCCATTGACCTGCCGCGACCATCTCGGGCCGATCTCGATCTGGCCATCGCCGGTCGAGGTGCCGTTGCCGATGACGAAATGGTAGGCGAGCCCGTTGGGCATCTTGCGCACGCGCAGGTGGTAGTAGTGGAAGGCCTTCGCG
This sequence comes from Verrucomicrobiota bacterium, assembly GCA_009885995.1. Classification (GTDB taxonomy): domain Bacteria; phylum Verrucomicrobiota; class Verrucomicrobiia; order Chthoniobacterales; family Chthoniobacteraceae; genus VFJQ01. The sequence goes on from VFJQ01000027.1 coordinate 14,257, forward strand.
CTGCCCTGCCGCGTGCCGCTGTTATGCACGACGGTGTAGCGCCAGCGGCCTTTGCGCACCGGTGCCTTGTCGATCTCCGCGCGGACGGCCGCGGTGAGAAAGCGATAGTTCGGCCCGCGCGAAAACCAACTGCGCGACGGCTTCTCCGCTGGGATGACCTCGGCTTCCTCGAACCCGGATTTCTGCACCGTCACCGCCGCCGGCATCTCGCGCTGACGCGACGGCGACGGCGTGACGGGAGCGGGCTTGGGCGTGATGACGAGCAGCGGCGTGCTCCGTCGGCGCGGCGTGGCCTGAGTCACCGGCCGCGGCTTCGGCTTCGGTGTGGGGTCGGCTGCGGGGCGGGATTTCGGAGTGGACGCCGAGGGTGACGAATCCGGTTTGGACGACGCGGGAGGCGCAGGCGTCGCGAGCGGCACGGTCCGCATTTCTTCGCGCGCTTTGAGAAAGGCCTTCTTCTTTTCCGCGGCGCCTCCGGCATCTTGAGATTGCTGCGCGTGCATGTGCGGCACGGCAAGGATGACGGAGAGCAACAGCGGGATTTGGAAACGCACGGGCGCGGATGCTATGGAACGACCTGCTTTTGCCAACTGCGGAGTGATGCACAGTTGCCTCCGGCGCACTTCTCGCCATCCATGGACGCGCATGGATCAACCGCCTCCCCTGCGCTTCGACCAACTCTTCCGCCTGATGATGTGGACGCACTGGCGCGCGCTCATCGCGCAGGTGCGCGGCGTGCGCCGCCAATCGCCGCTGCTGCTGTTCGTCCTCAGCGGATTCGTCGCCGGCTACCTCCTCGTCGGCTACTGGCTTTTCCGCACCGGGCTGCAGTTCCTCTACAATTTCCCGCTCGTCGGCGCGCTGCTCTCGCAGCGGATTCTCTTCCTCATCTTCGGCTTCTTCTTCGTGATGCTGATGTTTTCAAACCTCATCATCGGCTACACGACGCTTTTTAAAAACTCGGAGGCCCAGTGGTTTCTCTCGATGCCTGTGCGACACCGCGACGTGTATCGCTGGAAATTCCTCGAGGCGCTGGTCGTTTCGAGTTGGGCGCTCATCTTCCTCAGCGCGCCGATGATGGCCGCCTACGGGCATGTGCAGCAAGTGCCGCCGGTCTTCTACGCGCAGGTCACGCTGCTCTACGCGCCCTTCGTCGTGCTGCCCGCGCTGCTCGGCTCCTGGCTCGTGCTCGGCCTCGCCCGCATCCTCGCGCAGCCCATCGTGAAGCGCCTCCTGCTCATCGGCGCCGCCGCGGCGGTGCTGCTGTTGCTCTTCGCCGTGCGGCCGGTCACGGACGTCGAGGCCACCAAGGCCGCGGAAGTGCTTTCGTTCGAGCAGTTGCTCAAGCACTCCCGCTTGAGCCTAAACCCGCTGCTGCCCAGTGCGTGGCTCGCGAAGGCGGTGCTCGGTTGGGCCGAGGGCCTTTCCACCCAAGGCGGATTCTATTTCCTCGTCCTCCTCGCCAACGCGCTATTCGGCCTGCTCATCGGCTTCGAGATCATGGGCAAGTTTTTCTACAGCTCATGGACGCACTCGCAAAGTTCACGCGCAGCCCAGTTTCAGCGCGACGCGGAGAACAAGCGGCGGCCCGAACGCCGGCCATCGCTGCTCGAGTTGAGCCTCGGCTGGCTGCGCTCCTTCTCGCCACCGACGGCAGCGCTCGTGCTGAAAGACATCCGCGTCTTTTGGCGCGATCCCGCCCAGTGGATTCAGTTCATGATCTTCTTCGGTCTGCTCTGCATCTACGTGGTGAACCTGCGCAACGTCGCCTTCGACTTCTCAAGCCCATTCTGGGAAGTGACGATTTCCTACCTCAACCTCGCCGCGAGCGCGCTCACGCTCTCCACGCTGACAACTCGCTTCGTCTTCCCGCAATTTTCGCTCGAAGGCCGGCGCCTCTGGATCCTCAGCATCGCGCCGGTCGGGTTGCAGCGCGTGCTTCTCCAGAAATTCTGGCTGAGTTGCATCGCGGCGACGGCGATCACCGTCGCGCTCATGGTCGCATCGAGCCTGATGCTGAACCTGCCATGGTCGAAGGTCGGTTTCTTCGCCGTCGCGATCGCGCTGATGAGCGCCTCGCTCAGCGGCCTCTCGGTCGGGCTCGGGGCGCTGTTCCCGAATTTCAAGGAGGACAATCCGAGCAAGATCGTGAGCGGCTTCGGCGGCACGCTGTGCCTCGTGGTGAGCTTCCTCTATATCAGCCTCTTCGTCGCGCTGGTCGCACTGCCGGACGTGCGGCGCGTCACACCGAAGATCCAATTCGCTCTGCCGTCCGAGCTTGCCTTCGGGCTCGCGATCTCGATGAGCCTCGTGCTGCTCTTCACTCCGCTCGCTCTCGCAATGAGGCGTGTGAAAAGGCTGGAAATGTAACGCGACATTCCGGACTCTCGCCACAGCCACGACACCCATGCCCGAACGCTCGCGCTCCTCCGACGAACCACTCCTTGACCTTCCCGAAGAGGAAGGTCTCTCCAGCGAGCACCTCGACAACCAAGTTCAGCGAGCGCAGGAGGAACTCCTCTCGCTCAAGCGCAAACAGGAGCAGATCGAAAAGCAAAAACGCGAACTCGAAGAACTCAGCCGCAGGCAGGAGCAGTTGCACGCAGGCAAGGGCGAGATGCTTGAGAAAATCACGCGCGCGATGGTCGTGCTCGAACGCGAAACCTACGAGGCGAGGAAGCGCGTCGAGTTGCTGGAATCGATCCACGACTCATTTGCGCAGCACGCGGACGTGCTCGATGCGATCAACCCGAAATCGTGGGAAGGGCTCGACATGGGCAAGGAGCTGTCGCGTGCGCTCAGCGCCGTGGATGATGCGCGCGCCGAATACGCGAGCAACCTGCCGCGCATCAGTCCCGAGAGCGACAGCGAGCTGAGCGATCCCGTCGCGATGGGCATGGGCTTCCAGTCTGAATATGTGGCCGAGCCACCCAAGGATTTCATGTATTGGCTCAAGAGCGGCTTGGCCTTCACGATGCCGCTGGTCGCAGTCGGCTTGATCATCGTGCTGCTCCTGATCGCCCTGCTCACTGCCGCCCCCAAGTAACCCATGGCCGAACGCAAACCCGGACGCCCCACGCGGCGCTCAGATCCGTCGAGCAATCCGCTCGACGCCGAGAAACGCCGTCTCCAGGAAGAAGCCACGCGCCTGCAAGCCGAGATGGATAGCAAGAAGCGCCTCATCGCAGATGCGCCGAGGCTGAAAGAGAAAGCCGAGAAACAGCGCCGCGAAGAATTGGTGAAGCGCCGCAGCACCGCAGACGTTCGCTTCGGGCGCCCTGGAGCGCTGCACGATCCGCGCTACTCGCTCGAGGCAAACGTCGGCGCCGCCGCCGTCCAAGGCCGCCGACTCCGCAAGCATCGCCGCCAGGGAATGTGGACCTTCTTCCTACTCTGCTGCGTGCTCGCTGGAGTCCTCTACTGGGTTTACGCGGTCATCATCCGCGGCGTGACCCCGTGATGAAACGCGAAATCCGCTCCGGCTCATTCGCGGTGACGGCGCGCTTCGACGGCGACGTGCTTCGCGAGATCACCTTCCCTCGCAGCATCCCCGAGGATCTCGATTCAGCCGCACTCGACGACGTGATCGCGCAACTCGCCCGCTTCCCGATCGACCTCACCGAAGCGCCGCCATTTCACCGCCGCGTGTGGCAGCAACTTCGCGAAATCCCGCGCGGCACCGCCCTCACCTACGCCGAACTCGCCCTCGCCGTCGGCAGCCCGCGCGGCTATCGCGCCGTCGGTCAGGCATGCGGTGCGAATCCCCTTCCGCTCCTGATCCCATGCCACCGCGTCGTCGCGCAGGACGGCCTCGGCGGGTTCACCGCCGGCTTACCGTGGAAGGTGAAGCTTCTCGAACTGGAAGCCGCCGTTTAGGCGCGCAAACCACTTTCTCGAAGACGTCCGTGAGCGGAGGGCGCAGTCCAGTGAGGGACGAAAGAACCAATCTGCCGTCCCTCACGGGACTCCGCCTGCACGGTGACGGGAATTCCCAGCGCTGAAGCGCTGGACTAGTTCCATTGCGCCGCCTTTTTCAATTCGCAGCCTTTCATTTTCCCAGCGTCGCCAGCGACGCGCACAACACTGCTCATGCCTCTCATCGATCACCTCTTTTCCATCGGCAGCATCCGCAAGGCGGTCTGGAAGTGGTGGTATCCCTTCCTGACCAGGCGCGTCGGCGGCTCCGAGGTGCTGTTCCTGAATTACGCCTTCGAGGAAGACTCGCCGATGGGCATCCCGCTCGCGCCCGAGGACGAGCCGAACCGCGCGTGCATCCAGCTCTATCACCATGTCGCGACGCAGGTGGAACTGCGCGGGAAGGACGTGCTGGAGGTGAGTTGCGGGCATGGCGGCGGCGCGTCCTACCTCACGCGCACGCTCCAGCCACGGCACTACACGGCGCTGGATCTGAATCCGTCCGGCATCCGCTTTTGCTCGCAGCGGCATCGCGTGGAGGGGCTCAGCTTCGTGCAAGGCGACGCGGAGCACCTGCCCTTCGCGGACGGGACGTTCGACGCGGTGATCAATGTCGAGGCCTCGCACTGCTACCCGGAGTTGCCGCGTTTCCTCGCGGAAGTCGCGCGCGTGCTGCGGCCCGGCGGGCATCTTCTCTACGCGGATTTCCGGTTCAGCGACGGCGTCGCGGCGTGGGAAAGCGCGATCGCCTCCGCGCCGCTGCGCGTGCTGCACATGAGGGAGCTCGGCCCGGAGGTCTTGCGCGGCATGGATCGAAACTCCGCGCGCTCGGCGGACCTCATCGCACAGCACCTGCCCACCTTCCTGCACTCGCTCGGCCGGGACTTCGCGGGGGTGAAAGACTCGCGCGTGTATAACGCGTTGCGCGGCGGCGAGCTTTCGTATCGGTCGTATTGTTTCGAGAAACCGCGATCCGGGCTCAGCGCAGGAACGGCTTGAGTTCCGGGACCACGCGCGCGGTTTCCTTCGCCACGATCGCGCCGAACTCGATGCTGCCTTTCTCATTGAGATGCGTCGCGTCGCGGCGCGGCGCATCGGACGGCGCGGGGAGGTCGATGTCGGTCGATTTGGGTTTCGCTGCGGCTGCTTCGGAAGGTTTGGGCCGGACCATCGGCTCGAACGGCGCGACACCGGCCAGGCCGAGTTTCTCGACCCGCGCGGTGCTGAGCGCGAAGAGATCCACGAGCGGCACGTGCTGCTCGGCGGCGACTTTTCGCGCGGCGGCGGCGTAGGGCGCGAGTTCGCCCCGCAGCTTCCCATCCGCCTCGAAGATGCGTCGCACGAGCGACGTGACGATGATCGGCTTCGCGCCGATGGCGCGCGCTTCCGTGACGAAGCGCGTGAGGTTCTCCGCGTAAGTCGTCGCGGGATCGGTCTCGCGGTGCGGGCCTTTGCCGGGCATGTCGTTGTGACCGAACTGGATCAGCACGTAGTCCGGCTTCGACGCGATCACCTTCGCCCACTGGCCGCTGTCGCGGAAGCTCTTCGAACTCTGCCCGCCGGCCGCGAAGTTCTCACAGAACGCGTCGGCGTTGAGTTTCTTTGTGAAGCCAAGGCCCCACCCGGCGGTGTCAGTGACCGTGGAATCGCCCGCGAGCGCGATGCGCACGCGCGGCTGTGCGCTCGGGGGCGCGGCATTCGCGAGGAGCGCAGTGACGAGGAAGAGGAGGAAGGTGCGGATCGTCATGGGTATCGCTGCCGATTACCGATTCGCGCCATCCGCAGCAAGCGACGCGCACACGATCTCGCGTTCGTTGCGGACGAACACGCAGCGGTTCGCGAACGACGGCGGCGACCACGCGACCTTGCGTCCGCCGAAGGATTGCACGGGCTCGATCAGGCGCACGCGGCTGAGTTCCTCGTAACCCGCGCGCGTGAGCCGGGCGCGGATGAGTTCGCCGAGGTTGTTGTAGAGGAGGACGGTGTTGCCATTCGGCGTGAGGTGAATGCTCGGGCCGGTTTTGCGGTCGGTCACCTTGTCGGTCTTCCAAAGCTCCGCGCCCGTGGCGGCGTCGAGGCAGACGAGGTCGCCCTTGCTCGTGCAGGAGAAGACGAGGTCGCCGGCGAGCAGCGGCGTCGAGGTATTGCTCAGCACGCGCTTGGTCACGCCGCGGTTTTCCGGCCAGACGATCAAGGCGCGCGGCGCCTCGGCGGCGAGCTTGAGCATCAAGCCGCTGACGAGCAGGCGGTCGCCTTCGCAGACCGGCGTGGCGTTGCCGTCGTTGGTGCTCGTGGTCATCGGCTCGCGCCAGAAAACCGCGCCGGTGGCGGGATCGAGCGAGGTGAGCGAGTCGGCGGTCCACATGATGAGCTGCCGCTTTCCGCCGGCGGTGACGATGATCGGCGAGCTGTTCGATACGCTTTCATCGAGCGCTTTCCAAACTTCGCGGCCCGTGCGTCGATCGAGCGCGATGAGGCATGCGCCGGGTTTCGCGCCGGGATGGAGGATGAGCAGCTCGCCGTCGATCAAGGGCGACGCGCGGCACTGCAGGGTGCCCACCTCGTATTCCTTTCCGAGATCGTGGCGCCAGATCACCTCGCCGGTGGCCGCCGCGAGGCAGATCGCTTCGCCGGTGCCGCCGAGCACATGGACTCTTCCATCGACCACGATGGGCGTCGCCGTCGGGCCATTGCCGTGCTCGGGATCGAATGCCCAATCGGGATAGGACACCTCGTAGGCGTAAGTCCAGAGCGCCTTCCCGCTGCGCGCGTCGAAGCACTGCACACGCTCGCGCGCCGTGGGCGGTTTCAATTCCGCATCGGTGACGAAGACTCGCCCATCCGCGATGACCGGGCTGCTCCAACTCGGCCCCACCGGCGCGCGCCACACGACCTGCACGCCGGCGGCGGGAAACTTCTCCACGATCCCCTGCTCGCGCCAGACCCCGTCGCGCTCCGGCCCGCGCCACTGCGGCCAGTCGTCCGCTCGTGCAGCGAGCGCGATCAGGCCGAGCGCGACCGGGAGCGCCACGGCGTTCACGGCAGCAGCTTGCTCAGGAGCGGCTCGAGTTCCTTCGCCCAAATCTCGTAGCCCTTCGCCGTCGGATGCAGGAAGTCGCCCATGATCTCGCGCGAGATCGTCCCGTCGGGCCCGAGGAATTTCGCGCCGATGTCGAGGAAGGTGATGCCGTCCGCGCCGTCGAAGCCGGCGATGAGTTTGTTGATCTCCGCGAGCTTGCCACGCGTGGCATCGGGCTTCGGTCCGCGGGGAAAGATGGCCATGAGCACGATCTTCGCAGCCGGTTGGCGCTGATGCACCTCGGTGCAGATCGCACGGATGCCCGCGGCGATCTCGACCGGCGTGTTCCGGTTCACGTTGTTCGTGCCGATGTGGATCACCACCACCTTCGCCGCCGCGCCGTCGAGTTCGCCGTGCTGCAAGCGCCAGAGCGTGTTCTCCACGAAGTCGTAGCCGAAGCCGAGATTCGCCGCGTTGCGCTTCCCGTAGAACTGCTTCCACACCTCCTTGCCCGGCTGCGGGCGATCGTGCGGCTCACCGCCGAACATCTGCGTGATCGAATCGCCGATGAACACGAGCGACGCCTTCCGCTCGCGCGCGATCCGCGTCACCGCCGCGTGCCGCTTCGCCCAATCATAGACCGGCCAGTCGCGGTCCTGCGTGCAGGGCACGAGCGTGGACGGCGTCGGCGATGCGCCCGGTAGGGCTCGATCCGCGCCTCCATCAGTTCGCTCATCTGCTTGCGGTCCACGGTGAAGGCACGCGCCTTCACCACGCCGCCGCCGGGCATCGCGATCGGCGCGAGATACGGCCCGGTCTTCGGTCCCGGGTCCGTGCCGTCGATGCTGTAGCGGATCACCGCGCCGGGTGTGGGGCACGATAAGGTGACGACGCCTTCGCTCGTTCGAGTGAAGGTCGGCACCGCGAGACTGCCGGACACTTCCACCTGCGCGTGCAGGCAAAGGGGCAGCAACGCGAACGTGAGCAAGCGGAGGACGGGGTTGAGGGACATGCGCGAAGCATGACCCGCAAATCGACGCAATCGCGACCACAAATGCGGGGGTCGCCGCCGCGAGGCGGTTCACCGGTCCTCGGCGTCCGCGTAGGCGCACTGGATGTCGGCGAAGGCCGAATCGAGCGCGTCTTCAGCGGTCAGCCCGGCGCGCAGGTAGGCGAGGCTCAAGGCGAGCATGCGGTCTTCGTGCGGGTCCATCGAGAGACGCCTTTCCGGGCGGCTCGGTTCTGTGTCGGTTGCATTCATGGCTCTGTTTTTTCTGGAGCCGGCGACCGCAGGGGCTGGAAACAAAAGCCCACCGCGGCGAGGCCGGCGGTGGGTTGCGTTGAGTTCGGTTTGTTTCGTGGTTTCAGGAACTCAGCCCACCGCTTCGGCCCATAAGGACCGAAATAACGACGACCCACTTCGTCGAGCGAATGCTCGCGAGCGGGGCAGCGTTAATGGCGGCGGAGAGGAGTTGCATGAAGGCCGCGCCGATACGGGTGAACCGCGCGACCGTCAAGCGTCGCTTTCTCCCCGGTGCTCAGCGCTCGCCGCTCTTCACCGTCTCGACGAAGAACAGCTCGCACGCGCCGTTGCCCGTGTCGTCGCGCCGCCGCGAGCTGCTCCAGCGAAACCCATCCGGCCCGACCGCATCGACCAGCCAGCCCCGCATTTCCACGAGTTCCCCGACCCGCAAGCGGTTCACCGCTTTCGCCACCGCATCGCTGCCGGCGACGACGTGGTTGTTCGCCGCGCTGCGCATGATCTCATCGCGCGGCAGCGGCGGCTGGCCGCGCCACTCGTAGAAAAAGAAGCGGTTCCCCATCGTGAGCACGAACCGATCGAGCACCGCCTGATCGCTCATGCGCCCCCAGCCCGTGGCCACATCCACCGGCACGAGCCGCGACTGGATGCCGCTGTGGTAGCGCTTCCACCCGAGCACACGCCCGCGCAGCGTGTAGCGAGCGAAGGCCGTGAGGTGGAATCCATCGATCTCGCCCAACTCGCGCGGCGGCTCGCTCTCCTGCACAGGCGGAGCCGGCACGAGCACGCCCGGCGCGTGTCGGATCGGGCGCGTGCTCCACCACCACCACGCGATGCTCGCGACGATGAGCAGCAGGATCGTGCGACCGATGGGCAGGCGATGCATGACCGGCATCCGAGCAACGCAGGTGCGGGCGGGCAAGACCGCGATTCGCGCTGGATGGCGGGCGCGCGATGCGAGAAGAAGCGGCCCGATGCCACACCCGAATCTCCGCCTCACGCTGCTCTGCCTCGCCGCCGCACTGCCCGGCTGCGATCGCCGACCCGCGAGCGCGCTCGCGCCGGGCGAACACACGAGCACTTACGAAGTGCGCGGCGTCATCCACAAACTCAAACCCGGCAGCGGCACGGCGGTCATCGCCCACGACGCCATCGCTGGCTACATGGACGCGATGACGATGGAGTTCACCGCCGCAGACCCTCGCGACCTCGCCGCGCTCGCGCCGGGCGATGTGGTGAGCTTCCGCCTGTCGGTCAGCGATGCGCGCAGTTGGATCGACCAGGTGCGCAAGACCGGCACCGCGCCGATCTCTGCCGATGCCGACCCCGCCGCTTCCCCCGCGCCCGGCACGCCGCTGCCCGATTGCGCACTCGTGGATTCCCGCGGCGCCGCGCTGCGCCTGAGCGATTTCAAGGGCCGCGCGTTCGCCTTCACCTTCATCTTCACCCGCTGCCCGCTGCCGGATTTCTGCCCGCGCATGAACGCAAACTTCGCCGCCGCGCAGCGCGCACTAGGCAGCGATGCAAACTGGCACCTGCTCTCCATCTCGCTCGACCCCGATTACGACACGCCCCCCCGCCTCGCCGAATACGCCGCACGCTACCAGCCCGACCCAGCGCGCTGGACTTTCGCGACCGGCTCGCGCGAGGAGATCGAAAAGCTCGGAGCCGTCTTCGGCCTGAAAGTCGCCCGCACCGGCGCGCTGCCCGATCACAACCTCCGCACCATCGTCGTCGATCCCGCCGGGCGCATTCAGCGCGTCTTCACCGGCAACGAGTGGACGCCCGAAGAACTCGCCGCGGAGTTGAAACGCGCGATGGCTCCGTAGCTCGTGGTTACGCGCGCCGCCGACGCGACCACACGAGCCCGCTCAACGCGAGCCCGCCACACACGAGCATCCCGACCGTGCCGGGTTCCGGGACCACGACCCACTGCTTGCCGTCGGCACGGATGACCGTCGCGTTTCCTGCCGTCAACGCGAACTCGGTCGAGTTAATCGTATGTCGGTTCGACCCGCTCGGAACGTCGGCAAAGGTGCGGTAAAGCAAGCCGCGCGCGTCGGTCGGCAAGGCCAGCGCGAACGGTGTGCCGAAATCTCCGTCGTTATCGTTGTCGGTCGTCCCGGTGTTCGTGCCGGTGTAGGAGCCGAAAGCGATCGACCAGTATCGGCTGGTTCCCGCATCGTTCTGGAACACGACCTTGCCCCCGGCGCGGTAGCTGTTGGGGATCACATTGGTGAGCGTGTAGTCACTGCCGAAGGCGGTGAGACCGTCCGTCGAAAGGATGCCGCTCATCGCGAGGTTGAAGTTCGCGGAGGTCAGCAGGATGCGGGATTGGTTCACACTGCTGGGGCCGTTGGCGGTGAAGTCGAAAAGCACGATCGGGTTGAGGCCGGCGGCGTCGTAGGCCACCAAACGCGTCCCGGCGAGGACGTTATTGTTGGCATTACGAAGCTGAAGTTGGATCGCCTGCGCGCTCGCCTCGCCATTGAGGCCACCGATCATCTGCTCGATTTCGACGAGGTGAAAGGCAGCGCGCGACAGGGGGGCGGCGAGCAGGAGAGTGATGAAAGCGGCAGCGAGGGCGCGAGTGTTCATGGGGCGGTCAGGTTCGCCGGGAAGGTGGGTTTTTCCCGACACAGAGCAATCCCAAGTTTCCGAAATCTTCCTCGCGCTGGCGCTCGCCCGGCCCGCGCGTGTATGCGTCAGGCATGAAGTCCCGCATCGCCCAAATCGCGCTCCTGCTCGCCGCCGCGGGCGTGCCGCTGAGCCTGCTGTGGGACTACTCGTGGGAATCCACCATCGGCGTCGATCTCCTGTGGTCGCCGCCGCACGTCTCGACTTATCTCGCCATCGCGCTCGCCGCTCTCGGCGCGCTCGTGCTCGCCATCCGCGAGCGCGCGGCGAGGCCGCTCGGTGCGTGGGTGGCGCTATGGGGGGCTGTCGCGTTTCTCACCGCGGTGCTGTTCGACCGCTGGTGGCAGTCCGCCTACGGCCTCGCCGCCGGGATCTGGCATCCGCCGCAGTTGTTGAAAGCGGTCGCTTTCTTCGCGGTCATCGGCGGCTCGTGGCGGTGCGCGCCGGGCAGCGCGCTCGCGGGCGGCAGCGTGCTCGCGCTCATCGGCGTCGTCGCGTTGCCCAGCACCTTCGCGAACCGCCAGCACGGCGCGCCCTTCCACCTGCTCGCGTGCGCGGTTTTCCCGCTCGTGCTCACCGCGCTCGCCACGCTCGGACGGCACCGTTTCTCCGCCACCGCCGCCGCGCTCGCCTACACGCTGCTGGTCGGCGCGATGGTCTGGCTGCTCCCGCTTTTCCCCGCCGCGCCGCTCACCGGCCCGATCTTCAATCCGCGCGACCACCTGCTTCCCTCGCCCTTCCCGCTGCTGCTCGTCGCGCCCGCACTCGCGCTCGACCTCCTGCTCCGCGTGCGACCCGGCACCGCGCGCCGCTTCGACGCCTGGGGCCGCGCCGCCGAGTGCGGCCTCGCCTTCGCGCTCGTCTTCATCGTCGTGCAGTGGACGTTCTCCACGTTCCTGCTCTCGCCCGCGGCGGACAGTTGGTTCTTCGCCGGCGGCGGGCGGCACTGGCCGTTCTTCCTCCAGATCCATCCCTCCGCGAAGACCACATTCTGGCCCGAACCCGGCGCGGATTTCACCCCCTCGCGCGCGCTCGCCGCCACCGCGTTCGCCATCCTCTCCGCCCGCCTCGGCCTCTGCGTGCGCCGATGAAAACGCTCCTGCTCCTGCTCCTCCTCCCGCTGCTCGCCCGCGCGCACGTCGGCAGCCCGAACGTCTTCTTCGAGGGCCACGCCGGTCCACACGCCGTGCGCGTGAGCATCCGCCCGCCCGCGGCGATCCCGGGTTTTGCGCAGGTCGATGTGCGCGTCGCAGAGGAAGGCGTGCGCATCGTCAGCGTTCAGCCCGCCTTCCAAGGTGCCGGTGCGCCGACCGCACCCGAGCCGACGCTGGCCACCGCCGTCGCCGGCGATGCGCACCTTTTCAACGCATCCATCTGGCTGCTGCGCCGCGGCTCCTACGCGATCCACGTCGCCGTCGAAAGCCCGCGCGGCAGCGGCACCGTGGCCGTGCCCTTGCAAGCATCCGCGCTCTCCCGCCCCGAGATGCCGCCCGCGCTCGGCGCGGTCCTTTCCATTCTCGGCCTCGTCCTTTTCGCATCCGCCGTGTGGATCGCCACCGCAGCGGTGCCGCGCCGATTCACCGCGCTCGCCGCCACGCTCCTCCTCGGCGGCGCGCTCACCGGCGGCGCCGTGCGCTGGCGGAAAATGGATCGCGAGTTCCGCAGCAACGCACTTGCCCAACCACGCGCCGTCTCCGCGAGCGTCCGCACCGCCGGCTCGACCCACCTCCTCCAGCTCACGCGCGACGCTTCCACCACCACGACGTGGGACACGCTCGCCGCCGATCACGGCAAGCTCATGCACCTCTTCCTCATCCGCGAAGCGGACGGCAACGCCATCGCGCACCTGCATCCCGTGCGACGCGATGGGCAGACCTTCGAAGGCGTGCTGCCGCCGCTCGCCGCCGGCGCTTACCACCTCTACGGCGAACTCACCTACGAGACCGGCAGCAACGAAACGCTCGTCACCAGCGTGACGCTCCCCTCACCGCTCGGCGTGCCCGCGCAGACCGCGGTGAACATGGCGAACGAGGTTTGGTGCCAGTCGCCGCCCGCGCCCGTGGGCAACGCCGCGCAGCCCTTCGCGCTCGACGCCGACGACTCATGGCACGCCGGTCCGCGGCCTGCGCAGCCGCGCACCAGCCCGCTCATGGGCGGCAGCCGCATGGTCTTCCAAAACGCCGGCGACTTCATCGCGAACCGTGAGACGACGCTGCGCTTTGCCGTCTTCGATTCACGCGGCGAAGCCGTCGCCCTCCAGCCCTACATGGGGATGCTCGGCCACGCCGTCGTGCGCCACGACGACGGCGCCGTCTTCACGCACCTCCACCCGCTCGGCACGATCTCGATGGCCGCGCAGGAGATGCTCACGCCGCGCGCCGCGACACCCGCGCCGCCGCCACCTGGCACGCACGAGGTCACCTTCCCCTACGCCTTTCCACGCGATGGCGACTACCGCATCTGGGTGCAAGTGCGCATCAACACCCGCGTCGTCACGGGCGTCTTCGACGTGCGCGTGAGGTAGGGACCGCTGTCCTCAGCGGTCCGCGATGTGGCAGCCACGTCGCACAGCGGACGGCTGGGGACAGCCGTCCCTACCTTCTGCTGCTACGCCGAATAATTGAGCCACGGCCCGAGCCAGCGCTCGGCCTCGGCGAGCGGCCAGCCCTTGCGCTGCGCGTAGTCTTCCACCTGGTCGCGCCCGAGCTTCCCCACGGCGAAGTAGCGCGACTCGGGATGCGCAAAATAGAGCCCGCTCACGCTACTGCCCGGCCACATCGCGAAGGATTCGGTGAGCTTCATGCCGATCTTCGCCTCCACATCGAGAAGCTGCCAAAGCGTGCCTTTCTCGGTGTGATCCGGCGATGCCGGGTAGCCCGCCGCGGGACGAATGCCGCGATACTTCTCGGCGATCAGGTCATCGCTCGTGAAATGCTCGGCGCGGCCATAGCCCCACTCGTCGCGCACACGCTTGTGCAAGCACTCGGCGAAGGCTTCGGCCAACCGATCCGCGAGCGCCTCGGCCATGATGGCGTTGTAGTCGTCGAGTTCCGCTTTGAATTGCTTCACCAACTCATCGAGCCCGATGCCCGACGTGACCGCGAATCCGCCAATGTGATCGCCGGCGGGCGCGATGAAGTCGGCGAGGCAGCGATATGGATTCGCCGCGTCGGCGCCTGTCTTCTCCGTCTGCTGGCGCAGGAAGTGGAAGCGCGTGGTGTTCTGCACGACCACATCATCGCTGTCGCGATGCGCGGGGAAGAATCCATAGACCGCGCGGGCGCGGAGCAGCTTCTCCGCGATGATGCGGTCGAGCAGCGCCTGCGCGTCGGCGAAAAGCTTGCGCGCCTGCTCCCCGTATTTTTCGTGATCGAGGATCTTCGGATACACGCCGCGCAGCTCCCATGTGTGGAAGAAGGGCGACCAGTCGATGTAGCCGCGCAACTCGGTGAGCGGGAAATCTTCCAGCACACGCACGCCCGTGAACTCGGGCTGCGGCACGTCGTCGTAGCTGAGCCGCGCCGCTTTCTCGCGAGCCTCGGCGATGGAGACAAGCTTCGTGGTGGTTCCGGAGTGATGCGCGCGGAGCTTGTCCTGATCGGCGAGATTCTTCGCGGCGTAGGCGGGCTTTTGCTCCTCCGAAAGCAGCGCGCTGACGACCGGCACGGCGCGACTGGCGTCGAGCACGTGGACGATCGGGTGCGAATACGCGAGCGCGATCTTCACGGCGGTGTGCGCCTTCGAGGTGGTAGCGCCGCCGATGAGCAGCGGCAGCTTCAACCCACGCCGCTCCATCTCGCGGGCGACGTGGACCATCTCGTCGAGGCTCGGCGTGATGAGGCCGCTGAGTCCGATGATGTCCGCGCCATGCGTCGCCGCGGCTTCGAGGATCTTTTCGCACGAGACCATCACGCCGAGGTCGATGACCTCGTAGTTGTTACACGCAAGCACGACCCCGACGATGTTCTTGCCGATGTCGTGGACATCGCCCTTCACCGTCGCGAGCACGATTTTTCCCTGCGCCTTCACGGCTTCGCCGCGCAAGGCCATCGCCGCTTTCTCCGCCTCCATGAACGGCGTGAGATACGCGACGGCTTTCTTCATCACGCGCGCGGACTTCACGACCTGCGGCAGGAACATTTTCCCCGCGCCGAAAAGATCGCCGACGACGCTCATGCCATCCATGAGCGGGCCTTCGATCACGAGAAGCGGCTTGCCAAGCTTCGCGCGCGCTTCCTCGGTGTCGGCATCGATGTAAGCGTCGATGCCCTTCACGAGCGCGTGCGAGAGCCGCTCCTCGACGGTGCCCCTGCGCCACTCCTCTTCCTTCTTCTGGGTCGCGACCGCGTCGGTGCCCGCGGCCTTCAGCTTCTCGCCGAAATCAACCAGCCGCTCGGTCGCATCGGCGCGGCGATTGAGCAGCACGTCTTCGACGAGTTCCTTCAGCTCGGGCGCGATCTCCTCATACACCTCGAGCATCCCCGCATTCACGATGCCCATGTCCATGCCGGCCTGGATGGCGTGGAAGAGGAACGCGCTGTGCATCGCCTCACGCACCGTGTTGTTGCCGCGGAAGCTGAACGAGACATTCGACACGCCGCCGCTGACTTTCGCATGAGGGAGGTTCGCTTTGATCCAGCGCGTGGCCTCGATGAAATCGACGGCGTAGTTGTTGTGCTCCTCGATGCCGGTCCCGACGGTGAGGATGTTCGGATCGAAGATGATGTCCTCGGGCGGGAAGCCGACTTCATCGACGAGCATACCGTAGGCGCGCTCACAGATGCGGATCTTCTCCGCGTAAGTCGCGGCCTGGCCTTGCTCATCGAAGGCCATCACGACCACAGCGGCGCCGTAGCGCAGGATGGTGCGCGCGTGCTCGCGGAAGGTATCTTCGCCGGCCTTGAGCGAGATCGAGTTCACGATGCCTTTGCCTTGCAAACATTTCAGCCCAGCTTCGATCACCTCCCACTTCGACGAATCGACCATGAACGGCACCTTCGCGACCTCCGGCTCGCTGCCGAGCAGGAGCAGAAAGCGCGTCATCGCCGCGACGCCGTCGATCATCCCCTCGTCCATGCAGATGTCGATGATGTTGGCGCCGTTCTCGACCTGCTGCCGCGCGACGCTCACCGCTTCCTCGTAGTTTCCTTCCTTGATCAGCTTCGCAAATCTCGGCGACCCGGCGACGTTCGTGCGCTCGCCGATCATGATGAAGCTGCCGACTTGCTGCGTGAACGGCTGCGAGCCCGAGAGCCGCAGTGGCAGCGCCGCGCCGGTGGAAAACTTCGTCTCCTCGTGCGGCTCGCGCGGGGGCAGATTCGCGAGCGCCTTCGCGATGGCGGCGATGTGCTCGGGCGTGTTGCCGCAGCAACCGCCGGCGAGATTGAGCAGCCCGCTCTGCGCGAACTCGCCGAGGAAGCGGCCCATGTCCGCCGGCTTCAAATCGAAGCCGGTCGGCGAGAGTGGGTTCGGCAGGCCGGCGTTCGGGTAGCAGGAAATTGCCGCGCCGGATTTTTCCGCCAACTCGGCGAGGAAGGGCCGCATGAGGTCCGGGCCGAGCGAGCAGTTCAAGCCGACCGAGAGCGGCTTCACGTGCTTCACCGCGTTCCAGAATGCCTCGACTGTCTGCGCCGAGATCATCGTCTCGCCGCCGCGCCCGACCGCCGCCGAGATCATGATCGGCAGCCGCTTCCCATCCTTCGCAAAGACTTCCTCGATCGCCACGAGCGCGGCTTTCGCGTTCAACGAATCAAAGATCGTCTCGACCAGCAGCACATCCGAACCGCCCGCGATTAGCGCGCGCACCTGCTGGATGTAGGCCGCTTTCACCTGATCGAAGGTGACCACGCGGAAGCCCGCGTCGTCCGCATCCGGCGAGTTCGAGAGCGACACCGTCAGCGGCCCGATCGCACCGGCCACAAAGCGCTGCCGTCCATCCTGGTTCGCCACGCGATCCGCCCACTCGCGACACTGCCGCGCGGACTGCTCGTTAATCTCCCAAGCGAGGTCGCCGAGGAATTTGTCCTCGATGATCTTCTGGTAAAAGGCGGGGTCTTTCCGCCCGCCGTGCTCGCGCGGGTCGTCCACGAAGAATTCGCTCTGCCCGATGCTCGTCGCCGAGAAGGTATTCGTCTCGATGAGGTCCGCGCCGGCTTCGAGGAAGCGCCGGTGGATGTCGCAGATCATCTGCGGCTGCGTGAGTGAGAAGAGATCGCCGTTGTTGAGCAGATCCTTCTTCGCATCGGCGAAGCGCGCCCCTCGCATGTCGGCCTCCGTCATCCCGTAGGTGCGGATCGTGGTGCCCATCGCACCATCGATGATGGCGATGCGTTCGCGCAGGAGCTTTTCGAGCGGATGAAGGACGGGCATGGAAGTCAGCGAAGAAAGCCGAGGCTCGCTGCAGGCTCAAGGAACAAATCATCGCATCAAGATGGGGTGATGGGTTTCTTGCTGTCACAAACAATCCCTTGCGCCGCCGCCGTTCCCTGCTCCTATCCGCCCCGTTACTTTGATTGTGTTGTGTGTGTTGTGTAGCGCGGAAGATCGTCAGTTGAGTTTGTCTCTTTGGTGATTTGAAACCCGATGAACGGGAACGGCTTCAGAAGCAGGCAGGCAGTCAGATCACTAAAAGAAAACAAACCACTATGAGACTATTCGTTGGAAATCTCTCGTTTAACACCACAGAAGAAGCGCTTCAGGACGCGTTCGGCCAATACGGCACGCTCACGGACTGCAAAGTGATGACCGATCGCATGACCGGCCGCTCACGCGGCTTCGCGTTCGTGACCATGAGCAGCAAAGAGGAAGGCGAAGCCGCCATCCGTGGCCTCGAAGGCCAGCAGCTCGACGGTCGCCCGCTCCGCGTGAATGAAGCCACGCCTCGCGAAGAAGGCGGCGGCAATCGCGGCGGTGGCGCCGGTCGTGGCGGCGACCGCGGCGGCGATCGCGGCGGTCGTTCGTCGTATGCCGGCGGCGGCGGCGGCGGCGGCGGCGGCGGCGGCGGCAATCGCTGGTAATCACGGGAAACCGATTCAAGAGGCGGGGCGCTCCATCTGGGGCGCCTCGCCTTCTTTTTCACCCCACCTTTTCCTAAATGTCCGAAGACGTTATCGAAACCGAAGGCAGGATCACCGACGTGCTCCCTGGCACGATGTTCCGAGTCGAGCTCGCGAATCAGCACCGAGTGCTCGCCCACATCTCCGGAAAGATGCGCAAGCGTTTCATCCGCCTGACCAATGGCGACCGCGTGAAGTTGGAGATGTCACCCTACGACATCAACAAGGCGCGGATCGTTTATCGCCTGCAATAAGTCAGGCTCCCGCGGGCGGGAACCAGACGTAGAGCATGAGGTAAACGAGGACGCCGGTGAGGGAGACGTAGAGCCAGATCGGCGCCGCGATTCTGGCCCACTTGCGGTGCATATCGTAGCGAGCTTGGAGCGCGCGCGCGACCGTGAGGATGATGAATGGCAGCACCGCGACGGCGAGCGGAGTGTGCGTGCCCAGGATGATGAAATAGAGCGTCTTCGGCCAGCCGGGATGCGTGAAGTGCGTGACGTGGCCGGCCTTTGCGTAGTGGTAGATGAGGTAGCACGTGAGGAACGCGGTCGAGGTGATGAGCGCGGTCACCATGCAGGTGATGTGCGCCAGCTTGCGTTCGGCTTTGATGAAGGCGAGGCCGAGCACGATGAAGACGGTGCTCAGCGTGTTGAGGCTCGCGTTGATGGCTGGAAGATCCTGGATGGTCATGGTTGTTCGCGAAGGAGATGGCCGATATCGGCAGCGAGCTTCGCATTCTGGTCCTCGCCGACGCCCTCGTAGAAACCGCGCACCCAGCCAGCGCGATCGACGAGCACGAGCTTCGTGCTGTGGGTGATCGGCTCCGGGTTGTTGCGCTCTTCGACGGCGGCGAGCTTGAAGCCGCGCGTGACGAGTTCGTAGATCACCGCTTTGTCACCGGTGCAGAAGAGCCAGTTCGCACCGGCGTCGAAGCGTGTGGCGTATTGCTGGAGCACCTCCGGCGTGTCCTTCACGGGATCGAGCGAGATCGAAACGAGGCGGACGTCACTTTTGTCGGCAACCGTCTTCTGGAGCGCACTCAGGCGGCTCGAAAGCATCGGGCAAGGGCCAGGGCATGTTGTGTAGAAGAAGTCGGCTACCCAGACCTTTCCGGTGAGATCGGCGCGAGCCAGCGGCTTGCCCGCGCGCTCGGTCAGCGAGAAGTCAGGCACTTGCCAAAGCTTTTGCAGCCGCGGCGTTGCAGGGGCCTGGAGCATCTCGAAGGGTTCCTCCTTCTTGCAGCCAGCGAACGCCAGCGCGGCGAGCAATAGCGCGTGCGGAGTCTTCATGCCTTGGTCATGACCATGAGGCCGAGGAGCAGCGGGAGGAAGATGATCGAAGCGAAGAAGAGGGCGCGGGCCGCGGTGCGCGAGCGCTCGGCGAGGAACCAAACCGCAGCACCGGCCATCGCCGCATCGAGCATGAGGGCACCGCTGAGATAAGCGTCGGTCAACATGCCAGACCAGAATGGAATCATGGTGATGGCGATGAGCGCACCGGTGAAGCCGAGCGCTTCAAATGCGGTGGAGGAACCGCTGGTATCGTCGCGGCGCAGCATGACGAAGCCGGCTTGCGCGTATTCGTCGCGATACATCCACGCGATCGCGAGGAAGTGCGGCATTTGCCACGTGAAGAGAATGCCGAAGAGCACCCATGCGCCGAGGTCGAACGACGGACGCGCCGCAGTCCAGCCGATCATCGGCGGGATCGCGCCTGAGACGGCACCGACGATGGTGCAGAGGGAGGTCTTGCGCTTGAGCGGCGTGTAGAGCGCGAGGTAGGTGACGACGGTCGCAGCGGAAAGCCACGCGCTGGTCGCATTGCACGTCCACGCGAGCCACGCGGTGCCTGCCGTGCTGAGCGCGAGGCCGACGAGCAGCGCCGTGCTGCGGCTCATCCGACCGGCGGGGAGCGGGCGATGACGGGTGCGTTCCATCAGTCGATCGACGCCGACTTCGAGCCACTGGTTGAGCGCACCCGCGCCAGCCGCAGCGAGCGCAGTGCCGAGGGTGGCATTGAGCAGGCGCAGCCACTCGATCGGGCTCGGGCTCGCGAGGAGGTAGCCGACGAAGGTGGTCACGATGACGAGCAGGCTCAGCCGCGCCTTGGTGAGCGTGAACAGATCGCTGAGCAGACCTGGCTCGGCGAGGTCGTGTTCATCTTCGATGGGAAGCGTGGCTTCGGTCTTCATGCGTGCGCTGCGGCGGAGGATCGGCCCGCGCGGGCGGCGAGCAAGACCGCAGTGGCGAGGATCGCGGCTCCGTTGAAGACGTGCGCCGTGGTGATGTGCGGGTGCTTGCCTTTCCACACGACGAGCACGCCGAGCGCGAACTGCACGAGCACGAGCGCGAGCAGGAGCCAGCAGGGACGCGCGAGTGCCGGCGTGCTGCGGACGACGCGCGGCGTGAGGCTGATGACGTGTGCGGCGAGCAGCACCGCGAGCACGCGGGTGTGGAGGAAGTTGAGCGCGATGAACGGGTTCCACGCCGCGGGCAACCAGTCGGCGCCCACCTTCGGCCAGGTCGGGATCGCGAGCCCGGCGCCGGGATGACGCATCGCGGCGGCGACGATGAGCTGCGCGAAATAGAGCCCGACGGCGATGTGGGCGAGGCGCTGGATTTTCGCTGCGTGCGGGTGGGCTGGGACCTCGTGCCAGGCGGGCGAGAGGCGCGCGGCGAGGATGACCACGAGGACGAGGAAGACTTGCGCAAAGACGCCGTGCAGCACGCGGAAGGTGGTGGCGATGCCGCTGGTGGTGGGGGCGATGCCGCCGGGATCGAGCATGACGCGCAGGCCACCGAGGAGCGCCTGGGTGAGCACGGCGGCAAGCGCCCAGCCCGCGAGTGCGACGCAGCCCGAGGGCACGCTGGTGCTCGTTTTTCTGACCCAGAAAAAGAGCGCGGCGACGAGCGTGGCGACGAGGCCGGCGACGAGGCGGTGGCTGTGCTCGAGGGTTTTCATCACGTCGGTGAGCCAGCCGTCAGGGTTGAGCGAGCCGTCGCTGAGCGGCCAGTCGGGAAAGGCCATGCCTGCGCCGGTGGTGGTGGTGTGGCCGCCGACAAGGATCAGACCGAAGACGGCGACGACGACGAGCTTCGCGAAGCGAGAGAGGCTGACTGGCGCGGTCATGCCGTCCGGAAGGCGCGCTTTTGCAAGGCGCGGCGAAGATGGTGGACGGTTAGGAAGCGCTTGGGGAAAGCGCGGTCCTTGGGAGCAGGCACGCTACTTCGCCGCAATCTGCGGCAGCGCGGGCGCGGCGGCGGCAGCGGTGGGCGCGACAGGCGCGGCAGGCTTGCGAAGGTCGAGGATACTCTTCTGCCACGCCTCGAAGTCGGCCTTCTTCTCTGTGATCATGTTAGCCTTCATCGCGTAGTGGTTCGCGCCGCAGAGCTGGGCGCAGACGATCTCAAACTCGCCGGCCTTCACCGGTCGGAACCACATCGGCACCATGCTGCCGGGGATGGCATCTTGCGTCATGCGCATCGTGTGAAGCGAGAGGCTGTGGATGACGTCCTTCGAGGTGATCTCGATTTTGGTCGGCCGGTATTGCTCGAGGTGCAGTTCGCCCTTGGTGACGATGTCATCCGCAGCGGCTGGGTCGGTCTTGTCGAGGCCGATCGAGTTGTTGCCGTCGATGAGGCGGTTGTCCTGCCTACCGAAGACGCCGTCGGGGCCGGCGTAGTGGAAGTTCCAGGCGAACTGTTCGCCGATGCACTTGATTTCCAAGGTGTTGGCCTTGTCGGGCCAACTTTCGGGACCGACACGGTCGTTCCAAAGCGGGAGGGCGAAGCCGAGAAGCAACACGGCTTCGATGAGGACGACGCTGACTTCCAGGTGCAGCGAGGCTTTGCTCTTCACTCCGTAGTAGTTCGCCTTGGGGTTCCGGCGCTTGTTGAAACGCCAGATGGTGTAGAAAAAGTAGGTGGTCCAGCCGACGAAGAGCGCGGCCATGAACCAGTGACACAGCTCGAGCATATGATCGATGTTCGTGCCGTGTTCGGATGCGTTCGGGACGATCCCGATCAGTTCGTTGATGGTCATTTCAAGTCGTGGGCAGGCAGCGGGCCGTCGGCGTCAAACTCCGCGTGTGGTGGTAACGGCAGTTTGGCGCGCCGATAGAGAGTGAAGGCGAACGCGCCTAGGAGACCAAAGATCGCAGCAAGGACGCCGAGCATGAGGAAGATGGCTGCGTTGGCGCCGCGGGCGATGTTGGAGTTCGGGTCGCCCATGCACACGCTGCACGCGCTGGCGAGTTGCGGCGCGAATGCGAGCGTGAGGATGAGGAGGCCGGTGAGGCGCTTCATGTGATGATGCCTTTCGACTTCTTCACGAAGAAGCAACCGTAGATCACCAGCGTGACGGCGGTGAGCGCGGTAGCGATGCCGAATCCCACCTCGACACCGTTGAGGAAAGCCCACACCGAGCATCCGGCCGACAGGAGGATCGACAGCGCGATGAAGAAGAGGTGGAAGGCTTTCAGCGACATCCTAGTGGTGCCAGTGCTGCGTGCCGAAGATCGGGTCCGCGTAGGCCAGCCAAAACAGGAGGAAGAGGCCCATGACGAAGAACGCGGTGAAGTAGAGGAAGCGCCAGATGGTCGGTTTCTCTTCCTTCAAATGCATGAAAATGGCGCCGACGAGGCATACTTTGAACGTCGCGACGAGCATGCCGATCTTCATGTTCCAGCCGTGGCCGTTGAACATCTTGTCGAAGTCCACGTAGGACAATCCGACGGTGATTACGGTGAAGACGAGCAGGATGCCGCCGACCTTCCAATAGAGGCCGATGTGATGCTCGATCTCGTGGACGTTGGCCGGTGGCGCGTGCGGATCGGCAGGTTCGTGCGATGCGGGTGCGTGGCTGTGCGGGTCGCTCATGGATTACAGCAGGTAGAAGAGCGGAAAGACGAAGATCCAGACGAGATCGACGAAGTGCCAGAACAAGCCGGCCACCTCGACGCGGTTGGCGAGGTGCTCGGGGTTCTTTTTGTAGAGCCGCGCGCCCGGACCCCACAGGAAGCAGAAGACTAGCACGCCACCGAGCACGTGCGCGCCGTGCAGGCCGGTGATCATGAAGTAGGTCGAAAGGTAGGTGCTGTGCTTCGGCACAAACGCGCTCCAGTGATGCACGTCCTCGGCCTTGATGAGGATCGGCGCGGCATCGTGGTTGGGTTTCTTCGGCCAGAAATGCGGCTTCTCGTTCTCCTCGTTGAGCGGGTCTTCGTTCACCGGGTCCGGCTTCACCTCGAAGGCGACGAGCTTCACGCCTTTGATCCGCTCGAGACCTTCAGCGACCGACGGCCAGAATCCTGCGCCGTGCGTCTTCGACTCAAACTTGTAAAGCTTGCCGTGATCGGCCTTCGCGGCGTGGCCGGCAGCGGGCGCCGCGTGCTCGCCGTGCGCGGGCGCGTCCTCGACCATGCAGCCTTTCTTGTCGGCGTAGATTTTCACGCCGGCGATGTCCGTGCCGGCGAAGGTGAACTCGACCGCTTCGAGGTGGCCGCTGATCTCGTTGCGCGGTGCGAGACCTTTGGCCTTCATGTGCTCGTTGCCCAGGTGCTTCTCGTATTCGGCCATCTTGTCCTTCCGCAGGATCGCACCGAAGTGCGCAAATTTCGGCGGCCACTCGAGCGTAAGCTTGATGATCAAGAACGCCGCACCGCAGATGATCGTGAGCCCCATCCACTTCTTGTATTCGGCGTAGCGCCGCATCTTCAGCGCGACCCATGCGCGGATGACGGTGACGGACGAGAGGATGAGGATCGCTGTGTTAAACGTGCCGATCGGCACATTCAGCAGGCCGTGCGGCCAGTAGCCGTCGTCGGCGCCAAGGCGCAGGAAGATGAACGCAGAGAAGAGGCCACCGAAGAGCATGACTTCGGAAGCGAGGAACAGCCAGATGCCGAGCTTCGCATTGTAGAGCCCGGTATCGGGACGGGCCTGGACTTCGTGAGGAATCTGCATGTCGGAAAAAGAGCGGGCTTTACTTCACCAGTGCCGGCTCGGGCACGGCTTTGGGTTCGGCGGACGGCGGCGGCTCGGTCTGCGGAGTGAAGTCCTTATCGGCGCCGGGGACGCTGTATTCGTAAGGGCCGCGATAGACGCGCAGTTCCTTGTCGAAGTTGCCGTGCGGCGGAGGCGTGGGCGTATCCCAGTCGAGCGTGGTGCACTCCCACGGGTTGCGGCCGACTTTACGGCCAGCGCGCCAGCTCGTGAAGAGGTTCCAAATGAAGATAAGTTGCACCGCACCGAGGGCGAACGCACAGAAAGAGCTGACGTTATTCCATTCGAGACTCGTGTGGCCGAAGACGACCTTCTTCGAGATCTGCTCGTAGGTCGCGCCGCCATCATACCAGCGGCGATGCACGCCGGCCATGCCTTGCAGGAACATCGGCAGGAAGAGGCCGTTGATGAAGATGACCGAGCCCCAAAAGTGCAGCTTGCCGAGCATGTCGTTCATCAACCGCCCGGTGATTTTCGGATACCAATGGTAGATGCCGGCGAAGAGCGCAAAAATGGTGCCGGGCGCGACGACGTAATGGAAGTGCGCGATGACGTAGTAGGTGTCGTGCAGGTATAGATCGACCGCGTTGAATGCGAGCGGGATGCCCGTCAGGCCCCCGATGCCGAATTGCGGCAGAAACGCCGTGGCGAAAAGCATCGGTGTCGTGAAGCGAATCGATCCGCCCCACAGCGAAAGGAGCAAGGCCGTGAGCAGGATGACCGACGGCACCGAAATCATGATCGTGGTCGTTTGGAAGAACGCGCTCACCTTCGCGCCCATGCCGGTCATATACATGTGGTGCGCCCAGACGATGAAGCTGAGGAAGGCGAGCACGAAGATCGCGCCGACCATCGCCTTGTAGCCGTAGAGCGGCTTGCGTGTGTTGCAGGCGATTACTTCCGCCACGATGCCGATACCCGGCAAAATGAGCACATACACCTCCGGATGCGCGAGGAACCAAAAAAGGTGCTGCCACAGAATCGGCGAACCGCCGCCCGCCCAGTCGGCGAGTTGGCCATTCACGACGAGGCCGGTCGGCATGAAGAAGCTCGATCCAAACGCTCGATCCATCAGGTGCATCACGCCCGCGGCTTCCAGAGGCGGGAAGGCGAGCAGCAGGAGAAACGCGGTGATGAACTGTGCCCAGACGAAAAACGGCAGCCGCATCCACGTCATGCCCGGCGCGCGGAGTTGGATGATCGTGGCGATGAAATTCACCGAGCCGAGCAGCGAGGCGGTGATGTTGAAGACCATGCCGGTGATCCAGAGCGTCTGACCGTTGAAGAAATGATCCCACGGGAAGTTAGGGTCCGCCGCGATGCTATCCGCAATGCCCGAGAGCGGCGGATAACTGGTCCAGCCCGACTTCGCCGAGCCGCCGGGCACGAAGAACGACACCATCATGAAAACGCAACTGATGAAGAAACACCAGAAGCTCGCCATGTTGATACGCGGGAAGGTCATGTCAGGCGCGCCGATTTGCAGCGGCACGACGTAGTTACCAAATGCGGCGAACGCCGCCGGCACGATACCAAAGAACACCATGATGGTGCCATGCATCGCGCCGAAGGAATTATATCCATCCTGCGTGAGCATGCCCATGCGACCGAGCGCGTCGTTCGAGAACGCCGCAACGCCGAAAGTCTTTTGCAGCAGCGCGCCGAAAAACGGCACAGCCTCACCGGGATGTGCGATCTGCCAGCGCATCACCATCATCAGAAGGAAGCCGAAGAACAGGAACGAGAGGCCGCTCAGACCGTATTGCAGACCGATAACCTTGTGATCGGTCGAAAAGATCCACTGCCGCCAAAACGGCAGCACATGGTGGTTCTCGTCGTGGTGTTCTCCGTGCCCGTGCGAGTCGTGTGTAGCAGCGTGTGCGTCGGCCATACGGTTACTTGAAGTCTAGCACCTCTGCCTCGGTCCAAGGCGTGGTGCGGTCTTTGAATTCGTCGCGGACTTTCTGGACGAATTCAGCCGTGATCGGCTTGTCGGCTTTGTTCTCCCACGCGGTGCGGATGTAATTGAGCACGTCTGCGAGCTTCTCGTTGTCCTTGAGGATCGGGAACTGCGTATCGACCGCGATGAGCACCCCGTTGAACTGCTGCCCCTTCACCTTCAGAGGACCGGTCAGACCCTTGGTCACGATCGCGACGAGTCGGCGCGCGTCGCCTTGCACATACTCCGAGCCGTTGAAGGGCGGGAACACCGGCGGCAAGCCGTTGCCGTGCGGCTGATGACAGGCCATGCACGTGACCATGTAAGTCGCCTTACCGCGCTCGGCGGAGGCTTTGAGATCAGCAGCGTCGTCCGCGAGAGCAGCGAGCGGGAGTAGCGTGGCGAGAAGGGCGAGGGTCTTTTTCATATCGATCAGGTGGTTACTTTGTGGGTGGAGGAAAGTTTAGCAACTCGGCTTCGGTCCACGGGGCGGTGCGCGCACCGAACTCCTTGCGCACCGAGGCGACAAACTCGGGCGTCACGCCCTTCTCGTCCTTGTTGCCGAAATTGTTGCGGACGTAGTTCACGACATCGGCCAGTGGGCCGTCCTCCTTGAGGATCGGGAAGCTGAGCACCGGAGACGGCATCGGGGCGACATACACGACATCTTTTACCTTGAGCGGCGGGTTCACGCCGTTGAGCAGCATCGCGATCATGCGGCGCACGTCCCCAGTCGTGTAATCGGTTCCGGCGAGCGGCGGGAACGCGCCGGGCAGGCCCATGCCCGTCGCCTGGTGGCACGCAAAGCACGTCTGCATATACACGGCCTTGCCACGCTCGATCGATGCTTTGAGGTCGAAGCTCCCCGCAGCGGCGGGTGCTGCCGCAGGTGCCCCAGCGGCGGGTGCTGCTGCGGGCTTTGCCTCAGCCGCCGGCGTCGCGGCGGCTGCATCGGGCAGCGTGGCATCGGCGGGAATCTGGAGTAGGTCGGCCTCCGTCCACGGCGTCGTGCGGCTGGCGAATTCCTTGCGCGCGGCGGCGACTTTCGCCTCGGAAACCTCCTCCGCCTTATTCCCCCACTCCTGGCGGATGAAACTCGCGACCGCCGCGATCTTCCTGTCGGTCAGGGCCGCTTCCCACGCGGGCATGGCGTTGTTGAATTGCTTGCCGTTCACCGTGAACGGACCCGCGATGCCCTTGAGCAGAATCGCAACGACGCGCTTCTCGCCACCAACCACCCACTCGGAACCGATCAGCGGCGGGAACTGGCCCGGCACGCCCGCACCGGTGCCGCCGTGGCAGCCGACGCACTGGCCGTAAACAGACTTGCCCTGCTGCGCGAGTGTGAGCGTGGCGGCTTCACCGGCGCTTTCCTTCTGCGGTAGCGGGAAGAGCACCGCGGGCGACGACTGGTATTCGTTATAGACGTTGCCGCTCAAGCCACCGTTGAAGATGCCGAAATACGCGCCCGCCCAAAGCACCGCGACGCCGCAAACGGCCGTGAGCCAAAGCGGCATCGGCGTGCTCTCGGCGATCGGTTCGGCGTGTTCGCGCTTCACCGAGGCGTGAACCTCAGTCACGTCCGGCGTTTCCTGGTAATCGATGCGTTCGGGACCTTCGTTCATCGCGACAAACTTATTTCTTCGCCGGCGCTGCGGGCGCGGCTGCGGGTGCCGACGCGGACGCGGCGGGTTTGGTTCCACCGGCTTCCGGCAGCGGTTCGGTGCGGTCGAGCGAGAGGAGGTAAGCGACGAGTTGCTCGGCCTCGGCAGTCGGGACGACTTCGTGGCCTTTCTTCTTCGCAATCACCGGCAAGACGTTCGCCTTCGCGGCAGTGCCGGCCTTCACTTCGTCAAAAAGATAGCGGTAGGGCGGCATCGGCGAGTTCGGGATGAGCACGCGCGGGTTATAAAGGTGCAGGAGGTGCCAGGCGCGGTCGCGCTTCGCCGGTTTGCGCTGTTCGTCCTTCTCTTCGTTGCGCCAGTCCTTGCTGCCGACGTTAGCCAGATCGGGGCCGAGCCGCATGCTGCCGAGGAGCGGCGGGTCGTCGAAGATGTAATCGCGCGCGACGGTGCGGCGGGTGCCCCAGCCGCGCGCGATGTCAGCGCCGTTCTGCTCATCGCGGATCTGCTGCGTGTGGCAGTAGTAGCAACCTTCGCGGATGTAGATCTCGCGGCCCTGCCGGGTGTTCACGACCGGGTAGCGGGTGCCTTCGTCCGCGTTTTCATGCTCGGTCAAACCGCCGATCTGCATCTGCGGCACGAGCACCAGCGCGAAGCACGAGAGCGCGAACGACCCGAAGATTCCGGTGAAGAGATACGATGAACGGCTCATTAGTGGTGATCCTCCTCCTGCCCGAGCGGCGCGAACAAGGTGGCCTGGCCGGCGGGCTGGCCGATGCGCAGGAGCATCAGCAGGAAGTGCAGACCGAAAGCGGTGTGCCCGAGCGTGACGAGGACCAGCGCAAGAGTGCGGCCCGGAAGATACGCGAAGGTATTGTAGATGAGCTGCGAAGCCTGCGCGGTCGGATCGAGCGCGCGCATCCCGGCGGCAATGCCGGAGAAGAGCATCACGACTACCGCCAACCCGCCGCCGTAAGCCGCGCAAAGAAAGTGAACCCGGATGAGAGACGCCGAAAGCCACTCACAGCCGACGAGGCGCGGGGTGATGTAGTAGATCGCGCCGAACATGACCATCGAGTAAAAGCTGTAGAGCAGCATCTCATTGGTCGCCGTGCCGAAGAGCGTGAAGTGCGTGACGCTATCCGGCCCGCGGAGCGCGGTGAAGAGGCTGAGCGCCGTGGCGATGCAGAAGATGATCGCGCCGAGGAACGTGAACCGCACCGTCGGCGAGTAGTAAATCATGTGGGTGTTGCCCTCCATGGTCTTGAAGAGGTTCTTCCCGACCGTGACGAGCGGGATGATGAGCATGATGTTCGCCGCGATGCTCAGCGACACGAGCCACGCCGGCACCGGGCCGCCGCTGAGCTTCGTCATCGCCGTGAGTCCGCCGAAGATCGCCCACGACCAAAACCCGATGCTCGCGAGGTTGTAGCTGTGGATCGGGCGGTTGATGACTTTCGGGATGAGGTAATACGCGGCGGCCAGGCCGATCGGAGTGAACCAGTAATTGTTCAGGCCGTTCGCGAACCACGCGGCGACGACATTTTGCATCACGCCCTGAAGCTGCGGCACGCCGAGGAGCACGTGCGCGGTGAAGAATAGCCACGGAAACCAGAAGAACGCGCCGAGCAGATACCACACGGAAATGAAGACGACGCTGCTCTTGCGCATCTTGTAAAGCACCGCGCCAGTCACGCCGACGAAGAAGTAGCCGATGAACATCATCCACGCCGCCGGGCGCGGGAGGGCCATGTGCTCGAGCCCGGTGTTCTGGCCCAAGAGGATGCCCGAGACACCGAGGGCGAGGCCGAAGTTCCAAAACAGCGCACCGAAGATCAGCGCGCCGGGGAACTTGATCGGGGTGCGGCAGAGGCGCGCCATCAGCCAGATCGCCACGCCCATGCCGGCCAGGCTGCACCAGCCGTAGGTGAAGCAGGCGTGGAACGCCGGGACCACGCGGCCGTAGGTATAAATCGGCCAGTCGGCGAGGAAGCCAGGGTTCTGGAGTTTGTAGCTGCCGACGAAGCCGAAGAAGGTCGATACGAGCAACCAGGCCAGCGCGGTGAAGAAAAAAACGAGCACCGGCCCGCGTGCGGAGGCGTCGATGTGTGCGCGCTCGACGGACCACGAGTCGTCGGTCGCAGCGGGGGCGGCAGGAGCGGTCTTCGGAGGTTCAGCAGTGGCGGCGGACATTTACTTGGCGGGTGCTGGGGTCTCGAAACGGACGGTGTCGGCGCCCTGCGGCGCGGAAGTCAGCGCGGGCGGCGGCGGTTCGGTGGCATTCGGATCGGCGGGCGGCGGCATCGGCAGCCAAGCATCGACCTTCACCGGCGACGCACCGACCTTCTTCGCTTTCAATTCGGCGATGATGGCTGTCTTCGCGTCACCGATCGGGATGTGGACGATCCCTTTCGCTGGATCGACCATGCCGGTCGAGTTGAGTTTGAAGTTCGCGTCGCTCAGCACTTTCTCACGGAGCTTCGTGCGTTCGTCACCACGTTTGTCTTCGTAGCCACCTTTCGGCCCGGCATTCCAGACCCAGACCACGACGACGAGCGTAAAGGCGAAGAAGTAAAACAGCGCCCACAGAAAGGTGCCGAAGCCGCTGGATTGCTGACGAGTGGTGTCGGTCGCCATGTTAGTTGTGCAAGTTGAGCGACCCAGCGAGGCGAGGATCCTTCGTCGGGAAGAGGTAGTTCGCCGTCAGCTTCTTCAGGAACAGCCACGCGAGGATGCCGCCGATGCCCACAAGCGGGCAGATCGCATACGCGACATCGAGGAAGCTGAAACCGGTCTTCTTGAGCGTCGGGATCACGATGACAAAAATATCGAGAAGCTGCACGCCAATGATCCACATCGCGACGTAACGCAGGCGCTCCGGCGCCTTTTTCACCCACTGCGTGAGCAGCACAGGGAACGGAAGGAAGAAGCGGCATACCACCAGAGCCGTGCTCAAGAAGTTCCAGTTCCCCTGGTTCCGGATGATGAAATACACGGTCTCTTCCGGGATGTTCGCATACCAGATGAGCATGTATTGCGAGTAGCCGATGTAGGCCCAGAAGATCGTGAAGGCCAACATGAACTTACCCATGATGTGGTAATGCTCGGAGTTCACAACCTTGAGGTAACCCTTGGCCTTCAGCGCCGTGATGATGAGCACGATCAGCGACATCGAACTACCCGCGGCACCGGCAAAGAGATACACGCCCCACATGGTCGAGAACCAGTGGTAGTCGAGGCCCATCAGCCAGTCGAAGCCGGCGAAAGTGATCGTGAGCGCGACGGCAGGGATGCCGCCGATGCCCAATTTGCGCATCGTCAAACTGTGCGAGGCCGCGCCGTCTTCGTCCTGCTTTGTCGAGTGCCTGCGAAGCGAAGTGACGATCCAGCTTACGACCACGAAGTAGAGCGCGACGCGCAGGAGGAAGAACCAGTGCGAGAGATACGGCTGCTTCTCATCGAGCAACACATCGACGCCGGGCTGCACGTCCCACCACTTCCACAGGATGCTCACGCAGCCGAGCAGCGGGAGGAAGAACACGAATAGAACAGGGAAGAGGCTCGCGACGTTCTCAACCTGCCTGCGGATGACGACGGACCACTCGGAGTCGGTCGCGTGGTGCAGGCAGTTCCAGAATGATGCGCCCATGATGAGCGTGAAGAAAAATGAGAACGCGAACAGATACGTGTAGGCGAACTGCTCCTTGCCGACGACGAATGCACCGACCGCTGTGACCGCGAGCCCGGCGACGCCGGCGCCGAGCAGCACGTTCGGCAGGCCGCCGAGCTTGGAGGGGTCGAATTTCTCAGCTTCGGGTGCGTGCGCGTGATCGCTCATTTCTTGGCTGGCTGCTGAAGTTCCTTCTGCTTTTCCACCGGCAGATCTGCCAGCACGACACGCTGGCTCTTATGCAACGCGCGGACGTATGCGACGATCGCCCAGCGATCCTCGATTGCGATGTTGGGTCCATACGCGCCCATCGTGTTCTTGCCGTGCGTGATCGTGTTGAAAATCTGCCCGTCGGGCTGCTGGCGGATGCGGTCGTCCTGTAGGTTCGCGACCACGGCCCAGTTGGCGATCTGCTTCACCACGCCGTTGCCGTCGCCAAGCATGCCGTGGCAGATCGCGCAGTTGATGTCGAAGCGCTCCTGTCCGCGATCAAGCAGCGCCGCATTCATCTCGACCGGTATGCCGTCGCCATAGGCGTCGCCGACTCGTCCGGTGTGAAGGTAGTCGTTGAGGTTCGCAAAGCCGACGCTGTCGAGCGTGCCGTTCTTCGCGCCCGCCTGAAGGTAACGACCGGGCACCGTGTAGCCGAGCGGGATCGTGCCATCGACCGGCTTCCGCGCCGAGCGTCCATCCGCGAAGAAATTCGTCGAGTGCTGCGGCTGCATCTTCGGCTGATGATCCATGTCCCGGAAGATCTCGATTGGCGGCAGCTTCGAGGGTGAGCCACGGAAACCCGCCACGAACAGAACCGTCGCGACGCCGAGAATGAAGAGAGCGAAGAAAGTGCGGAGCATCGCTTAGTCGTGGATGAGCGTGACGTGTTTGCCGCCGATCGACTCGAGCAACTCGCGCGTTTTGGCTTCGTTGAACTTCGGGTCGCGCGATTCGATCACGAGGAAAAAGCCGTCGTCGCTCGCGCGCTCGAAACGCTTCCAGTTGAAGACCGGGTGATACCACATCGGCAGGCGGTTGAAGGCCATGATCGAGAAGACCGCGGTGACCGCCGAGAAGAGCACCGTCAACTCGAAGAAGATCGGCATGAATGCCGGGCTGGTGAAGAAGTTGAAGGGCTTGCCGTGGACGATCACCGGATAGATGCCGAACGACGGAACCATCGTCAGCACCAGGGCCGTGACCAGACCGGTTGTGCCGCCGACGAGCACCGGCGCGCTGAGCCATGACTTGCCGAGGCCCATCGCCGCGTCCATGCCGTGGACGGGGAATGGCGTGTGAACGTCCCAACGCTTGAAGCCCGCGTCGCGAATCTTTTCTGCCGCGTGCAGCAGGTCGTGCGCGCTGTCGAACTCCGCCCCGAGACCATAGACTTTGCGATACTCTGCCATCGGTTAGTGCGCGGTTGAGGGTTTGTGGTGCGCGTCGGCTTCCGGCACGACGATCTTGATTTCCGACATCGCGATCATCGGCAGGAACCGCATGAACAACAGGAAGAGCGAAAGGAAAATCCCGAACGTGCCGGCGAAGGTCCAAATTTCGACCCAGCTCGGCGAGTAATGGCCCCACGAACTCGGCAGGAAGTCCTGCGCGAGCGACGTGACGATGATCACGAAGCGTTCGAACCACATGCCGGCGTTCACGAACTGGCAGATGATGAACACAGCGATGTAGTTCGTGCGCAGCTTCTTGATCCAGAAGAACTGCGGGATGACGACGTTGCACGTCATCATGCACCAGTAGGCCCAGCCATACCAACCGAAGGCGCGGTTCCAGAACGCCGCGCGCTCGTAAACATTCGCGCTATACCAGGCGATGAACAGCTCCATCAAATACGCGTAGCCGACGATCGAGCCCGTCAGCAGGATGATCTTCGCCATCTTGTCCACGTGCTGCCGCGTGATGAGATCATCGAGCTTCGGATAAACGATGCGCGCCGGCAGCAGGATGGTGAGCACCATCGCGAAGCCGCCAAAAATCGCGCCCGCGACGAAGTAAGGCGGGAAGATCGTCGTGTGCCAACCGGGCACGATTGACGTGGCGAAGTCGAAGGACACGATCGAGTGCACCGACAACACCAGCGGCGTCGAGAGGCCGGCGAGGATGAGGTAGGCCATCTCGTAGTGGCGCCAGTGGCGGTTCGAGCCGCGCCAACCGAGGGCGAAGATGCCGTAGATGTATTTCACCACGCGCGACTTCGCGCGGTCGCGCAGGGTCGCGAGATCGGGCACGAGGCCGGTATACCAAAAGAGCACCGACACCGTAAAGTAAGTCGAGACCGCGAACACGTCCCACAGCAGCGGCGAGCGGAAGTTCGGCCAGATCGCGTTCGCATTCGGGATCGGCGCGAGGAACCACGCCATCCACACACGACCGACGTGAATACCAGGGAAGATCGCCGCGCACATCACCGCGAAAAGCGTCATCGCTTCCGACGCGCGATTGATCGACGTGCGCCATTTCTGCCGCGTGAGGAAAAGGATCGCCGAGATCAGCGTGCCGGCGTGGCCGATGCCGATCCAGAACACGAAGTTCGTGATGTCCCACGCCCAACCGTTTGGATGGTTTTCACCCCACACACCGACGCCATTCGAGATCTGATAACCGATGCACGTGAGCCCAAAGAGCGCCAGCGCCGACAGCGGCAGGAACAGCACCCACCACCACACCGGCGTGCGGTTTTCCACGATCTCGGAAACCGCCTGCGTGATCCACGGGAACTTGCGCGCGCTCGTGACGAGCGGGACGCGCTCTAGTTCCTTCGGGCACTCGAGAGAGACGACTGCGTCAGACATTATTGCGAACCTCCATGCTTGGGTTCAGCGCCGTGGGCACCATGTGGATGTTTCGGTTGCGAATACGCGGCTGCTTTCGCGGCGTCAGGCATCTTCATGTTGGGGTTGCGGACACGCGCGAGGTAGAGCACGCGAGACGCGACGTTGAGATACTTGAGCAACTCGTAAGCGCGCGGCCCCGAGCGCACCTTCGACACGTTCGACTCGGGATTCGAGATGTCGCCGAAGACGATCGCCTCGCTCGGGCAGGACTGCGCGCACGCAGCGGTGAAACTGTTCGCCGGGATGCGCACGTCTGCGCTGTCGCGGCCCTTCGCCTTCCCCGCGATCTTCGCTTCCTGGATGCGCTGCACGCAGAAGGTGCATTTCTCCATCACGCCGCGCATGCGCACGGTCACGTTCGGATTTTTGGAGAGCTTGAGCGTGTCTTCCATGCCGCGCTCGCTGACGAGGTTCCACTTCCGCAGCTCTTTGATCTGCCGCTCGTTGTAATCGAAGAAGTTGAACCGGCGGACCTTGAACGGGCAGTTGTTCGCGCAATACCGCGTCCCGATACAGCGGTTGTATGCCATCACGTTCAGCCCGTCCTCGCTATGAACCGTCGCATTCACCGGGCACACCGTTTCGCACGGTGCGTTCTCGCAGTGCTGGCACATCATCGGTTGCGACACCATCTCGGGTTCGTCGGTTTCCTGATCGTATTTGCCGTCCGCGTTCGGCCCGCTGGCGAAGTAGCGGTCCGCACGAATCCAGTGCATCTCACGTCCGTCGAGAACCTGCCGCTTGCCGACGATCGGGATGTTGTTTTCCGCCTGGCAGGCGACCATGCACGCGCCGCAGCCGGTGCAGGCGTTCAAGTCCACGGTCATGCCCCACTGATGGATGTCGTTGAGCGGCGGGTGCGAGTAGAGCGAGCGGTTCTCGGGGATGTGTGCATCCATCCCGAACTTCTCCGCGAACTTCGGGTTCTCGTTATACTGCTTGAGAGTCCCCTCGCGGACGAGATCGCCGCCGCGGCCTTCCAGCGAGCCGTGCTCCTGCGTGATCGCCAGCGCGTAGTTACGCCCGACCGCGCGCACCTTTGCGCCGACGCGGATGTAGGGCTCGGCGGAAGTGGTGAGCGGATAGGCGTTGAAGCCACCGCTGACCATCGCATCGCCGAACACGTATTTCTCCGTCGTCGCCGCGACGCTGCCGACACGCCCTGCGGCGGTGCGACCGTAGCCGAGTGCGATCGTCAGCGAATTGTCCGCGCAACCCGGCACGATGAGCGCAGGAATCTCGATCTTTGCGCCATTCACGCTGACTTCGATCACGTCGCCATTCGCCACGCCAAGTTTCGTCGCGCTCTTCGGGCTAATCCACGCGGCGTTGTCCCAAGTCAGCTTGCTGACCGGATCGGGAAATTCTTGCAGCCAGCCGTTGTTCGCGTAGCGGCCGTCGTCGATCGACGAGTCCGCGGTAAGCACGATCTCAAAGGATTCCGCATCCGGCGCAGGCAGCGAAAGATTCTCCGCGACGAGCTTCGCGACCGCGTCCGCATTGAGCGTCGGGGCGCTCGCATCCCGCGCGCTGCCGGGCTGAAATCCGTAGTAGAGAAATTTCGGCCAGTCGGTCGCAAAGTCGGTCGTCTTGGTGAACTGCTTGAACGTCTCCTGCACCAACTCCGGTCCCTTCGGCTTCGGCTGACCGGCAAATTTCGCGAGCACATCCAGCTCCGACCAACCGCCGAAGAGCGGCAGGATCATCGGCTGCACCGCCACGTAGCTGCCGTCGAGCGCACGACCATCGCCCCACGCTTCGAGGTAGTGCGCGAGCGGCGCGTGCCACGTCGCAGACGGCGCCGTCTCGTCTTCGTTCGTCCCGACACGGATCACCGTCGCGTTCTTGAGCTTCGCGGCAAAATCGAGATCGCCCGGCGCGTTATAAGCCGGGTTGCCGCCGACGATGACGAGCGTCTTCACCGTCTTGTCGTCGAGCGCTTTCGCGAGTTCCGCGATCGACGCTGCGGGCTTCGCCTGCACCTTCACCGTGCCGAGCGTCTTTCCGAGATTTCCGAGCGCTGCGTTCACTGCAAAGCCGAGCGCCTGGATCGCCGGCCGCTGGCGTTCGCCGACGACCACGAGGCTCGCGCCTTTGTGCGCCGCGAGATCAACCGCGCATTCCTTCACCCACTCCGCTGAAAACTTCACCGCCGCTTTCGGCGCGCCGCCGAGGACCGTCTTGAGCGCCACATCGCCCGTCGCCACGGCGAGTTCACTTGCGAGCTGGAGCAAAAACGCGCCGACCTGCGATGCCGGAACGCGCAGTCGATGATCCGCCATCCCGCCGGTCACCGTGTAGCGGTTTTCGACGACGTAGAGCCGATTCATCTTATTGCCGCCGTCCACGCTCCTGCGCTTCGCGTAAGCGCGCGTGTCGTCGGTCGCCGAGTCCTGGCCGAGGAAGTCGGCGTCGAGCGCCAGAATCACGTTTGCCTTGGAAAAATCAGCTTTCGCGAGCACATCGGCACCGAATGTCGCCTTCGCAGCCGTCGCCGCAGCGGCATTGCCCACCGGTTCATAAACCGCCCACATCGCTTTCGGAAATTTCTTCGCGATCTCGCCGCGCAACCGCTCGCGCGAAGGCGAAGAACTCTCCTCGAGCAGAAACGCCAGCCCGCTTCCATCTCCCGCTTTCGCCACGATCTCATCGATCGACTTCTCGAAAGCTTCCGCCGAAATCGCCTTACCCGCGTGCTTGAACTCCCGAGCCCGATCCGGGTCGTAGAGATCGAGGATCGACGCCTGTTCATAGAGCCCGCTCGCCCCACCGCTCACCGGATGCAACGGGTTGCCCTCGATCTTCGTCGGCCGGCCATCGTGCGTCTGCGCGATCAGCGGCGAGAAGCCCTTCCGCGTCGGCATCGACGTCGCAAAAAACAGCGCCTTGCCTGGGATCGACCACTCCACGCCGCGCGTGAACGGCACGAGTTGCTTCTCCGGTCGCCGGCACGCCGCGAGCGACAGCCCCGCCAGCGCAGACGACGCCCCCATCAGTCGCAGAAACGCGCGCCGCGAAACATCGCCCCCCTCGAGCTCCGAAGCACCCTGCGGAAACTCCCGCTCGAGCCACCCGCGAAACTCCGGCGTATCGCCGAGTTGCCCAAGCGAACGCCAATATTTGCGCCCGCCGGCTTCTTCCTTGGGATGAATGATAACGCGCTTGCTCATCGATTTAGCGGTGACACCCCGCGCAGTTCTTGTCCGGCGGATTGATCTTCCATGCAGCCTTCAGCTCGGTCCCGAGCCGCGTCTGCGCCTCCGTGACCGACTCGCCTTCCTTTGTCGCTGGCTCCCAGCCCAAATGCGTCACCTCAGCCACCGGCCGCAGCGCCGTCTCCGGGTTGCGATGGCACGTCAGGCAGAAATCCATCGAGTGCGACTTCGCGTGCTCGACCACTTCCATCTTGTCCACCCGCCCGTGACACTCCACGCACGACACGCCGCGGTTCACATGCGCCGCGTGATTGAAATACACGTAGTCCGGCGTCTTGTGGATTTGGATCCACTGGATCGGCTTGCCCGTCTGCCAGCTCTCGCGCACCGCCGCCAGCTTCGGATTGGCCGCCTGCACCTGCGTGTGACAGTTCATGCACACCTGCGTAGTAGGGATATTCGAGTGCGCCGCCGTCTCCACAAAGCTGTGACAATACCGGCAATCCATCCCGAGCTGCCCCGCATGGATCTTGTGCGAAAAGGGCACCGGCTGCACCGGGGCGTAGCCCACCCGCGTATATTTCGGCGTGAAATAATACCACATCCCCGAGCTCACCGCCCCGCCCAGCACAGCGAGAATCACGATGAGCTTGAGCGGTATCCAGTTCGAGCTACGTGGGAAAATGTTCGCCATCGGTCAGGGCTGAAACGTGAAAAAATGAGGCTTGGGCGGTCGTGCCGGCATCGAAGGGCGCGGTTTGTAAAATTTTCGGGAGGTCATTGCAAGCGGAGTTTGTGAAAAATTTCACAAGCCTCGCCGTCCCACCGGCCAACTGCATGGGTTGCATGTCTGACGTCGGCACTTGCGGGGCGGACCTTTTGAGAGCTTTTCCCGGGTTTGGCAATCAAATGTGGCCGAAATTCTTTCGCCCTTATGGGGCCTCAAAAGTTTGAGGCCTGAACAGGCGAATGTGGCACATGTCGTTCACTCAACAAGGACGACACGGGCACCGTAAAGCGGTGCCGGCCACGAAAAACAAAGAGAAGCAATGCTTCCGGAACCAAGCCTGTGGGATGCTGTGCGCAGGTTGATCCGAGTGACTCGGCCTCACACATTTGTGCGGTAGCGGTGGCGGGACTCGAACCCGCACGGGAGTAACCCCCCAGCAGATTTTAAGTCTGCTGCGTCTGCCATTTCGCCACACCGCCAACTAGGCTTTTCACTCTGTAAATGAGCCGCACTTGCGGCCTTCGCTCGCTTCTCTCTTGTTTTGTGCAAGAGTTTGTGCAAGAGTCACGGCATGAAAAGCATTGAAACAAAAGCGAGCAACGCGGGCCGTGATGAGGCTTGCACAAACGTCTTGCACAGCGCGCAGTTTGCAGCGGCGCGTGATTCACGCAACCGCCGAGTTCCCGGCCTCTGCACACGCAACGGCAGATTCTACGCGGTCCTTTGGGCGGATCGCGGCGACGGTCGCAAGGGCGCGCGCCGGTTCCCGCTGCTCGATGAGGCCGGCGAACCGATCCGCTCCCTCGCGCCAGCGAAGGCCGCGCTCGATGGGCTGAAATCTCAGCGACATGAGGCCAAGTTGCCGAAGGCTGGACGCCGCCCCACGTTCGCCGACTTCGCCGCGCAGTATCTCGGCATGGCTTCCACCCTCGCCAAGAAAGCCCGCACCGTGAACAACGAGACGCAAGCCCTCTCGCGCTGGTCGGCGCACTTGGGCGGCTTTCGGCTCGATGAGATCAAGACTCCGATCATCAAGAGCTATGCCGAGACTCGCCAGCGCAAGGGCGGCTGCGAGCTTGGCGGACGGCATTTCGACGCCGCGCACCCGCGCACCGTCTCACTCGATTTCGTCGCGCTGCGGAATGTCCTGCGCGCGGCAGAGGACGCCGGCCATCTCGATGCGCTGCCGAAGTTCCCGAAGATCGCCAAGGTAGAGACGCCGCGCCGTTCGCTCATCTCCCCTGCTCAACTGCAAAGCCTTCTCGCCGGCTGTCTCGCGACCAAAGCGGACGGTGCGCCGCTGACCAAGAACGGCGAGCAACTGCGCGACTTCCTCCGCTTCCTCGCCTTCACCGGCGCGCGCGAGCAGGAAGCCCTTGGTGTCCGTTGGGCGCACGTCGATTTCGAGGGCGGGCGCGTCTTCATCGGTGCGCCGGATGATTTCGAGGCGGCGGCATTCAGCATCGGCACCGGCGGCACGTCGAAAAACGGCGGCTCTCGCGCCGTCGATTTCAACCCAAAGCTCGCCGAGTTGCTGCGCGAGTTGCGTGCGCGGCGCGCGCCGGATTCGTCGTTTGTCTTCCCGAGTCCGCAGCGCGGCGAGAAGGACATTCCGGCCAAGAGCCTGCGCGAGTCGTTGAAGGCGGTGCGCGCGCACGTTGGCTTGCCGAAGTTCGGCTTTCACCATCTGCGCGTTTATTTCATCAGCTACGCGGTGATGAGCGGCGTTGATTTTATGACCCTCGCGAAATGGGTCGGGCATCGCGATGGCGGCGTGCTCATCGGCAAGGTGTATGGGGACATTGCCAAGGATCACGCGCGGCGTGCGGCTGCCAACGTCACCTTCGGCATCGCCGCCGTGGCGGCGTGATGCGCGAAGTTCCCGGCACCGTGCGAAAAGTCCGTCACACCCGTCATGCCGCCCGCCGGCCTTGTGCTCATGCGGGCCGGCGCGTGACACCGGGGCGGCTGGCGTTCGTCACGGAGTCCGTCACCAGTGCCGCGCCCGGACTCGCATTAGGGCGATGAGATTTGAGACAAACCTCCCGAGCCGCCTGCCAGCGTGTTCAATTTCCGCGAGCTGCGATGGGTTCACCTTGCCCTCAATCGCATTGGCGAGTGCGGAAAGCTTTGTTTCCGTGCGGCGCAATGCGCGGACTAGTAGCTGCACGTTGCTGAGTCGCCTTTTGCGTTTTGCCGATTGCTTGCGCCTGCCCTTTTTATGGGCCGCGCGCTCGCGAATCCACTGACGAGTTTCGGGCAGATCAAACCAAGCGAAGTGGTATCCGTTCGTTGAACGCTGGACACCGGGGATGCCGGCTTTTGCGAGTCGTGACAGTTGGCGCGGTGTAAGCCCGACTTCCGCAGCGACTTCCTGAACTTTTAGCCGCCGTGGATTTGACACGGCGTTGTCGCCTTTATGCGGGGTAGCTTTGGCGGCTTTCAGAGGAAGCGGCATTGTAGAATGTGACATGTGACACTACTGGACGCGGTGATAAGTGTTATGAAAAGCCAAACCTTATCAATCGAAAGTGGTGATGCCGGCGTGCCGCTCGCCGCGCATCCTCCGCTCGCACTAGATCAATTCATGCGGCAGAGCGGCCTCAGCCCTGCAACCGTGTGGCGTTACCGAAAGCGAAACTGGCTGGCGGTTATCACCATCGCGGGCAGGCACTACATCACCCGCGAGGGCATCGCCGAGTTTAACCGCCGCGCGGCTGCTGGCGAGTTCGCCGGCACCGTGGCGAATCCGTCCGTGCATCGCGCGAGCAAGGAAGGCGGTGCGAAGTGAGACAAGGCGAGCTTTTCAAAGTGTGTCCGCCTGCGCTGCCAGCGGCGGTTCTCGAAACGCTTTCTCACGAGGAAATCGAGCTGGCGCAAACGATGCCGGCGGGCCGCGAGTTTGCTTCCGCACTTTCCTTCCTGCGCCGCACTCCGCTGGTCGTTCGTGCCTTCATCGAGGAAGCCCGCGCACTCATCGCCGAGACGCCGCACGCTGCGGTTGCTGTTGAGGAAGTGCTTTGCCGTCTGCGGCGACGGCATCGGATTCGCGTGACGAATTACAAGGGCTTGTTCTCGCGCTGGCTTCCGAGGCTGCTTCCCGAGCTGACGGCGCGCACGGCATATCGTCGAAGCAAGTTCTCACCGATCCTCGCGAAGTGGCAGGGGCAATGACCCGCGACCGATCCGCCATCGAGGCCGCGAAGGCGCGGCTACCGCTCCCCGAGTTGCTGCGCGCGCTCGGCTTCAATCCACCGGCGAGCGGCGACGGCAATATGCAATCCCCGTTCGCAACGGGGCGGCGGCAGAAGACGCCGAGCTTTTCGCTTTTCCGGCGCGGCGATGCGTGGGGCTGGTGCGACCGCAGCGGCGGCGGCGAGGACAAGGGCGATGAGATTTCGCTGCTCGAAAAGCTGGAAGCCCTCACGCCTGCGGCGGCCATCGCCCGCTATCTCGCCCTTGCCGGTGTGGAAAGCGGCACGCCTGCTGCGACTGTGCGCGAAGCCAAGACCAGCGCGCGCGAGGCCGCGCCGAAGCATGACGCCGCACCGCCGGATTGGCCTGCGGCTCTCGCGAAGTTCACGGCGGATCATGCGGCGCGGCTCGCCGAGTGGCGCGGGCTGTCTGCCGAGTTCGTCGCGTGGCTGCATGGGCAAGGGCTGGTCGGCATCTGCAAAGACGGCATCGCCTTCCCAGTGCATCGCGAGGACGGCGCGCTGGTCGCGGCACACGTTCGCCCGAAGTCGGGCCGATGGTTCTACACGCCGAAGGGCGCGGGCTGTCACCCGCTGACCATCGGCAATCCGGCGACGGCGGCGAAGACGCTGGTCTTTGAATCGCAATGGGACGCCTTCGCGATCCTCGATGCGATGGGCTGGCATCGCGGCGCACCCGCTGGCCTCGCCGTGCTCATCACGCGCGGCGCGAGCAACGGACGATTCGCCGCGCGGGCCGGCGGTGTCGTCGTCGCCTTCCCGCAGAATGACCCCGAGAAGGACGGCAAGCGCGCGGGCGATGAGTGGCTGCGCGACGTGGCGGCCTCTGCGCGCGGCGAAGTCTTCGCCGTGCTGACTCCCGCGCAGCATGAGGACGCGAACGATTGGACACGCGCCGAGTCCGTCGATGTAGCGGCGGCCATCGCGGCGGCCTCGCCCGTGGCAAAGCCCGCGCAGTCCGCACCGGCTCGCGAACCGGCGGGCGCACGCAATGGCAACGGCGCACCGCCGGCCATCCTCGACCCTGCCGCCGTGCTCGATGAGCTGGGGCTGTATTGGCTCAATGCATCGAGTTCCTACTTCATGCGGCGCGAGGACAGCGGGCGCGTGCGCTTCCTCGAAATGGGCGCGGCGGAGATCCGCCGCAAGCTGCGCGTGCGCGGCTACCGTTCCCGACCCGACCCGGACAGCGGCGAACAAATCGCGCCGCTTGATCGCCTGCTAGACGGCGCAACGGAAACCCATGCCATCGACTTTGCGGTGAACATCGGCGGCACGCGCGCGGGCGTGTATGACCTTCCCGGCGGGCGTGTCCTGGTGCGCGAAAGTCCGCGCCTCATCGAGCCGAAGGCGGGCGACTGCTCGACCATCGAGGCTTTCCTCGCTGCGCTGCTCGGCAGCGATGGAACGATCCTTTTTTGCGGATGGTCGAAGATCGCCTATGAAGCCCTGCGGGCCGGCGAGCGGCGACCGGGGCAAGCCCTCATCATAGTCGGCCCGCCTGATTGCGGAAAGTCGCGAATCCAGCATCAGCTCATCACGCCAATCCTCGCGGGCCGCTCTGCCGATCCGAAGTCGTTCTTTTTCGGGCGCACCGATTTCAACTGCGAGCTGGTCGGCGCGGAGCATCTGCTCATCGAGGAAATCCCGAGTTCGTCGCGGCATGAGGAGCGGCAATTTTTCGGCGAGCGGATCAAGGAAATCGTCGCGAACGACACCGCGCGCCTGCACAAGAAAAACCGGGAC
This sequence comes from Verrucomicrobiota bacterium, assembly GCA_009885995.1. Taxonomy (GTDB): domain Bacteria; phylum Verrucomicrobiota; class Verrucomicrobiia; order Chthoniobacterales; family Chthoniobacteraceae; genus VFJQ01. The sequence continues at coordinate 57,075 of VFJQ01000027.1, forward strand.
GCCTGCACCGTCTCGCCGTTCTGGCGGCTGTCCGTCACGTTGAACGACAACCCCGAGAAGCTGCGCTGTCTGCCGCCGCTGACCGATGACCTGGCGGAAAAAATCATCATGCTGGAAGCGAAGCCCGCGCCGGATTTCTGGCAGCAATTCGCCAGCGCGACCGATCCGCGCAAAGCCTTTCGCGAGGCCATCGAGCGCGAGCTGCCGGCCTTCGCTCACGCGCTGATCGCCTTGCAAATCCCCGAGAAGTTCAAAGGCCGCCGCTACGGTGTGGCGTCCTACATTCCCGAGGAAATCGCGCAGACGCTTTTCGAGGGCGAACCGGAGCACCATCTCTTGCTGCTCATCGACAAGGCGGACATTTTCGAGGACGGCGAACCGTGGCAAGGCGACGCCGAAGACTTGAAACAAACCCTCTGCCGCGAAGCCTCACCCGTGCGCGCCTCTGCGGTGCGCTTGCTCGGCGCGTATCCGACCGCCTGCGGACAGTATCTCGCGCGCCTCGCCGTGAAGTTCCCCGCGCGCATCAGGAAGCATCGCAAGGCCAACTGGCGCGGTTGGATCATTCACCCGCCAGCATGAGGCCGCGCCGCGCGTGCGCGCTCCCCGCTTCCCCGGCGGGCCTTCCTTCGCCGATGGTCCGTCATGCGGCCGCGGCGTGACGGTCTGTGACGCCGTGGCGGGGAGGGTCCGTCATTCGCCGAGCTGCATAGATGCAAGGCTGGCGGGCTGCATGACGGATGTGACGGGCTTTGCGACACAAGGAGTCTCCTTAAAAGACTTTCGTCTTCGGTTGTCGGGTCGGGTGGGTCGGCTCGATGCGCCGGCGCAATGCAGTATGCGCAAGGCTGCCGCGCAAGTCTTTGCGGTGTGGCTGCGTCTTGCGCTCGCCGATCCGCGCGCCTAGCACACGTTCACGGCGAAAATGTCGGACCATCGGCGGAAGCGCGCCTTCCGGGAGGCGGGAGCGGAGCAAGCACGGGTGACGAGTGGAAGACCGGGGCAGAAATCGGGCGAGACTTGCACAAGCTCTTGCACAGAAGGCGCAACGATGCCGCCGCCTCTCTTATGCGGCACCGCAGACGCGCCAGACTACATATCTTTTGCACCGCCGAGACGGTGCGTGCATCCGTCCTCTACGCTCCCCCGGCGCGAGCTTGTGCAAGGCATTGTGCAAGTCTGGCGGATCGCCTGCGAATCTTGCCAGCGTGAAGCCTCTCGGCTGGAAAACATTGCAAAGCACACTTTCAGCAGCCGGTGAAAGGCACCACATTACTGAAACACTCTGGGGCTCAGCCGGTCAAAAGTCGCAATGTTGCAACTCACCCGAAAAATTGGGCTCGCCGTTTGCAAGCATTACAAAGCCGCTTCCGGGGCGAAAATGCCCGACGCATGGCGGGAGGGAGTATCAGAGTGGGCGCAAGTCAGCATTCCGGCGCCTCATCGCCACGATTGCGTCAGCAGCAGTTTCAAAACCTCCAAGCCGCCAGCCACTTTATCGGGATCGAGCGGATACCTTTGTCGCGGGTCGAGCAGGTTCAGGAACGCCGACGGATAATCGGAGAACGCGCCGCGCTTGTCCTTGGGATACGTCTTGTAGGAGTAGCCGTTCGTCACCACTACGGCTTTGCACGAAGGAAACTCCTTCGCATATCGCTTCGCCTGATGATGCGTGAATGAGAGGCCCGACTTGAAACCTTTCGTCTCGATAATCAGCACGCATTCGTGGTGGTTCGGTTTCCACTTTTTGTCCCGCCGATAAGCTTTAGAAAAACACGCTACGTCGATTTTCCCGACGCCCTTGTGGCGTGCTCCCCGAAAGTTGATCCAAGCGCTATGAGAGTTGGCGGCGCGTGAGCGCCGCCGAACTCTCAACATGAAACGCAAACGACACACACCCGAAGAGATCATC
>VFJQ01000065.1 GCA_009885995.1 Verrucomicrobiota bacterium
AACGTCGCCGCCGATCCCGCCTACGCGACGCAGAAGCAGAAGCTCGCCGACGAACTCATGACACGGCTCAAGGAAGCGAACGATCCGCGCCTCGCTGATCCGGTGCCGTTCGAGCATCCGCCGTTCACGGATGTGGGCGAGAAGCCGAGGAAGCCGCGCCCGAAACAGTAACCCGCATGAAACTCATCTTCGCCTTCCTCGCCCTCGCACTCGGCGCGTTCGCCGCCGACAAGCCGAACATCCTCTGGTTCATCGTCGATGACATGTCGGCGAACTTTTCCTGCTACGGCGAGAAGCTCATCGAGACGCCGCATGTGGACCGGCTCGCGCGCGAGGGGACGCGGTTCAGCAACGCCTTCGTCACTGCGCCGGTGTGCTCGCCGTGTCGCTCGGCGCTCATCACGGGGATGTATCAGACGACCATCGGCTCGCATCACCACCGCAGCGGGCGGGGCGTGGAGAAAATTCATCTGCCCGACGGTGTGACACCGGTGCCGGCGCTGCTGCAGAAGGCGGGATATTTCACCTGCATCGGCAGCGGGCTGCCGGGCGAAGGCCGCGCGGGGAAGAAAGGCGGCGGGCTCGGCAAGACGGATTACAACTTCGAGTATGACGCGGCGATGTATGACGCCGCCGACTGGGCCGGGCGGAAGGCGGGGCAGCCGTTTTTCATGCAGGTGCAACTCGGCGGCGGGAAGCTGCGCGGCGGCACCGATGCGAGCGCGACGAAACTGCTCGAACGTGCGAAGGCGGAGTTCGGCAGCGCGACCGACCCGGAGAAGGTGACGCTCCCGCCTTACTACCCGCGCGACCCGGTGCTGCTGCGCGACTGGGCGGCGTTTCTCGACGCGGTGCGATTCACCGACGCGCACGTCGGCAAGGTGCTCGCGCGGCTGGAGAAGGAAGGCATTCTTGATCAAACGCTCGTCATCTTCATGACCGACCACGGCATCAGCCACGCGCGCGGAAAGCAGTTCCTCTACGACGAAGGCACGCACGTGCCGCTCGTGGTGCGCGGGCCGGGCATCGCGAAGGGCAAGGTGCGCAACGATCTCGTCGAGCACATCGACCTCGCCGCCATCTCGCTCGCCGCCGCGGGCCTGCCGCTGCCGCCCGCGATGCAGGCGCGCGATGTCTTTGCGAAGGACTACCAGCCGCGCGATGCGGTCTTCGCCGCACGCGATCGTTGCGACGAAACCGTGGAGCGCATCCGCAGCGTGCGGACCGACCGCTTCCTCTACATCCGCAACTTCCACCCGCAGCGCCCGCACTTGCAGCCGAACGCCTACAAGGACGGCAAGTCCATCGTGCAAACGCTCCGCGCGCTGCACGACGCCGGGAAACTCGATCCGCTCGCGGAGCAGCTCCTGTTCAGCCCCACGCGACCGCCCGAGGAACTCTGCGAATGGACCACCGACCGCTGGCAGGTGAAGAACCTCGCCGCCGACCCCGCGCACCAAGCCACGCTCGAAACCCTGCGCGCCCGGCTCGACCGCTGGATGGCCGAGACCGGCGACAAAGGCCCCGAGTCCGCCGCGATGTATGACAGCGACATGGACGTGTATGTCGGCGGGCGCGTTGGAAAGAAGGGCGACAGCGTGACCGAGAAGAACATCGCGCTGATGAAGAAGTGGGCCGCCGAGGGGAAATAGCGCTCGCCGCTCACGATGAAGCTCCTCGTCTTCTTGCTCGCGCTCGCCGTCGTCGCGCATGCGCAGCCGAACATCATCCTCTTTTACACCGACGACCATGGCCACGCCGACCTCGGCATTCACGGCGTGATGAAAGACATCAAGACGCCGAACCTCGATGCGCTGGCCCGCAGCGGCGTGGTGGCGACGAACGGCTACAGCACCGCGCCGCAGTGCGTGCCTTCGCGCGGCGGCTTGATGACCGGGAAGTTCCAGGGGCGCTTCAATCTCGACAACAACGGCTCCGCGCTCGACGGCTTCAACCGGCAGACCACCCTGGCCACGAGGCTGCAAAATGCCGGCTACGTCACAGCGCAGTTCGGCAAGTGGCACCTCGGGCCGCAGCCCGCGATCACGCGGCACGGCTTCAAGCATGTGTTCTCGCAACACGGCGCCCAGAAGTTCGCGGCGAACATCACGCTCGATGGCAAAGACCGGCCGATGAGCGATCTCGCGCCGGAGGCGTATCACCTCGATGGCTGCTCGCGGGCTGCCGCGTCGATCATCGAGCGATACAAGGACCAACCCTTCTTCCTCTACGTCGCCTTTCGTGGGCCGCACACGCCGCTCGATGCGCCGCAGAGCTACATGGACCGCTTCCCCGGCGAGATGCCTGAGCGACGCCGTGCCGCGCTCGCGATGCTATCGGCCATCGACGACGGCGTGGGGCTCATCACGAGCACTTTGAAAAAGCACGGGCTCACCGGGAAGACGCTCATCTTCTTCATCGGCGACAACGGCGCACCGCTGAAGATCCACAAGGTGGACTCGCCGCTCAAAGGCGATCCCGGCGGTTGGGACGGCAGCCTCAACACGCCGCTGAACGGCGAAAAAGGCATGCTGGCCGAAGGCGGCATGTCCACGCCGTATCTCATCGCGTGGCCCGGCACGATCCCCGGCGGGCAGACGTATGAGCATCCCGTCAGCGCTCTCGATGTCGCCGCCACCGCCGCCGCCATCACGAAGGTCCAGGTGAAGCGCGGCGATCTCGACGGCGTGAATCTTCTCCCGCACCTCACCGGCGAAACCAAAGCCGCGCCGCACGACGCGCTCTACTGGCGCTGGAGCGCGCAGAGCGCCATTCGCGAGGGAAACTGGAAACTCCTGCGCGGCGGCGAACGCGAATACCTCTACGACCTCGCCACCGACCGCGAAGAGAAACACAACCTCGCCGCCAAGCATCCCGAGATCGCCACGCGACTCCGCGCGAAGCTCAAGACTTGGGCCGACGAACTCAATCCACCCGGCATGGCGCTCGGCCCGATGGCGGCGGTTTGGAACGACTACTTCGATCACTACCTCGAAGGAAAAACGGTCGCGCCGCGTGTCGAAAAGATGAAGACCAGCGCCGCGGAAACACGCGGCTGGGAAGCTCGGAACGGGACGTTCACGGCCAAGGACGGCGTTCTCACCCTCACGCCCGAGAAGTCCGGCAAAGCCGTCTTCCTCACGCGCGCTCAGCTCAAACTCCCCGGTCCAGTCGCTGCGAAACTCACGCTACAGACCGACGCATCCGGCCCCGCCGCGATCGCGTGGCGCATGGATGGCGACAAAGATTTCCTCCCAGCCAATCGCGTCGCGTTTGAAATCAAAGCGAGCCCCGACTGGCAGACGCACGAACTCACGCTGCCGGTCAGCGGCCGCGTCATCCACCTGCGCGTTCATCTGCCGACCGGCAGCGCGCGGATTCGCGAGATCGAATTCAAACCGGCCTCGCGATGAGACGCATCCTCGTCGCGCTCGCGCTCGCCGTCGTCGCGCACGCGAAACCGAACGTCATCGTCATCCTCGCCGACGATCTCGGCTATGGCGATGTCGGCTGCTACGGCGCGAAGGACATCCGAACGCCGCACCTCGACCGCATGGCCGCCGAGGGTTTGAAGCTCACGTCGTTCTACGCGCAGCCGATCTGCGGGCCGAGTCGTGCGGCGTTGATGACGGGCTGTTATCCCATGCGCGTCGGTGAAGTCGCGAACGGCAAGAACGGCCACACGCTGCCGCATCCGCGCGAGGTGACGATGGCCGAGATGCTGCGCGATGCGGGCTATCGCACCGGCATCGTCGGTAAATGGCATCTCGGCATGAGCGCGGGCTGCGACCCCACCGCGCAAGGGTTCCAGCACGCTTACTTCACGCCCGCGTTCAATGGCGCGAGCCGCGACATCAAGCCCGGCGCCGTCGTGCCCTTCATGCGAGCACCCGGCAAGATCGTGCGCACGATCAAGACGCAGGCGGACATGGACACGCTCACCGCCGACTGCACTCGCGAGGCGCTGGAGTTCATCCGCGGCAGCAAGGCGACGCCCTTCTTCCTCTACCTCGCCTATCACATGCCTCACGTGCCGCTTGGCGTGTCGGAGAAGTTTCGCGGCAAGTCCGCACGCGGCCTTTACGGCGATGCCGTGGAGGAATTCGACTCCGCCGTCGGCCAAGTGCTCGCCGAGTTGAAAAGCCTCGCGCTCGATGACAGCACGCTCGTCTTTTTCACCAGCGACAACGGCCCGTGGACCGACAAACAAATCGGCGACCACGGCGGCAGCCCCGGCCCGCTTCGCGGCGCGAAGATGACGACGTGGGAAGGCGGCTGGCGCGTGCCGGGCATCGTGCGCTGGCCAGGCAAAGTGCGCGCGGGTGAAACGAGCGACGGCATCGCCAGCACGCTCGACCTGCTGCCGACGTTCGCCGCGCTCTCCGGCTCGAAGCCGCCCGAGACGAAGCTCGACGGCCTCGATCTCAGCACCTTCCTCACCAAGTCCGGCGCAGCCAGCCCACGCGAGACTTTCTTCTACCACAACGGCTCCCGCCTCACTGCCGTGCGGCACAAGGATTGGAAACTCGTCTTCGCCCGACCCGCTGGCGGCGAGATGTCTTACATGCCCGCTTGGCTCACCGGCCACATCGAATCGCTCACCGAAACCACTCTCTACGACCTCAAAGCCGATCCCTCCGAATCCAAGAACCTCGCCGCCGAGCGTCCCGCCGTCGTTAAACTTATCACCAAGCTTGCCGATGAAGCTCGCGTCGAACTCGGCGACTTCACCGGCCCCGGCAGCGGCGCCCGCTTCTTTGAAGAAGTCCCACGCTGGCCGCAGACCGACGGCGAGCCGAAAACGGAGCGCCCGAAGAAACTCAAGCAGGCCAGATAACTCGAAAGGCACTCACACCATGAAGCTCATCTCAATCCTGTTTTTTGTGTTCTCAGCGCTCCTGTGCGGCCAATCCGCAACCGCGCAACCGCCAAACGTAATCGTCATCCTCGCCGACGATCTCGGCTGGAGCGACACGACGCTTTACGGCAATACGACCTTTTACCAGACGCCAAATATCGAGCGGCTCGCAAAGCGCGGGATGACTTTCACGCGGGCGCACTCGGCCAGTCCGCTATGCTCGCCGACGCGGTCGGCCTTGCTCACGGGGCTGAGTCCGGCACGCACGGGCATCACGACGCCGAACTGCCACGTCCCGCAGGTCGTTTTGCAGGCGACGACGGGGAAGAAGGCGCCGCCGGATCAAAAAGCGATCATGCCCGATCCGCCGACGCGGCTGAAGCCGGAGTATCGCACGCTCGCCGAGGCGCTGAAGGACGCGGGCTATGCGACGGCGCATTTTGGGAAGTGGCACCTCGGGCCGGAGCCGTATTCGCCGTTGCAGCAGGGTTTCGATGTCGATCTGCCGCACACGCCGGGGCCGGGGCCGGCCGGGAGTTTTGTCGCGCCGTGGAAGTTTGCGAACTTCAAAGAGAAGTCGCCCGGCGAGCACATCGAAGATCGCATGGCCGCGGAGGCGGTCGCGTGGATGGAGCAGCAGGCAGCGAAGCCGTTTTACCTCAACTACTGGATGTTCAGCGTGCATGCGCCCTTCGACGCGAAGAAGGCGAACATCGAAAAGCACCGCGCGCGCATCGACCCGAAGGACGCGCAGCGCAGCCCGACTTACGCGGCGATGATCGAGAGCATGGACGACGCGATCGGCACGCTGCTCGATGCGCTCGACCGGCTGAAGATCGCCGACAACACCATCATCATCTTCACCTCCGACAACGGGGGGAACATGTATAACGAAGTGGACGGCACCACGCCCACCAGCAACCGCCCGCTGCGCGGCGGCAAGGCGACGATGTTTGAAGGCGGCACGCGCGTTCCCGGCGTCATCGTCTGGCCCGGCATCGCCGCCGCAGGCAGCCGCAGCGATGCGATCATCCAGAGCGAGGATTACTACCCCACGCTGCTCGAAGGCCTCGCCTTGAAGCCCGCCGAAGGCCAGCGCTTCGACGGCGCGAGCATCCTTCCCGCGTTGAAAGGAGACTCGCTCGCTGGCAAGGCCGTCTTTCAATACTTCCCGCACAACAATCCCGGCGTGCCCGACTGGCTCCCGCCCGCCGTCTCCGTGCATCGCGGCGACTGGAAGCTCATCCGCATCTTCCACGGCGGCGAGAAAGGCGCGCATCGTCACCTGCTCTTCAATCTGCGCGATGACCTCGGCGAAAAAAACAACCTCGCCGCGCAGAAGCCCGAACTCGTGACCGACCTCGACAGCTTGATCGGAAAGTTTCTCGCCGACACCAAGGCCGTCGTGCCCGTGCCGAACCCCGCGCTTGATCCCGCGAAGTATCGCCCCGAACTCGAAGGCAAACAGCAGCCGAAGGGCAAGGCGCCCGCAAAGAAAGCCGCCAAGCCCGGTGAAGCCCGAGCGAAACGCTGAAACATCCCAGCATGAACCGCATCATCGCAATCTTCCTCCTCGTCCTCGCCGTGACAGCATTTGCGGAGTCCGCCCAGCCGCTGCTCGACGAATCTTTCTCCGCACCCGCACTCCCCGCGAAGTGGCAGCCCGGTGGGCGGCCCGGCTCCTTCACCATCGCCGAGGGCGCGCTGCGCGGCGTGGCGCAGCCGGACGATTCGCACGGGCCGGCCATCGGCGTGCCGATCGAGGGGCGCGATCTCACGGTGCAGTTCCGCGTGAAGTTCGCGCAGAAGGGCTACTTCCTCTTCCTCATCGATGGCGACAGCGCGTTCGGCGGGCAGGCGCATCTGCTGCGCTTCGCGCTCGATGGAAACTTCGCGCAGCTCGCGCAGGATCGCGGCAGCCTCGAATCGAAAGCCGCGCAGAAGGTCGAGAAGGACGCTGCTGCTAAAGCCGGCACGAAGCCACCCGCGCCGACGAAGGAGCAGCTCGCTGATCCAAAATTTTACCGCACCGAGTCGCTCGCACGTCAGCCCGCGAAGGCTGGCGACGAATGGCACAGCGTGAAGATCGAGCTGCGCGGCAACGACGTCGTGGCACAGGTCGATGCGCTGCCCGCGCTGCGCGGCACGGGCACGGTGCTCGACGTGAAGAAGTCGCGCGCCGTCTTCCTCATCGGACAAGCGGGCGACGTGCGGATCGACGACGTGATGGTGTCTGCGCGCTGATCGTTCCGCGGCTCACGTTGTCCCCAGCGTGAAGCGAAGACCAACCAGCGCGCAGCGCGCTGAGTCGGATACTTCCCACCCAAGCCGGGCGCACATCGCGGCTTGGTAGAGGTATGAAGCTCCCCATCGCCTCGCTCGTCCTTACCTCACTCATGGCCGGCGCGTCCTTTTCCGCGGATGCGACGGCGATCGACTCGCGGCGGGAGCTCTTCGTGGACGATGCCTTGATCGAGCGAGTGAGTGGAGACGCGGCGCTGCGGCTGCATCACCCCGAGCCGCGCGAGATCGCGCTGGTGCATGATGCGCCGTGGGAAGGCAGCGGGAGTGGCTATCACAGCGTCTTCCGCGATGGGGATCGCTACCGGATGTATTACAAGGCGTGGCAGCTCGATGTGTCAGCGAGCGGCGTGAAGACGAATGCGCATCCGCTTTTCTGCTGCACCGCGGAGAGCGACGACGGGATCCACTGGCGCAAGCCGGAGCTGGGTCTGAATGAGTTCAACGGGGCGAAGGCGAACAACATCGTGATCGCGAGCGGGAAGATCGGCGAGGTGGACGCGGACGCGGGGCATCCGGCGGTCTTCAAGGATGACAATCCCGCCGCGGCACCGGACGCGCGCTACAAGGCGATGATCCGCTCGAATAGCCCGAAGGGGTTGCTCGCATTCAAGTCGGCAGACGGGCTGCATTGGTCGCCGATGCAGACGGAGCCGGTGATCACGGCGGGCGCGTTCGATTCGCAGAACCTCGCGTTTTGGGACGCCGAGCGCGGCGTGTATCGGGCCTACTGGCGCATCTTCACCGCGGGCGTGACGGACGAGAAGAATTGGAAGCCGGAAGGGCACCGCGCGATCCGCACGGCGACATCGAAGGACTTCCTGCACTGGGAAAACCAGGCCGATCTTAGCTACACCGACTCACCGAGCGAGCAGCTCTACACGAACCAGGTGAAGCCGTATCCCCGCGCGCCGCATGTGCTGATCGGCTTTCCTACGCGCTACACCGAACGCGGCTGGTCGGAGTCGATGAGTGCGCTGCCCGAGCGGGAGCATCGCGAGTGGCGCGCGAAGGCGAACCAGCGCTACGGCACGGCAATCACCGAAGGATTGCTCATGGCGAGCCGTGACGGCGTGCGCTTCAAGCGCTGGAACGAAGCCTTCATGCGTCCCGGCATCGAGCGCGAAGGCACGTGGAACTACGGGCAGCAATACATCGCGTGGCATACGGTCGAGACGAAGTCCGTGCTTGAAGGCGCGCCGAACGAACTCTCGCTCTACGCCGGCGAGAACTACTGGACCGGCACGAGCAGCGCGGTGCGGCGCTACACGCTGCGGCTCGATGGGTTCGTCTCCGTGAGTGCGCCGATGAAGGGCGGTGAACTCGTGACCAAGCCGATCACCTTCACCGGCAGCAAGCTCGCGCTGAACTTCTCCAGTTCCGCCGCCGGCAGCGTGCGCGTGGAGATCCAGGATGCGGACGGCAAGCCGCTCCCCGGCTTCGCGCTCGACGAGTGCGAGGAGACGTTTGGCGATTCGATCGAACGCGAAATCGCGTGGAAGTCCGGCAAAGATGTGAGTGCACTCGCAGGGAAAGCGGTGCGGCTGCGTTTCGCGCTGAAGGACGCGGACCTCTTCGCCTACCGCTTCCAGTAACGCCGCTACGGGTAGAGCCGTGCCATCTGCCGCCAGTAACGGAAGCGGTGAGCACCGCCGCACCAGGCGTGCAGCTCGTGCGGGATCTTCTTCGCGGCGAAGGTGGCACACAGCTCGACGTTGTTTTCGTAGAAGGGATCATCTTCGCCTATGATGAGCGTGAGGCGCAGCTTCCGCAGCTTGCGCAGGAGCGGCGCGGAGGTGATCGGCGGCAGGAAGTGGCTCGGCATGATCGCGCGCAGCGAGTCGTCGTAGAAGCCGTGGAAGAGCGAGTGGAAATCGCCGACGTGCAGCGTGAGATCGTAGCGCCCGCTGAACGCGACCGCCCGCGCGAACCGCTCCGGGTGCCGCAGCGCAAACGTGACGGCGTGATACGCGCCGAAGCTGCACCCGTGCGCGGTCAGCAGCGTGCGCGGGTTCAGTTTTGCGGAGAACGGCAGCACTTCCTCGATGATGTAGCGCTCGTATTGCATGTGCCGCGCGATGCGTTCCTCAGGCTGCTTTTCAAAGCAGTAGAGGGCCTCTTCGTCGATGCCGTCCACGCACACCATCTGGAGTTGGCCGGCGGCAAGCCGGTGGCGCAGCGAGTGGACCATGCCGTGGTCCTCGTATTCGAAGAAGCGGTTCTTGCGTGAAGGGAAGACGAGCAGCCGTTCGCCCGCGTGGCCGAAGACGAGCAGTTCCATGTCGCGCCCGAGCGCGGGGCTGTGCCACCTATGATATTCGCGCTTCATGGCAGTTCGGCGAGAGCGTCGCTCACGGCGCGCGTCCACAGCGCGTAGCCGGCGGCGCTGAGGTGCAGGCCATCCGCATCGAAGAGCGCGCGCCGCGGCTGGCCGGCGTCGAGCATTTGGGAAAAGACATCGATGAACCGCGCCTGCGGCCACGCGGCGATCGCATCGCGGATGAGCGCATTCGTGCGACTGATCGCGCCGATGTTTCCAAATCGCGCCAGGCTCGGCTTGATCGAGACGAAGAGCACCGGGGCGGATACGCGGGCCATGAACCCCTCGAAGTTCGCGAGCACCTGCTCCGGGCGCGCGCCCTGCTCGAGGTCGTTGTCCCCGGCGTAGAGCACGATCGCGCGCGGCTGTGCGGCGCAAATCAGCCAGCCCATCTCGGCGAGGAGTTCCGCGAGCGTCGAGCCCCCAAAACCGCGGTTGAGAACCGGGAGTGCGGGGAAGTCCTCGCTCAGCGTCGTCCAAAGCCGGATCGACGAACTCCCACAAAACAGCACCGCGCCGCGGGGCACGGCGCCCGCATCCTCCGCCTGCGCGAACGTGCGCAGTTCGTCGGCAAATGGAGAATCCACGTCGAAAGGGCTCAGCTTGAACATCGTGGTCCGACTGTGCAGCGCCGCCGCGTAATGTCAGCCCGCCGATTTGAACCACCCGAGTTTCGCAGGCTGGAGCGTGATGTTGATCTGCTTGGTCTCGAGATACTCGTCGAGGCCCCACGTGCCGAGTTCGCGGCCCCAGCCGCTCTGTTTGTAGCCGCCCCACGGGGCCTCGTTGAAGGTTGGATGGTAGTTGTTCAGCCACGTGATGCCGACGCGCAGGCGCTTGAGCACACGCAGACCCTTCGCGGTGTCGCGGGTGAAGACGCCGCCGGCGAGGCCGTAGAGCGTGTCGTTCGCGAGGCGCACGGCTTCGTCCTCCGTCTCAAAGAGCTGGACGACGAGCACAGGGCCGAAGATTTCTTCGCGGACGATTTTCATGTCGGGGCGCGTGTTGGCGAAGATCGTCGGCGCGACGAAGTTTCCGCGCTCGTGGATCGGGCCGGTGAGGCGGTGTCCGCCGCAGAGCACCTCGGCGCCTTCCTGGTGGCCCGTCGCGATGTAGCCGAGCACGCGATCCATGTGCTGGGGCGTGATGAGCGGTCCCATCTCGGTGTCGGGCGCGAGGCCGTCGCCGACGACGATGCGGCTCGATGCGTCGGCGAGACGCGGGAGGAATTCATCCGCGAGTTTTCGATCCAGGATGAGGCGGGAGCCGGCGCTGCACACTTCGCCCTGCCCCGCGAAGATCGCGAACATGGCAAACTCGAGCGCGATATCCGGATCGGCATCGCCGAAGACGACGCACGGCGATTTGCCGCCGAGTTCGAGCGTGACCTTTTTCAGGTTCCCCTCCGCAGCGCGCAGGATTTTCCGTCCAGTGGTGGTGCCGCCGGTGAAGGCGACCTTGTCCACTAGCGCCGACGCAGCGAGCGCTTCGCCGACCGTCGCACCCGGGCCCATGAGGAGTTGCGCGGCCCCTGTCGGGAAGCCGGCCTCGGCGAGTAAATCGAACAGTCGAATCGCGGTGAGCGGCGTAGCCTCGGCGACTTTGAGGATGCAACAGTTTCCCGCCGCGAGCCCGGGCGCGAGTTTCCATGCGGACATGAGCAACGGGTAATTCCATGGGATGATCTGTCCGCACACACCGATCGACTCGCGCACGACGAGGCACTGGATGTTTGGGTCCGGCACTTCAAAGGTCTGCCCGAGAGGTTTCGTGATCAGCCCCGCGTAGTAGCGGAAGCAGTTCGCCGCATCAGCCACGTCGAACTTTGCCTCGCGAAGCGGCTTGCCGTTGTTGCGCGTTTCGAGTGTCGCCAGTTCCTCGGCGTGCCTGTCGATGAGGTCCGCGAGCTTGAGTAGATACGAGGCGCGTTCCTGCGCTCGCATCTGCGGCCACGGGCCTTCGTCGAATGCGGTGCGCGCGTGTTGGACCGCAACGCTCACGTCTTCCTCCGTGCCGTCCGCCACGACGGCGATCACTTCGTTAGTGGCCGGGTTGAGAATCTCCCTCGTGCCCCCGCGCGCGGCGTCAACCCACTCGCCGCCGATGAACATGCGACCGGTTTTCATGGCCTCAACGTCCGTCCGCACACGGAAATATCCAGAGCGTTCGCGGCTTTGAATCCGGGCAAAAAAAGTGCGGCGCCCCGGCACCGAATGGTGACCGGAGCGCCGCTGTTCCCCCCAGAACACGGCTTTTATCGATGATCGCCGTTTGATACGCAAGCGTAAGTTTAGCTTTTTTTGAGCTGATTATCACAGTGTTTCCTGACGTTTACGGTGAAAGTTAAGGGATACACCTGACGATCCACTCTTCCGGGGCCGAATCCTGAGGTCGATGGCTCAACTTCTCGACGCAGAAGCGTGCGGCGGCGAGTTGGAGCAACGAATTGAGAGAGAAACACCACAGATTGGGGCAACGAGGAAGCACGCTGGTAAGGCATCCAACTTGGCGTCGAAAGCCTGAGCGAGAGCGGTCTTGTCGCCGCACAGGCAACGCTCCTACTCTCCCGCCATGCGACCGCACCATACCCCCGAGCAACTCCGTCTCGACGAAGACGCCAAGCGTGAAAAGAATTGGAAACGCTGGGGGCCGTATCTCTCCGAGCGACAGTGGGGCACCGTGCGCGAGGACTACTCGCCGAACGGCGACGCGTGGAATTTCTTTCCGCACGAGCACGCGCGATCACGGGCGTATCGTTGGGGTGAAGACGCGCTGCTCGGCTGGTGTGATCGCGAGTGCCGGATGTGCTTCGGGCTCGCGCTTTGGAATGGGCGCGATCCGTTTCTCAAAGAGCGACTCTTCGGGCTGACGAATCCGCAGGGCAATCACGGTGAGGACGTGAAGGAGTGGTATTGGTATCTCGAATCAACGCCGACACACTCCTACGCGCGGGCGCTCTACAAATATCCGCAGGCCGATTTCCCCTACGACCGGCTCATCGATGAAAATGCGAAGCGCACGAAGCACGAGCGCGAGTTCGAGATCGAACATACCGGCGTGTTCGACGACGAGCGCTACTTCGATGTCTTCGCCGAGTATGCGAAGGCCGGACCAGACGACATGCTCATCCGCATCACGGTCGCAAACCGTGGCCCGGACGCCGCGACGATCCACGTGCTGCCGACGCTGTGGTTCCGCAACGTGTGGTCGTGGGGACCGTCGAAGCATCCGAAGCCGCACCTCGAGCGCGACGGCGAACGCGTGGTCGCAACGCACCCCTCGCTCGGGCGGATGTTTTTCGAGGGCGCGCAGGCGGCGCCGTGGCTCTTCACCGAGAACGACACGAACGTCGGGAAGCTCTGGGGTTCTCCGAATCCGCCGCCCTTCACGAAGGACGCCTTTCACGAATTCGTCGTGAACGGCAAACGCACTGCGGTGAACCCGGCGATGCGCGGGACCAAGTGCGCACAGCATTACGTCCTCGACATCCCCGGCGGCGACGAGCGCGTGATCGAGCTGCGCCTGCGCCACGAGGACTGCGCCGCGCGCGGCCCGTGGGTCGATTTCGACAAAGTCTTCACCCAGCGGACCGCGGAGATGGAGGCCTTCTACGACTCGCGCCTGCCCTCAAATCTGAACTCCGACCAGCGCAACGTCGTGAAGCAAGCCTACGCCGGGCTGCTTTGGTCGAAGCAGTATTACGAATACGTGGTGAAGAACTGGCTCGAGGGCGACCCCTCGCAGCCCAAGCCGCCACCCGGCCACACGAAGACGCGCAACTTCGACTGGCTGCACCTTCACAACGGCGACGTGATCTCGATGCCCGATAAATGGGAATACCCGTGGTATGCCGCGTGGGATCTCGCCTTTCACATGATCCCATTTTCGCGCATCGACCGCGACTTCGCGAAGGACCAGCTCCAGCTCTTCCTGCGCGAGTGGTATATGCACCCGAACGGGCAAATCCCCGCCTACGAGTGGAACTTCGCCGACGTGAATCCGCCCGTCCACGCGTGGGCCTGCTGGCGCACTTACAAAATCAGCGCACCGGCTGGGAAGCGTGACACGCTCTTCCTAGAGCGCTGCTTCCAGAAGCTGCTGCTGAACTTCACCTGGTGGGTGAATCGCAAAGATCCGAGCGGCAAGAACATCTTCGGCGGCGGC
The DNA here is from genome assembly GCA_009885995.1 of Verrucomicrobiota bacterium. Taxonomy (GTDB): domain Bacteria; phylum Verrucomicrobiota; class Verrucomicrobiia; order Chthoniobacterales; family Chthoniobacteraceae; genus VFJQ01. Next base: position 13,644 of record VFJQ01000065.1, read on the forward strand.
TTCCTCGGCCTCGACAACATCGGCCTCTTCGACCGCTCGAACCCGCTCCCGAGCGGCCGCACACTCCAGCAGGCCGACGGCACGGCGTGGATGGCCTTCTACTGCGCGACCATGCTCTCGATGGCGCTGGAACTCGCGCGTTCGCGCCCCGCTTACGAAGACATCGCGAGCAAGTTCTTCGAGCACTTCGTCGATATCATCGACGCGATGAACAACCTCGGCGGCGACGGCCTCTGGAACGAGGAGGACGGTTTTTACTACGATCAGATCCTCGTCGATGACGGCACCGAGATCCCGCTGCGCGTGCGCTCGCTCGTCGGCATCATCCCGCTGCTCGCCGTGGAAGTGATCGACCAAGAAATCGTGAAGTCGCTGCCCGGTTTCCGCAAACGGATGCGCTGGTTCGTGGACAACCGCCCCGAGCTCGCCAAGCACGTGACCTACATGGAGCGCTGCGCGAAGCCCGGCGCGCCCGGCGAAGAACTGCGCATCCTCGCCATCCCAAGCAAGGAGCGGCTCATGCGCGTGCTGCGCTACGTGCTCGATGAAAACGAATTCCTCAGCCCGTTCGGCGTCCGCTCGCTCAGCGCGGCGTATCGCGACAAGGCCTTCGTGCTGCATCTCGACGGCACCGAGCACTCGATCAGCTACGAGCCGAGCGAAAGCCGCACCGGCATGTTCGGCGGCAACTCGAACTGGCGCGGCCCGATTTGGTTCCCGATCAACTACCTGCTCATCGAAGCGCTCGAAAAATACCACCACTTCTACGGCGACGACTTGAAGGTCGAATGCCCGACCGGGTCGGGCAATTTCGTGAACCTCCAGCAAGTCGCCCTCGAACTTGCCACGCGCCTCTCAAAACTCTTCGTGCGCGATGAACACGGCCGTCGCCCGTGCTACGGTGAAGATTCGCGCTTCTCGGAAAACACCCACTGGCGCGACTACGTGCAGTTCCACGAATACTTCCAGGGCGACACCGGCCGCGGCCTCGGCGCGAGTCACCAGACCGGCTGGACCGCGCTCATCACGCGCTGCATCAACATGGCCGCTCGCTCGCGCGAGGAATGACCTACGCCGTCATCTTCACGTTGGCGTGCCCCTCGTTGAGGTCGATCCGCTCGGGCCGGCCTTTGTGCGGGTAGATGAGCTTCGTGTGATCGACGCCGAGCAGGTGCAGGATCGTCGCGTGCAAATCGTGCACGTGCATCTTGTCCTCGACGGCGTAGAGGCCGAGCTCATCGGTCGAGCCGATCGTCTGCCCGCCGCGCACTCCGCCGCCAGCCATCCACATCGTGAAGCCGGTCGGGTTGTGGTCGCGGCCGTCGCCTTGTTCGCTCATCGGCGTGCGGCCAAACTCGCCGCCCCAAATCACCAGCGTCTCGTCGAGAAGACCACGTGACTTCAAATCGCTGAGCAACCCCGCGATCGGGTGATCGACCGCGCGGCATAGCTTTCCGTGATTCGCCTCGATGCCCTTGTGCGCGTCCCACTTGCTGCCCGCGCCGCTGTAGAGCTGCACGAAGCGCACGCCGTTTTCCACCAGTCGCCGCGCGAGCAGGCAGTTGCGGCCGAAGACCGCAGTCTCCTCGTGATCCATGCCGTAGAGTTGTTTGGTCGCCGCGGATTCCTTGCTGAGATCCACCGCTTCCGGCGCCTCGGACTGCATCCGGTAAGCGAGCTCGTAACCGCGGATGCGCGCCTCGAGTTCCGTGTTGTCCGCGCGCGTCCTGCCGTATTCGCGATTGAGCGAGCTGAGCAGGTCGAGCTTGTCGCGCTGCCGCTCGGCGGTCACGCCCTTCGGGTTGTCGAGATACTTGATCGGCACGCCATCGGAGTTGAACTCCACGCCTTGATACACCGCCGGCATGAAGCCCGCGCCCCAGTTGCGCACGCCGTTCACCACCGTGCCCTCGCTATCCTTGATCACCACGAAGCCCGGCAGGTTCCCGTTCTCTGTCCCGAGCCCGTAGGACACCCACGCGCCGAGCGAAGGCCGGCCGCCGAAGACCGAGCCGGTGTTCATCTGGCACACGCCGCCCGCGTGATTGATCCCGTCCGACGCGCACGAGCGGATGACCGCGAGATCGTCGGCGTGCTCCGCCACGCGCTCGAACCAATCCGACACCCACAGCCCGCTCTGCCCGCGCTGCTTCCACGTGCGTTTGCACTCGAGCAGCGGCGACTTCGTCTCACCCATCGCGGTGATCGGCGGCTTGAAACTCGCCGGCAGCGGCTGCCCCGCAAGTTGATTGAGCAGCGGCTTGTAGTCGAACGTGTCAAGGTGGCTCGGCCCGCCTTCCATGAAAAGGAAGATCACGTTCTTCGCCTGCGCGGCGCGATGCGGGAGTTTCGCCGCAGCCGAGCTGAGCGGAAACGTCGCGCCGAGCGCGGGCTCGCGAGTCAGCGCGGCGAGCGCGACAGCGCCGAAGCCGCAGCCAGCGCGCTGGAGAAATTCGCGGCGGGACGTGGGATGATCGAAGTGATTGCAGGACATGGCAGTTAGTGGAGGTAAAAAAATTCGTTCGCGTTGAGGAGCACCTGGCAGAGGTCGTTCATCGCCTGGCGGAATGGCTCGGCGTCCTCTACAGCTTTCGCGTCCACGCCACTCCACGCGAACTGCTGGCTCGGACCGACCGAGGAGGTCCAGTTCACGAAGCCCGCTTTCCATTTCTCCGGCTCAGTGCTCAGCGCTTCATCCGGCAGCTTGCCGCTCGCGATGCGCGCAGCCTCGATGCGGCCATCCCACTGGTGCGCCGGCGAGCGTTTGCTCAGCCCGCCGATCACGAGTGAAGACGCGCCGCCGCCGAGCTTGCTCCGCACGACCGTCGGCGCCACCGCCGTCTGCACCGGCGCGCCCGGCTCGCTGAGATCCTGCACGAGGAAGGAGACGCTGTGCTCCGCGAGCGAGACGCGCGCGGCGACGTGGTAGCGGCGGCCGAGTTCGAGCCGCAGATTCGACGGCACCGCCTCGTAGGCGATGTTCGCGTTTTCGTCCTCGCCGACGAGTTGCACGATCAAGTTGCGCGGCTTGAAGCGCGACTTCTCGCCCGTCACGCCGAGGCTCCAGCCGAACGCCTCGACGCTGTCCTTCCCGCCATTCCAGCGCGACGCGATCGTGCGCACCGCGGCGTTCACATCAATCGATTCGAGCCGCACGATCGCCTCGACCGTGAACTCTTCGCCCTCCTTCTCCGGCGCTTGCACGAGCAGGCGCTCCTGCGGCGTGTTCTCTTTGAAGTCGCCGCTGCCCGCAAGCAGCTCGCCATTCGTGGGCCGCGGAGCCGTCGTGCCCGCGCGCTTTTTCAGGAACGCCTCAGCCGTCGCGCGTTCCCCCACAGTCGGCGGACGACCGAGCGCGTAAGTCCACACGTCGTCGATGCTCTCCGCGCGACTCGCGAGTTTGCGCGCGCGTTGGAGCGGCCAGTCGCCGTTCACGAGCAACAGCGCCTGCGTCGGCGTGGTCGTGCTCTGCCGCTCCGCAGTGCTGGAAAAGCCCGCCGGCGCATCGAGCGCGCGCAAAATCTCGGTCTGATTGTTGCGCTTCTTCATCGTGTAGATCGAGCGACGCGCGGAGTTGCCGTCCTCCGACGGACCGCCCGCCTTGAGGTCGAGTTCGCCGCTCGCCGCGAGCATCGCGTCGCGCACCTGCTCCGCGTCGAGTCGGCGCGGATTGAAGCGCCACAGGTATCGGTTCGTCGGGTCGATCTTCGCCGCGATCTCCGACGCCTGCCGCCGCGCCGTCTGCCGATACGCCGCCGACAGCATGATCTCCTTGTGCAGCTTCTTGAGGCTCCAGCCTTCCGCGACGAAGCGCCGCGCCATCCAGTCGAGCAATTCGGGATGCGTCGGCGGTTCACCCAGCTTGCCGAAGTCGCTCGCCGTCGCCACGAGCCCGCGCCCGAAATGATACTGCCACACTCGGTTCACGATCACGCGCGTCGAGAGCTGGTTGTCCGGGCGCGTGACCCAGTTCGCCAGCGCCGAGCGCCGCCCCGTCGAGTCGCCGAGCGGCTTGATCTCCGGCTCCTTCGGCTCCAGCAGCGTGAGAAAACCCGGCGCGATCTCCTGGTCACCCTTGCGCGTCTTGAGCTTCGTCGCAGGCGCCTTCGGCCCCACATCCGTCGCGACGAACGCCTCCATCAGCGGCTTCGGCTTGAGCGAGTCGAACTTCTTCAGCTCCGCCTCGAGCTCCGCGTAGCGCTTCTTTGCATCCTCGGCCTTGAGCGATTTCATCACGTCCGCCTTTTCCTGTTCGAGGCGGATCTGCCGGTCGCAGATCACGACGAGCTGCTTCTCCAGCGGCGCGCGCTCGGCGGTGGGTTTATTGATCATCGCCTGCAAGTCGTCGTTGAACTTCTTGATCGCTGACTTCGCCTTGCCCGCCATGATCGGCGCCGTGATCGCATCCATCTCCGCGCGGATCGAAGCCGTCGCCGCCTCCCACGCGCTCTGCTGCTCGGCGAAGCGCGCCTTCTCCTCCGCCGTGCCGAGCTTCAAATCATCCCGCCACAGCACCGGCTCGAAGAACGCGCGCAGGCGGAAGTAATCCTTCTGCAGGATCGGATCGAACTTGTGATTGTGACACCGCGCGCAGCCGAAGCTCAGGCCGAGGAAAAGCTCGCCGCTCGTGTCGGTCATGTCGGTGACGATGATGTCCCACTGCCCCGCCACGTCGCGCTGGTTGTATTCGTAGAGCGGGTTGCGGAGGTAGGACGTGGCGATGAGCACGTTCGGATCGTTCGGCGCGATCTCGTCGCCCGCGAGCTGCTCGCGCACGAACTGATCGTAAGGCTTGTCATCGTTGAGGCTCTTGATGACCCAGTCGCGATACGGCCACACCGACGCGCGATACGCGTCCTGATTGTAGCCGTCGCTCTCCGCGTAACGCACGAGGTCGAGCCAATGCTGCGCCCAACGCTCGCCGTAACGCGGCGACGCGAGCAGCGAATCGATCAGCTTTTCGTAAGCCTGCGGGCTCTTGTCGTTCACGAACGCCTCGATCTCCGCCGGCGTCGGCGGCAGCCCGTGCATGTCGAAGTAAGCGCGCCGCACCAGCTCGTGCGCGTCCGCTTCCGGCGCCGGATCGAGCTTCAGCTCCGTGTGCATTTTCGCGACGAAGCGATCGATGTCCCCGCGCACCCACGCGCTCGCGACCTGCGGCGGCGCCACTTTCGCGAGCGGCTGGAACGCCCACCACTTGCGCTGCTCCTCGGTGAAGCCACCCTCGGTCACGACGACCTTGCTCCCGCTCTCCGGCCACGGCGCGCCGAGCTTCACCCACTTCTCCAGCACCGCGATCTCTGCGTCCGACAGCTTCTCCTTCGGCGGCATCTGGAAGTCCTCGTTCTTGTAGCGCACCGCCTCGATCAGCGGCGACTTCTCCGGCTCGCCCGGCACGATCGCCGGCCCGGTATCACCGCCGGTCTTGAGGTAGCCGATGTGATCCACGCGCAGCCCGCCCTTCTGCTTCTTCTCGCCGTGGCAATCGAAGCACCGCTTCGCGAGCAGCGGCCGCACTTCGTTCTCGAAGAACTTCATCGCGTCGGGCTCCGCTGCGACAGCGGTGGATACGAGGAGAGAGAGGATGAGGGATCGCTTCATTGGGTTGGGAAAAATTACTTCGCGCGCAGCGTCGGCGGGCGCGCCGAGGGATGTTCCTTCGACGCGAAGGCGTGGACGAGGCCGGATGGATCGCTCTCGCCCGTCTCGCGCACGACGATGAAAGTCACGAGCCCGTTCGTATCCTGCCGGACAAACTCGGCGAGCGCATCGCTACGCACCGTGAGCGGCCCGCCCGAGCCGCCACGCGGAATCCAAAACTCCGCGAGTCGGCGCACCTGCGCAGGCACCGGGCCTTCGTCGGTGCAAGCGGGCATCGAATCCCAGCGCATCTCCGCTTCATTCCACGCGTCGAGCGATTCATCGGCGATGCCATAGACCGCGAAGCGCGAATCCGGCACGAGCGCGGAGAAACCGAAGCCGCTCGGCTCGGGATCGAGCACGATCTGCGCTTCGCCGACATTGCGCGTCGCAGCCTGCGACACATCGAACGTGATGAACCCGCGCCGCTCGTTCTTCCGCCCCGCTTCGATGTCCGAGTGCTTCACCATGATGAGCGGATGCGTCCCCATCGGCGCGCCGCCGTCACCACGCCGCGCGTAGCCGTCCTTGCCGCGACCGAACGAAGTCGGGATCGCCGTCCAACCCCCGGACTCCTGCTTCTGCTGCCCGCGGGTCGGCTCCTGGCCCGCGGTGGTGTTGCCCGAAGTTACGTTCAGCCCCTTGCCCTGCTTGAGCCGCTTCGGCTCCCCGCCGGGCAAGCCGCCGATCTCCACCTCGCCCTCGAAGACGTGGACCTGCGAATTCCCCGCCGAGCCCGCGGTGAGGCCGAAGCGCGTGCCGAGGTCTTTCACCTTCATGTCCTGCGTATCGATCGTGAAGCCGTGCGCCGACTCCGGCACCTCCGCGACGACCGAGCCTTCGAGCAACCGGCAGTGCATCGCATCGTGAATCTCCAGCTTCGTCGGCGCCTCGATCGTCACCGTCGCGCCGCTCTTGAACTTCAACGTCGCAATCCCCTCGACGAGCGCGAGCGTGCCCGCACTGAGCTTCGAGTCCACCGCAGTCGGCAAATCCGAGCCCGCCCACTTGCAGTTCTCCGCCTGCACCAGCGTCGCGACCGTCGGCTTGCTGCGCAGAAAAAGCGCGCTCGCGACCAGCGTGACGCAAGCCGCAGCCGCAGCCGCCCACGCCGCGACCGGCCAGCGGCGGATCGGCGTCGGCTCGTCGAGCAACTCGACCAGCGTCTCCCGCTCCGCGCGCAGGTGCGAGTGCAGCCACACGCGATCCACGTAAGCCGCACGCAGCTCCGGATCACGCACGATCTCCGCCTGTAATGCCTGCCAGTCCTCGTCCGGCAGCAACCCCTCCAGCGCGCGCTCGATGCGGTCATCGTGCTTCATGGTTGGGCAGCGAGCTCGCGGCTCACACAGTCGTTCAGCATCCCGCGAATGCGGCTGAGAAGTTGATACACGGCCTCAGCGGAGCGCTGGCTCTTCGCCGCGATCTCCTCGATCCCGCAGTCCTCGTAGTAACGCCACACGATGATCTTCCGGTGCGCCTCCGGCAGCTTGTGCAGGCAGTGCCGCAACGCTTCCGCGCGATGATCGAGCCCATCCGCACGCCGATCGATCTCCGCCGCCACCGCCTCGATGAACGACTCCTCGAGCTGCGCACTCGGGTGCCGCTGCACCGCGCGCCGGTAGTTCAAAATCTGGTTCGTCGCGATCTTGCGCGCCCAGGCGCGGAAGTTCGACCCCAGCTCGAACTTCGCGAACTGCTTCCACATCGTCACCTTCACCTCCTGCAGGATGTCATCCGCATCCGCCGCCCGCGGCACGAGGCTATAGACGTAAGTCGCCAGCCACCGGTCATGCTGCGTGAGCAGCCGGAGGTAAGCTTCGGTCATTTCGTCCGAGTTCGGCGGGAGATCATCCATGTTTCAGCGCTCCAAGGTTTGGCGCTCCGGTTTTCTGACACACTTTTTTCGCTCCGCCGCAGATTTTCCCGCCGCTACGGCGTGCTGCGCTGGCGGAGGAAGGCGAACAGGTCGCGAATCTCGCGATCCGTCAGCGTAGCGAGCAGGCCCGGCGGCATCACCGATGTTTTCAGCTCCTCGCGCTTCAGGATGTCATCGCGCTTGATGCTCCGCTCGGCGCCGGTGAGGTCGCGATAGACCGCAGTTGCGCCACCGCCATCGCGCAGCAGGAAGCCGACGAAGGCGCTGCCGTCCTTCATCTCCATCGAGAGCGGGTAGAACTGCGGCGCCACGTCGCGGCTCGGATCGAGGATGGCCTGCAGCAGCCAAGCGTCGTCGCCACGATCTCCGATCACGCTCAGGTCCGGGCCGACCACATTGCCGCGGCCGCTGTGCAGGTGGCAGTTCGCGCACTGCATGAGCT
>VFJQ01000126.1 GCA_009885995.1 Verrucomicrobiota bacterium
AGAACAATCCGGCAACGCTCCGCCAGGCGCTGGGGAGCAATGGCGCTGGAGGCTTGCTTGCGCAGCCACTGCAGATCTTCGACCGACGGTGCAGGAGAACGAGCGATGCACATCCTTCTACTCTCGCCACTCCCGCCCCTCCAGAAAAGACGCACGTTACACTTATTGAGAAGCACTACACTAGCTTACTTCGACAGGCCGACGAGGGCGCCGGCGTAACCGGTGAGTTCGAGATAACCTTCGCCACGCACCGTCCGACCATCGCGCTCGCCGCGGGCGTCGATGATGCCTTCCCAATATGCGATCGGTGAGAGCACGAGTTCCTGCGCATCGAGCGGTGTGGTCACTTCGGCGCGAAGGCTGAGTGAGGGGACTTCGAGTTGCCACGCGATGGGGTAACGGCCGCCGGTTTGTTTGCTCGTCCACCAGCGCAGCGGCGTGAGTTGATAGTCGTCGCGACGGAGGTGGCGCGATGTGCCATCGGCGGCGATGAAGGTGCCGCTGGAATTCGGATCGAGGCCGCCGTCGCGCAGGCGCATCTGGTAGAGCATCAGCTCGGTGCCGTCGGCGAAGTGGATCGAGAACCAATTCCACCCGACCTGCTCGGGCGTGAGCTGGTTGCTACCCCATTCGTGATCGAACCAACTCGTGCCTTCCACCGCGAAATCGCGCCCGCCAATCGTGAAGCGGCCGGAGGTTTTCAGCCGCGTGCCGGAGTAGTAGTGCGAGGCGCGGCCTGCGCCGGTGGCTTTCTGGCTCACGCCATTTTCGCCGTGGATCGTCCACGGCTTCTCGGGACGAAGATCGAGCGTGAGCGCGGCGTCGCCGTCAGCAGCGGTGACCGTCCATAGGTCGCCCTGCGCGGTGAGTTGCCAGCCGTCGATCCATGCGAGTTTCTCCCCGATGCCGAAGCCTGCTTCGCCGAACGCGCCGCGGCTCGTCTTTTGGAAGAAGCGGAAGCGGCGGGACTGCGGATCGCTCACGGCGAAGTGCGCGAACTTCAGGTCGTCGACGACGAAGCGCGAAGTCGTGCCGCCGCGTGTGGACGGTGGCCGGACGCCTTGCCGGAAAAACGTGAGCTGATAGCCGAAACGCCGGCCCTCCGCGGTCGCTACGTTGCCGGTGAAATACCACCACTCGGTTTTGAAATCCGCGTGCGGATCGTGATCGCGCGGGAACTCATACGCCCTGCCCGGCAGCGCAAGTTGCCACGGCTCTGCGGCAAGGGCGTGGGTCGCGAGGACTAAGAGCAGCAGGTGGCGGATCATTCTTCGCGGATCGATTCGGAGAGATTTGCGCGCGCAGCGTGGCGCGCGGGCCACCACGTGGCGAGCGCAGCGGTCGGGATGATCCACACTGCGGTGGTCACGAGCGTCGGCCACGGGATGGAGAAATGGATGGTCCAGCCGAAGAACGCGGGATTCACCACCCACGTCAGCACGAGCGCGAGTGCGAGGCCGCCGGGCAAGCCGAGCACGCAGGCGATCGCGCCAATCATCGCGGATTCAGCCATGAATAGTCGCCTCACCTGGGCCGCGGATGCACCGATGGCGCGCAGCACGCCGGTCTCGCGCTGGCGCTCGGCGACGAGGGTCGTGGCGGAGAGCGCGACGCCGAGCAGCGCGACCGCGAGCGCGATCACGCGCAGCACATCGGTGACGGTGAAGGTCTGGTCGAAAATCTTGAGGATGCGCTGGCGCAGCATGCGGTTCGAATAGACCACGAACTCGCCGGATGAGCCGAACTTCGCCGCGAACGCGTCCGCAAGCCGCGCGGGATCGGCATCGGGAGCGCAATAGACAGCGAGCGAATTCGGGCCGCCGTCGGGCCAGTGGCGGGCGAAGAGTTCGCGCGTGAGGAAGATCGCGCCCTGGTCGCGCGTGTAGTCGCGATACACGCCAGCGATGGCGAACTGGACCGGGCCTTGCGGAGTCGCGAGCGGCACGATGTCGCCCGCGCCGAGGCGAAACTTTCGCGCGAAGCTCTCGCTCACAGCCACCGCATCGCCGCGCATCACGCGCTGCATCACCTCGACGGCGTCGCGCGTGCCGAAGTCGAGATTTCCGCGGTAGCGTCCATCGACGACAGCGAGGAGCGCGGTCTCGGCGCCGTCGCCGCGAGCGAGCGTGGCGCGGAGTTCGCGAAAGGTATCCACCGAGGCGACCTCGGGCCGTGCGCGCAGCCATGCGAGCACCGAGGCGGGCACGGAAGCGGCGAGGCCCACGATTTCGTTCGATGCGGGAGCGATGTAGAGATCGGCGACGACGCTCTGCGCGATCCAGCGATCGACGGTGTTGCGGAAGGAGTGGATCATCACGGCGAGTCCGACCGTCATCGCGATGGCCGTCGAGAGCGCGGCGGCGGTGATGGAGTTGCGGTGCGACGAACGGACGAGTCGGTCCGCGGCGAGTTTGGAAATGCGCGCGAAGACTCCTCCCAGCCGGGGAATCGCGCTCGGGGCGAGCGCCGCGAATCCCGTGAGCGTGAAGAACGCCGAGACGAACGCGAACACAGGCGGGCCGGTGTGCAGGGCGAGTGCGGCGAAGATCAACGCCAGCACGAGCGAGCCGGCGGCGATCCATGGCCAGCGCCAGCGCATCCGCTCGCTGCGCTCGGCGTGCGCGCCTGAGCTGAGCGCGGCCACGGGATCGATGCGCGACGCCTCATTCGCCGGGAACCACGCACCTGCGAGCACCGCTCCGACGCCGAGCGCGGCGGCGATGATGAATTGCCACGGGCTGAGAAACTGGCGGTCAATGTTTAGAAGTAGGTAGAGCGAGGAGACAGTCCGCTCGACGGCGCGGACGGTGACGAGTGACAGGGCGACGCCCGCGACCGAGCCGAGCACGATGCCGACGATGCCGAAGATGAGCGCTTCGCCGAGGAAGAGCGCGCGCACTTCCCATCGCGTCATGCCAATCGCGCGGAGGATGCCGAGCTCCACGCGGCGCCGCGCGACCGATGCGGAGATCGTGTTGTAGATGAGGAATGCGCCGACCAGCAGTGAGACGAGGCTGAGTGCGGTGAGGTTCAAGCGGAAGGCGGAGAGCATCGTTTGCATCTGCGTGCTGCGCTGGCGCGGCGGCTCGGCGCGCAGGTGAGCGGGCAGCTTCGCGCGCAGGCTCGCGGCGATCTCCGCGGCGCGCAGCGGTTCGTCGAGCAGGATCTGGATGGAGCTAAGCCGGCCTTGTGTGCCGAAGAGTTCCTGCGCCCAGCCGAGGTCGATCGTGGCGAAGCGCGGCTGCGCCCCGGCGGGTGAATCGCGAGTGTCGATCAGTGCGGCGACTTGGAGTTCGTGGACGGTCGCGTTGATCGATGCGCGGATTTTCGAGCCGACGGCGAGCCCGTGACGCGCGGCGAATTCAGTCGTCAGCGCGATGCTTCCCGGCGTGCCGAGCCATTGGCCGAGGTCGAGGCGCTGCGCCCGATCGTCGATGCGGAAAGTGGAGAACGGTGCCGAGGTGAAAACGTCCACGCCGACGAGGCGGAGGTATTCGCCGGGAAGATCCGGGAGCGTCGCGACACCCTCGATCACGGCAGTCGCGGCCTTGATGCCGGGAGTGCGCGACACTTGCGGCCACAGCGTCTCGTCGATGTCGCCGCGGATTTCGAGATGCGCCTTCCCTGCGACGAGATCGACGCTCGCGGAGAAGGATTCGTTCGCGCTGTGGTTGGCGATCTGGATGGCGAGATACACCGCGATGCCGAGCGCGACACTGAGCACGTTGAGCGCGCCGAGCAGCTTGTGTCGCGCAGCATATCGCAGCACGTGCCAGCGAAAGATCAGCGCGAACTGCGGCGTCACACGGTCGTCTGCTGCGACGCTTCGAGAAGGGCGAGCTGGAGCCGCGCGACGCTTTTCTGGTCCTTCATCTTCCGGCCTTCGACATCGGTGACGTAGAAGGTGTCGATCGCCGCGCCTTTCTCCGTGGCGATGCGCGAGAGGTGGATGTGCGCACCGGCGCGGCCGATGGCGCGGAGGAGCGTGTAGAGGAGGCCGAGGCGGTCCGGCGCCTGCACGTCGATGAGCGTGTAGATCGGGTGCGCGTCGTTTTCGATCGAGATTCGCATCGGAAAATCGAGCTCCTGCGAGAGGTGGAAGCCGCGACGTTTCTTGTGCTTCGCGAGGTGTTCAGTGAAGTCGTAGTCCTCGGCGGCGAGCACGGTCGCGAGCCGTTTTTCGACGCCGCGCCAGTCGCGCTCATCCGTCACGGCTTCGTAAGTCGTGGTGCAGACGCGGAAGAAATCGAGCACGAGGCCGTCGCCGCGAGTGTAAGCGTCGGCGCTGAGGATGTTCAGGCCGGCGCTGGAAAAGGAGCCGGCGATTCGGGCGAGCAGTTCGCGGCGATCCCAGCCGCAGATCCACGCTTCGGTGTGGCTTTGGTTCGGGCGCGGCACCCAGCGGATCGCCGGGGTGAGTGGCGACACGTCGGCATTGATGCACCGCGCGAGGAATTCGCGGAAGAGCTTGATGTGCTCGGTGACGTCCGGCGCAGAGCGCGTCTGGAAGTAGCGATCGGGCATGAACTCGAAATGCGCGTCGATCTCTTCGCCGAAGTCGGCAGGGAGGCGCTTCTCGACTTCGTGGCGCAGGCCCTCGCGCTCGATGGTCCGCTGGCGATAGAAGGCTTCGCCATCGGCGAGATACAGGCTCGTGCTGTGGAAGAGCTGGCGGACGAGGTTTTCCTTCCAGTCGCTCCACTTCTCGTCGTCGCCCACGCCCTGGCCGTCGGCGAGCGTGAGGAGCATGAGCATGTCGAGGTTCGCCTGGCTTTTCACCACGGCGGCGAACTCGGCGATGGTAGCGGGATCGTCGAGGTTGCGGCGCTGCGCAGTCATCGACATGACGATGTGGTTGTCCACGAGCAGCACGAGCGATTTGCGCTGCTCGGGATTGAGCTGGAGGCGGCGGGCGACGCGCGCGGCATACACAGCGCTGGCCTCGCTGTGGTTGCGGGCGTTGGCGGCCTTCCCCGTATCGTGGAGCAACAGCGCGAGGTAGAGGACGAAGGGGTCCTCGATCTTCCGGAAGAGCTCCTGGTAGTCGCCGAACTTCGGATCGGGCGTGTCGATGACGCGATCGAGCTTCTCGATGCAGACGAGCGTGTGTTCGTCCGCGGTGTAGCGGTGGAAAAACTCGTGCTGCACGAGGCACGTGAGCTGGCCGAACTCGGGAATGTAGCGCCCGAGGAAATCGGCCTCGTGCATGGCGCGGAGGATCTGGCCGACCTGGCCCTTGCGGGAGCAGATGGCGATGAAGATCTCGCGCGTGGTCTTGGCGTAGCAGAACGTCTTGTCCACGAGATGGAGACGCCGCAGGACGAGGTGCTGCAGCTCGGCGCTCATGCGCAAGTGGCGCTGCTGGAGATGCTGGAAGAGGCGCATGAGCCGCGCGTGGTCTTGCGTGAAGATGTCGCGCGACTCGTGAAACAGCAGGCCGTCGCTCGAGTAGAAGCCGTCGAAGCGCTCGATCTGCGGCCGGGTGCGCCGGAGCAAGCCGAGGAGGCTGCGCTTCGCATTCGGGTCGGGCATCGGCAGGGCCATGCGCTCGCAGAGCACGTTGGTGAGGTGGTAGATGGCGCGCGCGTGGTGGTAGTAGTCGCGCATGAAGGCCTCGCTGCGGCGCAGGATGTTTTTCTGCGCGTAGCCGAGTCGCGTGGCGAGGGGCGTCTGCTGGCTGAGCACGAGGACGTCCGCGGCGCGCTGGTTCAGGTAATGGAGTTCCGTGCGCGCGCGCAGGAGGAAGTCGTAGGCCTTCTCGAGCTGGCGACGCTCGGCTTCGTTGCAGAATTTCTTTTCCACCAAGCCCGCGGTCGTCTGCACGCGAAACTTGAAAAAGGCCATCCAGAGCAGGTTCTGGTAGTCGCGCAGGCCGCCGCAGCCGTTCTTGATGTTCGGCTCCTGCATGGAGACTTTGCGGCCGAATTTTTCGTGGCGCTCGGCCTGGTTGGCGACACGGGCAGTGATGTAATCATCGACGTGCGGCTCGACGCAGAGCCGCAGGTAACGCTCGCGAAACTGCTCGAAGACGCTCGCGTCGCCCGCGACCAGGCGCGACTCGAGCATGGTCGTCTTGTTCAGCATGTCCGCGTTGGCTTGCTTGATGGCCTCAGCGACGGTGCGCGTGCTGTGGTCGCCGACTTTCAGCCCGCTATCGAGCAGCAGGTAGTAGATGCGCTGGATCGCTTCGTTGAGGACCGGAGGCAGCGTGCGACTCGAGTCCGAGACGAGGAACATGAAGTCCACATCGCTGAAGGGATTCAGCTCCGCGCGCCCGTAACCGCCGAGCGCGACGAGCGCGAGCGGCGGCGTCTTTTTCGACCCGGCCTGCGGCAGCGCGAGCTCGAGGAGGTGACGCAGGACTATGTCGATGAGGCTGGCGCGCAGCCCGCAAATCTGCCGCCCGCCGCCGCCGCTCTTGTGCTGGAGCAGGACGCGATGCTCCTCGATCTTGAGGAACTTTTTGTAAAGCGCGATGAGCTCCGGCGTCTCGAGCTTGCCCTGTGCGGCGAGCTGCTGCTCGGCGCTGGCGAGGACTTTTTCGCGATGGCGGAGAAATTGAACGGACAAGGTCTCGGAGAGTCGGCCAGCGGGCGGGGAAGGCAAGACCGCCGGCGCGATGCTCGCGCGCTAGCCGACTGCGAACGCGTCTTCCGCTGGCGTGGCGCCGGACTTCGCTTTCGCGGCACCGTTCGCTGAGAGGTGGGTGAGCGCGTGGAAAACGGCCTCGGGATCTTCGCCGAGGTTGCCGGCGATGTCGGCAGCGGTCCTCGGCGTGGCGCTGAGCGCGGCGCGGACTTTCTGCTGGAGCGCGAGCACGGACGCCGCGGCCTTCTTGCCCGCCTCGACGCCGGGCTGGTGGTAGGCGTTGATGTTCACGAGCGACGCGTAGAAACCGACGGCGCGCTCGTAGAGCGCGATGAGCGCGCCGACCTGGAAAGCGGTCACTTCGGGGATGCTCACGGTGATCGAGCCGCGGCCGCCATCGTAGAGCGCGGCGCGGGTGCCGCGGAGGAAGCCTTGCAGGAAGTCGGCACTGGTGAAACCGGGCTCAACCTCGATGCTTGCGCCCTTACGCCCCTCGCGGACTTCGATGAACGTGGCGAAGAAATTATGCACGCCATCGCGGAGCTGCTGCACGTAGGCGTGCTGGTCGGTCGAGCCCTTGTTGCCATACACGGCGATGCCTTGGTTCACGACGTTGCCGTCGAGATCCTTCTCCTTGCCGAGGCTCTCCATCACGAGCTGCTGGAGGTATTTCGAGAAGAGGCAGAGCCGGTCCTTGTAAGGCAGCACGACCATGTCCTTCTCGCCGCGACCGCTGCCGGCGAGGTGCCACATCAGCGCGAGGAGCATCGCGGGGTTTTTGAGCGTCGTGTTCTCGCGCGTCCAAATGTCCATCGCGGCGGCACCGGCGAGCAGCGAATCCATGTCGCAGCCTTGGAGCCACAGCGGCACGAGGCCGACGGCGCTCATCACCGACGTGCGGCCGCCGACCCAGTCCCACATCGGGAAGCGCGCGATCCAGTTGTTCTTCTCCGCGAGCTTGTCGAGCGCCGAGCCGACGCCCGTGACCGCGACGGCGTGGTCGGGGAAATTGAAGCCGGCTTTTTTGAATGCTGCCTCGGCCTCGACCATGCCGTTGCGCGTCTCGGGCGTGCCGCCGGATTTTGAAATGACGACGACGCACGTGTGGTCGAGCCGGTGCGCGAGTGTGGTGAGCACGCGGTCCATGCCCGCGGGGTCGGTGTTGTCGAAGAAGTGCAGCCGCAGCTTGTCGTCATCGGTGCCGAGCGCATCGCTGATGAACTGTGGCCCGAGCGCCGAGCCGCCGATGCCGATGACGAGCACATCGGAAAACCGCCCACCCGAGTGGACCGCGCCGACGAAGTCTTTGATGACCGCATTCGTCTGCTCGATCTCCGTGCGCAGCTCCGGCGTGGGCGCGAGCTGCGGCGCGCGCAGCCAGTAGTGGCCGACCATGCGCTTCTCGTCCGGGTTCACGATGTCGCCGGCTTCGAGCTGCTGCATGTCGGTGAAGGCCCGCTGCGCGAGCGGCTCCATCTGCGCGAAGAAGTCGTCGCCGAAGCGCATCCGCGAGATGTCGATCGAGATGCCGAGTTGCGAATGGCGGAGGAAGTGTTGCGAGAAGCGGTTCCAGAGATTGCTCATGCGCTCCTTGTGGGCGGAAGGAGTGGAGAAGGGGAGAAAAAAACGGGCCCCTCTGCATCTTTGCAGCGGGCCGGGGGCGGGAGGCGGGCGGGTGCCAGAAGTGTTTGGCAAACCCCGAGGTGCGGTGGTAGCGGGGGAGGTTTTCCCCGTGAACTTTGTTTCGCTCACCTTCGCGATCATGCTCGTTGTCGTGTTCGCCCTGCACTGGGCGGGGCGCTCGCGGGCGTGGCGCAACGGTGTCTTGCTGGTCGCAAGCTACATCTTCTACGGCTTTTGGGATTGGCGGTTTTGCGGACTCCTCTTCTTTACCAGCACCGTCGATTTCCTCATCAGCGGCGCCATCTCCATCGAGACGCGCGTGGCCCGGCGGCGTTGGCTCCTGGCGACCAACTGCGCCATCAGCCTCGGGATCCTCGGCGTTTTCAAATACTACGACTTCTTCGTCCTGAGCTTCGAGCGCGCAGCGCTGGCGCTCGGCTGGACGGCGGACCTGCCCCTGCTCCAGGTGGTGCTCCCGGTCGGGATCAGCTTCTACACCTTTCAGTCGCTCGCCTATTTGATCGACGTTTACCGCGGCCATGTGACCGCCACGCGCGACTACCTCGGGTTTCTCGCTTACGTCTCCTTCTTCCCCCAACTAGTCGCAGGCCCGATCGAGCGCGCGCCGTCGCTGCTGCCGCAGATTTTAGGCGACCGGGTCTTCTCCGGCGAGGCGGCGCGGAACGGGCTGCGCCAGATGCTCTACGGGTTCTTCGTGAAGGTCGCGATCGCGGATAACCTCGCGCTGTTCGTCGAGCAAATCTACGGGACGCCATCAGCGTTCAACGGGGCAAAGCTGCTGTTCGCGACCGTCTGCTTCGCCTTCCAGATCTATTGGGATTTCTCCGGCTACTCCCACATCGCGACGGGCACCGCGAAGCTGTTCGGCGTCCAGCTCATGCAGAACTTCCGGTATCCGTATCTGGCCTGCGACATCCGCGACTTCTGGCGGCGCTGGCACATCTCGCTTTCGACGTGGTTCCGCGACTACGTTTACATCCCGCTCGGCGGGTCGCGGGGGACGTTCGGCAAGACGCTCGCTCTACTAATGACGACGTTTGTCATCAGCGGCCTCTGGCATGGAGCGTCGTGGAATTTCGTGATCTGGGGCGTGTGGCACGGAGGCGGAATGGTCGGTCTGCTCCTGTGGGAACGAAGGCCGGGCGCGACTCGTGGCGCGCAAGCGGGTTGGCTCCGTCGCGGCGTGGGTTGGGTGGCCACGATGGCGTTCGTGCTGATCGGATGGGTTTGGTTCCGGTGTCAGGACATGGGGCAGGCGAGCGAGGTGTTTTCGGGAATCTTCTGCCGGTTCTTTGAGGAGGAGACCTCCGGCCAGTTCGTCCGGCATCGTTTCGGGATCGTGCCGCTGGTGTTCGCCGCCGCCGCGTTCGTCGCCGAGTGGGCCAGGCGCGGCGCGGCATTCCCGCTCGACTGGCTCGATCGCGCGGGCTGGCCGGTGTGGGCGCGGTGGTCGCTCTACGCCACGATGATTTGGGTCGCTCTCTTCTACAGGAATCCGGGAGCGGATTCGTTTATCTACTTCCAGTTTTGAACCCGGAAATCCGATCATTCGTCCTCCGCCTAGGCCTCTTTGCAGCGCCCAACGCCCTGCTGCTCATCGCTCTGATCGCTGGGTTTTTCCGGACCGCACCGGCCGATCGCTACTTCGAGATCATCCCGACCAAGCGCGAGCGGCTTCGCACCGTGCCGCCGCCACGGCTGCTGCTCGTGGGCGGATCGAGCGCAGCGTTCGGGCTCGATTCGCGGACGCTGGAGCAGCGACTCGGGATCGGTGTCGTGAATCTCGGCCTGCACGGCTCGCTCGGTCCGCGCCGTTTCCTCACGGAAGCCCGCCGGGGATTGAAGAGCGGAGATGTCGTGGCGCTCTCCGTCGAATACGAGTTTTTCTGCCGCGATGGGCGGGGCGGCGAGTTCTGGGAGGCGATCCGGGTCGATCCCGCTTCGCTCCGGACGCTCTCCGTAAACGAGGTCGCGTGGATGATGGACAACAGCTACCAATTCCTCGGGTCGCAACTGCGGCGGACGCTGCTTTTCCTCCCCGGGGCCGCGCCGGAGGGCAAGGTGGACGAGCCCTACCTGCGGCACTGTTTCAACCCATATGGCGACATCGACGGCCGCTTCCGCACGAAGCAGCGGACCGCGCAATTCACGGCCGATCTCGCCGAGCGGCCGCTCAGCGCGATCGACCGCCGGCGCACGAAGGATCTGATCGGGCAACTAAACGCCTTCGCGTGCGAGGGAGAGCGCCTTGGGGCACGAGTGTTCGTCGCGTGGCCGGCCGTGCCGGAGACGTTCTACCGCGCCAATCGCGCGGTCATCGAGGGGATCGGCGACGCGGTCGCGACTCATTTCATCGGAGGCGTGCTGAGGCGGCCCGCCGATGCCGTGCTCCCGGACGCCGCCTTCTTCGACACCCGGTATCACCTGCTCGACGAAGCGAGTATCGCCAATGCCCGAGCGCTCGGAGAGGCGCTCGCGAAGCAGATCGGCAGCCGGTGATCCGAGCCGTCCACCCGTTTTCCCGCTTCCCGGCGAGCGTGGTTTTCCAGTAAGTCGCCGCCATGCCTCATGTCGTCACCTTCGGCGAAATCATGCTCCGCCTCACCACGCCGGGGCAGTCACGCTTTGCGCAGGCGACGGAGCTGGAGGTGACCTTCGGAGGCGCGGAAGCAAACGTAGCGGTGGCG
The DNA here is from genome assembly GCA_009885995.1 of Verrucomicrobiota bacterium. Classification (GTDB taxonomy): domain Bacteria; phylum Verrucomicrobiota; class Verrucomicrobiia; order Chthoniobacterales; family Chthoniobacteraceae; genus VFJQ01. The sequence continues at coordinate 10,920 of VFJQ01000126.1, forward strand.
ATCGCCCAATTCGGCGGGCAGGCGTCGTTCGTGACGAAGCTGCCCGACCACGAGTTGGGGCAGCGCGCGATCGATGAGTTGCAGCGTTGCGGCGTTTACACCTCGCACATCCTCCGCGGCGGAGATCGACTGGGCGTTTATTTCCTCGAACAAGGGGCCAGCCAACGGGCGGGCAAGGTGATCTACGATCGCGCCGGGAGCGCGCTGGCGATGGCGGAGCCGAGTGAGTGGGACTGGCGGAAGATCTTCGAGGGCGCGGATTGGTTTCACTGGTCGGGAATCACGGCGGCGCTCTCACCGGCGTGCGCAGCAATGGTGCAGCAGGCCTCCGCGGCTGCGCGGTCGCTCGGGCTGAAGGTCAGCTTCGACATGAACTTCCGCGCGAAACTCTGGTCGCCCGCGCGGGCCGCCTTGGTGCTGACTCCGCTGATGCAGCACGTCGATGTCTGCATCTGCGGCGCGAGCGAAGCGGCATCGGTCTTTGGGATCGCCGCAGCGAGCGATGAAGCCGCCGCGATCGCGCTGGCGGAGAGGTTCGTCTTCAAGGCGGTCGCGATCCCGCAGCGGCACTCGGCCAGCGCGAGCGCGACGCAGTTCGGCGCGCTGCTCCGCGTGGGAGGCGAGGTGGTCCAGAGCCGCCGCCACGAGATCACCGTCGTGGACCGCGTGGGAAGTGGCGACGCCTATTCCGGAGGGCTGATCTTCTCCCTGATGCGCGGCGACGATCCCAGCCACGCAAACGACTTTGCGGTCGCCGCCGGTGTGCTCGCGCACACGGTCCCGGGAGACTTTCCCCTTTTCTCCCTCGCGGAGGTCGAAGCACTGGCCGGCGGAGCGGACGGCGGACGGGTGCAGCGATGAGGGAAAAACCAGTTGCAGCCCCGCTTTTCCCTCCTACTCTCCCCGCCCTCAAAACCTGACCTAATCATGGCAAAAACCTCTTGGCTCGAACGCGAAAAGAAGAAGTCCGCCTGCGTGGCGAAGTATGCCACGCTGCGCGCGGAGCTGAAAAAGAAGGGTGACTACCTCGCTCTCCAGCAGCTTCCGAGGAACGCCTGCCCCGTGCGCCAGAGCCGCCGCTGCTCGATCACGGGCCGCAAGCGCGCCTTCATCGGCCGGTTCAAGGTTTCGCGTATCACCTTCCGCGAACTCGCCTTGAACGGCCTGATCCCCGGCGTCACCAAGTCGAGCTGGTAACCGGACACATCGACCGAACTTTCACGAGTCGCAGGCCGCCCGGTCTGCGACTCGTTTCGTTTTCCGCTGAAGCCTGAACCGATGAACCTAACCATGATGCTTGCCCTGTCCGGCGCGCCCGCGGCGGAGTGGGAGGACGGCGGGGTGATCGCCCTGAAGCTCCTGGCCGTGCTGACGCTCGTAGCGCTCAATGGGTTCTTCGTCGCGGCGGAGTTCGCCTTGGTGAAGGTGCGGAGCAGCCAGCTCGATTCGATGATCGATGATGGGGACCGCCGCGCCGAACTCGCCCGACGCATCACGGGCAATCTCGACGCCTACTTGAGCGCCTGCCAGCTCGGCATCACGCTCGCCAGCCTCGGGCTCGGCTGGCTGGGCGAGCCGTTTCTCGCGCGGATGATTGAGCCGCTTCTGCTCCGAGTCGGTCTCCACTCGGAGAGCGTGATCCACGGCATCGCGTTCGCGCTCGCCTTCTCGATCATCACCACGCTGCACATCACCCTCGGCGAGCAGGCACCGAAGATCCTCGCGATCCAGAAATCGGTCCCGGCGACGCTCTTCATCAGCCGTCCGCTGGCGTTCTTTTACGCCGTCTTCAAGCCGGGGATCGGCTTCCTCAACTGGATGTCGAACTGGCTCCTTCGCGTCGTCTTCCGCACCCAGCCGGCGAGCGAACACGAGCTCGCACACAGCGAGGAAGAGCTGCGCGTCATCCTCTCGCAGAGTGCGGAACACCAGGAAGTGACGCAACTCGGCAAAGAGATCCTCATCAACGCCCTCGACCTCCGCGAACGCGTCGTGCGCGACATCACCACCCCGCGCGGCGAAGTCGTTTTCCTCAACACCGAGGACTCCTTCGAGGAGAACCTGCGCGTCGCGATCGACAGCAAGCACACCCGCTTCCCGATGTGCGAGGGGCACCTCGATAACGCGATCGGTCTCGTCCACATCAAGGATCTGCTGCGGCTAACCCGCGAGCGGGCTCCGGATCTCCACGCGATCAAGCGGGAACTTCATCCTGTGCCCGAGATGATGCCGCTCGAAAAGCTGCTCACCTTTTTCCTCAGCAAGCACGCACATACCGCGCTCGTGGTCGATGAGTTCGGCGGCACGACCGGCATGGTCACGCTCGACAACGTGCTCGAGGAACTCGTCGGCGACATCCAGGACGAGTTCGACAAGGAAGCACCGGAACTGCGGAAGGTGAGCGACGATGAGTTCGATGTGGAGGGCTCGCTCGGGCTCTACGAGCTAAAGGATCTCGTCGGTCTCGAACTCGAGAGCGAGGACGTGAGCACCATCGGCGGCTACGTGACCGCGCAGATCGGCCACCTGCCGAAGCAGGGCGAGCAAACGCGGATCGACGAGTATCTCGTGACGATCACCGAGACGGACGGCCGCCGCATCGGCAAGCTGCACTTCAAGCGACATCCTGGATCAGCGAATTCGGCATAGCCTTCGACCGCCCGTCAGCAACGACTCGCCCCGCAAAAGCTTTAACCACCTCCCCGAGCCCTCTTCACTCGCCAATCAGGTTTCCCCGGCGCACTCGAATCGCCATGCATTCATACTCCGCCTATTCCTCATGCGCCTTCTCCCGCGGAGGTCTTGTGACAATCATCGACGACACGACATGGGGATGCGAATCATCCCGAGCCAATTCACTCGCGCCGAATCTCTGACCTTGGAATCATATGGCTCTCCACAATGTCGTTATCAATTTCGTCCGCCGCGCCCTGCGAGGAAAGGCCAAGCCGAAAAATGCCGAATGGGTGACTGATCTCCAGCGACTGCGCGGCGGTGCTCCGTTCGGAGTGGTCTTCGATGTCGGCGCAAATCGCGGACAAACCGTCAGTGAGTTTCTGAAACTCATGCCTGGGGCCAAATTGATTGCGTTCGAGCCGATCCCGCGTCTGGCCGAAACCATCCGGCAAAACTTTCGTAACCACTCCAACCTCACGGTGGAGACGCTGGCAATGGACGAGAGTGTCGGCGTGAGGACATTTCACGTGAACGCCTACGATGAAACGTCTTCATTCCTGACCACCTCCGTGAACACGGACAAACGGCAATACCTCACCTTGCGCGAGGAGATCCAGGTTCAAACGACCACCTTGGACGCCTTCTGCGCAGCACATGGCATCGCCTGCATCGACGTGCTGAAACTCGATGTGCAAGGGGTGGAACTTCCTGTCTTGCGCGGTGCGCGAGTGATGCTCCCACAGATCCAGGCGGTATATGCGGAGATCACTTTCGCGCCTTTCTATCAAGGACAGACAGAGTTCTCTCAACTCGACACAATTCTCCGCGACAGTGGATTCCGCATCTTCGGTCTCTATCACATGATGCGGGGACAGGATGGCCGCCTGCTGATGGCTGACGGATTGTGGCTGAACGAGCGCGCTTTTTCCTCCGAAGATCGACCTCTGGAGCCTTGGGAGAATGAACTCAATACGGATTCGATGAAGTAATGGGAACCTCTAATAACCCACTTTTGCTAACAACGTGTATTGCATAGGTGATCGCTAAGGTAAGCGGAACGTTGGGAGGATTGGGCTCAGCGCTTGGCACGGCTTGGCAA
>VFJQ01000066.1 GCA_009885995.1 Verrucomicrobiota bacterium
GGATTAGCCATTTTGTATTTACGTTTGGTGGTGGGTTTGGGTTTCGGAAAAGACGCCGAAGTGGGATCCGCGACATACCCCGCATCGCCCGGCTCCAGCAGATAGGCTGAAGGCTCGCCCCAATACAGATTCGGATCGTCGTAGTGCAGGCCGGGCATATCCCAGGTGACAAGTTTCATGCGGGTGGTGGAATGGGGCCATCAAGTCGTTTCGTGGCGGCAGATTTTGTGCATCGGCCGCCGGTTCTCAAGTTGGGTAAACTCTGTAAAATTCGACCCGGTTCGGAGTGTGGGAAACCCCTCCGCGAGCGCCCCGCGAGGCAGGGCCCAGTCTCCACTCGCCCCATCGAGCGCCCCGCGGGGCGTGGAGGAGTCTCAACCCACCCCATCGGGCGCGCCACGGGGCGTGCGGGAGTCTCAAATCGCCCCATCGGGCACCCCGCGGGGCAGGGGACAGTCTCAACCCGCCCCATCGGGCGCCCGTCGAGGCGGGCACGACTCTCCAACCACCCCATCGAGCGCCCGCGCGATAGTCCCCTACATGCAAACCGGACGGATTCCGGCCCCTTTCAGAAGGAACGCGTGCCAAGCCCGTGATTCCGGCCCGGATGTAGGCTTGCCAACGCGGCGAACTTCTCCCCAACCTGCGTCTGGAAGAGTCGAACACGCGCCACCCAATGAACAACGGCATCTCTCGCTCAGAAAGCAAACGAGCGGAGCCTTTCGGCTCCGCTCGCTTAAAAGAGAACGCTTTTGAACCGGTGTGTCCGCCTGGCGAACAGGGAAACGGTCTGCGCTATCTAACTTTGTCTTGAATCCGAGGAAGCAATACCCGCCCGCCCATGAACACCGCAACAAAAAAATCTACCGCCGATCTCCAACTCGCGTTTGATGTCGGGCACAGCTCCATCGGTTGGGCGGTATTGGAAGCGCACAGCGGGCAAGCGCCCGCGTTGCTCTCCTGTGGCTCGGTTATCTTTCCAGCGGATGATTGCCTCGCGTCTGAGCGACGTGGTTTTCGTCGGCAGCGCCGGCACATTCGGGCCACACGGCTGCGCATCGCGCGGCTGCGGCGCTTGCTGACTCACCTTGGTGTGCTCACCGCCGAGGAGGTCGCAGCGAATGGATGCGCGTGGCCGTGGCTGCTCGCGGCGCGCGTGCTGCGCGGCGGGAAGAAGCTGACCTGGAGCGAGCTGTGGGACGTGCTCCGCTGGTATGCGCACAATCGTGGTTACGACGGCAACAAGGGCTGGAGCCGGCACGACGCGGCAAGCGCAGAGGATACGGAAAAGGAGCAACGTGCGAATGAACTGCTCGATGGCTTCCAAAAGAAACACGGACGCGCGGGCACGATGGCGGAAGTCTTCTGCGACGTGCTCGGCATCGATCCGCTCGGTGCGGTGAAGTCCTCGATGGTGCGGGTGCGCAATCTCGGCGCGGCCTTTCCACGTGAGGGCGTCGAGGCGGAAGTCGAGCGCATCCTGCGCGCGCACCTCGGCACGCTTCCGCATGCTGATAAGCGGTTGATCGAAGCGATCATGCGCGATCACACCGCGCTGCCCGGCCCGGACTACCGCTTGCCTTCGCGCTATGGCCAGCGGCTTGCCGACGGTTCGCTCAGTCCCGGCGGCTTGCTCTTCGGCCAGCTTGTCCCGCGTTTCGACAATCGCATCATCGCTAGATGCCCGATCACTTTCGAGCGCGTCTATCAGCACGAGCTGGCGGAAGGAACCGAGGAGCAGGACGCGAAACACGAGGCGGAAAGGCAGGCCAAGGTGCCGGGCGTCGATTGCGTGGAGTTCCACCGCTTTCGCTGGGCGATGCAACTCGCGAACGTGCAGGTGGCGACGGGCGAGGCGCGCAAGACGCGCCGCCTCACCGCGCTGGAACGCAGCACGGTCCACGCGGAGATGGAAAAGCACGGCTCCCTTACCCCGGGCGATTTCAAGAAAGCCGTGCGCGCACTCACGAACAAAGCGCCGGACAATCTCGACCAACTCCTCTCCCACCCGGACGCCGATCGCGCCCTCGTGCTCGATCCGGTGCGGCGCTACATCCACACACACGCGCTCGTCTCTGCGTTGTGGCCGACCCTCACGGAGCGCTGGCAAAAGCGGCTCGCGGGGCAATGGCGTCGCGGGAAGGCGATCACCGTCGGCGAATTGCTCGCGCAGTGCCCCGAGATCGAGCCGCACGTCGCGCGGTATCTCGACGCCGCGAACACCAAGCACCGCGAGAAAGACAAACCGCTTACACGCGAAGCGCTGCTACGCACGCCGCTCCACGTCCCGCTGCCAAATGGGCGCGCGCCGCATACCCGCGAGGTGATGCGCGAGGTCGTGGACTTTGTTTTCAAGACCGACCGGCATCCAGCGGAAGGCACCGAAGGTGCGCTCGATAACGGGCCGCTCTTCCGCGGCGAAGCGATCCGCAATGCGCAGCTCCAGCGCGCGCTCGACGAGCAGACGAACAATCATCTCGTGCGCCATCGCCTCAAGCTGCTCGAACGCCTGCACACAGACCTCATTGCCGATCCGAAATTCGGTGCCGGCGACCGCTCGCGGATCGGGCGCATCACCATCGAGGTGAATCGGGACGTGAAGGAAATGTCCGGCAAGACCGCGCAGGAGCAGGCGAAGATCACCGGCCAGCAGCTAGCGCACTTCAAAGGCGTCGCGAAGAAACTTGAAGCCGCCTACGAGGGCTTGGACGTCCATGTCGGTCCCGGCCTCATCCGCAAGGGCCGCATCGCCGAAGACCTCGCTTGGACTTGCCCCTACACCGGCGCGAGTTACGACGCGCTCGACCTGCTCCATCGTCGCGTGGACAAGGATCACATCATCCCGCGCAGCGAGCGCGCGAGCGACAGTCTCGACTCGCTCATCATCACCTTTGCCGAGGTGAACAAGATGAAGGGCAAACGGACCGCTGTGCGGTTCATTGAGGAGTTTCAAGGGAAGCCCGTGGACGGTAGGCCGAACATCACGATCAAGACACTGGCCCGCTATCTCGCCGACGTGAAGGCGCTCAAAACCTTCGGCGGCCACGATGACGACAAACGGCGCAAGGAGCGTCGTAAGCGGCTGCTCGCTCTGCCCGATTACGTGGAGAAGGAATTCACGCCCGGCGATCTCACGAAGACTTCGCAACTCGTGCGGCTCGGCGCGCAGGCGTTGCAGAAGCATTACCTCGGCGCGGAGAAGCAACCCGTCATCACCTCGCTCCCCGGCAGCGTGACGGGGGCGGTGCGCAAGTCGTGGAACCTCATCGGCTGCCTCGCCACCGCCAATCCACAGGTGCTCGATCCCGATGGCAAAGTCCGCACCAAGACGGAAATCCGCGGCATTACTCATCTGCACCATGCGCTTGATGCCTGCGTGCTCGCCTTCGCCGCGCTCTTCCTGCCGCGAGATGGCGGCGCATGGGAACTCCTCGTGAAGCGCCGGCTGAACGCCGACGAGCAGCGCCGCGCTCGTGAGCTGTTCGGGATGCAAATCGAAATCACTCAGGACGGCGAACTGCACCTCGCCGATCTACCCAACGTGCTGAAGACACAAATCTGCGAGCGGCTGAAAGAGCGCCGCGTGGTGCAGCATCTCCCCGCCGATCTCTCCGGCCTGCGCTGCAAGGAAACGGTGTGGCGGGTCTTCGATCCGGTGGACCCGCATCGCAACTCACGCCGCCTCGCGCGCTGGCTGGCGCAGGCGAAAGTCCCAGTGCCTGCGCCCGACGCGAAGACGGCGCTCATCATCTGCCGGAAACGCAAGAATGCCGATGCCGCGAGTGAGGAGAGTGTCGGAGGAAAAGTCTTTCACGACGACGGCAAGACGTGGCGCTGGGTGTATGACATCAAAGACAAGTCCGCGCTGCTTGGCCTCGCGCCGGAAGGCGACGTGGCGCAAGCGAAGCTCAAACGGATCAAGGCGGTGAAAGTGTTTGGGGATAACTTTGGACTGGCTCTTGATCCGGAGCCTTTGATTCTGCGAGCACACAAAGTTTGGCACCGACTCAACGCGCTTCGACGGAGCAACGGAGGCAAGAAGCCGCGTGTGTTGCGTAATGGGATGCTCATTCACGTGCCCCGCGGTATCTACATAGGAACGTGGCGGCTCTTTTCCGTGAAGAACAATGCCTCTGGGCTCGCAGTGGACATGGCGCGCCCTGATGTCGTGGTCCTTAAGAACAAGACGGAAGGCCACAAAATCAATGTGCTCCTCTCGACACTGATTAAGAACGACCTCGAAGTTCTCAAGACGCCACTTTGCGGCATTGCGCCCGCCCCGTAATCGAATGCGCACAAAGGGTGGACCATGTCCTTTCACATCGTCAGCATCGACTCACCGCAGTGCTCGCTCAGTTGTCGTGATGGGCAACTGACGTGCAAGACGGCGGAGGGGGAGAAGAAGCTGCCGCTGGAGGATGTGGCGTCGATCATCATCACCAGTTTCTCGGCGACGATTCACAGCAATCTTTTCCTCGAAGCGGCGAAGCATGGGGTGGCGCTGATCATTTGCGAGGACTTCAAGCCGACGTGTCTCGTGCTGCCGGCGAATCGTTCGACCGATACGTTACTCACGCGGGCGCTGCTGAAGCTGGAGGAAAAGACCATCGGGCGGCTCTGGCAGCAGACCGTGGATGCGAAGTGCCGGAATCAATTCGCGCTCGCGGAGCATCTCGCGCCGGATGACCCGGCGCTGCCTGCGCTCCGCGCTGCGGCGTGGGGACGCAAGCCGCATAAGGAAGCGATCTGCGCGAAGATGTTCTGGCAGGTCTTCGGGCGCAGTCAGGGTCAGCCGGAGTTTTCCCGCGACCGCGCCTCCGGCGGGTTGAACAGCTTGCTCAACTACGGCTACGCGGTGCTGCTCTCCACGATTCTACAAAAGCTCTTCGGCGTGGGACTGGACCCGACCTGGGGTGTCTCGCACGCGCCGCGCGAACGCTCCACGCCGCTGGCCTATGATCTCATGGAGCCGTTCCGCCCGTGTGTGGACTGGCGGGTGGTGCAGTGGGTGCGGCAGCATCCGCAGGCGGAGAGCTGGGAGGTGACGCCGGAGTTCCGCAAGTGGGTGACGGGCTTTCCGCTGGAACGGGTGGAGTATCTCGACCTCACGCTGGATGTGCGCGGGTGCATCGAGGGAGTGGTGCGCGGGTTCCGCCGGGCGGTGATCGGCGGCGACACGAAGTTTTACCGGCCATGGACACCGAGAAATTCAAAATGGGTTGGTTGATCGTCGCCTTCGATCTGCCCGTCGGCAGCAAGCAGCAGCGGAAGACGGCGCACGATTTCCGCGAGTGGCTGAAGGACGACGGCTACCAGATGCTCCAATGGAGCGTGTATGCGCGGGCTTGTGTGACCTTCGCGAGGCAGGAGACACACATCGATCGCGTGAAGAAGAATCTACCGCCCGAGGGGAGCGTGCGCGCGATTTTCGTGACGCGTGCGCAGTGGCAGAGAAGCTTCGTGCTCCACGGTTCCCCCGCCGCCGAAGTGGCGGCGGAGGAGCTTCCGGAGCAGATTCAACTGTGGTAAGGCGCTCTATGCGAGCGCCCTGCCGACAGCGAGTCTGCCGGCCTGAAGAGTGGATTCAAGGCAAAGCGCGGGCACCGCGTGGCATCTTGGCCCATGAAGTCTGCCGGCCTGAAGAGTGGATTCAAGGCAAAGCATGCGCTGCGCGCCGGTGCGCGCGCTCGCGAGTCTGCCGGCCTGAAGAGTGGATTCAAGGCAAAGCCAAC
>VFJQ01000108.1 GCA_009885995.1 Verrucomicrobiota bacterium
ATCTGGTCAAAGTCCGACTCGAACAGCCGGTCCTGCACGATGCGGTATTTCGGCATTGGCCCCGGCGTAGTCGCCCTGACCGGCGAGGAGCTTGGCGCGGTGTTCCTCGAAGGTGTCGGAGATGTATTTGAGGAAGATGAGGCCGAGGACGACGTGCTTGTATTCCGCCGCGTCCATGTTGTTGCGCAGCTTGTCGGCGGTGAGCCAGAGCTTGGCCTCGAAGCCGATGGTGGCGGTGGAGTCTTTCGAGCCGTTGGATTTGGCAGGTCGAGGCATGTGCTTGTCCGATCGCGAAGCGGACGTGCGTCGCTCGGCACCCGCGGCGCCAAATCAAGTGCAGTTCCGTCTGGGAGCGGAAGGAAATGCCTTCGCTGCACTTTCGACAATCGGAAAACGTGCGTCTCAACGAGCGGTAGTAGGATCGCGCATTTAGCCGCAGAATGCCGTCAGTCGCGGCGGCCGATCGCGGCTGCGATGTGAGCGTGGACCACGACGAAGAAAAACCTAAGCCGCAGCATCCGAAATTGAGTCAGGTGTCGCGGAGTCCCAAGCAGCTACACAGGCGCCGCGCTTCGTGGGCGGGACCGGGCCAACTGGTGGGTCTCGATCGCCGTCGCCCGCCCCGCCGCGATGGTCTTCAACGCGCCGTCCCGCAATCCGCGGTAATCAGCCTACTGCTGTCGCGATCGCCATCGGCACCTCGCTTTGGACCACGACTGCTTCGCTCCCACGCTTGCGTCGGTAGTCCACAAGCACGCCGCGCGAGAAAACGGGCTCCAACTCGCCGTGAACGGCGGATCGAATAACGCCTGTTGCTTCGTCGAACCAGACTTTGCCGATTGCGGCATCCCGGGCTCGCGGAAATGCAGCCAAGCTGGGTCTCGTTCCGTGGGCGGTTGATTTCACCACGCGGGCAGCGGCGGATACGAGATCCACGTCACCGCGATTCAAACTCAGAACCCCCAAGAACTCTCGCCACCAGCACAGCAACTTAGCAAAGCGCCTGTGTGACCTCCCACCGCGCACAAAATGCGCATCGCTGTTCAACGGCGTTCTGCATGGGAGTAATGCTGTCTCCGCGTCGATAAGCGAGTCGTTTCGCTGTCTCTAGGGGCGGCCAATCCTTGTGTCGGATTTCCTCGGCGATCCTCATCGTGACTACTGGGCCTCGTGCGCCCAGCGGGGTCAACTTTTTGTCCGTTCGTGCATCGCGGCCTCGATCACTTCGGAATCGAAAATGTGTCCAAGAAGTGTCCAAGCAAAAAAATAATCGACAGGAGTCCGAATTCAGAAAAGGCCCGCAAATCATTATCCATAAAGGATTAGAAGGGGGAGCCAGCAGCGGGACTCGAACCCGCGACCTGCTGATTACAAATCAGCTGCTCTACCAACTGAGCTATACTGGCGGCACGCGAGGCGACGCTTTGCACAGCGGCACGGGAGCAGCAAGAAGGAAGATGACACCGCGAGACCGACTCGCTAGTTTGGGGTCATGCCATCCGCGATTCCCTCCCCAACTTCGGAAGAACCCGCGCACCTTGAGATTCGCAGCGTGTTGCTGCTCGAAGACGACGCCGAACTGGCTATGCATTTGAAGAGCCAACTCGAGGCCGGTGGTTTTCTGGTCACGACGGTGAACAACGGCGCGGAGGGCTTGCGCGAAGTGATCGCGTTCGATTTCGACGCGATCGTTTGCGACATGATGATGCCGAAGATGCCGGGCGATATATTTTACGTGGCCGTGAGCCGGGCGAAGCCGCAGTTGTGCCAGCGATTCGTCTTCATCACCGGCTACGGCAGCGACGAGCGGGTCGCGGAATTCATCGAGCGGGTGCGCGGCGTCGTGCTTCACAAACCGATCTCCGGCGAGGAACTGGTGCGGACGATCAACCTCGTGACTGGGCGTCCGACTGGGGAATGATGCGGGCGATAGCGTTTTGCGGAGCGGTGCTCGGGCTGGCACTCGCGGCGGCTTCGGCGCACGCAGCCAGCGAGTTTCGCGGAGCGTGGGTCGCTTCGGTCCACAACCTGGACTGGCCCTCCAAGCCCGGCCTCGGCGCGGAGCGGCAGCAGGCGGAGTTGCGGGCCATCCTCGATCGGGCGCGCAAGCTGGGGCTGAACGCGATCCTCTTGCAGGTCCGGCCGGCGGCGGATGCGCTCTATGCGTCGAAGCTCGAGCCGTGGTCGGCCTTCCTCACCGGCACGCAGGGCGAGGGGCCGGGCTACGATCCGCTCGCCTTTGCCATCCGCGAGGCACACGCGCGCGGGATCGAGCTGCACGCGTGGTTTAATCCCTTTCGCGCGGCGACGGATGCGAAGGCTGCGCTCACAAACGGGCATGTGAGTCGCGTGCATCCGGATTGGATCCGCCGCCACGGCTCGCTGCTGTGGCTCGATCCCGGCGTGCCCGCCGCTCGCGACTACGTGCTCGGCGTCGTCCTCGATGTGGTGCGCCGCTACGACATCGATGGAGTGCATATCGACGATTATTTCTACCCGTATCCCATGAAGGGCGCGGGCGATTTCGCCGACGCCGCCTCGTGGAAAGCGCACGGCGCCGCGAGCGGGCTGAGCCGCGGGGACTGGCGGCGCGATAACATCAACCGCTTCGTCGAGTCGCTCTATCGGCGCGTGAAGGCGGAGAAGCCGGCGGTGAAAGTGGGCATCAGCCCCTTCGGCATCTGGCGGCCGGGCGTTCCGGCGACGATCGAGGCCGGGCTGGATGCCTACGGGCAGCTCTACTGCGATGCGAAGCTGTGGCTCGAGCGCGGCTGGTGCGATTACCTCTCACCGCAGCTCTACTGGTCCATCGAGCCGGCGAAGCAGAGCTTCCCCGTGCTGCTCGACTGGTGGCGCGCGCAGAGCAAAGCCGGCCGCCCCATCTGGCCGGGCATCGCGACCGAGCGCATCGGCTCCGCGCGTCCGGCGGGCGAGATCGCGAAGCAGATCGCGCTCACGCGGCGCGGCACGGATCAGCCCGGACACATCCACTGGAACATGAAAGCGCTGATGCAGGATCGCGGCGGCATCGGCGATCTCCTGCGACGCGACGTTTACCGCGCGTCGGCCGGCGCCCAGTAGCCGCGATGTTTTTGCTTTGCAGCCTCCTTCCCGTCTGTCAGGCAAGTCTGTAGTCAACTTGACGCATGGGTCCGAAATCGGCCGGGCGAATTGGCGTTCGTTTCAGTTCCAACCTACATCCATGAATGCAATGAATACACACACACGCTCCTGCCGTGGCCTCGTCGCGGCGTTCGCCCTCGCCTCACTCACGCTGCACGCCCAGGTGCCGCAGATCATCAATTACCAGGGCCGCGTCGCGGTCGGCACGGTGAACTTCGAAGGCTCCGGCCTGTTCAAGTTTGCGCTCGTGGATGCCGCGGGCACGACGACCTACTGGAGCAATGACAGCACGAGCATCGCGGGCAGCGAACCCACGGCGGCGGTGACGCGCGCGGTGGTGAAGGGCGTTTATTCCGTGCTACTCGGCGACACCACGCTGCCAAACATGACCGCGGTGCCCGCGAGCGTTTTCAACAATGCCGATGTGCGGCTGCGCGTGTGGTTCAACGACGGGACGAATGGCTCGCAGCTCCTCAGCCCGGACCAGCGCATCGTCTCCGTGGGTTATGCGATGACGGCAGGTTCGGCGCAGACGGTGGCGGACGGCGCGATCACTTCCGCGAAGCTCGCCTCGGGCCTGACGCTTGGCGGCACGACCACCGGCACCTTTAGCGGCAATGGCGCGGGTCTCACTGGCGTCCCGGTCACCCTCGCCGATGGTAGCGTGACCAGCGTGAAACTCGCCTCGGGCTTGACGCTTGGCGGCACGACCACCGGCACCTTCAGCGGCAATGGCGCGGGTCTCACCGGCGTCCCGGCCACCCTCGCCGATGGTAGCGTGACCAGCGTGAAACTCGCCTCGGGCCTGACGCTTGGCGGCACGACCACCGGCACCTTCAGCGGCCCGCTCACGGGCAATGTCACCGGCAACGTGAGCGGCAGCGCGGCGAGCTTCACCGGCTCGATGGCGGGAAATGTGACCGGCACGCAGGGCGCGACCGTCGTCGCCAGCGTGGGCGGTGTCACTGCGGCGAATGTGGCCACTGGCGCGAACCTCGCCAACGCGGCGACGAACTTGAACACCGCCAGCGCCATCGTGAGGCGCGACGCCAGCGGCAACTTCTCGGGCGGGACGATCACCGGCACCTTCAGCGGTAATGGCGCGGGCCTCACCGGCGTCCCGTTCACCCTCGCCGATGGCAGCGTGACCAGCGTGAAACTCGCCTCGGGCCTGACGCTTGGCGGCACGACCACCGGCACCTTCAGCGGCCCGCTCACGGGCAATGTCACCGGCAACGTGAGTGGCAGCGCGGCGAGCTTCACCGGCTCGCTGGCAGGAAACGTCACCGGCACGCAGGGTGCGACGGTCGTCGCAAATGTCGGCGGCGTCACCGCGGCGAATGTGGCCACGGGCGCGAACCTCGCCAATGCCGCCACAAACTTGAACACCGCCAGCGCCATCGTTAGGCGCGACGCCAGCGGCAACTTCTCCGGCGGGACGATCACCGGCACCCTCGCGGGTAATGCGACCAGCGCGACGACCGCCACGACGGCCACGAGTGCGACCACGGCCACGACGGCCGGGAGCGCGACGAATTTCACCGGCTCGCTCGCGGGAAATGTCACCGGCACGCAGGGCGCCACCGTCGTCGCCACCGTGGGCGGCGTCACGGCGGCGAATGTGGCCACAGGCGCGAACCTCGCGAATGCCGCCACGGACTTGAACACCGCCAACGCCATCGTGAAGCGCGACGCGGGAGGGAGCTTTTCCGCCGGCTCCATCACCTCCAACAACTACTTTGGAGGATTTAAGGCCGTCGGTGGTGGCAGCGCCTTAAATCTGTTTTCAGACGCAAGCACGCTGAGGGCTGCGCTCGCCATCCCGGATGGCCCGGGCCAATACAGCAACGCGGGAACATTAGGCGATGTGGTGCTCACATGCACCGCCGGCAGGGTTTTCCTGCAGTCCGGCGCTGGCGACCCGGCGATTTCGATCGAGACCGACAACGACGTCGTCATCGGGAAAAATCTCGGCCTCCCCGCGACGAACTCCGCTGGCACAGCGGGCGTCATCACACAGGGCGGCTCGCGGCTGATTCACACCTTTGGAAACGGCAATTTCTTTGCGGGCTCGAGTTACGGCTCGGCGGGCAATTTGACCATGACGGGCGCGACGAACATTGGAATCGGCTCGGTGACGCTCGCGTCCAACACGTCAGGCACTGAGAACGTCGGAATCGGCTACCTTGCCATGGCGGTCAACCAGACGGGCAGTTTCAACACCGCAATCGGGCAAGTTGCACTCTTCAAAAACATAGGAGGCATGGAGAACATCGCAGTCGGGGGGGGGCGCTCTACGAAAACGTGGCTGGCGGCGGCAACACCGCCCTTGGATCCCAAGCGCTGACGAACACGACGGGCGGCGGCAACATCGGCATCGGAAATTTTGGGGGATACAACCTCACCACCGGCGGCGACAACATCGACATTGGCCATCAGGGCGTGGCGGGTGAATCCGGCACCATCCGCATCGGCACCCCGCCCAATCATACGAAAGCGTTCGTCGCTGGCATCCGCGGTGTGACCACGGGCGTGGCGAACGCGATCAATGTCGTCATCGACAGCAATGGCCAACTCGGCACGATCTCCTCGTCGCGGCGCTACAAGGAAGACATCGCCGACATGGGCGAGGCGAGCGAGCGGCTGCGGGCGCTGCGGCCGGTGACGTTCCGCTACAAGACGCCCTACGCCGATGGCGGGAAGCCGATCCAGTATGGGCTCATCGCGGAGGAAGTGGCCGAGGTTTTCCCCGAGCTGGCCGTGCGCAACGCCGAGGGGCAGCCCGAGACGGTGAAGTATCAAGATCTCACGCCGCTGCTGCTCAACGAGGTGCAGAAGCTGCGAGCGGAGAAGGACGAGTTGAACGCCCGGCTGGAGAAGCTGGAGGCCGCCGTCCGCCAGATGAGCGGCAGCAAGTAAGGCGCGAACTTTTTCCGCCATGAAAACGAACATCGCCTCCGCACTCCGGCTCGCGCTGCTCTGCGGCGTGGGCTTCGCGCTCCCCGCGCAAGCCGCGTCGCGCAGCAGCGCCACATACACTGTTCCCTCGGAGGTTTTCGAGAGCGCGGGCCAGCGCACGAGCAGCGCCAGCTACATCCAGGCGGAAGGCGATCTAGGGTCGATCGGCGCGGCGGTTTCCAGCGCGGCCTATGCGCTCACGGGTGGCTTTCCCACCACGGTGGACGACACGGCGGAGGCGCCCGCCGTCACGCTGATGACCGATGCCGAGGTCACCGGCGCGGGGCTGCCGTCGGGGACGATGCTCACGTCCATCTCGTCGCTGGATGTGGGAGTGTTTGGGGGAAAGGTGCTCACGCCGGATGGTAAGACGCTCGGCGCGGTCTTCGCTGAGGACGGCACCGTGCTGCTGCGCGGAGAGCAGATGGTGCAAGTCGAGCCCGCCGGCGCGATGGACATGATCGCCAAGCTCGACGCGCCGACCGGCGACGCGGTGATCGCGACGCTGGACCGTCGCAGCGGGGCCACGACGGAAAACGACAAGGTGCTTTTCACCGGGCTGAAAGTGGGCACGCCGAAGGTGATGATGCGCAAGGGCCGCGTGATCCCCGGCCTGCCCGGAGTGAAGCTCAAGAGCTTCCTGACGCTGGATGGAAACGGGGAGACGGCCTTCTTCTCCGGCAAACTCGCGGGCACGGGTGTGAACGGCGGCAACGACACGGCGATCTTCGCCGCCGGGCCGATCAGCGGCACGCTCGGCCTGCCCGAGAGCGGCGTGCCGGCGAGCGGCCTGCGCGTGCTGGTGCGCAAGGGCGACATGATCGGCGACAAGAAAGTGAAGACCATCGCCACGCTGGTGGGCCAGGCGGGCACGCTGGCGGAGGGCCGCTGGCGCGGTGGACCGAACTCGTTGGGGATGCGGCTGTCTTTTACCGACAAGTCGCAGGCGCTCTACCTCGTGCCCGCCGATACGACTGGCCCCGCTGACTGGCTGCTGATCGGGCAGACGAATGGAAGCGCGGGGACGGACCTGCCAGGGGCGATGTTGCAGAGCTTCAAGCTGCCGGCCCATGCGCCCGGAGCGACCGTCGTCGATTCGCTGCTGCGGGTCGGGCCGGGCGGGATCACGCGGAAGGACAACGCGGTGGTCTTCGACGCGATGGGAGTGGAAACGGGCGGACCGATCAGCCTGCGCCGGCTGGCGCAGCGGTCGGGGCCGGCGCCCTCGCGCACCGGGATGCCGGTGCCTGGGTCGGGCATGGCGCGGTTGACCGCGATGATGGCGGGGCTGGGACGGGCGTCGAGCTTCGTGGCGTCGAGCACGCTGCCGGGCGAGCGCGGCGCGCGGTCCACGATCTACGATGCGCGCTCCGATGGGCAGGTGCAGCAGCTCGCGCGGGTCGGTGGTGCCGCGCCCGGCGGCGGGCGCTTCGGGCGCTTTGTCTCCGTGGCGAAGCCGGATGGGCAGAGCTACGGCGCGCTCGTCTCGGCGCTGCTGACGGTCAGTGGCAGCGAGGGCGTGTCGCGGCAAAACCGGGCCGCCCTTTTCGGCCGCGACAGCGGCGGCGAGATGCGCCGCCTGCTGCGCGCGGGCGAGGAGATCGAATCCGCCGGCCCCGGCTCGGCCCGCAAGCCGGTGAAGACCTTCGTAGCCCTGACCGCGGCCGCCGGCTCGATCGGTGCGGCGCGCGGTTACGACGAAAATGGGCGCGTGAACGTGCTGGTGACCTTCACCGACCGGACGCAGGCCGTGGTGCGGCTCCAGACGCCGTAAGCACGCGGGATCCAAGTTTCCCTCGCGCACCGCGGCAGTGCTGCGCACGATGCGGCGAATGTCTTCACTAGGCCAACTGCTCATGACCGGCGTGCCCGGACCGGAACTCGACGCGCAGACCGCGGCGACCTTCCGCCGCATCCAGCCGGGCGCCTTCATCCTCTTCGGACGCAACATCAAGACCGCCGCGCAACTGCGGAAGCTCATCGACGACTTGCGCGAGTTGAGCACCGTCGAGCCGATCATCACCATCGACCAGGAAGGCGGGCGCGTGTCGCGGCTCAAGCTCATCGGCACCGAGCCGCCGAATGCGAACCAGCTCCGTGATCGCGGTGACCTCGAACTGATCCGCCGCCACGGGGAGATCACGGCGCGGCTGCTGCGCATGTTCGGGTTCAATCTCGATCTCTGCCCGGTGCTCGACATCTCGTTCGACGACGAGGCGGACAACTCGTTGCGCGGGCGATGCTACGGGAATGACGTGGCGCAAGTCGTCCTCAACGCCGGTGCCTTCAACGATGCGCTGCGTGTCGGCGGCGTGCTCTCGTGCGGCAAACATTTTCCCGGCTACTCGCGCTGCCCGGCGGACGCGCACCACGAGTTGCCGACCGTCGCCGTCTCGCGCGAGGAACTCGAAGCGCACGAACTCGCGGTCTTCCGTGCGATGGCCGGGCGCATCGACTCGATGATGATCGGCCACGCGTTTTATCCCGCGCTGGAGCAGGGGAGCACACCGTCGTCGCTCTCTCGCACGGTCGTCACCGATCTGCTCCGCGGCGAACTAGGCTTCCGCGGCCTCGTGATGACCGACGACCTCGACATGGGCGCGATCCTCAATCACTACGGCCTCGAAGAAACGATTCGCCTCGCGATCACCGCGGGCAACGACGTGGCGATGATCTGCCATCGCGTCGAAGTCGTGGAGCAAGCGCTCGGATTCTTGCAAAACGTGCCGCGGGCCGAGCTCGACCGCGCGCTCGCGAGCGTCGCCGCGTGCAAGGCGACGCTCTCGCCGCCGGAGCCGTGGGATGAAGCCGAGTTTCGCCGCCGCGATGCGGAGGTGTGGGACTTGCGCGTCGCCACGCTCGGCGCCGAACTCGCCGCGCAGCGCAGTCCCGAGGACGGGAAGCGCTCGCCGGTGGAGATCTATTGACCCCTCTTGCAGGTCATCCTGAGCGGAGCGCCGCTTCGCGCAGCGAAAGGCGCGGAGTCGAAGGATCCCGCACTGCTACGAGCGACTCTCGTAGCGAGAGCCGCACAGTGCTTCACGGGGTCCTTCGACTGCGCGCCGCGCCGCCTTCGCCCCCGCGGCGCTCCGCTCAGGATGACTCGCGAAGGGAGTGTTCTCTTCGCCACGTGATCATCGCGACCGCCGCGCCGAGCGTGTAAGCGGCGACATCCCACTCGTCGCCGATGCCGCGGTGCAGCCAGCGCGGGCCGAGCCACTCGGCGATCAGCGCCCACATGGCGAGGTGGAGCGCGACTTCCGCGAGGGTGGGGGACTCATCGTGCGCGCGGAGGCCGAGTCGCCGCTGGAGCCACAGCACGAGCGGCAGCGCGCACGGGATGAGCAGCAGGTCGTTGAAGTGATCGCGCAGAAAGGGCGAGGCGACGTGCGGCTTCAGCAGCCAGCGATTGAGCGCGTAGAGCGCGCAGGCTCCGATGCAGAGCGGCTCGAGCGCGTAGCGGAAGCGCCTCATTTCACAGCGCGTAGAGCAGGACGACTCCGGAGAGCGCGGCGAGGGCGAGCTTGAGCAGGGTGGCGGCGGAAATCATCGCCCACGTTGGCGCGCAGCTTTCGCCTTGTCCACGGCGGTGCGGCACGGCAAACACAACCAACGCCCATGCCCGACGCAACACCGCCAGACGACACGGCCCTCGGCACGCAATCCGCGGCCCTCGAAGTGGGCTTGCGCGTATTTCGCCAATACGTCCTCAAGCGCTTCCTCAGCCGCGGCGCGCTCGGCAGCGCGTGGCTGGTCGTCCACGAGGGCATCGGTCGCGAACTGGCGATGCGTTTCCTGCCCGAGGCGTGGTTGCACGACGAGCCGGTGATCGCGCGCCTGCGCGAGTCCGTGGTCCGTCTGCTCGAGATCACGCATCCGGGCATCGTGGGCATTCTCGATTTCGTCCGCGACGCACAAGCCGCGGCGATCGTGTCGCGATTTGTCGAAGGCGAGTCGGCGGTCGATGCGAAAGCGCAGCGGACGAAGCGCTGTTTTGAAGTCGATCCCATTCGCCCGTGGCTCACGCAGATGTGCGAGGCGCTGGACTTCGCGTGGCGCCGGCACGAGGCGATTCACGGCGACCTTTGCCCGGCCAATATGCTCATCACGCCGCTGGGTGATGTGAAGCTGGCGGACTTCGGTCTCTCGCGCTGCCTCTATGATATGAAAGGCTCCACCGGCGATCCGCTTCTCGTGATGCCGCCCGCCTTTTCCAGCCCTGAGCGCCTGCGCGGCGAACCCACGACGGTCGCGGACGATGTGTATGGCTTCGGCGCGATCGTTTACGATCTGCTGACGAGCAAGCCGCCGTTCCCGCAGGGGCGCACCGAGGGCGAAGACGCGCCGCGCATGGCGGACCGGCGCGCGGAGCTCGGCATCGGTGGCGACTTCATCCCGCCCGAGTGGGAGGAAGTGATAGCTGCCTGCCTCGCGTCACGTGCGGCGGATCGGCCGCGTTCATTGCGCGAAGCGGGTGAGCGTCTCGGCGTGCTCGCGCCGCTGCCCGCGGAGGCCGACCGCGCGCCGCTGCCGACAGTGCTGCCGCGCCCGCACGAGACAGTCATCGGCTATCGCCCGCCCACCACTCGGCCCGCTGGGCCGGTGGAGACTTATCCGAGTTCGGAAGTCACGACCGCGTTCGAGCCATCGACGATGCACGGCGCGACAGCCCCGGCGGAACCCGCGCCGGTCGAGGCAGCGCCGGCGGTTGAGATTCCCGCCGAGTCGGAGCCGACCCCAGCGACGATCGATGAGAATTTCGATTTCGAGGAGACGATCCATGAAGCTCCCGTTGCGATCGAGCCGGCCGCTGCGGCGGTCGTGGAAGACGATGCTTCGGCGACCTTCGTGGCTGATCCGACGCCTCCACCCGCGCCGTTCGTGCCGCCTCCGCCATCGCAGCCGCAACCGACGGACGATGATGCTTCCGCCACGTATATCGCCGAGCCCACGCCGCCGCCCGCGCCGCCGCCGATTCCGATGGAGGATCTCGAACGGACCGTCGCCGAGCCGCCGAAGGCCGCGCCTCCACCGCGGATCGAAGAGCCCGATCCCGAGATGACGATGGCTGGCATCGCGGAACCCGCTCCGCCTCCGGTGCCGAAACCCGCTGCGCCCGCTGCCCCGACTGCACCGGTTGCACCGGTTGCACCGGAAATTCCGCGCAACCTCGAAGAGTCGGTGACGATGCCGACGCCGCCGCCGCGACCTCCAGCACCTGCGACCGAACCGCGGCGGGATCCGTCACCGCCTCAGCCGCCGATGCCGCCCGCTCCCATAGTCGCGCGCCGCATCCCGGCGTGGTGGTTTGGCGCGGGCGCAGTGGTGATCCTCGTGGCCGTGGCTGTGCCGTTCGCGCTGCGCACAAAGCCTCCCGAGCCCGTGCCGGCGCCCGCGGAGCCAACGCCCGCCCTTTCGACCCCGACAGTCGACTCCACGCCAACGCCGGTGCCCACGCCCGCGCCCACGCCGGTGCCAGCGACACCCACTCCGATGCCATCGACCCCGCCGCCTGCGGGGCGCGTGATCGAGGCGGGCGACCTCGCCGCGCTCGCCGGTCGCGGGCGCCTTTCCGAAACCGTGCTGCTCGCCGGCACCTTCCGCGTCAGCTCGGTGACGGTCGGGCGATCGGGGCTGTCCGCATCTATCGTCATGCGCCCGGCGGACGCGGCCATGTCCGGGCAGATGCGGGTGATCGCGGCGCTGGCGCCGGGGACGAGCGTGCCGGCGGAGGGTGCGAATATCACGCTCACCGGTGAGGCGCGTTACGTCGTGAGCGAGGTGCGCCGCGGAGCCGATGGGCAGCTCAACGTCGAGGTGCAGCAAGCGCCTTGAGCGTGCTGCGCCATCTTCTGCTCCTCATCTGCGCTGCGAGTATCGCGGCGGAGCCGAAGCCCGTGCCGCGCGTGCAGGCGGTGCCGCAGCCGCATGCGCAGGTGTCCTTCCAGCGGGATGGCGTGGAGTTCGCGCGATACCACTACGGCGCGGATGGGCAAAGGCCGTTCGTCTTCCCGGTCATCGGTCCGAGTGGCCGCTCGCTCACGCGGATGGGGCATCCGCACGATCCGCAGTCGCACAGCCATCACAACTCGGTGTGGCTCTCGCATCAGTTCGTGAACGGCGCGAACTTTTGGGAGGATGGCCCGGCGCGCATCGAGCATCAGCGCTGGCTGCGCATGGAAGACGGCGACGACTCCGCATCGATCGAGACGGAGAATGCGTGGATCGACAAAGCCGGCGTGCCGCAGATGCACGAGTTCCGGCGCACGCGCGTGCAACTTCTCGCCGACGGCGAATGGCTGCTGCTCATCGATGTGCAGTTCGAGGCGCGCAAGGCGCCGGTGGAGTTGAAGGAGACGGCTTTTGGCATGATGGCTGTGCGCATGGCGAAGACGATCGGCGTCCACGACGGCGGCGGCACGATCCGCAACTCGGAGGGCGGCGTGGACGAGGCGGGCTGCTTCCGCAAACCGGCGCGCTGGTGCGACTACTCGGGGCCGATCCTCACGGGCGTGAGCGAAGGCATCGCGCTCATGGACCACCCGGCGAATCTGCATCACCCTGTGCCCTTCCACGTGCGCGACGATGGCTGGATGGGCGCGTCGCTCACCTTCTCCGGCGCGCACACGATCGCCGTCGGCACGCCGCTGCGGCTGCGCTACGCATTATATATCCATCGCGGCGTCGCGGAGTCGGCGACGATCGAAGCGCAGTGGAAAGCGTTTGCGGCGACGGAGTGGGAGGAGATCGGGCGGAAGAAGTAGGATCGCGCTCTCGTGGGCGGACGCGAAGTTTTGGAACCACCAAGGCACCAAGACACCAAGGCGAAGAACTCAGATCTCTTGGTGTCTTGGTGTCTTGGTGGTTCTCCCTAAGCCCATCGCTCCGGCGCGATTCATCACCGCACATGAAGCTCCACCCCGCTCTCCTCGCCCTCGTCCTCGCGCCCACGCTGCACGCGGAATTCAAACTCCCCGCGATCATCAGTGATCACATGGTCTTGCAGCAAAAGCAGACGAATCCGATCTGGGGCTGGGACGCGCCGGGGACGAAGGTGACGGTGACTTTCGCCGGGCAGACGAAATCCGCCGAGGCCGGTGCCGACGGAAAGTGGACGGTGAAGCTCGACCCGGTGCCGGTGAATGCGCAGCCGCAGAAGATCACGATCGCCGGCACGCAGACGCGCGAGATCAACGACGTGCTCGTGGGCGAAGTGTGGATGTGCTCGGGGCAATCGAACATGGGCTTCACGCTCGGCAACGACTGGAACGGCGACCTCGAAGCGGCGGCGTCGAAGCTGCCGAACCTGCGCCTCATCAAGGTGCCGCAGTTGGGGACGCAGGAATTGCAGAACGATTTCAACGGCCAGTGGCGCGCCTCCGCGGCGGACAGTGCGACGACCTTCAGCGCGGTGGGATTCATGTTCGGGCGTTACCTTCACGAGATCCTCGGCGTGCCGGTCGGCCTCATCGACAACTCATGGGGCGGCTCTGCGGCGGAGGCTTGGGTGCGGCGCGAGACGATCGAGAAGGATCCGCGCTTCAAGCTGCTGATGGAAACGACGAAGACGCGCGAGGCTGATCTCCAGACCGAAGCGGCGAAGCAGGCTTACGAGAAGGTGCTCGCGAAGTGGAAGGAGGACGCGGAGAAGCTGAAGGCCTTGGGCAAACCGATCCCGCGTCAGCCGCAATCGCCCGAGCAGTGGCTCGCTGGCAATGCGCGGCCGGGGAACATCTTCGCCGGCGTGGTGAATCCCACGCTCGGCTACGGGATGAAGGGCGTCGTGTGGTATCAGGGCGAATCGAATGCGAGCCGCGCCTACGAATACGCGGAGCTGTTCCCGTTCATGATCGAGCAGTGGCGCAAGGAGTGGAAGCAGGGCGACTTCTCTTTCTACTGGGTGCAGCTCGCCGATTACATGGTGGAAAAGGCCGAGGCGGGTGACAGCCAGTGGGCTGAGCTGCGCGAGTCGCAGACGAAGACGATGAAGCTCCCGAACACCGGCCAGGCCGTCATCATCGACCTTGGCGAAGGCAAGGATATCCACCCGAAGAACAAGCACGATGTCGCTGCGCGGCTCGTGCGTTGGGCGCTCGCGAAGGATTACGGTCTGCCGTTCCCGTATCGCAGCCCGGAGTTCAAGAGCCTCGAAATCAAGGACACCAAAGCGATCGTGACGCTCGACCTGTTTGGCGGCGTGCTGCGTCCGTTCGACGTGCTCGAAGCGCGCGGCTTCGCCATCTGCGGCGAGGATAAGGTGTGGCACAACGCGAAGGGCACGATCGTCGGCGCCAACAAAGTCGAAGTGACGAGCGACGCCGTCGCGAAGCCGATCGCCGTGCGCTACGCGTGGGCCGACAACCCGATCGCCAACCTCGCGACGATGCAGGGCCTGCCACTCACGCCGTTCCGCACGGATGATTTCGAGATGATCACGAAGCCGCAGCCGCCGGCTCCGGTGCCCGCAGCGAAGTAACGCGCCGCACCTCGTCCGCCGGCCATCCGCTTTCCCCGCCGTGCGGCGTGGGTTGCCCTTTGCGCCGTCCTGCCAGTAGTCTTGCGCCCATGCTCCCGCCGGTCCGGGGGAGCGCATCTCATCCCATGTTCGAGCAAGCCTTCCGAAACATCGACGACGTCCTCCGCAAGGAAGCCGGCTGCACCACCGAGCTCGACTACACCGAGCAGACCTCGTGGCTGCTCTTCTTGAAATACCTCGACGGCCTCGAGCAGGACAAAGCGATGGAGGCGCAGCTCCATGGTATGCGTCCGGCGGAGCGCCCCTTGACGCGGTGCGGCGTTCATTCTGATCCGGGAGCGTAGATGTCAGAGCCGAGTGGGCTCTGAGGTTTATGGTGTTGGCCTGCGCCTTGCCCTTGGCCTTCGGGGCTTTCTTGAAGGTTTCGTCGATCGCCACGTTGCCGCTCGGGCGCTCGATGGCGATGCCGGCCATGAGTTGCTCGATGGTGCGGAACTGCACGCGGGGGAACTTCTGGCCGTTGAAGGCGCTGGTGTAGAAGCCCGCACCGGCGGCTTCGGTGATCACGGGCTTGGTCGGTTCGTCGAGCGAGATGAGGACGCCGAGGGCGGCCTGCTTCAGCCCAAGGGCTGACGGACATTTGCCCCGGGTGTAACCCGGGGTTCACCGTTCCGAAACTAATGCACACCGGACGGGGTGCGAGGATCGCGGCGAACATTTCCTCGCGCCCGCCTCCGGGGCGCATCCGTGATGGGGGCGAGTTCCGGTGGTTCTCGCTTCGCTCCACCACCGGCTAATCTCCTGCGTCCCTCCGGGATGCGCGCCGACGAGGCCGAGCGCCCACCATTGGAATTGGTATTTGGCGGCGGGTTGCTGAGCGTCGGCGAGGGAGATCGGCTCAATGATGGTGTTATTAGCGCTCACCAGGTGGCGAAGACGGCGACATTTTCCGTGGCGCCATAGACCTGAAATGCCTTCAACAGCTCTGCCGGAGTAATATCGAGGTCAACGCCCTCTTGATTTGGGGGCGGAAGACTGAACGATAGGGAGGCGACCGCATTATCGAACATCAGCCTATTTTGCGAGGGAGAGGCGGTCTTGTTTGCCGCGGCATTATCGGGTTTCGTCTTCGCAAGTTCGTCAATCAGACGAATGACATCGGGGAAGCTCAGCTCCCTGCCTTCGCGGTAAATCTTCCCTTCGCTGCTGATGATGAGTCTATCCGGATTAGCAACTGAGTCGAAGGTGGCTTGTTCCCAAAACTGTCGTTCGGATGGCTCGTTGTAATTGCCCGTGTAGGTGATCGCGATCATGCGATCCCGCAACCAGATGGAATGGACCGAGTAAAGGCTGGCGTCTTCAAGGTTGTCATTAAAGGTCGACGAGACGATCGTCAGTTTGTCCGGCACGGTCTTGAAAAGGTGTCGGAGCATTCGCTTCTGATCGTTGTTCAACGTCATGGTTCGCTGGGTATCGACCTCTTTGAATTGATCATCGCTCATGATCAGAATTGCCGCTTCGCAGTGAAGCGAACCGCGGTCGGAATTTGGCAACCCATCGGCGTGCGCGCCGGTGGGTGCGCCAATGACGAGAAGGAAGGAAATGAGGGCGACGAACACTGCATGGAGCAGCAACTTCAAATAATGCGAAGCCGTGGCATCAAAGTGGAGGTAGAGAGCGCCGCAAGGCACGGTGCCGTGGGCGGAGGTGGGCGGCACAAAGCCGGTGGGCTTGAGGGCGTGGCGCAGTTCGACGAGGCGCGGGGCCATCATGTCGTTGGGGCCGAGGAATTCCATGAAGGCGCGCATGACGCTGCCGAGCTTGTCGCTGCGCAGGCAGAGCGCTTCGTAGGCGTGCTAGCTCTCGGTGTTCCACTCCCACGTGTCCTCAAACGCCTGAGCCGGAGCGAAGCGGAGACAGCCGCGGGCGAAGGCGGGGCAATCTGCGCGGCGGCGGCGGTGCCGTCCTTTTCCGGGAAGAATGCGTTGTAGTTCTGCGCGCTGTTGAAGGGCGGGTCGAGATAGACCAGATCGACGGATTCGTCCGCGATGTAGCGGGTGAGGATGTCGAGGTTGTCGCCCTAGTAGAGGTGATTCATCCGGATGCCACGTGCGTAGCAAAGGCGGCAGCGCGGGGCGACGCTTTTTGCGCGGGGGTTCGCGGCGACAGCGCGCGAGGGAAGGTTCGCGAGCCGCGGCTACGCGTGGGCGAGGGCGGTCGCGGCGGCGGCGAGGCCTTCGCGGACGCCGGGGAGGAAGGCGCGGGCGCGATGAATGGCGCAGACGGTCGCTTCACCCTCGGTGAAGAAGCTCACGCAGGGGCCGTCTGCGAAGAGGGTCACGTGATGGACGTTTCCGACCCCGAGCTTCCCCGCGGAACCCTCGAGTGCGTGCGCGAATTGCCGGGCAAGGGTGCGAACGGCATCCGCATCGAATGCCGTCGGGAACTCGCCGGCGTGCGCGCTTTCGTGGCGGACGATGAGGAGGCACGCGGCCATGCCGGGCAGTCGGGTGAGGGCTGCGCCGATGTCTGCGAGGGTGGCCGCGCCTTCCATGCCGAAGGCGGCGCGCGCCACTTCAAGATCCAGCGGACGCGGAGGCTGCGAGGGTGCGGCTTCGACCGCTGTGGGCGCGATGACAGCGGGCGCGGTAGCGACGGGCTCGGCGGTGACGGGCTCGGCGACGAGCGCGGTGACGGCGGGTTCGATGTGTGTTTCGCTGATCGCTCCGCCGAAAAGCGGCGGGGGCGCGACGAACAGGCGGACCGCGGGTGGCGCGAAGATGCGCACGGGAAGCAGCGGCGACGGCGGCGGCGCGATCACGGGGGGCCATTGGGTGACCTGCCGAACGGTGATCTCTGCTGGCGGCTGCATCCAGACATTCGGCGGTGCGAGCGGCGAGTCGCTGGCTGAACGCGGGGCGGTGTCCCCGGTCGGGAGCAGAGGCGGAGGAGTAGATGTCTGCGGGGGCGTGACTGGGATGACTGGGACTTCCGTTTCGAGCGCGGCTTGTGCCGGCTCTGATTCGTGCGGAGCTAACTCGACTGCGAGCGGCGGCAGGAGGTCGAGCGGAGGCGCCTCAAGTGCCGATGTCACCGCGGGCTCGGGAGGTGCGGTGATGGATGCGGCGAACTCGCTGAGTGCGGTCGTGAGTTCATCGACGCCCGCTGGCTCCGCTCCTGCAAACAGCACTTCCGGAGCCGAAGGCGGTTCGGGGACTGAAAGCGGCGAGGCGAGTTCGTCGATGATCGGAGAAGGCAGCGGGGAATCGACTGCGGGCGTCGATTCAGATTGCGGCGCGGCTTCGAACACTGGTGAAGGCGGCGAGGTCTGGGTCGGGATGTTGTTGCGCACTTCGTCGAGCGGTAACGAGACGCGGATGCCCTCCCGGGCTTCAAAGTAGCCTTGGAGATACGCGGGGAGCGCGAAGATGAAACGGACCGATGAAACCTCGACCTGACCGGACGAAAGCTGCCTTTCGATAGGATCCCACGGGAAGCTGATGCGTGCATGATCCGGAATGGGGGGCAACTCGGCGACGATGAGATCGCGGGGACAGGCACGAAGGACGGTGGCGAGGCTGAGCGAGATCCGGGCGTTTGAAAGCGGCATCGATGACTCTGGGGGAAGTGGCTGCGCGAGTGGAAGTGCCGGACCCGGGCCCGGTCGGGGCGGCCATGGCGGTGCATCGAGAGGCTCGGCAGTCTGGGCGACCTTGCTCGGAAGGAAGCCGATTTGTTCGACGAGCTTTTGCAGCGGGAGCCGCACTTGGCGCGGGTCGTCTGGGGCGATGGGTTCGCGGAAGAGTTCGGGCACTTGTTCCGCGATACGAGCGAGCGATACGGCTGCACGTCCGCGGGCGATGTCGGCGGAGAGGTCTTCGACTTTGAAACGCAGTTCGCGGCTGAGGTCGTGGGGATGTTCGTTGATGAGGTCGATGGGGATCCGGGGGAGCACGTCCTCGATCGTCAGGACGACTTCGCTCGGCGGCTCCGGCTCGTCGTGGGCCGGGAGCCACACCCTGCGAGGAAATGCTGGCGTCGAATCGGCCTGCTTTGGCAACGCGGCGCTGGCACGCCCCGGGGGGACCACCTGCCCGAGGGAGCGCGGCGAGTAGGCATGAGCCAGCGGGACGGACCCGGGCTTGAGCGTGGGGACAATACCGGAACGGGCGGCGGGCGTAACCGGAGTAATCTTGGCCGCTTCGAGCAGCCGGGCTTTTTCGTGCTCGGCGATTCGCTTGGCGGCCTCCACCACCGCTTCGTCTGCCGCGTCCGGCTTGGTTTTGAAGAGGTTGTCGAAAAGGCCCACTGGCGCGTCGGTTAGTTGTCCTCCGCGGTGACGCTCAAGACTTCCTCCAAGGTCGTAATGCCCTCTCGTGCTTTATCAACGCCGACCATGCGCAGGGTCTTCATGCCTTCGGCGATCGCCTGGCTCTTGATGACGTTGGCGCTGGCGCGCTTCACGATGAGACGCCGGATCGTCTCGGTGACCGGGAGCACTTCGATGATCGCGCAGCGACCGGAGTAGCCGCGGCGCTTGCAGCGGTCGCAGCCGGTGCCGCGATAAAACGTGTGCCCCTCCGAGTCGGTGATGCCGATCTTTGCGAGCACCTCTGGCTCTGGCGTGAACTCTTCTTTGCAGTTGGGGCAGATGCGGCGGACGAGGCGTTGCGCACAGGTGAGGATGCAGGACGACGCGATGAGGAAGGGCTCGATGCCCATGTCGTCGAGACGGCTGATGGCGCCAGCGGCGTCATTGGTGTGCAGGGTCGAGAGCACTTGGTGGCCGGTGAGTGCGGCTTTGACCGCGATGTCCGCGGTCTCGTTGTCACGAATTTCGCCGATCATCACAATGTCCGGGTCTTGACGGAGGATTGAGCGGAGCGCCTCGGCAAAGGTGAGGCCGATTTCGGATTTTACTGCGACCTGGTTCACGCCGGAGACCTGATATTCGATCGGGTCCTCGACGGTGACGATGTTGTATTCGGGTTTGTTGAGTTCGGCGAGCACCGAGTAGAGCGTCGTCGTCTTGCCCGAGCCGGTCGGGCCGGTGACGAGGATCATCCCGTGCGGGGCATCGACGGCGCGGCGGAAGACGTTGAGTGTGCCTTCATCCATGCCGATCGCGTCGATGGAGGCGGAGAGTGTGCCCTTGTCGAGAAGACGGATGACGATTTTTTCGCCATACACGGTCGGGAGCACCGAGACACGGAGATCGACCTCCTTGCCGCTCACGCGGATGCGGAAGCGGCCGTCCTGCGGCAGGCGACGCTCGGCGATGTCGAGGCCGGCGAGGATCTTCACGCGGCTGGCGATGGGCATCTGGAGGGCCTTTGGCGGCGAGCTGGCCTCGATGAGGTTTCCGTCCACGCGGTAGCGGAGCTTGAGCACCTTATCGAAGGGCTCGATGTGGATGTCGCTCGCCTTTTCCTTGAGGGCCTGGACGAGGATGAGGTTGACGATCTTCACCACGGGGGCGTCCTCGCTTTCCACCGCGAGCCGATCGAGGTCGATCTCCTGCCGCGACTCCCTGACCTCCTCGATGGTGGCCTCGTTTTGCTGTGCTTCCTTGATGACTTCCTCCATCGCGGACGAGGCGTGCTGCACGCCGCTCAGGGCCTCATTGACCGCCCGCTCAGTGGCGATCATCGAAACGATATCGAGCTTGGTGCGCTGGCGGAGGTCGTCGAGCGCGAGGACGTTCAGCGGGTCCGCCATCGCGACGAAGAGCTTGTTCCCCAGCCTGGCCACCGGCGCGAGCTTGTAGGCGCGACACATCTCCTTGGGGACAAGTTCGGAGACTTCCTCCGGGACGCGGACCTTCGAGAGGTTGATCGGCGGCGTGTCCAGGCACCGCCCCATCGAGATGATCATGTCCTGCTCCGTGACGTATTGCTTCTCGGTCAGGATCTTTAAAAGACGCCCGCCCTGCCGCTTCTGCATCTCGACGGCTTCATCGAGTTGCGCGGGCAGGAGCAAGCCGTCTTCAATGAGGACGTCGGC
This sequence comes from Verrucomicrobiota bacterium, assembly GCA_009885995.1. Classification (GTDB taxonomy): domain Bacteria; phylum Verrucomicrobiota; class Verrucomicrobiia; order Chthoniobacterales; family Chthoniobacteraceae; genus VFJQ01. The sequence goes on from VFJQ01000108.1 coordinate 20,561, forward strand.
GATGCGTTCTCCGAAAGACTTGGTGCTCATTTGCTGGAGATGCGGAAGGCGGATGTGTCGGGCAGCGGCGCTTCCGGCGTGTTGTCAGGCAGTGTCAGCGGAGCGTTATCGGTGGCGACCTTGATGGCTTCCGGCAATGGCACAGCGCCCGGTGGGGGTGGAGGGGTCGCTACGGAGCCTGTCGGGAATGCCATCGAGAGCACCGGCGCGGGCTGGCTGATGCGATGAGCTTGCTGAAGGACGCGGGCGATCGCGGCGGGTGACGCGAGATGCCATTGGATGTTGTAGTCGAGTAATTCTTGCGCCGCGTTTTTCCCCGTTGAGTCGAACGGGTTCGCCGTCGCGATCATCACGGTCCGGCTCATCACATCGAACGGAACCATCAGCCGCGTGAGCGCCACGTGCTCCGGGAGCATCCGCGCGACCTGCCGATCCACGTCGTAATATTCGAGCGGCACATAGGCGAACTTGGTGCGGTCGAGAATGCCGGAGAGAATGGTCCCCAAATCTCCCCCGCCGCGCTCCACCACCTCCTCGATCAGCGAAGCACCCATCCCATCCGGCCCCGCGGTTTGGTTCTTCCGCTGCACGAATTCCATCGCGACACTCACGTCGTCTTCGGACGCCAGCCGGTGCTGGACGAGAAACTTCCCAAGCGCCTCGTTCGCATCGTCGGTCAGACTCGCGACGATCTCCTCGACACGTTCGGCAGCCATCGACACACCGCGGCGAAATCCCTCGGGCTTGTTCGTCGTCGGGGTTGCCATCAGCGTTCCGGTGTCCGCGATGGCGGTGCGAAAATCGACCCTGATGTTCCCGGATTTCGAATACGTCCGCGCTACGCCCGCCTTGTGCATCTTCTCCTCCACCTCGCCCATCGCCGCGATGATCTCCACGTTGTCCGGTTCGTGCTTGAGGATCACCTCGTATTCCTGAATCGCCGCGGTGTATTGCTTCAGCTCGGTGAAGGTTTGAGCGAGTTGCCGCGACAAAGTCACCGTCTCTTTCAACATTCCGAGGCGCAAATATGCGTCCCGCAGGATCTCGATGGACTGGGTATCGAGCGGGTTCGCTTGAACGATGACCTCGAACATCTCGATGGTCTGGAGCAATTGCTCCTGCTCCTCAGGCGAAATGTTCGGCGGAATTTGATTCATGGGCGCGATTCAGAGCGGTAAGCCAAATGCATGCCCGTCTCTGATTCAAGTCCAGACAACGCGAGCTGACGGGGCTACTGGACGGTGATGCCGGGTGGTTGGTAGGCGATGGGCTGGCCGTTCTTGCGCAGCGTCACGGCGTCGGCTTCGCGGATTTCGATGTAGAAGCGCGCGCCCTTGAGCTTGAGGGAGCCGACTTTCGGGTAGAGCACGTCGTCGAAGAGCGGCTCGGAATTTGGATCATCGCGCCGGATGGTCACGTGAGTCTTCTTCAATGCCTCGACAACGAGTTCATTCAAGGGCGCGACCGGCGCAGGCGTCGCGGGAGTGGTCGGTGCGGTGGGCAGCTCCGGCGTCGGCGCTGCGAAGGGGACGGGCGTGGGAGGGGTGGTCGCGAGGAAGGCGCGGTCGTTGTCGCTGGCGCGAGTGGGGGCGAGTGGGGGGGGGATCGCCTTTGGTGGAACGACGGACGAGGTCGGGGCAGTGGTCGGTGCGGTAGTCGTCTCGACCACCGTTCGCGGGGCGACGGATTCGACGTTCGCCGCCGAGTTCGCAGCTTCGGAACTCTCGAGGCGCTGCGCCTGGAGGTAGAGGTGAACCCCGAGCGCTCCCGCGCCGAGGAGGAGGACGAAAACGATGAGCGGAGCCAGCGACGGGCGCCGCGAGCGCGACTCCTCGCGGCGGTGCGGAGCATCGCGTTGTGGCTCCGTCTGCGGGTAGGCGTTGAGGTATTGGTATTCGGCGATGCTGATCGGGTTTGCGCCTTCGAGATTGCGGGCCACTTCGCGCACATCGACGCCGAGGAAGCGTCCGTAGATCAGCAGAAAACCGCGCGCGTAGGTGTTGCTGGGGAAGGAGGCGTAGTCGCCCGCTTCGAGTGCGGCGAGCTGCGTAGCGCGGATGCGTGTTTCCTGCGCGGCCTCTTCGAGGGCGAGGCCGCGGGCTTCCCGAGCGGCGGCCAATTTTCTACCGACAGGTTCATCCAGTGGAGTCATGCGGAGCGTGAGAGACGTGGCGGGTGGAGATCGGCCCGGCTCACAAGGCGTCGAGATCCCGAAGAATTTCACGTGGCTTGGCTCCCTCCCCAGCACCCACGAAACCGCGCTGCTCAAGGATGTCAAGAATCCGGGCCGCGCGCGTGTAGCCGAGACGGAGCCGCCGCTGGAAGAGCGAGGTGCTGGCCTTCTTTTCCTGCCGCATCACTTCGATGCATTTCTCGACGAGTTCCTCGTCTTCGGAGCTCACCTCTTCGTCTTCGCTGCCGGCGCCGGTGCTGAGCTTCTCGTTGATCGGGTTTTCAAACTGCGGCGCTTGCTGTTGCTGGGCGTGCGTCACCAAGCGTTGCACTTCCTCGTCTGTCACGAGGACGCCTTGCGAGCGGATCATTTTCGCCGTGCCCGGCGGGCGGTAGAGCATGTCGCCCTGGCCGAGCAGGCGCTCGGCTCCGTTTTCATCGAGGATGACTCGCGAGTCGAGCGGGCTGCTGACTTGGAAGGCGATGCGGCACGGGACGTTGGCTTTGATCACGCCGGTGATGACATCCGCGCGCGGCGTTTGCGTGGCGATGATGAGGTGGATGCCGGCGGCGCGGGCCTTTTGCGTGAGACGTGCGATGGCGCTTTCGACGTCCGCCGGCGCCGTCTGCATGAGGTCGGCGAGTTCGTCCACGATGATGACGAGGTAGGGCATCCGGTCGGGGATGATGAGTTCGTCAACGTCTCGCGGGACGACGACCTTCGCCTTGGTCGCCTGGACATTGAAGAGGTCATTGTCCTCCATCGAGTCGAAGTCGATCGTGGGGGCGTTGGGATCGGGCTCGGGTTCGGCGAGCGGATCCTCTTGCCGCGCCGTCGCCGACGCTGTGGCCGGAATCGCTGCGGCAGGCGCGGTTTCGCCGTTGGCGGCAGCGGCTTCCGCGTCGAGCTCGGCCTGCGTCTTCGGCAGCGGGCGGGCGTTGAAGCCGCCGATGTTTCGCACGCCGACCTTTGCGAAGATCTCGTAGCGATTGTCCATCTCCTGGCACGCCCAGCGCAGCGCGAGGAGGACCTTCTTGGGATCGGTGACGACGGGCGTCACGAGGTGCGGCAGCGCGTTGTATTGCTGCATCTCGACGACCTTCGGGTCGATCATGATGAGCTGAAGATCCTCGGGGGTGAAGCGGTAGAGGATGCTCGCGATGATGGCGTTGATGCACACGCTTTTGCCCGAACCTGTGGTGCCGGCGACGAGCAGATGCGGCATGGCGGCGAGGTCGGCGATGACGGTATTGCCATACACGTCCTTGCCGAGCGCGATGGGGATCTTTGCTTTCGTGTGGTGAAAGTCGTCGCCTTCGAGCAGTTCGCGCAGCGTGACCTTCTGCTTTTTCAAGTTGGCGATCTCGATGCCGACGGTGTCCTTGCCGGGGATGGGGGCGAGGATGTTGATCCGTTCGGCACGTGTGGCGCGGGCGATGTCGCGCTCGAGGTTCGCGATGCGATCCACGCGGATGCCGTAAGCGGGATACACTTCGTAGCGAGTGATCGTCGGGCCGCGGGTAATGTCGCCGGGCGATGCGCCGATGCTGAACTGCGCAAGCGTGTCGATGATCTTCGCCTGCACGGCGAGGAGTTCTTCGGGGTTGGCGGCTTCGCGTTGGGAGAGATCGACTTCGTCGAGCAGATCGAAGGATGGCAGTTCGTAGCCCTCGGCGGACCTCGGTGTGAGCGGCTGGAACTTGTCTGCCTTCTTTCTGGCCTTCTTTCCGCTCGATGCAGTGTTGCCGTCGATGATCTGCGGCGCTGGGTGGATGGGCTCCGTCTCGGCGATCGGCGTGGCGATGAGCTGGAACTCCTCATCGGCGGTCGGAGGTGCGTCGGGTTCCGGTTCGGGCTCCACGGGAGGAGCCGCTCCGGTGCGCCGCTTGATCGTGCGCTCGAGTTTCTTCGCCTGTTGCTCAAGCCGCTGAGCTTCGAATGCGAGGCGTTCCTGCTCCTCCGCACGCTCGCCTTGCCAGGCGACGAACTTTTCCAGAAGGCGCCCCGGCACGACTGCGATCCACCGGAGGACGGCGAGCGGGCGAAGCCCCGTCGTGAGGGTGAGACTCACGAAATAGAGGGTCACGATGACGAGCGTGGCGCCGATCGTTCCGAGCAGCCCATGGAACACATGGCCACCCAGCCATTTCCCGATCCAGCCGCCTTCGCCCGCGATGTTCATCGTGCGTGCGTCGATGAGCGTGAGCTTAATAGAAAGGATTTCCGCGAGGCACGCACCGGAGATGACGAAAACGGCACTCCACGCGACTCGGCGGCCAAGCGGAGATTCCGGGTGGAGGAGTTTTATGCTGCCGAAGCCGAGCAAGATCGCTGAGACGAGGTAGCTGGCAGCGCCGAGGAAAGTGTAGAACGAACACGCGAAGATCGCACCGACAGGACCGATCCAGTCGTGTGCGGTTCGATTGGCAGGGGCGAAGGTGTGGAGCGGGAACCACGTGGGAACGTCTCGCGGGTGATACGAGATCAACGCGAGGAACAGCAATGTGCCGAGGCCGAGCAAGCTCAGCCCCACGGCCTCATTGACGGAGTGCGAGTGCGAGTCGTTCTCGCGGGCGCGGGCCATCAGGCGCGCAGAGTAACGGATTCGTGCGGCGATTCAATCCCACGCCGCAGCGAAAACGTCAGGCCGCGGCGGGGGTGTCGGTGGGACGCGATTCTGCGGCGCGGGAGAGCGCCTCGCAGAGATCCTGAAAAGCGATCGGTTTGCTGAGCCATCCGTCCGACTGAAACCGGCGAGCCGAGGGGTAGTCGGGAGTGATCAAGCCACTCATGAAGATGATTTTCGCGTCGGGAATCCGCGACCGGAGATGCTGCGCGATGGTGAAGCCATTGAGCCGAGGCATCAGCACGTCGAGGAGAAGGCAATCGGGCCGAAGGCGTTGGTAGCTCTGGAGCACGGCGAGTCCGCCGGCGGTCTCGATCCCGACGACTTCGTGTCCCGCAGCCGCGACGAACGCACCGATGAGTTCCGCACAAAGTTTGTCGTCGTCAGCAATCAGGACTCTCATGACTCAGGCGGCTAAAAGGAGTTCGCGTAACTCGACGAAGGCGAGCATGTCCTGGAGGTCAGCCATGTGGAATGGCTTGATGAGCACCATGCCATTCACGGCACCGATGAACTCGTTGACCTTCTGGTTTCCGTGGTAGCCGGTCATGAAGACGAACCGGTCGCACAGGTGCGGGCGCATACTCTCGACAGCGCGGTAAAACATATCGCCGGGCAGTGTCGGCATCTGCATGTCGCAGAGTATCGCGTCGAAGTCGGTGGCGAGGATTTCATGCACTCCTTCGACGCCGTTCTCGACGGTCACGACCTGCAATCCTTGCTCGACAAAGTAGGACTGCATGATTTCGCGGAAGGATGGATCGTCTTCGAGGACGAGGATTTTCTTCGGAAGGGCGGCTCCGGCATCCGGCTTCACGCGAACGCCAGACGGGGGAGGCGAGGTGGCCTGAAGCGCGATGATGTTGGTAGCGGCGGAGTTGCTCAAGGGAGTGAACAGTTGTTGTTTCTGTAATTCCCACAAAGCAGTGGGCGTGCCCACGTGGAGTCGCATTATTTGAGGAGCAGTCTCGAGAGCGAAGGTCCGGGCCGCGAGGTGCCAGAAAATTTCTCATTGACGGAACGTGCCGAAAACTGGCAAGTCGCGCACTCCATTCGCCACCACGGCGACACCAACCAAACCAACTCACGAATCCTATGATCCAGACCAAAATAAAACTCTACTCGCTCGCGCTCGCGGTGACCGCAGCGCTCACCGGGGCGGCGCAAGCCGGCCAGGAGATCGCCGCCACCGACAAAAAGCAAATCGTCGAAGAAGAACCCAAACAGCTCTCCGGTTCGGTCAGCGCCAGCTACAGCACCCGCTACATCTTCCGCGGCACCAACCTGATGCCCAGCGCGGATGGTATGGTCTCCGCCGACGTCCACGTGAGCTATGGTGGTTTCACCATCGGCGCATGGATCGGCACGCAGATGGGCTCGGCGTCCATTCCTGGCGCGCTTGCGATCGGTGAAGGCGGCGGCGGCGGCACTCCCGACCTCGGTGTCACCCGTGGCGCCGGCCTCGATGGGTTGGGCAGTGGCACGGTTTCCGGCGATCAACTTGTGAATTTCATCGCCTCGAATTTCGGACTCTCCCGCAGTGAGGTGAATCAAGCCTTTCAGCAGATCCTCGGTGTGCAAGTGCCCAAGCAGATCACCCAGGTCAAGCAGTCGAGCGAAGCGTTTCAGGATCGATTCAACGAAGTTGATCTCTACGCCCAATTCGCGTTCTCGCTCGGCCCGGTGGACATCACGCTCGGCAATATCTTCTTCTACATCGATCGCGACTCGGAAACCCGCATCGCGGCGCGCGAATACTTTGCCAGTGAAGATGCGCGTGAACTGATCACCGCGCTCTCCGGTGGTGGCGACAGCTTGCTCCCCGGCAATACCCGCCCTGGCCATCCCGAAGATTTCCTGCTCAACAATGGCCGGAAAGTCTCGCGCACCTACGAAGCCATCGGCGACGAAGTCTTTGACCGCCTCTTCATCTCGGTGAGCACCAGCGCGATCCCTTACGTCGTGCCGCGCGTGACCTACTACCAGACCGTCTATAGCGAAGGCAAAAACCCCCAGCCTGAACTCGGCCTCTTCCGCAACGACCGTAAGGGCGGTTACCTCGAGGCCAAGGTCAACGGCGAGATCCCGATCATCAAAGACCGCGTCAACCTCGATCCCTATGCGCTTGTCAGCTACAGCGCCGGCGATCGCTCGGACAAGAACGGCAATTCCCTCGACGCATGGAATCACTTCCAGGTCGGTGCCGAGTTGGTAATCCAAGTCACTGACACCTTCCGCATCATCCCGCAGATCAACTGGATGACCCACATCTCCGACCCGCCGCTCGGCACGAATGAAGACGACTGGTGGGGTGGCGCCAAGGCCGAGGTGATTTTCTAACCTCGCCCCGCGGCATCGCCGTTCTCGCGCGAACCCTTCCGGGATCATTCCCGGGAGGGTTCGTTGCTTTTCGGGCCAAAGCGCCGCTAATTTCCGCCATGAGTTCCAAACTTAGTGACGGCCTCGATAAAGCCGGCATCGCCCGCGCCGAATTGCACGTCTTCCTTTGCATTGGCCCGGATTGCTGCCGCGCGCGCGCGGGCGAGTTGCTGTGGGAGTTTGTGAAAAAGCGGGTCAAGGAAACTGGAGTGCGCGCCATGCGCACCAAGGCGGGTTGCTTCCGCATCTGCACCGGCGGCCCGTGGTTGGTCGTTTATCCCGACGGGATCTGGTATGGCGGCGTCACGCCCGCGCGCTTCGAGCGCATCCTCCAGGAGCACCTGCTCCGCGGGCACCCGGTGCGCGAATGGATCGTAGCTGAAAACGACCTGCAGCGCCGCTCGCCCGCTGGCGAGTGAGCTAAGTGGCGAGCGCCTCGCGCAGCGCGCGCAACCGGCTCGCCACTTCCCGCGGAGCGAGGTATGTCGTCCGGACTGCCCACCAGATGCGCGCCACGCCGCGCGGCGTTGTGAGGCGATCGAGCAGCCGCACCGTCACCTCGGGCCGATCGTAGCTGTGCACGAAGGCACTCGCGAATCGCACCCATCGCTCCTGTGGGAGGCGTCCGAGCGTATCCTGGAGGAAGACGAGCAAATCATCCACGTGCCGCGCGTCCGCACACAGCGCTGCATCGTGCCGCACCTCGAAATCGAGCAGCCGCGCGCGTCCCTCCGTTGCGTCGAAGATCACATTGCCCGAGTGCGGATCGCCGTGCGACCAACCGCCCTCGAACCACTCGCATTCGATCGTGTGAGCGCGACGGAACTCCCGCGCCGCCGCCGCGAACATCGCCGCCGTCGCCGTATCCGCATCGAGATGCGCCGAGATACTTTTCCCCGGTAATTCATCGATATGCAGCACGCCCTGCTCACCACTCCACGCGGAAAATTCGCCCCCGTGCAGCGCGCGCATCGACGCAATTTCCCATTCATGCCACGCCGACACCTCGTCGAGGATCGTCACCGGATTTCCCGCGAGGCGGAAAAAACCGTTCGCTATCGGGACCACTGCCAGTGCGGCGGATCGGCGGCGCTTTGTCCACACGGCTTTACCGTCGCGCACGTGGCGCGTGATTGTGTTGATCTTGATCCGGTCAACGATCCGCCCGGCAGCGGCGAGCAAGCTCATGCGCTGGCGAGATAGAACACACCGCGCCGATTGCCAAGCGCGCCGCTATCCCGTTGTCCGCAAGCCGCTCGCGATCGCGTTGATCGAGAGCAGCAGGTCGGGGAGCATCGCATCCGCCTCGGACTGCGCGCCCGCCTTGAGCAAGCCGCGCCACTTCGTGAGCAGCCGGAGCTGCTGCCGGTGCAGCACTCGCAGCGCCTCGGCGCGAAGGCCCAGCGTCTTTGCGAGACGTGGTCGCCGATCGGTCATCCCACCGCCTCGCAGCGAATCGATCATCGACCGCGTGAGCTGCCACTCGGCTTCGATCTGCCCGAAGATGCGGGCGCGCACCTCGGCATCCTCCACGAGGCCCGCATAGGCCTTCATCAAATCGAGATCGGAGCTCGCCAGGCTCGATTCCACATTCGTGATCACGTAGTGCAGGAAGGGCTGTGTCCGCAGATTCTCGCGCAGCAGCGCGCGCTGCCCCTCGTCAAGCGCCGCGAGCGCGCTCCCGGCGCCATACCAGCCGGGCACGTAGTAGCGCGCCTGGTTCCACGAAAAGACCCACGGAATCGCCCGCAGATCCGCGAGGCTCGGCTGGCCTGTGCGGCGCGAGGGACGCGAGCCGATCCGGCTGTGCTCCAGCGCGTCGATCGGCGTCGCTTGCCGGTAAAAGGCGAGGAAGCCATCCGCCTCGACGAGCCGGCGATAAGCCGCGCGACTCGTCGCCGCGAGTTGATCGAAGATCGGCGCGAGCGCTTCTCCCGCGTCACTCGCGCGCTGATGCATCAGTGTCGTCGCCGCCGCGCCTGCGAGCAGCAGCTCGAGGTTGTAAGTCGCCGTCGAAAAATTCCCGAACTTCTGTGCGATCGTCTCGCCCTGCTCGGTCAGCCGCATGCCGCCGCCGAGCGAACCGTGAGGCAGCGCATCGAGAAAGCGATGCGTCGGCCCCGCGCCGCGCGAAATCGTCCCGCCGCGGCCGTGAAAAAACTTCACGCGCACACCCGCCTCGCGCCCGAGCTGCGCGAGGCGCGATTGTGCGCGTTGAAGTCCCCACTGGCTCGCGAGGATGCCCGCATCCTTGTTCGAGTCGCTGTAGCCGATCATCACCTGCTGCGAGAGCGGCTGCCGCTCGCGGCCCCAGTTCCAGCCGATGAAATCGAGGCTCCGACGCGTGAACGGCTGCTCGAGAAACTCCTGCAGAATCGCCGTTGCGGCTTCGAGATCGTCGCCCGTTTCAAACAGCGGCACCACCGGCAGCACGCACACCTGTCCTTCCGGCAACATCCGCGTCAGCCCCGCCTCGCGCGCCAGCACATACACCACGAGCAGATCGCTCACGCGCCGCGTCATGCTCACGATCAGCGCGCCGATTCCGTCCGCGCCAAATTTCGCGATGTGCGCCGCGAGCACGCGATAGCACCGGAGCACCGCATCCGCCTCCGGTCCCGCGCTCGCGTCCGCGTGCAGGAATGGCCGCGGCGATTGCAGCTCCTTGCCGAGGAAACGCACGCGCTCCGTCTCGCTCCAATCCTCCCACTGGCTGCCATCGATGCCCGCCGCCGACATGAGCTGCCCGAGTGCCTTTGCGTGGAAGACCGAGTTTTGCCGGATATCGAGCCGCGCGAGGTGAAAGCCGAACACCTCCAGCGCCCGCTGCACCGGCTGCACATCGGCCTCGGCGAGTCGCTGCGCGCCGACTTCGACCAGCGAATCGTGCAACACACCGAGGTCCGCCGCGAGATCCTCCGCGTTTGCGTAAAGCCCAGCGCCTTGCCTGAGCTGCGCCAGTAGATGCGGCGCCCGCACCACCGGCAGCCGCGCCAGCAGCAGATGCACGAACTGGCGCCACGGCTCATCGCGATGCGTCTCCAGGATCGCAGCCGCATCCGCGCCGAGCGCCGCCGCAGACCGCGCGCGGGCCGCACCCAGCAGAGCCGGTGGATTTTGCATCCACATCGAGAGGCTCAGCTTGTCCGCGAGCGCGCTCAGTTCGCGATGGAGGACCAGCAGCGCGTTCACGCGCAGCCGTTCGAGCGTCTCCGCAGTCACCGCCGGGGTCACCCCGGGATGCCCGTCCCGATCGCCGCCCACCCATGTGCCAAAGCGCAACTTCGGCCGCAGGGCAGGGGGGGGCAGCGCATCGTCGCCGAGCCCGCCCGCTCGCCACGCGAGCGCCAGCCGCTCGTCGAGTTGCGGCAGCACGCGTGGGAAAACGTCGCGCAGATAGTGCAGCACGTTGCGCCGCTCGTCGGTGAGCGAAGGCTTTTCGAGCAGGATTTCGCCCGTGCGCCACAGCCGCTCCAGCGCTGCCTTCGTCCGTGTGCGTAGCGACATCGCTTCCATCGGCGTCGGGGCGCGCCGGCTCCGCTCCTCCAGCAACGCGAAGAGCGCGCGGTGCTGGTCGAGCACGGAGAGCCGCTTCGCCTCGGTCGGATGCGCCGTGAGCACGGGCTCGACGCGCACGTCCGGCATTCCCTTCGCGATTTCCGCCGGCGAGAGTCCCAGCGCCTTGAGCCGCTCGAACTGATCGCCCCACAGCCCGCGCTCCGCCGCGATCCCCTCGTGCGCTTCGCGCAGCGTCCGCATTGATGCAGCGGCCTGCTCCTCGACCATGTTCAGAAGTTGAAACGCGACCGCATACACAAGCCCGAGCTGCGGCGGCACCTGCTCCGACTCGCCCGCGCCTGGCGTCCACGGCAGATGCGCCGCGAGATCCGCGTGCCGGAGATCGACGAGCACTTCACGAAAGCACTCCATCAGAAAGGTAAGATCGCGGTCGATCTGCTCAAAGCCGAGCGCGACGTAGTCTGGAACCGGTTGTCCCTGGTCTTGGTTCATCATAATTTTCCCTGCGCGGGTTTTCGCGGACCCTCGTCATTGCCGCAAGCAAAACACCGCAGCAAAACACCGCTTCTGTCCGATGACGGCAGCCTGGGACTGGAAGGGGCGCCTGACGTCGAAAGTCAGGAAATTCCCTAAGCTAAGTTTCCCGCGGAGTTCTTAAAGAACGTGTCTTTTCCCTGATGTCGAAACGCCCCACATCCTGCCCTCATTGCGGCTCAACGCGAGTCTCTGCCTCGCATGTGAACCACCGTTTCCACGCGGTGCTGACGATCTGCACACTCGGCATCTGGGGGGTCAGCTGGCTCACCGTGTGGATTCTCTCGCGGGCGCTGCCGTGGCGGTGCGCAGAGTGTGAGAGACTCCACGCCCGGCATCCGACGAGCTAAGCGTGCCAGCACTCCCGATGCGTGCTGCGCCGAGCCGTGGGGATCACGAGGCAGCCCGGGGAGACGGCTACGGCACCACGCGGAGCTGGATGGAATCGAAGCGATCTTCGCCGGCGAGGATGTCCGTGACGATGATGAGGTGCTGGCCGCTGTGGACGAGGTTGTTGTCGGTCAGATACTTCTCCGCCGCGGCGATGGTGCGCACGGGGTTCAAGTCGAAGGGCATGTAGAGCGGGAGCACAGCTCGGTTGAGGATGAGGCGACGGCACAGTTCCCAAGTCGGGGCGAAAGCGAAGATGGGGGCGTATTTCGGGCGGAAATTGGCGACGATGTCGGCCATCGTGCCGCGCCGGGTGAAGATGACGATGCGGGAGTGCTCGATGCTATCTGCGAGTTGCACGGCGCTGCGCACGGTCTTTTGCCGGGTATCCTCGAGGATGGCGTCGGCGGCAAAGCCGAGGCCGCCGCTGCGCTCGATGCGGTCGGAGATGCGGGCGAGGGCTTCGACGCATTTGACGGGATATTTTCCCACGGTCGTCTCGCCGCTGAGCATGATGGCGTCGGCTTCCTCGAAGACGGCATTCGCCACGTCGGTGACCTCGGCGCGGGTCGGCACCGGGTTGGTGATCATCGACTCGAGCATGTGCGTGGCGACGATGACGGGGACGCCGTAAGTGACGCAGCGCTTCACGATGCGGCGCTGGATGATGGGCAGTTCTTCCATGGCGCACTCGATGCCGAGATCGCCGCGGGCGACCATGACGAGGTCGGTGCGGCGGATGATCTCGTTGATGTTTTTCACCGCGAGCTGGTCTTCGATCTTGGAGATGATGCGGGCGTTGCTGTGGTGCTCGCGGAGGGCCTGGCGCATCGCGTCCACATCGCCGGGCTCGCGGCAAAAGCTGAGCGCGACGAAATCGACGCCGACCTCGGCGCCGACGGCGATGTCGGCGAGATCCTTGTCGGTGAGCGGGGGGAGATTCACTTTCACGCCGGGCAGGTTGATGTGGCGGCGGCTGCCCATGGTGCCGGGGGTGAGCACTTCGCAGCGGATGTGATTGCCGGTCTTGGCGAGCACCTTCATGTGGATGACGCCGTTATCGACGAGCACCGTGTCGCCGACCGAGATGTCATCGACGAGGCCGTCGTAGTTCACATCGACGCTGAACTGTTCCTCGCTCTTCGAGCCGCGGACGGTGAACTCGAAGATGTCGCCGACGCTGAGGTCGAGCTTGGTGGGCAGGTCGCCGGTGCGGATGGCGGGACCCTGCGTGTCCATAAGGATGCCGATGACGGTTTCCAGTTCCGTGGCGATGGCCCGGATTCGCGGGACGATGGTGCGCACCCAGTCGTGGGGCGCGTGGCTCATGTTCAGGCGGAAGACATTGGCCCCGGCCTGAATCATCTGGCGAAGCACCTCCGGCGATTCGGTGGCCGGCCCAAGGGTGCAGATGATTTTTGTTTTGCGCATGGCGCGTGAAAGCAGAGCACCGTGCGCGAGGCAAACTCAAAGGCGGCCGAGCGAGTGCGGCAGAAGATGCCACAGGGAAACTTTCCGTCGGCACGATCCCCGCTATACTCGGCGGCGTGAAATTCCGAATCGCACTCATCGCAGCGTGCTCCGCGCTCCTCGCGGGTTGCGCGCAGAAAGACACGATCCACACCGTTCGCGTGAGCGTGCCGGACCAAAAGATGATCGTCTTCTGCAAGGGCACAGCCATCGCGAGCTACGACGTCTCGACTTCCAAATTCGGTGTCGGCGACCAGCGCGGCAGCTACCGCACACCGCTCGGGAAGATGGAGGTGGCGAAGAAGATCGGCGGAGGCGCGCCGGTTGGGATGAAGTTCAAGAGCCGCCGGCCCACCGGCGAGATCGTGAAGATCGACGCGCCGGGCCGCGACCCGATCGTCACGCGCATCCTCTGGCTGCGTGGGATGGAGCGGCAGAACGCGAAGGCTTTCGATCGCGGCATTTACATCCACGGGACGGCGGAGGAGCGGAACATCGGGCAACCGGTCAGCTACGGCTGCATCCGCATGCGCTCACGCGATGTGATCGCGCTCTACAACACCGTGGGTGTCGGCGCTCGGGTGGAAGTGGTCCCGCACTCGATCGTGCCCGGTCCCGTCGCCCAGCACGCGGCCCCGGCCACGCCCGCGCCGAGCACGCGCCCGAAGTCGGCGGCCCGAACCACACCCGCACACAACGCGGCGCTGTAGCGGCGGCGCGACTACTTGAGCGTTTCGAGATACTTGAGGCTCACGGGGATCTGGTCGAGCACCGTGGGCGATTCGTCCTCGATGAAGTAGTGCTTCACGCCCGCCTTGTGCGCCGCGCGGAGCACCGCGGGCCAGTTCACCTGGCCGGTGCCGAGCGCGACGTCGTTGGTGAGGTCGGTCTTGCCGGTATAGACGCCCGTGCGCACGCCTTTGCGCAGATCCTTGAGGTGCATGAGCTGCCAGCGGCTGCCGTATTTCTCGAGCAGCTTCACCGGATCGGCGCCGGGGAAGACGACCCAGAGCACGTCCATTTCAAAGCTGACGAACTCCGGCTTCGTCGCTGCCACGAGGCGGTCGAAATACGTCTCGCTCGCGCCTTCACTCACGGGACGGAACTCGAATCCATGCACGTGGTAGCCGAAGCTCACGCCGACCTTCTTGAACGCCTCGCCGGCGCGATTGAAAAGCTCCGCGGCCTTCTTCACGTCGGCGTCGCCGAAGTTGCCGAGCTCGTGGTCGATCCACGGGCACACCGCGTATTTCACGCCGAGTGTTTGCGCGTCCTTCACGCACTGTTCGAGATTTTCCGCGAGCGGCTTGAAGGAGAAATGGGTGCTCACCATCGTCATCCCGCGCTCTTTGAGCATCGCGACGATCTTCTCGGGTTTCTCCGGGATGAAGCCGCCGCCTTCGACCTCCTTGAAGCCGAACGCCTTCGCCTGATCGAGCGAGGCGGGCAGATCCTTCTTCATCATCTCGCGCAGGCTGTAGAGTTGGAGTCCGGCCGTGCCGGCAAAATCGCCCGCGAGCGCGGATGTGGTGGCGATGGCGAGTAAAGCAAGGACGCGGGAGAAGTTCATGCCGGACGCTGTAGCGGTTTCGCGCACCAGGGCAAGCGCGCGGCAACCCGAGAATGGCGGGCGAAACTTCCCCTTTGCACCCTGCGGGGTGCTCGCTAGCTTGCGCGCCCTTTTCGCCCGCCACCAGGCCATGCAAATCCTCATCAACATCTTTCTCGTCCTCGAAGTCATCGTCGCGCTGCTGATCATCCTTCTGACGCTCATGCAGCGCCCGAAGAACGAGGGCCTCGGCGCGGCCTTCGGCGGCGGGATGACCGAAAACATCTTTGGCGCGCAGACGACCAACGTGCTGCAAAAGCTCACGCGCAATCTCGGTATCACGTTCTTCATCCTGACGACGGCCCTCTCGTGGCTCTACGTGAAGACCATGCACGTGAAGAGCGAGGCCCAGCGGCAACTCGAGGCCGTCGCACCGCTGCCCGTCGCGACGCCTGCTCCGACGCCAGCGCCGAATGCACCGCTCGAAGCCGGCAAATCCAAGGCGCCGTCTTCTCCCGGCCCGTCTGCGGTTTCGCAGCCGGTGAAGGTCGGTGACTCGCCGGCACCCAAGGCTGGCGCGACCCCCGCGCCCACGCCTGCACCGAAGCCGGCGGCAACCCCGGCAGCGCCCGCGACCCCTGCTCCGACGACTGCGACTCCGAAGCCCGACGACGCGAAACCGGCTACGCCCGCGCCCGCGCCGAATCCGCCGCAACAGTAAGCCGGTGGGCGCAGGTAGGGACGGCTGTCCCAGCCGACCGCCGTCGAGTGGAAAGTGCATGAGCAACGCGGGCTGGAAGTCCGCGCGCGACTCCCGCATCTTGCGCCTCGTGATGCTCCGCTTCTTCCAACTCCTCGCCCTCGCCATCGTGCTCGCCGTGGCTGGTTGCCGGCGCGCCATGGATCGCGCGGAGTTGGTCTTCATCAATGGTGCGGAGCCGGAGCTGCTCGACCCGGTCTATTCCACGGCGCAGGCGACCGGCCGCGTGATCTACGCGCTGCTCGAAGGGCTCACCGCCTTCGACAGCCACGGCAAACCGCAGCCCGGCGTCGCCGAGCGCTGGGACATTTCGCCCGATGGTTTGCGCTACACGTTTCACCTCCGCCACGATGCGAAGTGGAGCAACGGCGACCCGGTCACCGCGCATGATTTCGCCTACTCGTGGCGTCGCACGCTGCTGCCGGAAAGCGCTGCCGAATACTCCTACCAGCTCCACTACATCCGCGGCGCGCGCCCATTCAACGAAGGCAAGACGAAGGACTTCGCGACGGTCGGCGTGCGTGTGCCGGACGACTTCACGCTGGAGGTCGATCTCGAGAACCCGACGCCGTTCTTCCTCGATCTGTGCGCCTTCGCCACGCTTGTGCCGGTGCATCGCGCGACGGTGGAAAAGCACGCCGACTGGTCGTCGAACCCCGCGCACTACGTCGGCAACGGGCCGTTTGTGCTGAAGGAATGGAGGCTTTTCGATCGCGTGCGGCTGGTGAAAAGCCCGACCTATTGGAACGCGGACGCGGTGAAGATGAACTCGATTGACGTGCTCCCCGTGGGGCGTCCGATGGCGGCGTTCAACTTATACTCGACCGGCGTCGCCGACTTGATGATGGACAAGAACATCACGCCGACACCGCTCATCGACGCGCTCAAGCAGCGCCCCGATTTCCACGCCGCGCCTTTCCTTGGGAACTACTTCATCCGCTTCAATTGCAAGGCCGACCGGAAGGTTTCGGGCCAGCTGAATCCATTCGCCGACGCGCGAGTGCGCCGCGCCTTCAGTCTCGCGATCGATCGCAAGCTCATCGCCGAAAAGATCACGCGTGCGGGTGAAGTGCCCGCGTGGAGTTTCGTCCCGCCGGGCGCCGGGCAGCATAACTACCAGCCGCCCGAGCCGGCCGACGCATCGTGGAAAGAAGGCCGCCCGAACGCCGAACTCGCACGCAAACTTCTCGCCGATGCCGGATTCCCCGGCGGCAAAGGCTTCCCCATATTTTACTACCTCTACCGCGCCGATAACGATGTGGACCAGGACATCGCCGTCGAGTTGCAGGCGATGTTTCAGGAAGTGCTCGGCGTCGGCATGCAGCTCGCGCGGCAGGAGTGGACCGTCTATCTCAACTCGCAGAGCAAGCTCGACTACGACCTCTGCCGCTCGTCGTGGGTCGGCGATTACAACGACCCGAACACCTTCATGGACATGTTCGTGACCGGTGGCGGCAACAACCGCACCGGCTGGTCCAGCAAGACCTACGACGACGCCATCGCCGCCGCCGCCCGCGAGCCCGACGTGGCGAAGCGCGACGAAATCTTCCGCGGCGCCGAGCGCATCCTCGTGCATGACGAAGCGCCGATCGCGCCGCTGTATTACTACGTCGGCATCCAGTTCTACGACCCCGAGCGCCTCGGCGGGATCGAGCCCAACCTGCTCGACGAGCATCCGCTCAAGTCGCTGTTTTGGAAGCAGCCGCGCCCCTAGATGGATCGAGCCGTCTTCGTCCTTTACCGCCTCATCGAGGCGGCGCTGCGTCTCCTGCCGCTGAAGCTCGTCTGGTGGATCGGTCGCGCGCTCGGCGCATTCGGCTACTTCGTCGGCGTGTCGTATCGGCGGATGGTGTTGCGCAATCTTGGCATCGCTTTCGGCGGAGAGAAAAGCCCGCGTGAACTGCGGCGACTTGCGCGCGAGCACTTCGGCACGCTCGGCGCGAACATGCTGACGAGCGTGAAGATCGCCGCCCTCTCTCGCGAGCGCATCCGCGCGCTGGTCGAGATCGAAGGCATCGAGCACGTCGCGCAAGCACACGCTGCGGGGAAGGGGGTCGTGGGAGTCATCAGCCACCTCGGCAACTGGGAACTCTTCGCGCAGCTTTACCCGATCCTTTTCTCGTGCCCGCTCGGCACCATCTACCAGCGGCTCGGCAACCCGCACATCGACGCCGCCATGCGCGAGAACCGCGCGCGGCTCGGGCTCGAGTTGTTCGAGCGAAAGGAAGGCTTCCAGGGCGCGATGAAAATGCTGCGCGGCCCGAGCGCCGTCGGCGTGCTCATCGATCAACACGCGGGTGACGCCGGCGTGTGGTGCCCGCTCTTCGGCCGGCTCGCCAGCACCAGTTCGTTGGCCGCCATGCTCGCCCTGCGCACCGGCGCCGTCTTGATCCCCACCGCCGTCCAGTCCGCCGGCCCCGGACGCTGGAAGCTCGTCCTGGATGCGCCCGTGGCGGTGGAGACGCGCGACGTTGATGTGCTCACCGCGCGCCTGAACCTCGCGCTCGAAACGCAAATCCGCCGCCAGCCTGCCGACTGGTTCTGGGTCCACAACCGCTGGAAAACGCCGACCCCGAAATTCCTCCTCGCGACTTACAAGCGCGGCGTCACCGGCACGCCGACGAAACCCTTCCGCATCGTCATCCGCTCGTCCAACTGGCTCGGCGACGCCGTGATGAGCAACCCCGCCGTGCGCGCCATCAAGCACGGCCGGCCCGACGCGCACGTCACCATCGTCACACCCGCCAAGATCGCCGACTTCTGGCGCACCGTGGTGGAAGTGGACGACATCATCCCGATCGAGCCGCGCGACACCGTCTTCGCCGTCGCGAAGAAACTGCGCGATCGCTTCGATGCCGCCGTGGTCTTCCCAAATTCCCTGCGCTCCGCGCTCGAAGCCTGGCTCGCCCGCATTCCCCGCCGCGTCGGCTACCCCGGCCATCGCCGCCGCTGGCTGCTCAACCAGATTTTCCGCGAGAAAAAGGCGAAGCAGGCGAAGCGGCCGCGCCACCAAGTCCACCACTACCTCGCCCTCGCCGAGTTCATCGGTGCCGACATCTCCGGCGCACTCGTCGCCCCAATCGACACTCGCAAATCGACAATCGGCAATCCCCGCATAGGCCTCGTCCCAGGCGCGGAATACGGCCCCGCGAAGCGCTGGCTGCCCGAGCGCTTCGCCGAAGTCATGCGCGCCATCCCCGCCGAGTGGGTGATGTTCGGCGTGGCGAAGGATCGCGAAATCGCCGACGCGATCCTCGCGCAAGCCGGCGTCGCTTGCGCCGACCTCGTCGGCAAGACCACGCTCGCCGAGTTGATCGAGCGCCTGCGCGAGTGCGACCTCGTCCTCACCAACGACACCGGCACGATGCATCTCGCCGCCTCGCTCGGCGTGCCGGTTGTCGCCATCTTCGGCTCCACAGAGCCCGAACTCACCGGCCCGCTCGGTGATCAGCACACGATCCTCCGCAAGCACGTCGAGTGCAGCCCGTGTTTCCTCCGCGACTGCCCGATCGACTTTCGCTGCATGAAGCTGATCGAGTCCGCCGAGGTCATCGCCGCGATCAACGCGAAGCTCACCGCGCGTTAGCAGTGTGCGTCTGCAATCGCGGGTTTTTTGGGACTTGGAAACTTCCGAGGTTCGGGTTTACGGATGCACCTCTATGAAACTCCTCTCGTTTACCCTTGCGACGCTGGCCGCTGCTGCATCGCTGGCCTCGGCTGCCGATTCCATTTTCGTCGAGGCGGAGGGCTTCGCCGAACCGGGCGGCTGGGTGCTCGACACGCAGTTCATCGACGCGATGGGCTCGCCTTATCTCATGGCGCACGGGCTCGGCGCGGTGGTCAAGGACGCGACGACGACGGTGAAGTTTCCGTCGGCGGGAAAGTATCGCGTGTGGGTGCGCACATTCGACTGGGTTGCGCGATGGCAGGCGATGGGTGCGCCGGGCAAGTTCCAGGTGATCGTCGATGGCAAGCCGCTCGCGGAGACGTTCGGCACGAAGGGCGCGGACTGGCAGTGGCATGACGGCGGAACGGTGGACGTAAAGACGGAAGCGCAACTGGTGTTGCACGATCTCACGGGCTTCAACGGCCGCTGCGACGCGCTCTATTTCTCGAAAGACGAAGCCGCTCCGCCCGCGGACAAGGACGCGCTTGCGAAGTGGCGCATGGCCGCACTCGGTCTGCCGGAGAAGCCGGAGGACGCAGGGACGTTCGACCTCGTCGTGTGCGGCGGCGGCTACGGCGGCATGGGCGCGGCCCTCGCCGGCGCGCGCATGGGGTTGAAAGTCGCGCTCATCCAAAATCGCCCGGTGCTCGGTGGCAATGGCTCCAGCGAAGTGCGCGTGTGGGCGATGGGCGGCATCCGGCGCGGGCTGTATCCGAACCTCGGTGAGATCGTGGAGGAGTTTCAGGACACCGCGAAACTCTCGCCGGGCACCTACGAGGAGTTCGGAGATGCGAAGAAGGAAGCGCTCGTGCGCGCTGAGAAGAGCATCACGCTCTTCCTCAACAACCACATCTACGCGGTCGCGATGGCAGAGCCGAAAAAGAAGATCGGCGCGGTGATCGCGCTCGATACGCGGACCAACCAGCGGCGTGCGTTTCACGGGAAGTTCTTCGTCGATGGCACCGGCCACGCGACCGTGGCCGCGCTTGCCGCCGCGGAGGTGACGCTGCGCGACAAGGAGCACCTCGGCATGTCGAACATGTGGCGCTGGGCGAACGCGGAGACGCCGCAGACTTTCCCCGCGACGCCGTGGGCGCTGCCGCTCGAGCTCGAGGATTTCCCGTATCCGCAGCGTTTCCACGCGCAGTGGTTTTGGGAGAGCGGCTTCGACAAACACCCGATCCTCGAACTCGAATCCACGCGCGACTGGAACCTGCGCGCCGCGTTTGGCGCCTTCAACGCGATGAAGAACGGCGAGGGCAAAGCGGAACATCCGAATGCGAAGCTCGAGTGGCTCGCCTACGTCGGCGGCACGCGCGAGAGCCGGCAGGTCATCGGCGATGTGCTGCTCACGCGCGAAGACATCGCGGGCAAGCGCGCCTTCCCCGACGGCACCGTGCCGACGACGTGGGACATCGACCTGCACTACCCGCGCGAGCAATACGCGCAGAAATTCCCGCAGGATCCGTTCATCTCGAAGGCCGTCTTCGACAAGGCCGTCGATCGCCAGCACGGCTACCCGGTGCCGTATCGCTGCTTCTACTCGAAGAACATCGAGAACCTTTTCACCGCCGGCCGCTGCGTGAGCGTGACGCATGAGGCGCTCGGCACCGTGCGCGTGATGAAGACCGGCGGCATGATCGGCGAAGTCGTCGGCAAGGCCGCGGCGGTGGCGATCAAAAACCAATGCACGCCGCGTGAAGTGTATGAGCGCTACTGGCCACAGCTCGTCGAGTTGCTCCAGCTCCGCGGCGCGGCGCGGCGCGAGACACTCGATGCGCCGATCACGCTGCCCGCCGGCTACCAACCGCCCGCGCCGCCGAAGGACAACCACGGCGAAGCGCCCGAGGGCTTCGCGCCCGCGGCGCTCGGCGGCCTCGTGGTCGATGACGAACAGGCCAAGCTCACCGGCTCGTGGACCAAAGGCCACGGGTTGCCCGACTACGTCGCGAAGGGCTACCAGTATGCGGGTCCGAAAGCCGCGGCGACGGCGCGCTACGAGTTCACGATCAAGGACGCGGGCCGCTACGAGGTGCGCGTGACCACCGGCTCGCACGAGAACCGCGCGGGAAACGCGCCGGTGACGATCGAGAGCGCCGACGGCGCGAAGACGGTGACGCTCAACCAACGCGTGCCCGCCGACCTTCCGAAGGGCCTGCACTCGCTTGGCACGTTCCGCTTTGAGCCGGGCAAGCCCGCCGTCGTGAGCTTCACGACCCAGGGTGCGAACGGGAACGTGCATATCGATGCGGTGCAGCTTCTCCCGCAGCCGTAGCGGGAATTCACCGCCGCGGAGCATGGGCGTCCCGCCCGTGATCTCCGGCGTCTCGCCGGTAGTTCTCGTTCGTTTTCCGCGAGACGCGGAAGGCCACGGGCGGGACGTCCATGCTCCGCGGCGGTGCGGCGGCTGCGCATGAGCCGCGCGAAGCGCGTCCTGCTCCAGCTCTACCGACTCGCGGTGCTCGTTGCGATCGCGTGGATCATTCGCGCGCACGCGGTGCATCTGCGCGTGAGCGGGCTCACGCCGCTCTGGGTCGAGGAAGTGCGCGCGGTGCTGCCGGACGCGGCGGAACTCCGCGACGACCCGAGCGAGCGCGCGGGCGTTTTCATCCACGACGCGAAAGGCACGCAGATCGGCTACGCGGTGCGCACGGCACCGCTCTCGGATTCGATCGTCGGCTATCGCGGCTCGACGGACTCGCTCGTCGTCCTCGATCCCGGCCTGCGCGTGCTCGGCGTGCGCGTTCGTTCGTCGCAAGACACGACCGATCACGTTGGCGATGTGAAGGGAGATCCGTATTTTTTGAAGAAGACGTGGAAGGGAAAGGCGTGGGATGCGGTCGCGAGCAAGACGCCGGAGCAGGCCGGAATCGAAGGCGTTGCGGGCGCGACGATGACGAGCCTGGCCGTGGCGGAAGGCGTGCAGCGGCGCCTGCTCGAGTGGCGGGCGGAGGCGGAGGTCGCGCGACCGGTCCGCTGGCAGATCCACGACTACGGCATCGTCGCGATCACTCTCGCGGCGATCGCACTCGCCTTCACCGGCACGCACGGCCGGCCTTGGCTGCGGCGTGGGTTTCAGATTCTCGTCATCGCTTACGTCGGCTTCATCACCGGCGATCTGCTCGCGCAATCGCTCATCGTCGGCTGGGCGCAAAACGGCGCGCCGTGGCGCTCGGCCCCCGGCCTCGTGCTGCTGCTCGCGGCGTCGCTCGTGGTGCCGTGGACGACGGGCAAGGCGCTCTACTGCCAGCACCTCTGCCCGCACGGCGCGGCGCAGGAACTCCTGCACAAGATCGCCCCGCGCCGCTGGCGCCTGCACGTGCGCGCGGACCTCGATCGCGCGCTGCGCTGGCTCGCGCCGGGGTTGCTCGCGGTCGTGCTGGTGATCGCCTTTCTCCAACTTCCGATCGACCTCGCGCATCTCGAGCCCTTCGACGCCTACGTGTTGAGCGCGGCGGGCTGGGCCACGGCGAGCATTGCGGTCGCGGGTTTGATCGCGTCGCTCTTCGTCCCGATGGCCTACTGCCACTACGGCTGCCCGACCGGTGCGCTGCTCAATTTCATCCGCGCTCATGGCCGCAGCGATGGCTTTCGCCGGCGCGATGCTGTGGCCGCGCTGCTCGTCGCGCTCGCGTGGCTGCTCGCGCGTTATCATTTGCCCATCCACGCGTGGATGGTGTCGGCTTAAATCTCCATGCGCTCACTCATCCTCGCACTCCTCCTTCCCGCCGCGGCCTTCGCCCTGTCCGACGCCGAACTCGACCGCATCGGCCTCCGCGTGTGGCAGAACGAATGCGGCGGCACGCGCGAAGGGCTCACTTCGTGGAACGCGGGCGAGAACTTCGCCTCGCTCGGCATCGGGCATTTCATCTGGTATCCGAAAGGCGTTGACGGGCCGTTCGAGGAGAGCTTCCCGAAGCTCGTGCGATTCCTCGGCGCGAACGGCGTGAAGACGCCCACGTGGCTCGATGGCGATTGCCCGTGGCCGACGCGCGCCGCTTTCCAAGCCGATGCGCAGAACACGCGGATGAAGGAACTGCGCGAGCTGCTCGCGAGCACGATCCGCTTGCAGAGCCGGTTCCTCGCCGAGCGGATGCGCGCGGCGTTGCCGAAGATGCTCGCCGAGGCGCCGTCGAGCGAGCGGGAGAAGGTGCGCGCGAATTTCAACCGCCTCGCCGAGACCGGCGCGGGCACGTATGCGTTGATCGACTATGTGAACTTCAAGGGCGAGGGGACCAATCCGAAGGAGCGCTACCACGGGGAAGGATGGGGCTTGCTGCAAGTGCTCGCGGCGATGCCCTCGGACGGAAGCGCGTCGGCGGAGTTCTCCCGTGCCGCCGCCGCGGTGCTCGAGCGCCGCGTGAAGAATTCGCCGCCCGAGCGTGGCGAGGCGCGTTGGCTGCCGGGCTGGAAGAGCCGCGTGCGCGGTTACGCGGAGTAGCTGGTAGGGGCGGCTGTCCTCAGCCGTCCGTCCGTTTTGCGATCGAAGCTGTGCGGCTCGCTGGGGACAGCGAGCCCTACCTTTCCGCTGGACGCGCGCGCTTCGCTGCGAATCCTGCGCGCCCACTATGGACTGGCTCACCGAACCGCAAATCTGGATCAGCCTCATCACGCTGACCGTGCTCGAGATCGTTCTCGGCATCGACAACATCATCTTCATCTCGATCCTCGCCGGGAAGCTCCCGCCCGAGCAGCAGAAGAAGGCGCGCACGATCGGCCTCATGCTGGCGCTGGTCACCCGCGTGCTGCTGCTGCTGACGATCTCCTGGCTCGCTTCGCTCACGTCGCCGATCCATCCGAAATTCGTATTCGACGGCCACGCCTTTTCATGGCGCGACATCGTGCTGCTCAGCGGCGGCTTGTTTCTGCTCTGGAAGAGCGTCCACGAAATCCACGGCAACCTCGAAGGTGACGAGCACGAGAAATCCACGAGGGTCGCCGCGACGCTCGGCGCGGTGATCGCGCAGATCGTGGTGATCGACATCGTCTTCTCGCTCGACTCGGTGATCACCGCTGTCGGCATGACCAATAATGTGCCGGTCATGATCGCTGCGGTCATCCTCGCCATGCTGGTGATGCTCATGGCCGCCGGTGCGATTGGCGACTTCGTCAATCGTCACCCGACGATCAAAATGCTCGCGCTCTCCTTCCTCATCCTCGTCGGCGTGGTGCTGATCGCCGATGGCTTCGGCAAGCACGTCGAGAAGGGCTACATCTACTTTGCCATGGCCTTCAGCTTCGGTGTCGAGATGCTGAACCTGCGCGCGAAAGGGAAGGCGAAGCCCGTCGAACTGCGCTCGCAATACTGATCGTTTTACGACGCCACTCCGCCCTTGCAGGGCAGGGGAATCCCCCTAGACTCCGCGCCCTTTTGCGCCCCTAACGCCCCATTTTATGCCCATCCTCGCGAGTTCATTGATCAGCCTCGGCATCCCGCTAGCCATCGCCTGCTCCATCGTCGGGCTCGGCTGCGCGCTGCTCCTGATCAAGTCGATCCTCAACTCGCCTTCGGGCAATGAACGCATGCGCCAGATCGCCGGTGCGGTGCAGGAAGGCGCGAAGGCTTACCTCGGGCGGCAGGTCCGCACGGTCGCCCTCATCGCCGTCGCGCTCACGGTGCTGCTGGTCATCTTCAAGGACGCGTGGACTGCTGGCGGTTTCGTCCTCGGCGCGGTGTGCTCGCTCGCCGCGGGCTTCATCGGGATGCGCGTCGCCGTGGTGGCGAACGTGCGCACAGCTCAAGGTGCGACGGAGAGTCGGCAGAAGGCGCTGCGGGCGGCGTTCAATGGCGGCGCCGTCACCGGCTTGCTCGTCGTCGGGCTGGCGCTGCTTTCGGTCAGCGTCTTCTGGCTGCTGATGCAGAAGCTCAATCCCGACAAAGCGCTCTCCAGCCTCGTCGGCGTCGCGCTCGGCGCGTCGCTCATCTCGGTATTTGCGCGGCTTGGGGGCGGCATTTATACGAAAGCCGCTGACGTGGGTGCGGACCTCGTCGGGAAGGTCGAGCAGTCGCTCGAAGAAGACGATCCGCGCAATCCCGCCACGATCGCCGACAACGTGGGCGACAACGTCGGCGACTGCGCCGGCATGGCCGCGGACGTATTTGAAACCTACGCCGTCTCGCTGATCGGCGCGGTGCTCGTCGGCGCGCTCACGGCTGCGGCTGTGCCTGCGGCGGTCATCTTCCCGTTCGTGCTCGGCGGTGTTGCGATCATCGCGAGCATCATCGGCATCCTCTACGTGAACGTGACGAAGGCAGCCCCCGCGAGCGCGCTCATCAACGGCGTCATCATCGCTTGCGTGCTCACCGCGGCCGCCGCGTATCCCATCGTGCAGCAGATGTTCCCCGGCGGGCTCCACGTGATGAATGTGCTCGGCGCCGGAGAGGCCACCTACTCGGCCAACGGCATCTACTTCGCTGCTGTCATCGGCTTGCTCATGACCGGCGCCGCCGTCGCGATCACGAACTACTATACCTCCACCGCCTACAGCCCCGTGCGCAAGATCGCCGAGGCCAGCAAGACCGGCCACGCGACAAACATCATCGCCGGCCTCGCGGTCGGGCAGCACGCCACCGCCCTGCCGGTCATCTGCATCGGCGCGAGCATCTGGCTGAGCCACTCCTTTGCCGGGCTCTACGGCATCGCCGTCGCCGTCATGGCGATGCTCGCGCAAGCCGGCATCATCATCTCGCTCGATGCCTTCGGTCCGATCACTGACAACGCCGGCGGCATCGCGACCATGAGCGAGATGCCGAAGGAAGTGCGCAACATCACCGACGAACTCGATGCCGTCGGCAACACGATGAAAGCCGTCACGAAAGGCTATGCCATCGCCAGCGCCGGGCTCGCTGCGATTGTGCTCTTCGGCAGCTACTTCGTGGACTTGAAGCACCACCTCGAGCACGTCCGCCACATGACCGGTCCCGCACTCGACGCCGCCCTCGATTTCTCTCTCAAGGACCCGAACATCATCATCGGCCTCTTCCTCGGCGGCCTGCTGCCCTATCTCTTCAGCGCGTTTTCGATGAATGCCGTCGGTCGCGCCGCGGGCGCCGTCGTCGTCGAAGTCCGCCGCCAGATCGCCGCCAAGCCCGGCATCCTCACGGGCGACGACATCCCCGAATACGGCACGTGCGTCGATATCGTCACCAAGGCCGCACTTCGCGAAATGATCGTCCCCGCGCTCCTGCCGCTCGTCGCCGTCATCGGTGTCGCTAGCCTCGGTCTCGTGGGCGCGAAGATCCTCGGCGGTGTGCTCGTCGGCACCATCGTCACCGGCCTCTTCATGGGCATTTCGATGACGAGTTCCGGCGGCGCGTGGGACAACGCGAAGAAATACATCGAGGAAGGCAACCACGGCGGCAAAGGCAGCGATACGCACAAGGCCAGTGTCACCGGCGACACCGTCGGCGATCCCTACAAGGACACCGCCGGCCCCGCGATTAATCCGATGATCAAGGTGGTCAACATCCTGGCCATCCTCGTCATCCCGATCTTTTTCTAACCGCCGCCCGGCAGCCCCGCCGTGAAAGCTCTCTTCCTCACCAACGAGTATCCCCCGACGATCTACGGCGGCGCCGGGGTCCATGTGGACTACCTCTCTCGCGAACTCGCGAAGCTCATGGACGTGGAAGTCCGCTGCTACAGCGATCAGCGCCGCGAGCCGCGGCTCGACCTCGCGAACTTGAAAGCCACCGGCTTCGGCATCGACCCGAGCGAGTGGCGCGCGCCGAAGCCGCTGCACTCGATTTTCTCCGCCCTCCAGCGCGGAGTGGACTGGAACGCCGCCGGCATCGACGCCGACCTCGTCCACTTGCACACGTGGTATACGCACTTCGCCGGCATCGCGGCCAAGCTCTGCTACGGCATCCCGATGGTGCTCACCACGCACAGCCTCGAGCCGCTGCGCCCGTGGAAGCGCGAGCAGATCGCCGGCGGTTACGACTTCAGCATGTGGATCGAGCGCACCGCGATCGAGATGGCCGACGCCGTCATCGCTGTGTCGAAGGAAGCGCGCGACGACATCCACCGCTTCTTCGATGTGCCGTCGGAGAAGGTCCACGTCATCTACAACGGCATCGACCTCGACGAATACCACCCCGTCGGCGGCACCGCGGCGCTGGAGAAATACGGCGTCGATCCGCGCACACCTTACGTGCTCTTCGTCGGGCGCATCACACGGCAGAAGGGGATCGTCCACCTCGTCCGCGCGATTCAGCATCTCGATCCCGGTATCCAGGTCGTCCTCTGCGCCGGCGCGCCCGACACGCCCGAGATCGGTGCTGAGATGGCCGCCGCCGTCGCTGAAGCGCAGGCGAAGCACGGCAGTGTCGTCTGGATCGATAAGATGATCAGCGTCCCCGAGAAGATCGAACTCTACACGCACGCCGCCGTCTTCTGCTGCCCGTCGATCTACGAACCCTTCGGCATCATCAACCTCGAAGCCATGGCCTGCGAGACCGCCGTCGTCGCCAGCGCAGTCGGCGGGATCAAGGAAGTGGTCGTCCACGAGGAGACCGGCTACCTCGTCCCGCTCGCGCAGATGAGCGAGAGCCCCTTTGAGGCCACGCACCCGCACGAATACTCCCACGACCTGGCGCGACGGATCAACCAGCTCATGGCCGACCCCGCGCTGCGCACGCGCATGGGCAAAGCCGGCCGCATACGCGCCGAGCAGATCTTTTCCTGGCGCTCGATCGCGCAGCAGACGCACGCGCTCTACGAGAGCCTCGTCGGCGCAAACCGAGCGTAGCGGCGCCTTATTTGCCGAGCGCCTTGCGCAGCACCGGCTCGAAGACATCGGACTGGCGCACGAAGCCGAGATCGTTCGGATGCGAGCCGTCGGTCGCGCCATCGGCATCGTCGCCGAGCAAGCGGTCGCCACCGATGTAGTGGAGATTCTCGTCGCCCTCCTGCTTCAACTCGGCGTAGCTCTTCGCGAGCGCGGCGTGGTTGTCGGCGTGGTGCTTGGCGCGTGCGGGGAGGATCCACGAGTTCGTGTTGCGCCGGTCTTCCACGAGGATGATCGGCGTGTCGGGATGCGCGGCGCGGAGCTGCTGCACGAGCGGGCCGCACTTCGCGCGCACCTCGGCGGCGTTCATGTTCGGCAGGCAGTCGATGACGAATGCGGCGGCGTCGAGCTTCGTGAGGAATTCGCCGACCGCGGCGTCCATCTTGCCGTTGCCGGAGAAGCCGAGGTTGAGCACCGGCCGATCGAGCCGGCGGCCGAGGATCGCGGTGTGGACCATGCCGGGCCGCGACGCGCACGCGCCGTGGGTGATCGAGGTGCCGTAGAAAACGATCGGCTTCTCGCGCGGCGCGAGGCCCTCGAACTTCGCGCCCGCCGGCACGCCGATCTCGAGTTTCTCGGGACCATTGAAGAGCGGGAGATACGCGGCGAATTCGCGCAGGCCCGGCGCGAGATCGGTGCCGAGCGCTTGCTTCACATTCTGCGCGGTTGGCTTCGTCACATTCACCCAGCGCCACTTGCCGCTGCGGTCGCGCGCGTAGAGATCGACGCCGCTCACGCCCGTGGCCGGCATGTGCGGCATCGCGACTTGTGCGTCCGGCTTGCGCAGCGCGTAGTGCGTCCAGATCGTCGTCGCGTCGGTCTTGAAGCGCACCATCATCCCCGCGCTGTCCTGGCTCAGTCCCCACACGGCGCCAGTCACTTTTCCCTGCGCCTCGTCGGGCAGTCGCTGGAACCACCGCGCGCGCGCCGCATCATTCCATCCGCGGCCTTCCACGCCCCAGCTTGTCACATCGTGCCACTCGAGCTTGGGCTCGGGCGGCGTCTTCGGTGCCGGTGTGGGAGAAGTCTGCGCGTGCAGCGCGGTGGCGAGCGTCCAGACGATGGGAAGGAGTGCGCGGAGGTTCATGCGGAGCGCCATGCTGAGGAACCGCGCCGTTCGTGCAAGCGTGGAGTCAGGCGTTGCCGGAGTGCTTAAACCACAAATACAGGTGCTCGACTTTCTTCCGCGCCCACGGGGTTTTGCGCAGGAACTTGAGGCTCGATTTGATGCTCGGGTCGAACATGAAGCAGCGGACTTGGACCATGCGTCCGAGTTCGTCCCAGCCGAAGTGATCGACGACTTCCGTGAGGATCGTTTCCAGCGTGATGCCGTGGAGCGGGTCGTTCGGGTGGGGGCGCTCCATCGTCAAATGACTCCCGTGCTGACAGCGCGTTCGCGGGTCGATTCGCCGGGGTGGATCGGGGCGACTTTCACGACGTTCTCGGCGTCGTAGTCGATGAGGTGCAGCCAGTCTTCGGTGATGTCGCTCGGCGGGAAGATGTCGTTATTGGCGTATTCGTCGTCGAAGGCGAGGCGCAAGTCGCCGTCGTTGATTCCCTCGGTGGCATCGGTGCCGATGGCCGCGATGGCGCGCTTGATCGCGGTGCCTTTCGCGCGCTCGACGATCGATGCGAGGATCGCGCCGCTGATGAGGTCGCCACGGTAGAGCGTCTCCTTTTTCCCGCTGCGCAGCGTGATGGCGAGGAAGCGGTTCTCGTCCCGCTTCGCGAAGATCGTGTCGATGATGCCGTCGGCGAGCTTGTCCACAGCGGCCTGCGCGCTGCCCGCTTCGCTGATGAGCGCGGGATCGTAGGGGAGGTCGGCGGTGAGGTAGATCTTGATGATCTCGCGAGCGCCCGGCTTGTCGGGGCGGGTGACCTTGATCTTCCGGTCGATGCGGCCCGGCCGGAGGATGGCGGGATCGATGAGGTCGGCGCGATTCGAAGCGAGGATGATCACGACATCGTGCAGCGATTCGATGCCGTCCATCTCGGCACAAAACATCGGCACGAGCGTGGAGAGGATGTTCGAGAAGCGCGTAGCGCGACGCGTGCCGAGGATGCTCTCGGCTTCATCGATGAAGAGGAAGGGCAGGTAGCCTTCGCGGCGTTTCTCGCGCGCGGTGGCGAAGATCTCGCGCACCATGCGCTCGCTCTCTCCGACCCACATGTTGAGGATCTCCGGCCCCTTGATGTGCATGAAATACTCGCGCATCTCCTCGCCGGTCTGCGCCTTGAGCTGCTGCGTGAGGTTGTAGGCGCACGCTTTGCCGATGAGCGTCTTGCCGCAGCCCGGCGGGCCGTAGAGGAGGAAGCCCTTCGGCGTCTGGTGAGCGAAACGCTTGAACAAATCCGGGTGCAGCAGCGGCAATTCGATCGCGTCGCGGATCGCGGCGAGCGCCTGCTGCTGGCCGCCGACTTTTTCCCACGGCAACTCCGGCACATCGTCGAGGAAGTATTCGTCGCGATGCGGGCGCGCGAGCGCTTCGATGGCGACGCGGTAACTCGGATCGGTGCGGATTTCGTCGCCGACCTTGAGCTTCTCTTTCAGCAGCAAGTCGCCGCGCTGGAGCACGAGCGATTGCTGGCCGTGCTCGGTGCCGACGCGCAGCCGATCGGGGCCGAGGATCTCGTTGATCTTCACGATCGGGCCGGACTTGTCGAAGCCGAGGTCGCCGACGATGGCGTAGGCTTCATTTACGAGCACGCGCGTGCCGCGGCGCAGTCCGCGAAGCTCGACGCGCGGGTCCACGTTGCAGAGGTAATCTGAACCGCCCACGACGATCAGCGCGGTCTCTGCGCTCTGCGCGGCGAGGAAGGTGCCGATGCGATTCGCGGGCGAGCTGAGTTTCTTCACGACCGCGTCGAGCTTCTCGATCGTCTGCCGCGCCTCGATCGTCATGTCCTCCATGTCCGCGACCTCGATGCGGAGATCGAGCAACTCGCCGCGCACCGGATCGCCTGGCGGGAGCGAGGCGATGAGACGGTCGATCTTATCGACGAGCGAGAGGGGCTCGTCGCCTGAGTCGAGGTGAAGCGTGTCGTCCATCGGCGGGTTTAGCCGAGCATACCGCCGGCCAGCCGCGCTCGCAACTTTCCGTCCCGCGTGCTGACAAAGTTTTCCTGCGGCGTGGTTCGGTCGGTGCTAAAACTGCGCGCTGTGAACCACCGCCTTTGCTCCATCCTCGGCGTCCTCGCCATCACCCTTGCCGCCAGCCGCGGATCGAATGCCGTCGTCAATCTCTCGCACTACGATGAGATGAATCCGGACTTCGCGCGGATGTCGAGCGAAGGCATCCTCGCTGCGATCCACGAGGCCACTTATCCGCGCAATGTCCGCGATGCGCGATACGCCGTGCGGCAGTCCGCCGCGGCGCGGGCCGGGCTGCTGTGGGGCGCGTATCATTTCGCCGATGCGACCGATCCGACGCGGCAGGCGGACTTCTTTTGCGACGCCGTCGCGTCGGCGTGGCGGGGAGCGTCGTCCCGCCCGCCGGGCGTCTTGATGGTGCTCGATTTCGAGAAAAACGGGCACTACCCCGGCGGCACGATGACGCCGAATCAAGCAGCCGTCTTCGTGAAGCGAATCCACGCCCGCACCGGCCAATACCCCGGCCTGTATGCGAGCGAGTATCGCATCCGCGACGTGATCAACCATGCCGCCCACTCCTCCGTCCACCACGAGTTGGCGAAATGCTGGCTCTGGGTGGCCAACTACCACCACAAGCCCAGGACCACCGCCCCGTGGCAGGGCTGGACGCTCTGGCAATACTGTGGCGACGGCATCTGCGACCTGCCACGTGCGATGTTCCCCATCGGCGTGGCGAATATCCGCCACGCCGAGCGAAACCTTTTCAGCGGCAGCCACAGCGCGCTGAAGTCCTTCTGGAACGCGAACGCGTGGGTTCCGGGAAAGTAGGGTAAGGCGCGCCGGACTACTTCCGGCTGCTCTTGGCCTTCGACGCCTCGTCTTCGATGACCATCAAGACGGCGATATACTTCTCGGCGATCGCCTTGAGTTCGGCGTTGGTCGCCATCTTCGCGCCGCTCTCGAAGGTCTTCACCAATTGCTTGGATTCCTTCATGACGAGTTCGGCAAATTCCTTTTCGAACTTGTCGTCCTTGAGCCGGCCGAGCGCCGTGAACTTCGTTTTGTCGCTGCCCTTGAGCTGGGTCGGCATCAACGTCATGTCGCCGCTGTTCGAGGCCACGGTGCCGACCTCGCCCCACGCCTTACCCACGTCGCCGTTGGCGCCGAGCTTTTTCGCCAGCGTGCTGATGTCCGGCGAGACCTTGCTGTCGCGTTCCAAGCCGCGGACCTTGTCGGAGAGGTTGCTCAGGAAGTAGAGGCTCTCGCCCGCGTTCTTCACAAACGTCCGGTCGCTCGAGGCGAGCGGCTTCGGCTTGGCTGCCTTGGCCTCGCCGGTCGTGGTCGTGGGGGGCGTCGTCGGCGGGGTCGTCGGCGGAGTGGCGGGAGTCGGAGCCTGCGCGAGTAGGAGCGAGGTCGAGGCGAGGAGGGCGGCGGTGAATGCGGCGGTGAATTTCATCATGCTGCTCATTCACCACAATGGCAGTGCGCGTGCAAGCGGGGAGATGCCACGGCCGCGGTGGACTTCACCCGTCTGAGGAAAGGCCAGCCCGCCGAGCGTCTGAGCGGTGTCCGATGCCGGATCATTCACGACACCACTTCGGCCCCGAAGTGAACCCCGACGCGCCGAAGATGGGCGCGTATCGGAAGAACAAGTTCAACTAAGCGGCGGGCTACGATCCCAACCTCCCGCAGGAAAACACGCTGATCGACGCCGCGCAGATGCGGGCGCAGCTCCAGGCGCTCAATGCGCTGATCCTCGCCCGCGCGACGCCGGCTGAGGTGGCCGCGGCGGCTAACAACGCGCAGTCAGCCGTAATCAGCTCCAGCTCCAGTAATAGCAATAGCGTGAACTCGATCTGTCAGTCTGCCGATGGGTCTTACAACCAGAGCCAGATGCAGGACGTGCTGAACAAGCTCATCCAGGCGCTGCGGCGGTAGGGACCGCTGTCCTCAGTGGTCCGGAGTGAGCGCGCGATCCGAAGTGCGGCACGGTGGGGATTGTCGCCATGTTTGCTGCCGTGTTTCCGCCTCAACCTCCCTTCGGTAGTTCGCCTCGACCTGTCTGTGGCAGTCCGCGCCCTGCCTTCGCCGGTGTAACGAATAGTCGACCGGCTTCGTGACCCTACTTAGGCGCAGCAGGTTTCGCCGCCTGATCCGTGGGCGCTTCCGTCACGATAGGTAAATCAAAGGTGAGCTTAGCCACCTTTGCGTAGTCTCCCGGCTCATTGAGCGTCACTTCGCCTCGCACGCGATCTCCCGTAATCGTTGCCTTGCCTTGCAAAAAGGTCTGTGACGGCTCTGCCTTTTTTGAAAAGACCGCGCCGCCTCCATCGCCCACAAGGTAACGCAGGGTGCCATCTTCCTTGAAGGACGCTTTGATATAGGAAGGATACGATTCCAGCGTCATCGTCTCTTCGGCGTCCGCTTCTTGCACTTGTCGAAACTGATTCGCTGTCAGCGGCTTGCTGGTAGCGATCACAACGATGCGCTTGTCAGTGGACGTCTTTTTCCCCCGCAACGCCACCACACTATTATAGACCGTGAGTCGTCCTTGCACGCTTAGACTGGCTTGAGCAGGTGTCGCCTGAGCCATACCCGATGAAGAACAGATCGCTGAGAGAAGTGCTGCAATGGCTGCCAAACGACAAAGGCGAAGGAAGGTGCTCATGAATAGGTAGTTGTGGGGAGGGTATTCGATACGACCGCCAATGCGCCAGATTGAAATCGAAGGTAGCGGCGACGCCCCGTCGCCGGAAGTGTCTGCGGCGCCTCGCCGCAGTCGGATCGCGCAACCATTCGGTGCGCCTCTACGGTTGGCGGCGAGGCGCCGCGAGCACCACCGGCGACGGGGCGTCGCCGCTACCCTTGGCGACGAGGCGTCGCTGCTACGATGGCGCCATGGCGACTGAATCGTTCCGGCTCAGGGCACGGTGATGTTCACCGAGCCGCTGCGGCTCTGGGCGCGATCGATGGAGTCGAGGGCGATGAACCCGCCGCGGCCTTCGCCCGGCGTGGGGAGGATGGCGGCTTCGAAGCTGCCGCGGAAGGTGGTCCGCGCTTGGGTGACGGGGTGGGTGAACTTGCCGCTGAATTTTGCGCGGCGCGGGTCCACGCGGAGGCTCACGCGGTTGGGGTTTTGCGCGGCGTCGAGGCGGACGAGGCCGAGGATGTTGAGGGTGAAGGGGACGTTGAAGGCGGTGCCGACGTTGCCGTCGCGGACGGTGAGCCTGGCGTTGTTGATCGAGGCGGGGTTTGGGAAGATGGGCACGAGGCGGCGGCCGGAGGGGTAGGGGTGGGTATCGAGGAGGAGCCGGTTGTCGAAGCCGGCGGGGTAGGCGGGGGCGGCGGCGTTTTGGCGTTTGTGCCAGCGCAGGGCGGCGAGGAGCCGGGCGACGCTGCCGGGGATGCCGCGGGGCTCCTGTGCGGCGCTGGGCTCGGGGAGTGCGGCGGTATTGCTGACATCGGCAGTGCCGAGGAGCTGACCGCCGGGGGTCTGGCGGCGGGCCTTGCAGAGCGAGCTGCGGAGGCTGTAGGCGGTGCCGCGCAGGGGGGAGCCGGCGCTGTAGGGCTCGGTGTCGGGGAGCTGGCCGGCGATGCGCGTGCTGCGCCTGCTCGTGATGGTGATGATGCTGAACCCATCGCCGGGGATGGGCGCGGCGGGGTCGGCGCCGGCTTCGGGGGTGGCCATGGAGGCGGGCGGGTCGATGAAGGCGGTCTGCAAGCCGGGGGTGAGGAGCTGGCTGAGGAGGGGATCGGCCACGGCGCCGGAGAGGGTGAAGGGGGCGGTGAGCGTGGGGGTGGAGCTGCCGGCGGGGAGTTCGGCCAGCGTGCCGGTCATGGAAAGGGTGCCGCCATCGAGGGTGAAATCGAGCACGAGGGTGGCGGCGAGTTCGCCCTCCGCGACGCGCTTGGCGCGTTCGAGGTGGAGCTTCGAGTCGGCCCCGAAGCGGGCCTTGAACGGGTAGGCCCGGCCTTGCCAGACGAGCCCCACGGTGGCGCTGCCCGTGGCGGTGAGCCGCACGCTGAGGATGCCGCTGTTCTCCGGGGCGGTGCCGGTGGCGTCTTCGATGATGCCGCCGTAGTTGCTCGCGGCGTCGGTGAAGAGCGCGGCGTCCGTGTGCGGGACGAGGCAGGCGGCGAGCAGGG
>VFJQ01000089.1 GCA_009885995.1 Verrucomicrobiota bacterium
ATCGTGGACTGACGACCACGCCACTGACGCCGGTGCGTCTCGCTTCCTGACGCAGGCGACCTTCGGGCCGAACACCACCGACATTGCGGCCTTGAAGGCGATGGCGAGCTACGAGGCGTGGATCGACGACCAGTTCAGCAAGTCTGCGACGCAGCACCTGCCGGAAGTTTTGGCGCGTGAGATCGCCGATGTCTTCGGACCGTTCGATGTGAAGGTGACCTTCAACACGTGGTGGAAGAACTCGATGACGGCGGATGATCAGCTCCGGCAGCGGGTGGCCTTCGCGCTGAGCGAAATCCACGTCGTATCCGGCCAGGGACCGCTGGAGGATAACTCCCGCGCCATCTCCGACTTCTACGACACGCTGCTGGACCATGCCTTCGGCAACTTCGGCAATATCCTCAAGAACACCACGCTGACGCCGGCCATGGGTCGCTATCTCGATATGCTCGGGAACGACAAGCCGGATCAATCGGTCGGTCGAATCCCGAACGAAAACTACGCCCGCGAGATCAAGCAGCTCTTCTCGATCGGTCTCTATCGGATGTGGCCGGATGGCACCTTGATGTTGAATCAAGACGACTCGCCGATCGACACCTACACGCAGCGCGAGATCGTGGGTCTGTCTCACGTCTTTACCGGCTGGTATTATGGGTATGACGGCGATTTCCGCACGGCGATGAATGCAACAGCCAACTGGACGCGGCCAATGCGCGAGGTTCCTGCCCGGCATTACACGGGGCCGAAGCGGGTCTTGAACAACGAAGTGCTGCCGGGCCTGACCTCCGTGGGTGGCCAGCCGCTCGATCCGTTTGCGACGCACGTGAGCACCACCTACAACGATCCGACTTATCAGGCTCTGCCGGCTCTGGAGAACGACGCCGTGCATGACATGCTCTTCAATCATCCGAACACCGGGCCGTTCATCTGCCGCCAGCTCATCCAGCGCATGGTGACGAGCAACCCGTCGCGCGATTATCTTTATCGTGTGGTGCAGAAGTTCAATGACCACGGGGATGTGGCGCAATATGGTGCGGAGCGACGCGGCAGCATGAAGGCCGTCATCAAAGCCATCCTGCTCGATTACGAAGCCCGCAGCACCGCCGAGATCACCAAACCAGCCTATGGCAAGCAGCGCGAGCCGATCATGCGTGTCGCCAATGCCGCGCGCGCCTTCCGGCCCGCTAGCGTCGGCGGAACCTACACGCAGACTGGAAGCAACACGATCGAGATCAATACGGGATCTACTCCGCATCTCGTTCAAGCGGGTAACAATGTATTTCTCGAATGCACGGACGCCACTACACCCACCGCCCAACCGGCCCTTACGTCGGGAACCTATACGGTTCTATCGAGCCCTGCGCCGACCACCTCGGCCCCGTATAAATATTACATCAATGCCCCAGGCTGGCTGCTCTGCACGTATTCACAGACCGGCGGATCGAACGTCATGACGATCACGACGGTAGGCAACGCCACGCATTCCTTGCCTGGCGTGAACGCAAATCAGCCCAGTCTGCCGTCCGCCAACTGGGGGCAGGCGTATTTCGATTTCACCAGCGGAACCGCGAACGGGTTGGTCAGCTTTGACCAAACAGTTCTGACGGTTGCATCATCGAGTTCCTATGATACCCCAAGCACCGTCGGGAATACGGATACGGTGGGCACCACGGCTGGAAGCACAAATGGCACTCATTCCTTCACGATCACCGCACCGGATACGACGGCGCGCAGTGGTAATGTCATGATCTCGCGTTTTCCGGGCTCCTACTCATGCACGGGTGCGGGCGGAGTCATCACCATCGACACAGCTTATGGCGGCATCGGCACGTTCGGTGCCATGGCAGACCACGGTCTTTCCGTGGGCAATACCGTGTTCCTCAATTTCACCGGTTCGCGGGATACCACCTCTTTCGTTGAAACCTCGACGGAGAACGACATCGCTTACACCATCGTTAGCGTTCCCGACCCGAACACCTTTACAGTCACCGCTCGGAGTCAGCCCAACGCTGCGATGAACAGTGACAACCAGGTGGTCATCTTCCCGCTCCTGCCGCAGCCGATGACGCGAAACGGCACGGTCAACACGCGCCAGGGAACTTACACCATGGAGAACACAGACTTGGAATTGTCGCAGACGCCGTTGAACTCGCCCACGGTGTTCAATTACTTCCTGCCCGACTACAAGTATGCGGGCACGCTGGCCTCGCAGGGCATCACCACGCCGGAGTTCCAGCTCACGGCGGAAACGAGCGCGGTTCGCCAGGCGAACTACCTCTACAATGGCGTCTTCGGCTCAGGCAATACGAACGGGACCAGCAGCTTCAACAACGGAAACCACGCGCTGGTCATGGATCTCGGCCAGTGGATGGGCCTTGCGGTGAACACCGCCGGAACCGTGGGCGCAGTGCTCGGTGCTGGGCCGCAGACCGGCCAGGCCTGGACGAGCAATGCCAACCTGCCGACGCTGATCGATCGCCTGAATACTCTACTGCTCGCCGGGCAACTGGATACCAATGGCAAGGCGGTCATCCAGAAGTTCCTCTTTCGGACGATCAGCAGCGTCACGACCGCGCCCAGCGGCGGTTGCACCTTCAACTCCACGGCCCACGGTTTGAACGCGGGGGACACGATCACGATCAGTGGCATCACGGGCGGGACCTACGCAAACGCCGACACCGATGGCAACGGCACGTTCCTGGTGTCGGCGACGGGTCTCACCGCGAACGCATTCAAGCTGAGGAACACCGCGAACACGTTGGACCTCAACTGCCTTGCGACGCCCGGCACACTCACCGGCGCGCACTACTCACCCATTGTCTACAACAACTCCGGGCCTTCTACGACGGAGATTCGGGATCGCTTGCGAGCCATTCTCCACTTCATCCTCACCAGTCCCGATTACACCATCCAGCGATAAGTCCTATGAGCGAAGACAAATATCCCAATCTCACCAAACGTCGGGACTTTTTCCGACAGGCCTCCTGTGCCGCGGTCGGCACCTGGGCTCTCAAGAGCACCATCCGTGACCTGCGGATGATCAATGCCGCCATGGCGGTGAACAATGTGTCAGGTTACAAAGCGCTGGTCTGCCTGTTCCTGGGCGGCGGCAACGATTCGAACAACTGGATCGTGCCGACGGACTCGACCACCATCGCCGACTACACCTCGATCCGGGGCAATCTTGCGCTGCCGCAGGCCTCGCTGCTTCCGCTTTATCAAGCCGGAACCTCGGGTGCCGCCTATACGGATGCCGCTGGTCACACCTACGGTTTTCATCCGAGCTGCCCGGGCCTCCAGACGCTCTTCGGTGAGGACAAACTCGCAGCGGTGATGAATGTCGGCACGCTCGTGCGCCCGACGACTCGCGCGCAATACACGGGCTCGAACACGAAGTTCTATCAACCGCCGCAGCTTTTCTCGCACAGCGACCAGGTGACGCAGTGGCAGACCTCGATCCCCGATGTGCCGCCGACGACCGGCTGGGGGGGACGTGTGGCCGATATCCTCAATGCCACCGCCAACCCCAATGGTGATATCTCGATGTCGGTTTCGCTTAACGGGGCGAATACCTTCGAGATCGGGAACCTCGTTGCTCAATATCATGTCGCGACCACGGGCGCGATTGTCCTCACAGGTAACGGCACGGGTAGTAACGGTGGCGGTCGATTGGGGAAAAATGAAATTCGACAGAGAGCGCTCAAAGACATCCTGAATCCACCCAGCCCCCACGTCAACCTCCAGCGGACGGCCTACGCCGACGTGCTCGATAACGCGATCGAAGTCGGTGATGCCCTGAACGCCAACATCTCGGCTACCGTCGAGGTGGCCCAAGGGGGCACTTGGACGTGGAACACTCCATTTCCAACTAACGTCCCCGGCACCAACACGGCTTCTGGCCTTTCTGCTCAACTCAAGATGATCGCGCGGCTGATTCAGGCGCGGGGAAATGCGTTGGTTCCGGAGATAAACAAGTTCAACATGGCTCGGCAGATCTTCTTCTGCTCGGTCGGCGGTTACGATACGCACACCTCGCAGGTCTTGGTGAACGGCGTGGATGATCCGACCAATGTCAACGGCGCCCACTACCGGCTTCTGGCCGAGGTCAACGCCTGTATGTTCGCGTTCCAGCGAGCCATGGAGCAGCTTGGCGTGTCGAACAATGTCACGACCTTCACCGCCAGCGACTTCTCCCGCACTCTGCCGACGAACAGCCAGGGCAGCGATCACGGCTGGGGCGCGCATCATTTCATCATGGGTGGCGCGGTCAGTGGTGGACAGACCTATGGGACGCTGCCGACCTTCGCCATCAATGGCCCGAACGACACCGGACTGGGACGCTGGATTCCGACCCTCGCGGTTGATCAGTATTCCGCCACGCTCGCGAGATGGTTTGGCCTCGACCAAAATTCGATTGAGTCGGTCTTCCCGAACCTCACCCGGTTCTCGGGCTCGTATGCCGGCGGGTATCTGGGCTTCATGGCTTAGGGCCGTGTTCTCAGAAATCTGCCCGGTGGCAGCGCCTGAAAAAGACTGCCGGACATCATGAAACTCCGCGCACTCTTCGTTCTGGCCATCGTGTTGTTGGCGTGTGCGGGGGCCTTGTGGCTATGGCCGACGGGAGGCGAAAGCCTCGCTCCTGTCGCTCCCGTCGCGCGCCCAGCGACGACCAGCCCGGCTCCATCCTCTAGCGCATCGGTTTCGCCGACGCCCAAACCCAGTGTTGTGCCCGCTGCCGCCACGCCGGAGCCTCTGGTGCCCGCCGAGCCGGTTCGCATCGCCAGTGCGGTGATGCCGGGTCAGCCTATCGTGCGTTCCACTCCGGCACCTGCGACACCTGCAGCCAAGGGTGCGGCCGCTCCGGCGGCGGCTCCGATCAGTGCCAAGCAAACGGAGAAGGAAGGTGCTCGTGAGATGGAGGATGTGCGCTCGATGTTTCGAGATTTCCATACGCGCCTCGGGGAAAATCCAGTTGGCTCCAATGCGGAGATCATGAAGGCCGTGATGGGCGGAAATTCGGCGGGCGCCAGGCTCGGCCCCCCGCTTGGGCAGGAGCTCAACGGCGACGGGGAGCTAGTGGACCGCTGGGGCACGCCTTACTTTTTCCACCAACTCGCGAAGGACAAGATGGAGGTCCGTTCAGCCGGCCCCGACCTGCGGATGTGGACGACGGACGATCTCGTCACCAAGTGATCGTAGCGGCGACGCCTCGTCGCCGGAAGTGCTCGCGGCGCCCCGCCGCGGTTTCTCGCGACCCCACCATTCGGTGCACTCCAGCCGGCGTCGAGGCGCCGCCGGAACTTCCTGCGACGAGGGCGTCGCAGCTACTGCACGTTCACGTTGAAGGGCGCGAAGAGCATCTTCCCGCCGATCAAGACCTGACAATACATCCGGATGAAGCCGGCTTTGGGCGGGAAGAACTGGAAGCCCAGCGCAGGGCCGCCGCGTGCTTCCGGG
Organism: Verrucomicrobiota bacterium; assembly: GCA_009885995.1. Lineage (GTDB taxonomy): Bacteria > Verrucomicrobiota > Verrucomicrobiia > Chthoniobacterales > Chthoniobacteraceae > VFJQ01. The sequence continues at coordinate 5,458 of VFJQ01000089.1, forward strand.
ATGAGGATGTCGCCGCCGGCTGGGTGCAAATGCACGACGGTCTGGTAGTCGCCGTAGAAGCCGACGAGGTGGGCGAAGGCGTGCATCGCCGGTTCGAGAGTTTTCACGGGCTGGCCGTTGGCGTCGGTGATGGTGACGGCCATCTTCCGGGTCTGGCCCGTGATGATTGGGATGTGGTTCCCGCCGGTGAGCGTGAGCGCGAACTGGTAGCCGTCCACGGTGGAGGTGAAAGTGCTCGCCGTTTCCTGCACCGGGTCGGGTTTGCCGGGTGAGGGGAGGTCGGTATTGGGCAGCTCCTGCACGCCTGTGGCGCTCGGGACGAGGTCGGCCCAGATGCGGTAAGGCGATGTCTTCCGAGGTGTGAAGGAGAAGGTGTATTCGCCCGGAGTGCTGGTCGCGACCGGGTGCTCGTGGTGGTAGTCGCCGAGGCTCGGGTCTTCGATCAGAAGATGGATCGGCTCGGTGTGCATGACCACCAGATCGCTGGTGAGGACTGGCTTCTTGTCTTTGTGCGTGAGGCGCACCTTCACCTCCACCTTCCTGCCCGCCTCGATCGGGGCGCTCGGGGTCGCCGTCAGGGAGATCGAAGGCTCTCCCGGTGCGGTGTAGATGAAGCTGTAGGGGATGCGCCTCTTGAAGAGGCCCATGCCGCACTTTCCGCAAGGTGTCGCCTGCTTTGGGGAGACGAAGTCCGGGTGCATCGGGCAGAAGAAAATATCGCCCGCGATCACGTTGGGATCGTAGCCCTGGCCGAGCTCCTGAAGCAGTGTCTTGAGCGCCTTGAAGCCGTCTTCGGTGGCAGTCTGGTTGTTTTCCCCGCCAGTCCTCGCGACGGCCACCACCCAGCCGAGCGCCCGGGTCGTTTGCTGCGAAAGTTTCGCCGCTTCCTCCGGCGTCGTCGCGAACCGAGCGAGAGCCCGAAGAGCTGGGCTGCAAAGCGCAATTTGCACCGGGATTTCAGCCAGCCGCTTTTCGCCGATGAGCTGCTCGACGTTGCTCGTCGAGAGTCGGATGACGTTCCATGCCTCGGGCACGCTCTTTGGGTCGAGGATGTTGCCGGGAAGGGGCACGTCGGCGCGGAGACCGAAGGTGAGGACGTGCAGGGCGAGAAGCGCGAGCGCGCAGTGGAGCCTCACGGTTACTGATTGCTGGGGATGACTCGGATGCGCTGGCGGCTGTTAGCGGGCGCTGCATTCGGCCCCGCCGGCTGTTGCGGAGGGAGGTTCGTCGGTCTCGGGATCGCCACCGGCGGCATGTTCGGTCGATTGATCGTGGTCGGCGGCCGAATGGCGCCGGGGCCCGCGGGCGCTGCGCCCGGCATCGTGGGTGGCTTCGGGCCGCCAGCCGGCTTTTGTTGCGCCGCCGGCATCGGTGCCGCGCTCGTGAAAGCCGCCTGATCCATCTCGATCATGGCAAACTCCGTCCCTTTCTTCACCGACGCCTTCGTCTTCCTCGGATCTTCGGACCATTCCAGCTTCACGAGCTGGTAGCCTTCGGGGTTCACCTCGCTGCCGAAAAGCTGGATCAGCGAGCCGGGCTGCGTGCGGTCCTTGATGATGACCCAGTCCTTCTCCTCGCCGGTCTGCTTGAACTTCGCGACGCTGCCCACGTAGAGATTCTGCGCCCAAGGGATCTTCTCTTCCTTCGGCGCCTCCGCGGTGGCGACGGCGAAGGGCGCCTCCGCCCGGAGCTTGTCGTAACGCGTTTCCAGAAAGGGTTCCGGCACCGCGGACGCGGCGGCGAGCGCACAGTTGGACGCGCTGACGAGGAGGAGCAGACGTGCAGTCATACGGAAAAGGGAAGCCGCATCGATCGGGGAGTCAATCCGGCGGTTCATTGCGTGATGAACCACTGGGCCAGCTTGAACGTGCCGCTCACCTGCGTCTTGTCCTCCTTGTCGAGCTGCAGCGTGGCTTTCTCGAAGACCAGGAAGCTCGTCGGCGACTGCACGTCGTAGAGGAAGTTCACGAGTTCCTGCCATCGGCCTTTCACCGTGAAGCTCACGCTCACGGCCTGATACGCGTTCCGGCCGGCGGACTTCCCGGTGCCGTCGGCGATACCGATCTGCGCCTCCGTGGGCGTGAGCCCGCGCTTCTGTCCGATCTTTTTCACCCGCTCCAGCAGGTCCACGCCGGCGCTGTTCGCGTTGTCGAGCTTCGGCTGATTCTGGTTCAGCCACGCGTCTCGCTCCTCCCACAGTTCGCGCTCCGCGATCAGCGTCCGCATCGAGATGAGCGCGATCGTCTTCTCCGCGCGCTGCCGGGAAAGCTCGCGCTGGTGACCGAGGAAAATCTTCCCGAGGATAAACGTCGCCGCGACCGCCAGCAGGGTGCCGACGATGAAAGCGAGCGCGCGTTCGCGGGGATTCATCTGCATGCTCATCGGCCGAAGACGGTGAACTTCACGCGGCCATCGTTGAGGATCTGCGGCGGCGGCGAGTCGATCTTGGTGAAGCTCAAGCCGGGCTCCTTGCGCAGCTTGTCCGTGAACTCCGTCCACAGGTTTGCGCTCGGCGCCTCACACTCGATCTTGAAATTCTTCGGCCCGAACTCGAACAGCGTGAACTTCACCTCCTTCGACGGGAGATTCGCGAAGAGCAGGTTGAGCACTTCCACCGCCGATCGCCCCGGCTCGATCGCCGGCGCCAGGTCCTGCCACTTCGCCTGCCGGCTCTGCTGGAACTCCACGAGCGGCTGCGTCTGCGCGATCTGCCCATCGAGCGTCTGCACCTGCCGCTTCAGCCACGCGAGGTAGAGGCACGCCAGCGCGATCCCGATGAGGTAAAGCATCGCCGCGACTTGCAGCCGTCCGCGCGTCTGGCCGCTCGATTGCAGCCGGCGCACCTCTTCGAGCCACGGCGCGGGCACGAGGTTCGTCCTCGGTTCGGGCAGCACATCCTCGAACGAAAACACATCGACCGGGCGGCCGAGCTGGCTCGCCAGTTCATCGCGCAGCCCTCCGCAGGCCTGCTCGATGCGCACGCGCGCGAAGTCGGTCGGCACGCCTTCCATCTCCGCGCGCAGCAGCAGCGCCGGCAGTTGCGCGCTCACCGTCGCCGGGTCCGTGTGCGGCAGCGTCTGCGCGTAGCCGAGCTTGCCGTGCTCGCACACGGCGACGACGAGCTGGTCGTCCTCGGGCCACAGGCAGAGCACGGTTTCATCGAGCGGGCACGTCGCCGCGACGTGCTGGGCATACACGGTGACTTTCTCCGGGAAGATCGCCTTGCTCCGCAGCGGCTCGCACAGCCGGTCGAGCTGCGAATGATTCGCCACGACGGAAAGCAGCGTCGATTCGCTGTCGGCCTGGTGGATCACATCGAAGTCCGAAGACACTTCATCGACGGAATACGGCAGCGTCTTCTCGAGTTGGAGCTGCACCATGCCGCTCAGCTCGTCGCGATCGATCGAGGGCAGCGTCATCCGCTCGAAGAGCGCGCTGGTGCAGGGCAGCGCGAGGTGGACCTGCGCCCCGGCGGGCAGTGCCGCCGCGGCATCGTCGAGCGCCTGGACCGACTGCATCTGCCCCGAAGGCAGCCGCACCCGCCACCCGGTGGCGCCGGGGAAAACGAGTGCTCTGCTTTGTCGGACGTTTTTTTTCATTCCTGCCAATAAACGATCTGCGGATTGGAGCCGCCCTTTCGGACCACGACTTCGAGTTGTCTAACGACATTTCCCGCACGGCCTTCGGAAATGATCCGCTGGACCTGATCTTTCGCGACCACGAGCCCGCTCAGGTCTTTGAACTGCGCCGCGTTGAACCCGAGGTAGCTCTGGATTTCCGCCAGGTTCTTGAACTGAAAATCGTCGATCGTCCCGTCCACTCCGTCGCGTCCGCGGCGGATGAGCAGGAAGCGCGTGATCCGCGCCTCGCTCATGCCGGGAAGCATCCGGAGGATTGCCTCGTTCGCCGACGAAAGATCGATCGGCCCCTGGCTGTAGATCGTGAGTTCGTCCCGCCAGCCCGGCGAGCGGAGCAGGGGTTCGATGTTCATCACGCGCTCGACCTCGTCGAGCGACTGAAAGGGCCGGTTCGCCGGCATGTAGCCGGGCTCGTCCTCCGCTCCGTTGAGGCGCTTCAAGTTGTCGCCATCGGTGTAATCGAGCATGCAGTCGATCAGGGATTCGACCTGCTTGAAATCGAGCCCGTGCCGATCGAGCCAGACCTTGAGGATCGCCATCTTGCGCGGATCCTCGCCGGCGAGCAGCCAGTTGAGGTTCAGCTTGCCGCCCTCGCCGATGATCCGCACCCGGAAGCCGCGCTGACTGTCGATCTCCTCCTCGAGCCCCGGCGTGCGCTCCGAGACGAGCGGATGCTTCGCAATCGCGATGCCCGAGAGCGCCATCGCGCGCGCCTCGACCTCGTGCGAGCGATCGGCCGCGAGCTCCATGTCTTTTTGAATCCACGCCGACCACGTGAGGATCGCGCCCGTGAGCAGGAAGATCGCCCACATCACGAGCAGCAGCGCCGAGCCTTCGCGGTTCGTTTTCATTGCTCGATCCGTGAGGAGTTCACGCTGAAGACCGCGCGCTCGGGCAGCGCATCCTTCGTGCGCCACAGCAGCATCCGCACAAGGCGCGGTCGGCTGTTCTGGTCGTTCCATCGGTCCAGCCACGCGTTGAGTTGCTTGCTGTAATACTCGAACTTCACCCCGGCCACGTCCTTCACCAGCGGCACCCAGTCGTAGCTGGTTTCGTCGGCATCCACGTAGCGGCGCTTGAGCCCGAGATCGAGTGTGGTCGAGGTCTTCGACTGCGGCATGACCGTCAGCGTCACGAACCACTCGCCCTCGCCCGTGCTGCTCAGCGTGCCGGAGCCGGGGAAGCAGCGCCATTGCAGTTCGTCCGAGTTCAGGCCGGCGCCGAATTTATGCGGTATGCCGATCAGCGCCGACTGCGCACGCGGCGTGAGGGCATCGAGTTGTTCGTCGATGTAACGGAACAGCGCCGACATCTTTTCCGCCTCCGCCTCGTGCTCGCTCGAGATGCTGATGCCCATCAACGCCGTCGTCACGAACCGCTGCAGCGTCACCGCGATCATCCCGATCAGCACCACGGCGACGAGGACCTCGATGAGTGTGAAAGCGCGGCGCCGTTTCATCGCTGGTCTGGGAAAATGTAGAACGAGAGATTGCGCTTCTGCGTGGAGCCGTCGGAGAGCCAGGACAGCTCGATGTCCACGACGTAGAGCCCGAAGAGATCCTGCTCCTTCTCGTTCTTACGTTTGAGCTGCGTGCGTTTGGTCGTGATTTTCGCGCCCGGCAGCCACTCCTTGATCTCCTCCGTCGTCGCCGTGTCGGCTAGCGGCACCGCGCCCGCCTCGATCTCCGCCACCTTGCTGTCGAGGAAACGGCGCACCTGTTCGTCTTCCTCCTTCATCACCTGTGCGGAGATCACATTTTCCACGCTCCCGCCCAGCGCGAGCACCGCGAGCGCAAAGATCGTCACGGCGATCAGCACCTCGATGAGTAGAAAGCCGCGCGTGGGGCTGTGGGCGGCGTGGAGCTTCATCGGTTGTCCATGTCGATGATCGTCCCGCGCGTCGTCAGCGGATCGAACTCCGCCAGCCATGTCCCCGCCCGGCTCTTGTAAGCCACGCGCACCGGCTCGCACGTGCCGCTCTTCCAAAAGGGCCACTCGGCGAGCGGCTTCTTTTCCAGCGTGAACGGACGCTCCAGCGTCAGTTCCGCGTCCCCGAACGTGAAGCTCTCCGCATCCGTCCCGGCCTCCTCGGCCGTGAGGATCTCGGGCTCGAGCGTGATGGCTCCCTCGTGCTTCGCGTCGGGTTCGTGCCAGATCAGCAGATACGTCCGGCGCTCCTTGACCGCCTTCGTCTGCGCTTTCTGCACGAAGGCCTCGAACTTGTTGAACGACTCCTGCAACGCGTCATCGCTGAAGATGCTCCCGAGGATCGGGATGGAGAGCGCCATGATGATGACCGCCAGCGCGATGGCCAGCAGCAACTCCATGAGCGTGAAAGCAGTGCGGGAGCGATGCATCAGCGCTGGAATAGTGCGCGAGAGAGACCGCTGGCGCCAATGGTCATTTCCGCCATCGCCTCGAGCAAATACTTCTGGCCGCAGCTAATAAGCGATACCTTCGCAAGGTTGACCTGACGACCCATGCGGCGAGTTGATCGGTGGCCCGGCCTCGCCAGATTGGCACCCCATTTTCCCGCATACCCGCCCACTTACTGATGAAGAAGCTCTTCCCCGCCATCCTGATCGTCGCTGCCCTCGCTGGTGGGGGTTGGTGGCTCGTGAAGACTGGCCGGATCGGTCAACCTCCGCAGGAGGAGTTCCCCGAGCGCATGCTCACCAAGGCCGAGAAGCGGGACATCGACTTCAGCGTGGAGGTCGCGGGCGATGTCGCGCCGTCTTTTCAGCTCGATATCAAGAGCGAGGTCAGCGGAAAGGTCAAAGCCGTCCACGTCGAGCCGGGCGATACCGTCAAGTCCGGCGACCTGCTCGCGGAGATCGACGACCGTGACCTGCTCACTGAGAAGCAATCCGTGCTCAGCGAGATCGACGGCGCGAAGCTCGAGATGGAAAAGGACAAGCGCAACTACGAGCGCTCGAAGGAACTTTTCGAGGCGAAGCTCGTGAGCCGCGAGCAGTTCGACAACCTCACCAGCGAGTTCGACATCGCGCAGAACAACCTCATCCGCGCGGGGCGCAAGCTCGAGATCACCGAGGAAAAGCTGCGCAAGACCAAGGTCATCTCGCCCATCGACGGCACCGTGCTCACGCTGCCGGTGATCGAAGGCCAGGTCGTCATCGCCGCCGCGAGCGTGAACAGCGGAACGACGCTGATGACCGTGGCGAACCTCGAGAAGCTGCTCGTGCAGACGCATGTGAATCAGGTCGATGTCGCGCGGCTCAAGGTCGATCAACCGGTGAAGCTCAAGGTCGATTCCCTCAAGGACGTGGTGATGACGGGGAAGATCAATTTCATCGCGCCGGTGGCGACGGTGAAGGGCAGCGTGAAGGGCTTCGACATCGAGGCCACGATCGAAAACCCGAGCGCGCGCCTGCGCCCGGGCATGACGGTGAACTTGAACATCCCGATCGCGAAGGCCGACTCCGCGGTGTCCGTGCCGGTCTCGGCGATCTTCCGCGGCGATGGGAACAAGAAAGTGGTCTATGTGCGCAAGGGTGAAGGCACCGAGCGGCGCGAGGTGAAGATCGGCGTGACGAATTTCGACTTCGCGGAAATCAAAGACGGTGTGATCGAGGGCGAGACGGTCCTCTTGATCGAGCCGGATCACCCGAGCACGGAGTCGTCGGTGCCGATCCACTCGAACACCGGGAAGCCCGAGAAGCGCAGCAAGAAGCAGCGTTCATCGTAAGCGAAGGGACCGATGGCGCTGATCGAATTGCGCAACGTCACGAAGCGATACCGCGTCGGCGAGCAGGAGATCAACGCGCTTGCGGGGATCGATCTCGAGATCGCGCAGGGCGAGTTTGCCGCGATCATCGGCCCGAGCGGCAGCGGCAAGAGCACACTCATGCACCTGCTCGGGTGCCTCGACACGCCGAGCACCGGCACGATGACGATCGACGGGATGGATGTCTCCCGCGCGAGCAGCAACAAACTCGCCGAGATGCGGAACCAGAAAATCGGCTTCGTGTTCCAGAGCTTCAACCTGCTCGTGAAGCTCAACGTGCTGCAGAACGTCGAACTGCCGCTCATCTACGCTGGCATTCCCTCGAGCGTGCGGCGCGAGAAGGCGCTCGCTGCCATCGAGCGTGTGGGCCTCACCGAGCGCGTGAACAACACGCCGCTCCAGCTCTCCGGCGGCCAGATGCAGCGTGTCGCCATCGCCCGCGCGCTGGTGAACAGCCCGAAAATCATCTTCGCCGACGAACCGACCGGAAACCTCGACTCGAACACCGGCGCCACGATCCTCGAAATGTTCCGCGAACTCAGTCGGCAGGGGAGCACGATCGTCCTGGTTACGCACGACAACGGCATCGCCGCACAAGCCGCCCGGCGCATTGAAATCCGCGACGGCCGGATCGTGAACGACACGATCAATCCGCCTCAACCTGTAGCCGCATGAACCTCTGGCTCAGCCTGCTCGTCGGCTTCAAGGAAATCTGGGCGCACAAGTTTCGCAGCTTCCTCACGATGCTCGGCGTGATCCTCGGGGTCGCGTCGCTGCTCAGTATGTTTTCGCTCACCGCCGGCATGGCGCACGGCGTGCGCGAATACATCACGCAGCTCGGCGGCATCGAGCTCGTCGGCGTCATCAAGCAGGAGGTGCCCGTCGAGCAGGAATACAAGTGGGAGATTTCCCCCGGCCGCACCGTCGCGGACGCCGAGGCCATCGCGAAGATCCCGCACCTCGTCAGCCTGGTCAGTCCGGTCGTGGAACTCCCGATCAACATCATCGCCGGGCCGAACAACTTTCGCTACGAAGCGCAGGCCGTTTGGCCCGACTACCTGCCGATTAACAAACACAACGTCGCCTTCGGACGGCCGCTCTCGTGGCTCGACGTCGAGGAGGCCAAGCACGTCTGCGTCGTGGGCCGGCTCGTGGTCGATAAGCTCTGGCCCGATCGTCCCGATTACAACGCGGTGGGCGAAACCGTCCTTATCAACCAGCGCCCGTTCACCGTCGTCGGCATCTTCGAGTTCTACGAATCGGACCGCGACAAACGCCGGCGGGAGCTCGGCATCGACAAGGCCTCCGCCTACAGCAGCAGCGGCAACTTGCGCTCCCCGAGCAGCAGCAGCTACAGCCGCAGCTCGAGCCGCTATAGCTCCTTCACGCGCAAGAACAGCACGGTCGTCATGCCGATCTCGACGGCGTTCTACGAGTTCAAGAGCGCGAACGTCGTCGGCAAGGAAGACCAGGGCCCGGACTACCGCCTCGACCGGCTCATCTTCCAGGTCGCCGACATCGATCGCTTCAAGGAGACGCTCGATCGCGTCGCCGACATGCTGCGCGTGACGCATCGCGGCATCGACGACTTCGGCTTCGACACGCGCGAGGAGTGGTTCGAGCGAAACGAGGAATACATCCGCAACGTGCGCGCCAGCGGCGGGCTCATCGCCGGCATCAGCCTGCTCGTCGGCGGCATCGGCATCACGAACATCATGCTCGCCTCGATCACCGAGCGCATCCGCGAGATCGGCGTGCGACGCGCCGTCGGCGCGAAAGGGCGCGACATCTTCATCCAGATCGTCGTCGAGAGCGCGGTGATCGGCGTTATCGGCGGCCTGCTCGGGCTCGTGGCGAGCCTCGGAGTCATGAAGATCCTCGTCGCCATTTCGCCGGGCGACAATGCGCCCGTGCTCGAGTTCGAGAACGTGGTGATCAGCTTCAGTTTTGCGGTGATCATCGGCGTCGTCAGCGGCATCTACCCCGCGGTGAAAGCGGCCCGCATCGAGCCGATCGAGGCGCTGCGCTACGGCTAGGGCAGGCCGTGGAACCACGCACGAGGCCACGGCGCGGATTGAAGGCCGCAGGGCGTCCGGCGCTGGAAGGATTGCCGGCGGATTTGTCCACCGCCACCAAGGAGAGGGTGCGCGCGTTGATCTTCCAGCGAGATGCCGCAGATTGCTGACACGGGTTTTCTGGTGGCCTATTGGAGCAGGAAGGACAAGCATCATCGCTGGGCGCGAGGGCTGGCGGTGAGCGCGCCGCTGCGAACGTGCGAGGCGGTTTTGACCGAGGCAGCTTACCTGCTCGGCACACCGGAACCGCTGCTCCAGATGCTCGTGGATGGAGATTTGACGGTGGATTTCGACGCCGAAGCCCACGCCGCCGGCCTGCTTCGTTGTGTGGAAAAGTTCACGGATCTCGATCCCGGTTTCGCCGATGCCTGTGTGGTGAAGCTCGGTGAGTTGCATCCCCGCGCGGAGATTTTGAGCACGGACCGGCGGGATTTTGCCGTTTATCGCACGCTCGCCGGGAAGCCTCTGCGCTGCGTGTTTCCGCCGTAGCTCTCGGCGCCACCGCACGACTCGTGACAGACGCATCCATGCGCGAACGTCGCGGCGCCATCCGTGGCTTGCGTCGCACGGGGCGCGGCCATTGAATCCCGTCATGCGTCTTCTCCTCCTTCTCATCTTCACCGTCGCCGTCCGCGCCGCCGACCCCTCGACCAAGCTCGGGGCAGGCAAGCCAAACGTCCTCTTCATCCTCTGCGACGATCTGCGTCCACAGGCGCTCGGCTGCTACGGCTCGCCGCACGTGAAGACGCCGAACATCGACCGGCTCGCGAAGGAGGGCGTGCGGTTTGCGAATGCATTTTGCACCACGTCGCTCTGCTCGCCGAGCCGCGCGTCGCTGCTCACGGGGCTCTACGCGCATCAGCACGGGGTCGTGAACAACTTCACCGAACTCCCGCCGTCGCTGCCGCACTGGCCGGCGCGGCTGCACGACTCCGGCTATGCGACGGCGTATCTCGGCAAGTGGCACATGGGCGAGGAGAACGACGCGCCGCGGCCGGGCTTCGATTACTTCGTCACGCACAAGGGGCAGGGGAAATACTTCGACACGGAATGGAACCTCAACGGCGCGGGCTCGAAGCTCATCCCCGGCTATTACACGACGGTCGTCACCGACCTCGCGCTCGACTGGCTGAAGCAGCGCGACACGAGCAAGCCGTGGGCGCTCTGTCTCGGCCACAAGGCGCCGCATAGTTTCTACACTCCGGAGGAAAAATACGCGCACGCCTTCGACGCGGTGCGCGTGCCGTATCCCGACACGGCCTTCGCGCTCGACGGCAAGCCGGAGTGGATCAAGCAGCGCATCACGACATGGCACGGCATCTACGGGCCGCTCTTCGAGTGGCGGAAGAAATTTCCCGACTCGAGCCCGGCCGCGGTGAAAGACTTCGAGAACATGGTGCATGGCTATTGGGGCACGATTCTGTCGGTCGATGACAGCGTCGGACGGATGCGCGAGTTCATCGAGAAGACCGGCCAGCTCGACAAGACGATCATCGTCTTCCTCGGCGACAACGGCCTGCTCGAAGGCGAGCACGGCATGGTGGATAAACGCACCGCGCACGAGCCGTGCCTGCGCATTCCGATCATCGCGCGCGGTCCCGGCGTGCCGGCGGGGAAAGTCGAGAGCAAGCAGGTGCTCACGGTCGATCTTCCGCCGAGCCTGCTCGAACTCACCGGCACCGCGCCGCTCGAAAAGATCGCCGGCAAATCGTGGGTGAAGCTCGTGCGCGCCGGCGACCCCGCGTGGCGCACCGCGTGGCTCTACCACTACAACTACGAGAAGCAGTTCCCTTACACGCCGAACATCCGCGCGCTGCGCACCGACCGCTGGAAATACATCCGCTACCCGCACGGCCCGCGCTTCGATAGCACGCCGGACAAGCACCAGCGCGAACTCTACGACCTAAGCGCCGATCCTGACGAGCGGCGCAACTTGATCGCGGACCCCGCGCAAGCCGCGACCATCGCCGAACTCGACAAACAACTGCTCGCGGAGATGGCAACGCTCGGCCTCACGCCCGCCACCGACACGATGCCGGAGGACGCCGGGATAAAGAGCGAGCTGCCGGATCAGAAGATCCGGTAAGGGTGGAAGCGGCGCCCCGCCGCTTCAAGGGTAGCGCGCGCCCCAGGGTAGCGGCGCTCCCCCCGGCGGGGCGCCGCGGGCACCCTCAAAGCGACGAGGGCGTCGCTTCCACCAAGCGGGCGCCGCCGCTACTTCGCCCCGAGATTTTCGCGTGCGATGGAATCCTTCGCCCCGTCGAGCACGATCCACTTCGCGCCGGCGTCGAGCTTGCTGCCGCATTCGGCGAGCAGGTTCCCGCTCACGAGCACGCGCTCGGTCGCGGCGTCGGCGCGCACGGCTTCGCGGTCGAGGCCGGTGAAGGTGTTGCCGGAGATGAGCACGTCCTTCGCGCCCTCGAGCACCACGCCGCCGCCGGCGTCGATGCCCATCGGCGTTTTGTCTTCCGTGGGGCGCTTCTGCGCCTGGCCGATGAATGAATTGGTGAAGGCGTTGCCGCTTATCGCATCGCGCCCGCTCGCCGGTCCGACGCGCACGCCGAAGCCGTGGCAAAGCACGAAGGTATTCGCGCTCACCGAGCAGCCGTTGGCGTCGCGCAGATCGATCCCGCCGCCGAGGTGATGCGCGATCACATTCGCGCTCAGCGTGATGCCGTAGCAATCGCGGTCGAGGACGATCGCCGTGCCGTTGCACTCCTCGATCATGTTGCCGCTCACGACCGAGCCATAGGTATTCTCGATCACGATCCCGTGGCGGAGGTGGTCGTCGATGTTGTTGCCGTTCGCGCAGAGGTTGAAGCCGTCGAGGCACGTGAGCGCGTCGTTGTTCTCCTCGAAGTGATTCCCGTTCACCACGATGTCGTGGCAGCCGATGATATGCAGACCCGACGCCGCATTGTAGGTGATGATCGAGTCGTTCACGCGCGGGTCTTCGTAGCAATCGAGCAAATGAATCCCGTGCCGCCCGTGGTGATCGACCGACACGCCTTGCAGGAAGATCTCCTGGACGCCGTGCGCGTAGATCCCGTCGCCGCTCTTCGGATTCCCGCTGATCCGCAAGTTCCCCACCTGCACGCGCCACAGCCGCGCCTTCTTGTCCTTGTCGATCCCCGGTGGCTCGATCACCAGCGCCGGCTCGCCGGTCTCGTTCCTATTATGGATATGCGTCGAAGCGCCCGAGCCTTCGATCCGCGTCTCCGCGGTGCGAATGCGCAGCGACTCGGTGATGTCGTAGTCGCCCGGCGGGATCACGACGATGCCGCCGCTCGCCGGCAGCGCGTCGAACGCCGCTTGCAGCGTGAGGAAGGCGGAAGCGTCGAGCCGCTTGGGTTTCTCCGGCGTCTGGGCGAAGGCGGCGGAGGCGAGGAGCAGGGGAGCGAGGCGGAGGAGTTTCACGCTGGGTTCAACTCGCGGCTCCGGCGATCCATTGGGGGAAAGTTCCATCCCCTCGGCTGCGCGCTCGCCACCTCCGCCTCGTCATTTATCCTGCCGCCATGAGCATCACCGCCATCGTCGTGAACGACACGATCAAGCTGCCCATGCACGTGCCTATTTCGTGGCGCTGCTCAACCGGGCCGATCTGCACCATGCCCGCGTGAACTCCTTCGCCGCGACCTTCCTGCGGCCCATCGTCACGACAGCATGGGTGCTCACCGAAGTTGCCGATGCCTTCGCCGCTTCCAGCACGCAGCGGCGGATAGCAGCCTTTGTCGCTACCTCGGAGCGCAACGGCAACACTCGCATCGTCCCAGCCTCGACGGAACTCTTCGCATGCGGCCTGCAACTTTACGACGCCCGACCCGACAAGTATTGGACGCTCGCCGACTGCATTTCCTTCGTCGTCATGGCCGATGAAAACCTCACCGACGCGCGCACCGGCGCTCACCATCTCGAGCGGCGGAATTCAAGGCTTTGCTCCGGTAGCGAAGCCGCATCGCTACCGTGTGATCGCGGTGAACACAGCGGGGCTGAAGTCGAAGTAGTCGCGGGTGATCCGCATTGTCCGCGTCACCGCGTCTGGAGGATGCGAATTTCCACCGGCGGCCACAGAACTTCGGCTAGGTGCGGGGCACGCCTCACTCCCCCGCCATCGCCTTCCAGACAGCCTGCGCCAGCTCGGCGCGGGTGAGGGTAGGCGGCGGATCGAGCTTCGCGACCGTGCGCTTCAGCACCTCGGCGCGCTCGGCTTCGGGCGGGGCTTCGTCGGGTTTGAAGAAGATGCCTTCGGGCGCCGGCCCCACGCCGAGGACGGCGAGCATATTCACCGCCTCGAAGTAAGGCGCGCCGACCGGCACGTCGTGGAACGGCCAGAGCAGCACGCCGCTCCGCACCAGCGCCCGCTGCACCTCGCGCACGCGCTTCGTATCTGCCGCGATCGCGCGCGGCTCGATCCCTTCGCGCAGCGCCAGCCACGCCACCGTCGCGCTCGCCTGCCCGCACAGCATCATCTGCCCGTGCAGCCGCAGCGCGGATTGCACCACGCTGGTCACGCCGATGTTCTTCGAGCTGCCGAGCAGGCCGTCCATCTCCACCGGCACGAGCCCGCGCAGCGGGAACATCGTGCGATCCGTGTGCGTGGACCAGTTTCGCGTCGCCGTGTGGATCGTCGCCCACGGCCCGGCGTCATCGGTCAGGAAAACGCGGCGCGTCGGGTGGAAGTCGATGTTGAACTGGAAGCCGAACACGCCGTCCTCCGGCATCAGCTTCGCCCACTTCGGCTCCTCGTGCGGCGTGCGGATGTCCTGCTCGCGCAGCATCGTGAGCGCTTCCAGTCGCAAGCCCTCGCGCACATACACCTTCGGCGGCAGGCGGTCCGGCGTGCCGTATTCGTCGCTCAGTTCGAGCCGGCGGAACTCGGGGCTGATCTTCTGCAAATGGTGCAGCAGCCCCAGCGTGTGCCGCTTCGCATCCGCGAAGACGGTCCGCCGCTGCGCAGGTGTAAGTGCGACGATGTTCTTCTTCGATGCCCCCGGCTCCGTCGCATCGAGCGCCTCGGCGACCGCGCGCGGCCACACGTCGAGCGGATAATCCTGCGTCGGCCAGTTGAGGAAGGTCTTCTCGCTCGCGAACGGCAGGCCGAGGTGCAGCGCATCCACGAGCCGGCGGTGCGTATAGACATTTACCGGCGGCGAATACGGCCCGCCCGGATGCGTCGTGTCCACGAAGGCAGGCAGGCGCATTTGCAGCGTCCCCTTCGGCCACCCGAGCGCGGCAAACTCGCTCGCGGTTTCCTTCGTCGCGCCGAGATGATTGCGCGGCTCGAAGGTGGAAGCGGCGCCCTCGCCGCTTTTTAGTTCCGGCTGAAGCGGCGGGGGCGCCGCTTCCACCTTCCCGCGCAACGTCACGCAATACGTCATTGGGTTCATCTCGCGCCGGTTGCTCTCGTCGATCTTCTCCGGCGCGCTCGGCTCATCGAAGCGCGACTTCGCATCCGGCCCCGCGCTCCACGCCGCACCACTCAGGCGGATCACATCGCCCCAGTCGCTCGCGTCGATCGTCAGCCGCGCATTCACTTCCAGCCGCTCGCTGCCGCGCGCGAAGACCACGCCGCTCACGCGCTTGCCACTGTAGCCACGGACCTCTGGGCCGTGCACGCCGCGGAGCGGCGTGACTACAACCTTCACCTCGACCGGCTCCCACCCGCGCTCGATCCGCACCTTCTCCGCCGCGAGCAGTTCCTCGAAGATCCGCGCCGCCTCCGCTGGCTCGATCGTCAGCCAACCGCAGAAGCTGTTGCCCGGATCGAGGCGCCCATGCTTGCGCAAGTTCACCGCCTCGATCTTCTCCGCCACTTCGCGGAAGAGCCCGCTGCGCGGAAAGCGCGCGCGCTTGCCGTTCACCGTCGTCCACTCATCCACCACGCCGACGCCTTCGGCGGAAAACTGCCCGCCGAGCCAGTCGATATCGTTCACCATCACGACGCGTTCCACCCCGAGCCGCGACGCCTGCACCGCTGCCGCGCACGCCGATTCATTTCCGCCGACGATGAGCAGATCACAGTCGAGCGCGAGCGCGGCGCGGGCGAGAAAGGCGCAGAGAAGGATTCGGATCATGGAGAGCGCTCGACGATGAGTTGGACGATTTGCGGCTGACAAGACCGCGCGGCTCGAAAATAACCACGTCCTCCACCATGCCTTGGCCCCAAAACTACACGCCGCTCGGCGGCCTCCTTCCCTCCGCGCTCGTCGCGTCGCTGCCGGTCGTCGTGCTGCTCGCACTGCTCGGCGTGTGGCATGTGCGCGCACATCTCGCCGCGCTCATCGGTCTGCTCACCGCCGCCGCCGTGGCGATCTTCGTTTTCAAAATGCCCGCGGAACTGTGCGTGGCATCGGCGGGCTACGGCGCGGTGTTCGGGCTCTTTCCCATCGGCTGGATCGTGCTGAACGCGATCTTCATCTACCAGCTCTCGGTCGATACCGGCGGCTTCGAGACGCTGAAGACGCAGATCGCCGGGCTGGCGGGCGACCGCCGCATCCAGGCGCTCCTCATCGCGTTCGCCTTCGGCGCGTTCATTGAGGGATGCGCAGGCTTCGGCGCGCCGGTCGCGATCACCGGCGCGATGATGATCGGCCTTGGCTTCAAACCGCTCGAAGCCGCGAAGCTGGCGCTCATCGGCAACACCGCGCCCGTCGCTTTCGGCTCGCTCGGCATCCCGCTCACCACGCTCGCGGACGTGACCGGGCTCGATCTCATGGCGCTGTCGAAGATGGTCGGGCGGCAGCTTCCGTTCTTCTCGCTGATCGTCCCGTTCTGGCTCGTTGCCGCACAGGCTGGGTGGCGCGGGATGCGCGAAGTCTGGCCCGCCTGCCTGGTATGCGGCGCGAGCTTCGGCGTAGTGCAGTTTCTCGTCTCGAACTTCCACGGACCATGGCTGGTCGATATCGCCGCGGCGCTCGTTTCCATGGCGTCGCTCGTCGCCTTGCTGCGCGTGTGGAAGGTAGGGACCGCTGTCCCCAGCGGTCCGCGAGATGCGACAAGCAGCGACGACGGACGGCTGGGGATTGAGCCTCCCGCCCCCGCCCCGGCTCCATCTGCGATTGCCATCCCTACCAGGTTCCGCGCCTGGCTCCCGTGGGTGCTGCTCTCGGTCCTCGTCGCGGTGTGGAAGATCGCCCCGGTGGACAAATGGCTGAACGCCACCGCACCGTGGAAACTCGAAGTCCCCGCGCTTCACCTCGCGGTGCAAAAGATGCCGCCCGTCGCACTCGCGCCGGAGCTGGAAAAGGCGATCTACAAATTCAACCTCCTCGCCATGACCGGCACCGCGCTACTGCTCGCCGGATTCGCCGCGGGCCTGCTGCTCGGCGTGAAACTCGTGCCGCTCATCCGGCTCTACGGTCGCTGCGTGTGGCGCGTGCGCACTTCGCTGCTCACCATCGCGCTCATGCTCGCGCTCGGCTACGTCACGCGCTTCTCCGGCACGGACTCGACGATGGGCCTCGCCTTCGCGCAGACCGGTTGGTGGTTCCCCTTCTTCTCCCCGCTGCTCGGCTGGCTCGGCGTCGCGCTCACGGGCAGCGATACGTCTTCCAATGTTCTCTTCGGCAACCTGCAAAAAGTCACCGCCGAGCAACTCGGCATCTCGCCGATCCTCTGCGCCGCGTCGAACAGTTCCGGCGGCGTGATGGGCAAGATGATCGACGCGCAGAGCATCGTCGTCGCACAAGTCGCCACCGGCGGCGCGCCGGATGCGCCCGACGCCGGCACGATCCTCCGCGCCGTCTTCTGGCACAGCCTCGGCCTCGCCCTCCTGGTAGGTGTGCTCGTGCTCGCACAGGCCAGACTCTTCCCTCAACTCATCCCAACTCCATGATCCATCGCCTCTCCCTCACCGTCCTCGCGCTCACCACGCTTACTTTCGCCCAGGCACCCAGGCCCGAGAAGGGCGGCGAGCGGAGGAAAGATCCCGCGCTCGCGCCGATCGAAGACGTCGCCGGCCTGCCGCGCGTGCTCATCATCGGCGACTCCATCTCTATCGGCTACACGCTCCCGACGCGCGAACTGCTCAAGGGCGTCGCGAACGTGCATCGCATCGCGGTGAACGGCAGTTCGTCCGACGTGGGCCTCAAGAGCCTCGACACCTGGCTCGCCACCGGCGGCGCGGGAAAGAAGTGGGACGTGATCCACTTCAACTGGGGCCTGCACGACCTCAAGCATTTCAAGGACGGCAAACTCGACCTCGCCGGGCCGCAGGTGAATCCCGTCGCGCAATACGAGAAGAACCTGCGCGAGATCGTGGCGAAGCTGAAGAAGACCGGCGCAAAGCTCATCTGGGCCACGACCACGCCCGTGCCCGAGGGCAGCGGTGGCCGCGTCGCGAAGGATGAACTCGCCTACAACGAAGCCGCCGCGCGCGTGATGAAAGCCGAAGGCGTCGCGATCGACGACCTGCACGCGATCGTCGTCGCGAAGCCGGCGTTGCAGCGCGAAAAGAACGTCCACTTCACCGAAGCCGGGAGCAAAGCGCTCGCGGAGCAAGTCGCCGCGGAGATCAAGAAAGCGCTGGGGAAGTAAGTTCCTTCACGTGCGCGGATGCGACGTCTGCCCCTGACTATTTGGTCGGTCGTAGTTATTTTCTGCCAAACACCCGAGCGATGTCCTTGGCTCTTGCGGCACTCTCAATGTCCCTCGTAATCGCTCTGGACGTCTTCTCGGACGAAGCCTTCTCAGCCTTTCTTTCCTGATTCGCCAGGTCTGCCTTGATCTGGTCGATCATTTCACGCGGGAACCCTTTTTCGCGGGCGAAGTTCAGGCTATCTTTGAGTTTCTGGATCTTCGCTGCAGCTTTCTGGGCCTTTTTATCGAGTTCTGCATCGGTAAGCCGCTTCTTTTCCTCCTTCTTCTTTTTATCTTTCGGGTTCTTCTCGGGGCACAGCCCGGTCGGATCGATACTATTGATCGGGTCGTTGCTCACGTAGGCGTAGAGGTTCGTATCACCGCTCTCGAAGAGGAGTGGATCCTTCGCCGTCCAGCGACCGGCTTCGGCGTCGTAGTCGCGCCGGCCGAAGCGCACGAGCTTGGTTGAGGGATCGTAGAGACCGCCGGCGAATCCGAACGGCTGGAAGCCGGGATTCGTGTCGAGGAGCACGCGCCCGAAGGCGTCGTAGTCGAGCCGTTGCGCGATGCTTCCGTCCGCCGAGTTCACCACCAGGCGAACGCTGCCGTTTTGCTCGGTGAGGAGCCGGTAGGTCACACCAGCTTTGACCATGTAGGCGGGAACATTCGCGTCTTCGGGATAAACGAAGCGGCTGACGACTGCGTTGCTGCCGTCTAGCTCGGCAGCAATCTGGAGGTCGTCTTGATAGAGATAGCCCTGCGCGAGCACGCCGTTCACTCTGCGCCCGATGCGGCGGTTCTCTCCGTCGATGATGTATTCGATCGCAGTCGCGTCCGGCAGGACGACGGCGGTGAGATTGCCCAAGGCGTCGAAAGTGTAAGTCGTGGTCGCGCCCGCAACGGTCTTCGTGAGGAGATCGCCAGCCGCCGTGTAGGAAAAGGCGGACGCGCCGGACTGCGTGAGCCGATCTTGCGCGTCGAAAGTCGCGGCGACGCCGATGGCGGTGGTGCGGTTTCCATTCGCGTCGTAGCCGTAGCTTTCCGTCGTCACATTGTCCTGCTTCACCTCGCTGAGCCGCTCGGCGGAGTCGTAGCTGTAATCGAACGTGCGCGTCGTGCCACCGATCGCTTCGATCTTCTGCGTGATGCGGCCGATCTTGTCGTAGGTGAACTGCTGCGAAAAGAGCGCGCTGGCATTGGCCGTCACGGCCACCGAGGTCGGCTCGGCAAATTCGTTGTAGCTGACCGCCTCGCCGATCGTGTCGAGCGTGGTGCCGGTCACCAGTCCGGTGGTGGCGGAGCGGGAGAGCGTCAACGCGCCGGCGCCGGTCACGAGGCTGTCATTGTCGTAGGTGAAGCTGATCGCGTTCGTGCCGTTCACACTGAGTGTCGCGGTGCGAAGATCGTTGTCGATCGTGCGGCTGAGAGAACCCGCGACTGTGCCTGTCCACGTGGTGCCGAGCGGGATCGATCCGTCGTAGGTGAACGCGACGGTCGCTCCATCCGGCGACGTGATCGTCGTGAGGAATCCGTTCGTCGCCGAGTAAGCAAACGTCGTCGCGCCGGCAGCGATCGTGCGAGACATCGGACGACCGGCCGCGTCGTAGGCGAAGTCGATCGTCTGCGCACCGGGTCGCGTGATGTTCGCGAGTTTGCGGTCTGCATTGAACTCGAAGGTCGTCACCACCGCGCCCGGCGCGGTGTAAGACGCGATCTCGTCGAACTCGGTGTAGGTGAACTGGTGCAGCGCCCCGCCGGGCGGTGTCACGCCGGTCAGGTTTCCGACAGCGTCATAGGTGAGGTTGAGCGTCCGCGCCCCTGGCAGCACCGACTTCGTCACGCGACCGTCGGCGTCGTAAGTGAACTGAGTGACCGCGTTCAGCGGATCCGTCGCGCTCGCGACAAACCCTGCCGCGTTGTAGCTGACCTGGTTCACCCGCGCCGCCGCCCCCTCGCCGAACGT
This sequence comes from Verrucomicrobiota bacterium, assembly GCA_009885995.1. GTDB lineage: Bacteria > Verrucomicrobiota > Verrucomicrobiia > Chthoniobacterales > Chthoniobacteraceae > VFJQ01. The sequence continues at coordinate 25,456 of VFJQ01000089.1, forward strand.
CACCGTCTTCGGACGATCGCGCGCGTCGTAAGTAAAGGTCTCCGGCGCGTGGCCGCTGAGTTGGATGCGTGTCGGCTCGCCGTGTTCATCCGAGACAATCGTCTGCTTTCTCCCCACCGCCGTCGTGGTCTCAAACGTCCGGGCCGCCGCATCGAACGTCGTCGTCGTCGTGCGCCCGTTGCGCTGCTGCGTTTCGGTGATGTTCGTGACGCTCAACGGATTGTCCACGGTCGCCAGGGTGGCGGTCCGCGCGGTCGTGAGGGTCAGCGTCTTTCCGCCGGGCGTCGCGAGGGTAAAGGTCTTGGTGATCGGCGCGAGGAAGCCGAATCGTGGATCGCCGGTTTGCGTCCGAGTCGCGGTCACCCCAGCCGAATCGACGATCGTATCGATCCCACTCGCGCGCAGGGTTTCGACGATCGAAAACCCGTCCGCATCGGTCCGCGTTCGCCTCTCGGCGCCAGTCGAGAGCCGCTCCGTCTTGAAGAGCTGCTGCACGCCGAGCGCGCTTTGCAGCGTGACGGTATTCCCGTTCAGGAAATCAACCCGCGAGAGGCTCTGCGAAGCGGTGCCAGGCGAGTCGTCGAGCACGAGCCGGCCAGCCGCGTCGTAGGTGAACAGATGCACGCGGTTCGCCGGATCGGTCTCGCTCGTCAGGAGTCCATCGGCGTTGTAGCTGAAAAGGTGCGCCGCTCCGCCGGGCGAAACGATCGACGTGAGATTCCCATTCACATCCGCGGTCAGCGTGGTGCGTTGCCCGAAAGGACCGACGACCCCAACCGGCGCGCCGGCCGACGTGCGCTGGATCGTCGTCACATCCCCGGCGTGATCCTTGATCTTCACGAGTTGCCCGTCGGCGTCATAGGTGAAGCTTAGGAGTGTCTCGCCGGTGAATGCGTTGAGCGTGGTGAGATGGCGCCCCTTCGAGTCGAAGCGGAATAGCTCCGCTCCGTCCTCCGAAGGAATGGCGATTTCCGTCGCCGTGAAGCCGGGGAGCGGCGGCGCGATCCGCCGGATGCGATGCGTGCTGATGTCTGCGGTGTAAACGCTGCCATCCGGTCCCACTTCCAAGCCCGCGAGGAAATTGAACTGCGCCTGCCGCGCCGGGCCGCCATCGCCGCTGAAGCCGCGCACGCCAGTCCCGGCGAGGGTATTCAGGATGCCGTCCGGCGTGATCTGTCGCACAACTCCTTGCGCGCGTTGCGTGAAGTAGATCGTCCCATCGCGCGCGATGGCCATGTCCGTGCCGCTGGAGAAGCCATTCGCCAGCGCGAGGCCGGCCGATGCCGCCGGCCCGCCGTCGGTATTGAGGCTAAAATCCGATCCGCCGCCGCCGTAGGTGCTGATGATGCCGCCCGGCGTGATCTTCCGAATGCGCTGGTTGAACGTGTCGCCGGTGTAGAGCGAACCATCGGGGCCGATCACCACGTCGATCGGTCCGTTCAATTGCGCCGTGAGCGCCGGCCCACTGTCTCCGCTGAATCCCGCCGAGGTGCCGGCCACTTTTGAGATGATGCCGTCGGTAGTGATCCGACGGATGAAGCTGCCGCTAAGGAACTGTCCGAAGTAAACCGTTCCATCCGGCGCGACCTGCGGCGTCACTCCTGCCATCGCCGCCGCGAGTGCCGGTCCGTCGTTCCCCGACGCGCCAGCGGCGCCAGTGCCGGCGATCGTGGTGATGACCCCGTTTGGATCGATCTTCCGAATGCGGTTGGCGTGTTCGAAATAGATCGAGCCGTCCGGCCCAACGTCCATCTGGTTGGCCTCGATCTTTGCGTTCAACGCCGGACCGCCGTCGCCGTCGTAACCCGCTTCACCTGTCCCGGCGATGGTCGTGACGATCCCATCGGGTGCCACACGGCGGATGCGCCGGTTGCCGCCATCTGAGATGTAAATGGAACCATCCGGCGCAACGCCAAGATCTCCCGGTGTGCTGAACTGCGCCTGCGTCGCCGGACCGCCATCACCGCTGAACCCAGCGACACCAGTGCCCGCAAACGTCGTCACGACACCGGCGACGCTCTCGATGACGCGCCGGTTCCCGTCGCCTTGATACAGCACGCGGCCGAGCGGGTCGTAAACGTGGTGCACGTCGAACGTCCATCCCCCCACCGATCCGCGTCGCAGATCCAAAGCACCGAGCGCCGTGTCGAAAGTCTGCGAGAGCACGATCTCGCTCCGCGCCCGGTCGCCAGTGATGGGCACGCCGGTTCCATTGTAACCAAAGCGCGCGGCTTCGGTATAGGAGCCGTCGTAAACGTAGCCGATGCGAACCTTGGTGGGTTGCTGGCCATTCACCACGCGGCCATACGCATCGAAGCCGTCCCATTCGAAGGTGGTGAAATCATCCGCCGTCGTTGCGAATTCTTGGAAATAGCGCCGCCCGACCACTTCGACTTCGAGTTCGATGCGTTTCACCGATGCGGGCAGCGTGGCACCTTTCAAAGCAAGACGCAGTTGCCTGGAAGCTTTGTGGCCGGCTGTGCGGTTGCTGCGGTAATTTAGCGCGAACGGCGTGCCCACGATGTCCACGGCTTCGCCGAGAATCTGATTCCAAGGTTCGATGATCGAGCCCTTCACACAATCGTCACAGCCACAACCTTGAGGACTCTCCGGCTTCGGTTGCTTCGGCGGCTCCGCACCCGGCGGCGGGCCGAAGGGCCAGTTGGCATCCCACGGCGAGAAGTGCGGGATCGGGATACGCCAGAGGCTCTGCCCCGTCGCGTATTTCACGGCGAGATGCTGCCGTTCCGCGTCGGTGATGCCGAGCGCTGTCAGCGTTGCGCCCGTGTCGGCATTGCCATCGCCCGTGACATCGAGATCGACCGCACCGCCTGTGATGCTGACGATCGCGATCACCTTCCCGCTCGGCCCCGCCTCCCACAGGCCGGTCTCGCGGTTAAAGAACCCGCTCGGCACGTCGTTGCCCGCGGGGAAGTCGAGGAAGTTCTCGACGTAGAACCAGACCGGCTTGTCGAATTCGATCCGTGTCGCACCGGCGTTCACCGCCTCATCCGCGGTAAGATCCACGCAATATGTGTAGGCACTCGTGGCCGGCAGCATCGCCGGCATCGCTTGCGCGCCATCCGCGCCGACGGTGAACTCCGTTGCCCGGATGTTCAGCATGGTCATCGGCTCCACGGAGCCGTCGTCCATCACCAGCGAGGCGCTCGTGCCCGGCGTAAACATCAGCGTTGCCTGGCGGTCGCCATCCGCATCGCTCTGCATCGTCGCCTCGTGCATTTGCATTCCTGCCGCGGTGCCAAATTCCACCGCGGTCACTGCCGCGTCCGCCGTGACCATCGTCACATCCGCCGCCATCGAGAAATCCTGCATTGCCACGTCGATCTGCCGCTGCACGGGACAAAAGCCATCCTTCTCAAACTTCACCACGAGGACGCCGCCGCCATTCACCGCCATGTCGAACATCCCATCGGCCCGCGAGTGCGTTTCGCCAAACTCCGCATGATCAAGCGTCGTGATCGACACGCCCGGCAACGGTGCCCCTGTCTTGTTGCGCACGATGCCGCGCAATACGGCAGCACGGGCGGGCTTGATCGTCCCCGGCACCACGCCCGTCTGGATTGGGTTGCGCCCCGTGTAGAGAAACGCCGTCGCATCCGCGAGTGTCGTGGTCGTCGTCGCATCGACCGGCTTCGCGATCATCGCGGGATTGGGCGGGATGACTTCCTTCTTCAGCCGCCGCGTGACGAACCGCGGATCGAGCTTCGGATTCACCCGCGCGCCCGCGACGCTGACCGTGCCAAACTTCCCCGCACCGATCCGGCTTACGTTGTCGAGCAAGCCGGTGATCGTCACCTTCCCGAGCTTGCTGCGAGCGCCGCCGTAAATGCCGTCATTCGCGTCGCCGAAGACGCCATCGTATGGCGTGTAGCCCGCGCCCACGATGGAAGTCGCGACATTCCCGCCGATGCGCACCGAGCCGATCGAACCGGCATTGAAAACATCCGCGTCATTCCCGGAACCGCCCAACGCGTGATCGTCGCCGAGCTGGGCGCCCGCGAGGATCTTCGTGTTGGTGAGGTTCCCCGCGATCGTGATCGGTCCGATCTTTAGCGCGGCGATGAGCGAGTCAGTCACATTGCCGCCGTTGAGACTGGCATCCTTCAGCACGCGAATCGGCCCGATCGCCGGTGCCACGATCGTGCCGATCAGGTCGCCGCCCGTAAGGCTGAACGAAACGATCTTCCGGTCCGCCACCAGCACGCCCGCAAAGCCACCCGCCGTCACCTTGAACGCACCGACGCTGCGCGCCGAGATCGCGGCGCCGCCTGCGGACACCGAGATCGCAGTGAACGTGAGCGTCTGCGCTGGCGCGGACAATTCAAACCCCGCGCCCACATTCCCCGCGATGAACTTCAGCCTGCGCAGTTTCCTGCTTTCCCCGCTGCTGATCACCGCTCCCGCGCCGACATCAGCCACGGTGATCGCGCCGACACCCGCGGGCAGATTGATTCCCACCCCGGCGAGATTGGAAGCCGGCGCCAATACCGCCTTCAACGGCGTCGTGCCCGCGATGGAACTGATCGGCACGTTCCCATTCCCACCGGCTTGCGTGACCTCGATCTTCAGCGTGCTCGCGTGCGTCGTATCGTGCAGCGTGATCGCGTCGATAGCTCCGCCGCCGACCTGCGTCAGGTCAAACGTGCCCGGTCCGGTGAGCATGACGACATACGTATCGTTGTCGGCATCGGTGAGCGGGGCGGAAGTCTGCGCCGCAGGCAACGGTTCGGAGAACGCGAGGATCGCAAGCAACAGCACTAGCCGCGAAGAGAAGGGAGAAGCGCACATATTCGTTCGATGTGCCGGGAATTTGGCCGCGCGCCCATTTTCGTCAACCGCCACCGTCGGGTCAGCGTGGCGGCGGACGGCGCAGCGCCTTGTGCAGCAGCGGCTCGGCCCAAATCGCATACGCGCTCTTCGGGTCGCCTTTCGACTTCATCGTGAGCTGGAGTTCGCCCACATCCGACACCTCACACTCCAGCGCCTGCGCCGACTTGTATGGAAGGCGATGGCGGGGGAGTGAGGCGTGCTCCGCACCCAGCCGAAGTTCTGTGGCCCGCCGGTGGAAATTCTCATCCCCCAGACGCGGTGACGCGGACCATGCGGATCACCCGCGCCTACTTCGACTTCAGCCCCGCCGTGTTCACCGCGATCACGCGATAGCGATGCGTCTTCCCCGGCTCGGCTTTCGTGTCGGTGAAGTTCATCGTCACCAGCGGCAGGTTCGGCGTGTCGCTGTATTGCAGGCCTTGGAAGATCGGGCGGCCGTAGGGATTCTTCGGCTGCTCGGGCAGGTTCGCGATCTCCTCGCCGTCGCGCTCGATGATGAACCCCGCGAGCCCGCTCTCGAAGTCCGCCTCCGCATCCCACGTCAGCTCGCTGCCTTTCACCTGCACATTCGTCGGCGCTGGGGGCGGCGTCGTGTCGGGCACCGCCGTGTCTTTCACATACTGCGCCCACGCCTGCGCCACCGCCGCATTCGGCAGCCACACCGCTTTCTCCTTCGCGTCGGCAAACTTCGCCGCTGCCACCGGCGCGACCACTTCGCCTTCGCCGAGGTAAAGCGGCGCGAGCTGCGCGTCCGCTTCCGGCATCGGGCGAAGCGGCTCGCCGGCCTTCTTCGGCAAGCGCGCCGTCAGGCACGCGTCGAGCCACGGGATCGCGAGATAGCGTTGGTTCCCGCACTCGTGCGCCGTGAGCGGATCGACCGACAGGCCGAGCAGCGCCCCGCGCCCGCGCAGCTCCGTGAAGAACGCCTCATTCGCCGGCCACGCCCCGGCGAAGCGCCCTTCCTTGACCGTCACCCCTTCCTTCGTGCCGAGATTGCACATCATCGGCACGCGCAACACCGCCTCCGTCGCCTCGTGCGGCTTGATCGTCGCGCGCTTCGAGTCCGCCTTCAGCAGCGGCACCCCCGACCGCAGCCACGCCGCCGCCACGCGCTCCGGATGCAGCAGCACCATCCCGCCGCACCAATGCCCGCCGCCGCTATGCCCCCACAGCGCCCACGGCACCTGCGCCAGCTCGGGATGCCCCGACTTCGCGCCGAGATCCGCCAGCGCCTTTTGGAAAGCCGCGTCCGACCCGTGGCGCGGATCGCACCAGAGCTGGCAATCCGCCTTGTCCGGCTGCTCATAAGACGGCGCGAGCAACGCGCAATCGTGCCGCTTCGCCAGCGCCTGCCAGTGCAGGTCCCACGCGCCCGTGAGCCCCGACTTGCACGACCCTTCGCCGCACCCGTGCTGATGCACGATCACCCCGCGCAGCGTCTTCACGCCCGGCGGCATCCACACCGTATATTTCACCGGGAAAGCCAGCTCCCCCACCGTCGTCGAAGCCTCATAGCGCACCCGATAGTAAGGCGGCTCCGCCGGCGGGAAGACATCATACGGCGCCTGCTGGCCGAGCGCCGACGCAGCGAGGATGAGGAGCGGGAGAAGGAAGGGACGCATGGGCGCGAGGGTGGCGGGGTGCGCCGCGGAGCGCAAGACGTGGCGCGAGTGTCGAAGGTCTAGCCTGCGAAGCTGGAGCTTCGCCCGCACTTGCGTTCCCAAACTGGATGGGAACGAGTAAAAGGTCGCGTCATGGTTTCTGTCCCAATGGTTCTCCCCATAAAGTCGTCCAATTCGGAAGGAATGCCGGGAATGCTACGTCACTGAACCAGTCGGTGCGAATCCCAGGAAACCTACGTGGCAATTCCTCAAGCAACTCCGCGTAACAAACGAACTCCTCCGTCACGCGCGGGTAACGGTCGGAAGCATCAGTCCGGAAGCCGACACAAATCTCGTCGTATCCAAACAAGTCTTCCTTGAAAGCGACGACCTCGCGAACACCAACCCACTCGATATGAAGGACGACCTTGTCGGCCTCGGTGACGGAAAACCCGGACGCCTCCAATCGAATGACTGGCTTTGGTCTTTCCGGTTTGCGAAGCAATGAAGGTATTGTTTGCGTCTGGGGAAGGGGTCGGTCTGTGAATCTCGCTTACCGCTCGTCGCCCGGCACCGGCGGGGCGTCGGGGACTTGTTCCATGATCCGGTCGAAGTCCTGCCAATTGCCCTGCGCGGCGCGTTTCTCGACGGTCAGGCCGAGCAAGGGGAGCGCGACGGTGGCGCGCAAGGTGCGCGAGATGAGTGCGTCCACGCTGATGTGTTCGCGCTCGGCTTGTGCGAGGACGGCCTCGTGCAGATCGTCGGGGATGGATGCTCGGAGCGTGGTCATGGCGTGACTAGAATGCGCAGGAATTCCCGCGGTGGCAAGACGACGACACCGTGCGCGGCGGCGGGTTGGAGGTGACGGAGATTGTGCGTCGTAATGAGCCGCGCACCGGAGGCTTCGGCGAGACGCAGCAGGGGTTCGTCATCGGGATCGGGCAAGCGGGTCGGCGGCGACTCGGGCAGGGCGACGCAATCGGCAGCCTGACAAATGGCATTCAGGAAAAGATCCACGTCGGGCAGCGTCAGTCCCACCGCGAGGGCGTTGCGTTTGAGCACCTCCTCGTATTCGAGCAGCAGATGATTGCTGAGCACCAACCGCCATTCTCCGCGCCGAAGCCGTTGCATGATCTCGAACGAGGCCCCTCGCTTCGAGAGCAGCGCTGCGAGGAGCACGTTGGTATCGAGCACTGCGCGGATCACGGCTTCCTCGATAGCTCAGCCAATGAGCGAAAAGCAAGGCGCAAGGCGCGATCGATCCCGGAGGAACACGAAAGCGGCTCGACGCCGCGCGTCGGGTTTGCTCTCCTCGTGCGCGTATGAATGCGTGTCCCTCACGAGAACAAAACTGCCCGGGATTCATCTGCTGATGCGTGGCGATGGAACTCCACCGAGTGCGGATCAAGCGCCGGTTTTTGCCCGACGACCTGACCGTTCCGAGCCTTCTCACCGGGCAGACGGTGCGCAATACCGAAGGGCTCATCCATAGCCCGCGGCTGTTTACGCTGGCGCTGCACTGCGAACGGCTGGGCACGACGCTGGAGTGGCTGCTGCCGAGTGCGGTCGGGCGTTGGGGGTCGGCGGATGGTCGCATCGTGATCCCCTAAGGGGGTGGCGGCTTTTCCTCTGTAAGCCGCCAAGTTTCCTTGGCTGGAGACGATTCGGTGGCGGGCGCAAGGTCGCGGGCGAACCGAACCTCGCCCCCGATGAACCTTTTCCCGCTCCAGCCTGATCACCTGCCGCTTTCGCTGGGGGATTCGTCGCGAACCGGGAAGGCTTCGCCGCGAACCGGGAAGGCTTCGCCGCAAACTGGGAAGGCTTCGCCGCAAACCGGGAAGGCTTTGCCGCAAACCGGGAAGGCTTTGCCGCAAACCGGGAAGGCTCTGCGGCTTCCCCTTCCGCTTTCACTCCAACACCAACCCAGAATAAACCATGGCTGATCCGCTGACCTACGACACGCCCGGGCTCCTGTGGGACTCGGCCGCGACTTGGGACGGTGTGGCGGCCGCCAGACCCCGATCCATGAACAACACCAAAGCCATCATCGACTTCAGCCCCTATACGGCGGCGGAACTCGGTCCCGTAGCCCAGAGCATCCACGACAACATGACCACCAACGCGGCCACCTTCGGCTCGCCCCCCGTCACGATGACGGCGATGCAGACGCTCGTGACCACCTACGACACGAAGCTCGTCGTTCGCGCCAGCCGGGCCTCGGTGGATGTGCTCGCTTTCAACGAGGCGCGCGAGGCGCTCGACGAAGCGCTGGGAGTATTGGGCAATTACGTCAATGGCGTGGCCAAGGGCGATCCGATGATCGTGGAAAAGAGCGGGTTTCCTTCCTACCTGACCACGCGCACACCTGATACCTCGGCCCCGGCGGCGCCCCAGGACCTGCGGTTGGCGCAGGGCGACATGAGCGGATCGATCCGCGCGCGTTACAAGCCCGACCGGCAGAAAAGCACCAATGAAGTGCAGACGAACACCGGCGACCCGAACACCGAAGCCGACTGGCACACCAAGGGGATATTCCAAGGCGGGCGGGCCGATCTCACTGGCTTCACGCCCGGCACCGTCGTTTGGGTCCGCGTGCGCACCGTCGGTCTCAAGGGCGTGATGGGCATATGGAGCGACCCCGCGCAGATCCGCGTGCTGTGAAAACGCAGACTGGGAGACGAGGAGAAGAGGAGACGGGGAGACATCCCTTTCCAACCTTTTCTCCGAGTCTCCTCCGCTCCTCTTCTCCAAGTATTCCTTCTAAAAGCCATGCCCTTCGATCCCACCAAACCCGCCAGTAACTCCCAGCTCTCCTCCGCGGAGATGCGCAGCCAGCTTACGGCGCTGAACACCGACATCCAGACGCGCACCACGGCGGCCGCGGTCGCCGCCAGCATCGCCGGCACGAGCAATAACTCGAATGGCGTGGGCGCGCTCGGCTTGATCGCCGATGTCTCTTACAATCCAAGCCAGATGCAGGACGTGCTGAACAAGCTCGATGAGTTGATCAACGCGCTGCGGCGGTAGGCGCGCGGGGCGGGGGGGTGAATAAATGCTTTCACCCGCGCGGCTTCCTCGCAATGTCGCGCGCCCCGAATGAATCCTGTCCGCCGTCTCGAACTTCTCGTCTTCCTCGCCACGTGGTTTGCCTTTGCGTATTTCAACCAGGGCGGGGGCTGGAACCAGAACTCGCGCTTCGCTGAGATCCGCGCGATGGCGGAGCAGGGGCGCTTCGCGATCGATGATTTCCTCGTGTATCGCAAAGGCGGGGACGACGGCGTGCTCAAGCGGCTGCCGACGCACCGCGCGGAATATACGGAGGACGGGAAACGCCAGCGACTGTGCTGGGTGGACGGGACGTGGACGTTTTACCCGGTCGGCGATGCGCCGGTGGCCGACGGGGTGGAGAAGGCGCCGATGGTGCCGGAGGTGCCGGGGAAGGGGTGCGCATCGGGCGACGTGGCTTACGTGGAGCAGACCGGCCACTTCCACCCGAACAAACCGCCGGGCACGTCGTTCGTGGCGCTGCCGGCTTATTTCGTGATCCATCGGGTCGAGCGGGCGCTGGGGATCGATCCGGATCACTGGTGGGTGCTCAATGTGAATGCGTGGCTGACGACGATCTTCAGTGTGGGGCTGATGTCGGCGGTGGGGTGTGTGCTGTTCCTGCGGCTCGCGATGAAGTTCGCGGATGGGAAGGCGGTGCCGGCGCTGCTGGCCACGGCGGGGTTCGCGTTCGGGACGACGTTCTTTCCGTTCGCCACGATCCTTTTCGACCACGCGCTCACGGCGTCGCTGCTCATTGCGGCGTTCTACTGCCTGTCGTGGGATCGCTGCGGGGAACACGGCACTTGTGCGCTGCGGCACACCTCGGGGGATGTGCGTAACGTGCTCGCGGGCTTGTCGGCGGGGCTCGCGGTGGTGACGAACTATGTCGCCGTCGGCGCGGTCGTGGCATTGGGCGTGTATGCACTGTTGGCGGCGGCGCGGTGGGGACACCGCGCCCTACCTGCTGTGCCTGGTAGGGAAGGCTGTCCCCAGCCGTCCGCTGCACCGCGATGCAACTGGCGGCGCGCGTTCGCGTTTGCGCTCGGCGGCGTGCCGATGGCGGCGCTGCTGCTGTGGTATCACCAGGTGAATTTCGGCTCGCCCTTCGCGCTCGCGAACGACTTCCAGAACCCGATCTTCAAGACGGAGAGCGGGTCGCTCGGGATGTTCGGCCAGCCGAACCCGTATGTCGTCGCTCTGCTCGCGGTGTCGCCCTATCGCGGCGTCTTCTGGCTCTGCCCGGTGCTGATCGCGGGCGTCGTGGGATGGGTCGTCTGGCTGCGCGACAAGACGTGGGCGCCTGAGGCGCGGCTGGGCATCGCGATCTTCGCGTTCTTCTTCCTCGTGAATGCGAGCTTCAACGGCTACCACGCCGGCTACTCCGCGGGCCCGCGCTATCTCGTGCCGGGGATCCCGTTTCTCGCGCTGGCGACGGTCGTTGCCTTCGTGCGCTGGCGGAAGACCGCGACCGCATTGCTCGCGGTGTCGGTCGTGCAGCAACTCCTGCTCACCGCCACGGATGGACAATGCCCACTCGCCGTCGGCGGCCACGCGCGGATCGACGACGCGCACCGGAAGGACGACTTCTTTTGCAACCTCGTGACTGAATACGCCGCGCCGCTCTTCTTCACCGGCCAGGTCGGCCCGCTCCTGAGGCAGATGGCCGGCATCCGCGCGGAGCAGGCGCCCGAGGCCGAGCGCGAGAAGGTGCGCGCCGACCTCACCGTCGCGATCGAGCGGGGCGATCGCGAGCCCTTCCTGCTCGCGGCGATCCGTGGCCCAGTGTCGGTGAACCCGGTCGGCGTCTATGACGGCCTGCTCGGCTGGGGCATATTCCCGCTCGGTTCGGAGCAGAGCGATTGGGCGTCGTGCAATGCGGGCGAGTTCTTCTTCCCGCGCTCACGTTGGAACATGCTGCCGTGGGTGCTGTTGGTGGGCATGAGCGGCGCGTTGGCTTGGCGGCTTGCGCGGCGATTGGACGGGGAGGCCGCTTTTCTGCAAAAAAACTGAAAATCCCGCTTGCACGGGTGAGCCCCCCCTTCTAAATAGCCGACCCTTTTCTGCGCTCTCGCGAATGACTTTCGCGCTCTCGCGGCTCCCGGCTTCGGCACGGTGAGTCACTCGAGCCAATCGTCGTCGAGTGATGTGGTGGGAGGGGTAACCAAATTTTCAGACACTCAATGCCGACGATTAACCAGCTCATTCGCAAGGGGCGCACGCAGGTGAAATACAAAAGTAAATCACCGGCGCTCAAGAATTGCCCGTTTCGTCGTGGCGTGTGTGTGCAGGTGATGACCCGCACTCCGAAGAAGCCGAACTCGGCCTTGCGCAAGGTGGCGAAGGTGCGTTTGACCAATGGCTTCGAAGTGATCGCCTACATCCCGGGGGAGGGACACAATTTGCAGGAGCATTCGATCGTGCTGGTGCGTGGTGGTCGTGTGAAGGATCTGCCGGGTGTGCGTTATCACATCGTGCGCGGTTCGCTTGATGCGCTCGGAGTGGAGAAGCGCCGCCGTAGCCGCTCCAAATACGGCGCGAAGCGTCCGAAGCCCGGTGCGGCAGCGGCCGAAGGGAAAAAGAAGTAAACGGATTTTAATTCTATCTGACTCATGGCTCGTCGTCGCCGCGTCCTACATAAAGAAGAAAAGATCGATAGTCGCTACGGTTCTGTCGTAGTAGCCAAGCTCATCGCTACGGTGATGAAGAGCGGTAAAAAGTCGCTGGCGGAGCGCATTGTCTATAGTGCCATTGAGGAAACCCGCCAAGGGGCCGAGATGGTTGATCCGCTCGAAGTGCTGAACAAGGCTGTGGAGAACGTGAAGCCGCGACTTGAGGTGAAGAGTCGTCGCGTGGGTGGTGCGACCTATCAGGTTCCGATGGAGGTTCCCGCGGCTCGTCAGCTCGCATTGGCGATGCGGTGGATCGTGGGCTACGCGCAAGGGCGCAAGAACGTGTCGATGCTAAAGGCGCTCGCGTATGAGCTCAAGGATGCTGCGGCCAACCAGGGCAACGCGGTCAAGAAACGTGACGACACCCACAAGATGGCTCAGGCGAACCGCGCCTTTGCCCACTTCCGATTCTAAGTATGTCAGCAGCCGTGGCTGAAATGCCCCTTACCAACCTTAACTCTCCCAACCGGGCGTATCCGCTCGAGAGGACGCGTAATATCGGTATTGCTGCGCACATCGACGCGGGCAAGACGACGTTGACTGAGCGCATCCTATTCTACACTGGCATGATCCACAAGATCGGCGAAGTGCATGAAGGCACAACGGTCACTGACTGGATGGAGCAGGAGCGCGAGCGCGGCATCACGATCACTTCGGCGGCGACGACGTGCTTCTGGCAGCAGACGAGGCAGGAAGGTGTGTATAAGGCTTACGAGGGGATCAAGATGCGGGTGAACATCATCGACACTCCCGGCCACGTGGATTTCACGGCCGAGGTCGAGCGTTCGCTGCGCGTGCTTGATGGTGCGATCGCGGTTTTCTGCGGAGTGGCGGGTGTGCAGCCGCAGTCGGAGACGGTATGGCGTCAAGCGACGAAATACGGTGTGCCGCGCATCGCGTTCGTCAACAAGATGGACCGCACGGGTGCAAACTTCGCCAACGCGATCAACGATATAAGGACGAAGCTGCGCGCACCTGCGTGGCCAGTCTTGATCCCGCTTGGCGCTGAAGATTCGCTCCGTGGGCAACTCGACGTGATCAACAAGAAGGCGATCATTTATCTCGAAGACGCGACGATGGGGTCGAACTACGTCGTAGAAGAGATTCCGGCCGAATACAAGGAGATGGTGGATGCGGCCTACAACGACCTCGTCACGGCGATCTCTGATCTCGATGAGGAACTCGGCATGGCATTTCTCGAGGAGAAGCCGATCACCAAGGAGATGCTCAAGGCCGGCATCCGTCGTCAGACTATTGCAAACAAGTTTGTGCCGGTGGTCGGTGGATCGGCTTTCAAGAACAAGGGTGTGCAGTATCTCGTCGATGCGGTCATCGACTACCTGCCGAACCCGATCGACATTCCGGCGGCGGTCGGTCAGGACACGGATGACGCCGCGCTGAAAATCTCCGCGCCGCCGGACGACAATGCCAAATTTGTCTCGCTCGCGTTCAAGCTTTGGAGCGATCCGTTTGTGGGCAAGTTGGTGTTCTTCCGCGTCTATAGTGGCAAGCTAACGAAGGGTGATACGGTTTATAATCCACGCACAAACAAGCGCGATCGCATCAGCCGTCTGATCCAGATTCAGGCCGACAAGCGAGAGGATATCGACACGATTTATTCGGGCGACATCGCGGCCATCGTTGGCATCAAGAATGTCACGACGGGTGATACGCTTTGTGACGAAGATCTTACGATTCTGCTCGAACCGCCGTCCTTCCCGGACCCGGTCATCAGCATGTCTATCGAGCCGAAGACCAAGGTGGATCAGGAAAAGATGGGCGTCGCACTTCAGCGCCTCGCCGAAGAAGATCCAACTTTCCGTGTCTTCACCAACGAGGAAACCGGACAGACGATCATCGCCGGCATGGGTGAGTTGCACTTGGAGATCATCCGCGACCGCATGTTGCGCGAGTTCAAGGTTGAGGCGAATTCGGGCAAGCCGCAGATCGCTTATCGCGAGACGATGACCAAGTCGGCACACGGCGTCGGGAAACTCATCAAGCAGTCTGGCGGTCGGGGGCAATACGGTCACGTCGAAGTGGATGTCCGGCCCGCGGAGCGCGGCAAGGGTCACGTCATCGAGAGCAAGGTCGTTGGCGGCACCATCCCTAAGGAATACATCCCGGCGTGCAAGAAGGGCATCGAAGAAGCGGTGCTGAGCGGCGTGCTCGGCGGCTACCCTGTGATCGATCTTGAGATCGACATCGTTTATGGCAGCTATCACGAGGTCGATTCGAACGAAATGGCGTTCAAGATGGCTGCGATATTTGCGCTCAAGGATGCGATGAAAAACGGAGCACCCATCCTGCTCGAGCCAATCATGAAGGTTGAAAACACCACGCCCGACGAGTTCCAGGGCGACATCATGGGAGACTTGAACCGTCGTCGCGGCATCATCAAGAGCATCGACAGCAAGAATGGCCTCTCGATCGTCAACGCGGATGTGCCGCTGGCCGAAATGTTCGGCTATGCGACCGCGATCCGCTCGCTGTCAAAGGGGCGATCAAGCTATTCAATGGAACCGTCGCACTTCGAACAGGTCCCGGAGAATGTGAAGGCCGCCGTCCTCGATCAAAAAGGCAAATAATCACAGAGCTATGCCAGGACAACGCATTCGTATTCGTCTAAAAGCCTTCGACTATCGGACTCTTGACGCGTCAGCGCAGGAAATTGTGGAGACTGCCAAGCGCACTGGTGCGCAAGTGGTTGGTCCGATTCCTCTACCCACACGCATCGAGAAGTTCACTGTCAATCGCTCGCCTCACGTCGATAAGAAATCGATGGATCAGTTCGAAATTCGCACGCACAAGCGTCTGTTGGACATCGTCGAACCCACGGCCAAAACGGTCGATGAGCTGAAAAAGCTCAACCTTCCCGCTGGCGTTGACATCACCATCAAAATTTAACCCGAACCCTGCGAATCATTATGCAAATCGGATTGCTTGGCCGCAAAGTCGGCATGACCCGCGTTTATGACGAAGCCGGTAAGGCCACGTGCGTAACGGTCATTGAGGCGGGTGGTAACACGCCGCTCGAGATCAAGACCATGGAAAAGCATGGTTACTGTGGTGTTCAGGTCGGCTATGATGACCAGAAGCCGCAACGTCTGAGCGGACAGATGCGTGCAGTATTTAAGAAGTATGGTTCGGAGCCCAAGAAGCGCGTGCGTGAATTTCGGCTTCTCGACAATGTGAAGATCGAGGGCGAACTTGATCTCAGCGTCAAACAATTCGCTGTCGGTGACCGGGTTGACGTGATTGGCCAATCGAAAGGCAAAGGATTTCAAGGTGTTGTCAAAAAGCACGGCATGGCTGGTCAACCGGCGACGCATGGATCTATGATGCATCGTCGTAACGGGGCCATCGGCAACCGGTCTACTCCGGGTCGCATTTGGAAGAACATGGGCATGCCGGGCCGTATGGGAAACAAACGCGTGACCGTGTCGAATCTTCGCATCGCTCAAGTCCGTGAAGCCGAAGGCATTATTCTCGTTACGGGTGCGATTCCAGGTGCCAATGGCAGCTATGTAGTTGTTCGTCCGACAAAGCGGAAGACCAATCTGGGAGGGGTATTGTAGATTATGGCCGTGAAAATTCTCACAGTTGAAATCGCTCAAGCGGCGAATATAGAGATTATACAAGTCGCGGAGAAATACCGCCAAGCGGTGTTCGATCACGTTATTGCGATACGCGCCGGGCGCCGGAGCGGATCTGCATGCACTAAGACGCGCGGTGAAGTGGCCGGCAGCAATGCAAAACCATGGCGACAGAAGGGAACCGGTCGCGCCCGCGCTGGAGAAAAACGATCGCCGATTTGGCGTGGCGGCGGTGTCGTGTTTGGACCAAAACCGCGAGACTATTCGATTAAGGTAAACCGCAAAGTGATCAAGGCGGCGTTGCGCAGGGCGTTCAGCGAGCGCGTGAACCATGGTGACGTGCTGATTGTAGACAGTTTTGTGGTGCCGGAGGGCAAGACGAAGCATTTTATTGAGCTTTTGAAATCTGTAACGCCAGAGACGAAGACTCTAGTGCTTGCATCTCGATTCGATGAGGCTACACTTCGCGCGGGTCGAAATATTGGAAGTGTGCGTCTTATGCGAGCGTTGGATGCGAACACAGAGGATCTACTTCGTTCCAGGAAAATCATCATCACTGCCGACGCGTTGCCGCAGCTTGCTGCTCGCATGGCGATCAAGAAATGAACGAACCATACGATATCATCCAAACGATCTGCCTAACAGAGAAAGCCGTTCGGCTTGGCGAGACGCAAAATAGATATGTGTTCCGCGTAAGTCCGGCTGCCACTAAAACGGAGATCAAGAGTGCGATCGAGTTGCTCTTTAAGAAGAAAGTTATCAAGGTGAATACCATGAATGTGCGCGGAAAGGCCCGACGTAAGCGCACGATGGCGGCTGGCTTTACCAGCGACTGGAAGAAGGCAATCGTGCAGCTGGCAGAAGGCGAGAAGATCGAAGTCGCTTAAGGTTAAACTACCAACGAACATGGGACTCAAAACTTTTCGTCCAATCACACCGAGCCTACGCTTCAAGGTGGCTTCAGATTTCGTGGAGATCACGAAGCAGAAGCCGGAATGGAAGCTTACGGAAGCGAAGAGGAAGACCGGTGGTCGCAACCACCACGGTCGGATCACTTGTCGGCACATTGGTGGTGGTCACAAGCAGCGTTACCGGATTATCGATTTCAAGCGCACAAAGCGAGGGATGGAAGCGGAAGTCATCGGTATTGAATATGATCCTAATCGCACGTGCCGGATAGCGTTGCTGAAATACGTCGACGGCACGAAGGCATACATTCTCGCACCGTTGGGAGTTGGTGTAGCTGACAAACTGATGGCTGGCGATACTGCCGAACCGAAACCGGGTAACGCATTGCCGCTCGGGCTTATCCCGCTTGGCACTGCCGTGCATAACGTGGAACTCATCCCGGGGAGGGGTGGCCAGATCGGGAGAGCCGCTGGGCAACAACTCGTATTGATGAATCGCGAGGGAGACTACGCGCTGGTCAAGCTGCCTTCGGGCGAGATTCGAAAGATCCACGTAAAGTGTTATGCGACGATTGGCCAGGTTGGAAATGTCGAGCATATGAACGTCAAGAGCGGAAAAGCTGGACGTAGTCGCTGGCTGGGTATTCGACCGACGGTGCGAGGCATGGTGATGAATCCAATCGATCACCCGATGGGTGGCGGGCAGGGTAAATCGAAGGGTGGCGGCGGACGCCATCATCCCGTTTCGCCCTGGGGGCAGTTAGCCAAGGGCTTCAAGACGCGACGCAAGCACAAATCCAGCGATCGATTCATCGTGCAACGGCGAAACGCAAATAAGGATAAATAATAATTTACTATGGGACGCTCACTTAAGAAAGGCCCATTCGTTGATCTGCATCTTCTCGAGAAGATCGACAGAATGAATGATTCTGGCTCGAAGAAGCCGATAAAGACTTGGTCGCGTCGATCAACGATAACGCCCGATTTCGTGGCGCATACGTTCCTCGTCCACAACGGTAAGATTTTCAACTCAGTCTTTGTGACCGAGAACATGGTGGGCCACAAGCTTGGGGAGTTTTCGCCAACGCGGATCTTCAAGAAGCATGGTTCGCATACAGCTAAGGTCGCCAAGTAGGCACGCTACCGCACGGACATCTACGTCGATCATGAAACAAAATATGCTTCTCCCAGTGGTAATTGCGGCGTCGTTCGCAATGATGCTACTTAAAGCCGAAAGGCTTTCAGGGGAGGTATGTTCCTTGACTGAACGAGAGATTCAATCTTCGGAGACACAAGGGGAACGTGACTCATTGCTGTCTGCGAATAGAGAGCTTCGCGACAAGATCAGGCTTTCGGAGCAATCCGTAGCTGTGCTCCAAAATACCTTGGCGGCGTCCTATGGAGAAAGCGAAGTTCTCAAGCGGAAGATTGCAGAACTCACTCTCCGTTTTGAGGCGCTAGGCTTGGATTCAACGGGTTATAGCGGCGGACTCGAGCAGCGATTACTCACAGCGGTAAGTGATCTCCGAATCGCTGAACAGAGTTGCGCGACATTTCGGAAGGCACTCATCGAGTTGACCGCGGCGGCTTTACAATTCGAAGCAGAGGCATCGACTTCTAATCCTAATGCGCGCATTGGAGTTGAAGCGGCAATTCAAAGAGCAACAACCGCAGGAGGGTTGTCTGCCACGACGGATCACGCTTCGCTTGTCACCACCACAATTTCCGACGGAATGGTTATAGCTACGAAAGAGGAGTTGGCTCTTGTGGTGGCCAACGTAGGTAGAAGGCACGGTGCTAAGATCGGGATGCCTCTCCGCGTGATGCGTGACGAAGTCGAAGTGGGCACCGTGCGTGTGGTCGATATTCGAGAGCGAATCGCGGGAACTGTGATTCAAACTCTTCGTTCAGATACAAATAGAATTCGAGTCGGCGACCGCTTTGATATTGTCGCTGCTCGATAATGTAGATTTCCTTTTAAGAACTAAGAATCAAATCAACCATATGCAAATCCTATCCATTCATCGAGGTGCGCGTATCTCGGCATTCAAGTGCCGGGACGTCACGCATGCGATCCAAGGATTGCCTGTTGGCGCAGCCGTGGACATACTTAAAGTAACGCCGAAAAAGGCGGCTCGATTGGTTTTAAAAACACTCAAGAGCGCGATCGCGAACGCCGAAAACAACAACAACCTGCGCCCCGAAACGCTTATCGTGCAGGAGGCTGTCGTCGGTGAAGGTCCGACGATGAAGCGATTCCGCCCTAAGGCGCGCGGGAGTGCCGGGCCGATCCGGAAGCGGACTTCACACATTAAAATTATTCTCACGAATGAGTTTGAGACTCTGCCGCGCCGCATGCGTGCGAAGGCAGCTTTTCACCTCCCAAGGGAGAAAGAATCCCGCGGCAAATTGACAAGAGATAGGAATAAGAAACCGCTGCCTGAATCCCCCGTTACCCAACCTGTTACCGGCGGGCAAATTTCATCAATCGAAGCAAACACCTGATTTATGGGCCAGAAAGTCAATCCCATCGGCTACCGACTTGCGCTGAATCGTGACTGGCGCTCACGCTGGTTCGCGAGTTCAAAGGAACTGCCAGAATTTCTGAGATCAGATGTCCAGATTCGTGCCTACATAAAGGAGAAACTCAAGCAAGCGGCTGTTTCTAAGACCTTGATCGAGCGCGCGTGGAACAGCATCCGCGTGACAATTTACACGGCGCGTCCAGGTGTTGTGATTGGTCGAAAAGGAGCTGAGATTGAAAAGATGACCGATGACATCTCTAAAATGGCGGGCGGCAAGCAGATTAAAATCGACATTCAAGAGATTAAAACACCGGAACTCGTTGCGCAGTTGGTTGCTGAAAATGTGGCGATGCAGATTGAGCGTCGTATCAGTTTTCGCCGGGCTATGAAGAAATCCATTCAGACAACGATGGAGATGGGTGCCGAAGGTATCAAGCTTCGATGCGCAGGTCGCCTTGGCGGAGCGGAAATCAGTCGCGCAGAATGGTATCGCGAGGGAAAAGTGCCGTTGCATACACTTCGCACACCAATTGATTATGGATTTGCTGAAGCACGCACTACGTATGGCGCAATCGGAGTGAAGTGCTGGATTTGTAAGAGTCGGGACGAAACCGAAGTCACTGAAGTTAAGGCGGAAGCGCCTAGTCCGATTGTCAGTTGACATATCTCATAATTATTAACAACGGGAATACGTTATGCCTTTAATGCCCAAACGCGTGAAATATCGGAAGACACAGCGCGGCAGTCGTGCTGGTAACGCTTCACGCAATGTTAACATCGATTTCGGAGCCTTCGCTTTACAGACACTGGAGCGCGCATGGATCACGAACACTCAAATTGAAGCGGCACGCGTGGCGCTTACCCGGAATATGAAGCGCAAGGGAAAACTCTGGATTCGCATATTCCCAGACAAATCTGTAACAGCACGCCCGCCTGAGACTCGAATGGGAAAAGGTAAAGGTCAGCCGGAGTATTGGGTTGCGACCGTCCGTCCAGGAAACATTCTCTTCGAACTCGACGGTGTATCGGAATCTGTCGCTCGTGAGTCGTTGCGCCTCGCTGCAGATAAGCTTCCGGTGAGGACGAAATTTCTCTCACGCCACCGCGCTGCTGCCTAGACAATAATTCCAGATGAAAAGCGAAGAACTCAGACAATTGAGTGACCAGGAACTTAAAGCTCGTGCGGTCGAATTGAAGGATGAATTGTTTCATCTTCGACTCCAGCGGGCAAGTGGCCAACTTGAAAAGCCTCATCTTTTCAAGCAGCACCGCAAAGAGATTGCCCGATGCCTAACTATCCTTACCGAGCGCGAACTCAAAATGACGCCGAAGGTTATCGTGGCAACAAACAAGTAAAAACATGACTGATGCAATAGAGACTGCTGCCAACGAGGTCGTTGCCCCGCCTTTTACGCTCGCAAAACGTGGGTTGCGGAAAGAACGAATCGGTCAGGTTGTTTCAACCAAGATGCAAAAAACTTGCGTCGTCGAAACAGTTACCCGGGTCCCGCACCCGCGGTTCGGAAAAATAATTAAGCACCGCAAGCGATTCTACGTGCATGACGAAGAGAAGAGCGCGCAAGTCGGTGATACGGTTCGTATCTCTGAGACACGTCCCTTGAGCAGACTCAAGCGTTGGCGATTGGTTGAAGTTATCAAACACTAGGAGAACACTCCCGCTTTTTATGGTTCAAATTCGATCAAGACTCGACGTCGCTGACAATACTGGCGCCCGTATGGCCAAGATGATTGGTGTCATCGGCAAAAAAAACAAACTCGATGCCGGAATCGGGGACGTGATTACGGCGCACATTCGTGAGGCTACGCCTGGCGGACAAGTAAAAAAGGGCGAAGTAGTCCGCGCGGTTCTCGTGCGCACCCGACACTCAATTCCGCGTGACGATGGCAGCTATTTGCGCTTCGATCGCAATGCGATTGTGATAATCGATAAGGATCAAAATCCGCGCGGGACTCGCATCTTTGGTCCTGTCGCGCGCGAACTTCGTGAAAAGAATTTCATGAAAATAATTAGCCTTGCTCCCGAGGTTCTATAGCAAATGAGCAGACAAACATTTCATGTCCGCAGTGGCGACACTGTTCAAGTTATTAGCGGAAACCACAAGGGTGCCCAAGGAAGAATTCTTCAGGTTATCGGTAAGAAACAACAAGTGATTATCGAAGGGGTTCGCATGCTCAAGAAACATGCCCGCCGCACGCAACAGAATCAGAGCGGGGGCATCATTTCCCAGGAGGGGCCAGTTCATGTCAGCAACGTCAAATTAGTCGAACGCCCGACTGCGCCCGTGCGATTCAGCAAGAGAAAGGCTTAAGGCTATGACCGGTGAACTCCACAAATATTATACAGACACAGTAGTTCCTATCCTGCGCGAAAAGCACGCCTATGGGAATGCTCATCAATCGCCGCGAATTGCGAAGGTTGTTGTGAATTCTTGCGTTAGCGCGAATCTAAATGACCAGAAGCAAGCGCTTGAGGATGTAAAGAACGAATTGGCGGTAATTACTGGGCAAAAACCCGCCGAAACGCGCTCGAAAACAAGTATCGCGAACTTCAAACTCAGAAAGAATCAAGCGATCGGTGCAAAAGTCACGCTCCGAGGTCAAAGAATGTATGATTTTCTTGAGCGCCTGATCCAGATGGCGCTACCTCGTATCCGCGATTTTCGCGGTGTTTCATCGCGCGGGTTTGACGGGAATGGAAATTACACAATGGGAATTGCCGATCAGTCGATTTTTCCTGAAATTGAATTGGACAAGATCAAGCGCAACATTGGGTTCGATATTACAATTGTGACGACCGCAGGCACCGATGCCGAGGCAAAATCTCTGCTGGCGGAACTCGGTGTTCCCTTCAGCGACAAACCGAAACGCCAACCTGCGAAAATTGTTGAAGCAATTCCTGCATTGAGCTGAACATGAGCCAAATTACTGATCCGATTTCAGATTTTCTAACACGCTTGCGCAATAGCACGCGTGCTGAACAAGTGCAGACGAATGCGCCATATTCTAAGATGAAAGCGGAGATCGCTCGCATCTTAAAGCAAGAGGGCTATATTGCCGATTATACCGTCGACACCTCCGGGGTATTCCCAGAGATCCGCGTTACGAATAAGTATGTCGATCGGAACCCTGCAATTACAGGACTGAAGCGTGTAAGCAAACCCGGCCTGCGAAAATATGTTTCTGTAGCCGAAATTCCGCGCGTTCTCGGCGGAATGGGAATCGCCATTCTTTCCACATCGAATGGTGTAGTTTCCGGTCGAGAGGCAAAGAAACAAAATGCAGGTGGCGAGTTGCTCGCCATTGTATGGTAGTTAAACTCCGTCTAATATGTCACGAATTGGAAAGAAATTAATTCAATTGCCGTCGCAAGTTAAGCTCAGCATCACATCGGCTGGTGCTGTGACTGTTGAGGGGCCAAAGGGGAAGTTGGAATACAATCTTCCCACGCAAATCAACGGAGTGGTTGCTCACGATAGCGTAGCATTCGAACGCGCGGATGACAGTCGCAAGGTGAGGGCGCTGCATGGTCTTGCTCGCGCGTTGGTTAGCAATATGGTCCTTGGCGTGAGTCAGGGGTTCTCTAAAAAGCTGGAAATTCAAGGCGTCGGCTTTAAAGCGGCCGTTCAAGGCGGGACACTTAAGCTAAATCTCGGCTTCTCTCATGACATACATTTTCCAATTCCAGAGGGTATTAAGATTACTGTGACCGACAACACAAAACTTCAAGTCGATGGGATAGACCGTCAACTCGTTGGTCAGGTTGCCGCTGATATTCGGAGTTACTATCCTCCTGAACCTTATAAAGGTAAGGGTGTTCGCTACGTGGGTGAACATATCATTCGCAAGGAAGGAAAGACTGTTCAATAATTTCTTATGGCCTCTCGCAAGGAACAAATAAAAATTCGCCATGCGCGAATTCGCAAACGTATCTCTGGAACGGGAGAGCGACCCAGGCTTGCTGTGCATTTTTCAGGACAGCATATTTACGCACAGATTATCGATGATGACAAAGGTCGCACCCTCACTTCCGTAAACACCACGGAAGCCGAATTTCGGTCTGAGGGGAAATCGAATATTGCGACTGCCGTAAGGGTGGGCGTGGCTCTCGCAGATAGAGCGAAGCATCTTAATATCCTGAAAGTTGTCTTCGATCGTGGTGGTTTCCTTTACCACGGTAAGGTTAGAGCTCTTGCAGACGCTGCCCGGGATGGCGGACTTGTATTTTAATTTTTCAAAACTATCCATGCCACCACCGAACACTCGTAGCCGTAGACCGGAGCAAACCGCAGACTCTGCGCAGAATAAGGAGGCAATGGTCGAGAAGGTCGTATTCATCAATCGTTGCGCCAAAGTTGTGAAAGGTGGTCGTCGCTTCAGTTTCAGCGCGCTCATTGTCGCCGGAGATCGACAAGGACGGGTCGGTTGCGGCTTCGGAAAAGCAAACGAAGTTTCGGAGGCTATTCGGAAGGCTAGCGAATCGGCTAAAAAGTCTCTGATCAAAGTAGCAGTGCGCGAGAACACCATTCCTCACGAGGTCGTGGGCGAGCACGGCGGTGGTCGTGTGTTGTTGCGTCCAGCATCGCCCGGCACCGGTGTCATCGCTGGTGGCGGGGTTCGCGCAGTGGTTGAGGCTGCCGGGATCCGCGACGTGCTCGCAAAATCGTTGGGTTCAAGCAATCATGCTAATGTGGTGAAGGCAACGCTGGCAGCACTAAGACAGCTTCGATTGCGCAGCGACATTCTTGCTCTTCGCGGCATTCGCTCAAAGGCAGTTGTTTAACAGTTCTAAGTTATGCTTACTCTATCCAACCTCAGTTCAACACCCGGGTCAAGAAAACGGCGGAAGCGTGTAGGCTGTGGTGAAAGCAGCGGCCATGGAAAAACTAGTGGCCGTGGTCATAAAGGTCAGAAGGCGCGCTCCGGTGGTAGTGTCCGCCTTGGATTTGAGGGCGGGCAAATGCCGCTTCTTCGTAAGATGCCGAAGCGCGGTTTTAACAATGCCGCATTCAAAAAATTATGGGGCATCGTTAACCTCAGAGACCTTGAACAATTTGTAGCGGGCACAGTCGTTGACGAGGCTGTCCTTCGTGAGCGACATCTTATTAGGGGCAAGGTCGATGGGATCAAAATCCTCGGTAATGGAGACATAACGAAAGCGTTGGTGCTCAAAGTTGATGCCATCAGCTCTGAGGCTCGGAAAAAGATCATCAACGCTGGTGGTGTGGTTGCGCTTACGACGGTATTGACGCCAGCTTGAACGGCTTGAGGTCACATCGCGCGCCCTCGCCGAGTTTTGCTCGCGAGCAAACTCGATATCAGCCGCACAGATAGCAATACGTCATGATTTCTGCATTCACCAACAGTTTCAAAATCCCGGAATTAAGGGCACGCATCCTATTCACGCTTGCGATGCTGGTCGTATTTCGGATTGGCACATCAATTGCGTGCCCAGGCGTGAATTCCGCGGTTATCCAAGCATGGTTTCAATCGCAGGTCGATGCCAACACCGGCGGTTCAGTTGCCGCGCTGTTTAACATTTTTAGTGGCGGTGCTCTGGAGAATTGTGCGATCTTTTCATTGGGAGTGATGCCCTACATCAGTGCCAGCATCATGTTACAGTTGCTGACGGCCGTTATTCCGCAGCTGGGCAAGCTTGCAAAAGAGGACGGTGGTCGCCAGCGAATAATGCAATACACGCGTTACACGACAATCGCGTTGTGTGTATTCCAAGGCTATTTGCTCGCATTATCGTTCGAAAATCCACAGTCGAACCCGTTTTTGCACGGCATCATGGACACGATCAACAGGCTTGGTGTTCCGTTGGTTGCTGTCCCGGGTTTCGCATTTCGCGCACTGTCGGTGGTGACGCTTACCGCAGGAACTATGCTCTTGATGTGGATTGGCGATCAGATAACGGATCACGGGGTTGGTAACGGTATGTCGATGATCATCGCGGCTGGAATTGTTGCGCGACTGCCGGCAGGCATGCTTCAGGCGTGGCACACGTTCGTTCCAGCGGCGGGTGGGGGAAGTCAGGTCAATCCAATGGTGCTGGTGTTGATGATTGCGTTCTTGGTGCTTGTGATCGCTGGGGTAATCTGTGTAACCCAAGCGCAACGCAAGGTTAGCGTGCAATACGCCAAGCGTGTAGTCGGACGAAAGGTGTATGGCGGGCAAACTCAGTTCATGCCGCTTAAGGTGAACTACGCAGGAGTCATGCCGATCATCTTCGCGCAGGCTATCCTCGTCTTCCCCTCTACGATCGTGAACATGATGTTCACGAACTCGAACGGAGCTCAAGCCATCGCGCAAATGCTAGCGCACGGATGGTTGCACTATTCACTCTATGGTGCCATGATTTTTTTCTTCAGCTATTTCTGGGTGGCGACGCAGTTTCAGCCGCAGCAGATTGCTGACGATCTCAAAAAGTATGGGGGCTACATCCCAGGCGTGCGACCGGGCAAGCCGACGGCGGATTTTCTTGATTTTACGATGACTCGGTTGACATTCGCCGGTGCCATCTTCCTGACGATCATTGCGATCTTGCCGCAGATGCTCTCGGAGATGTTGCAAGTGCCGTATATCGCCGCACAGTTTTTTGGTGGCACGAGTCTCTTGATCGTCGTTGGCGTTGTGCTTGACACGATGCGGCAGGTCGAGACGCACTTGATTCAGCGCCACTACGATGGCTTCCTGCGGAAGGGGCGCATCCGCGGTCGCTTCGACCGCGCAGTCGAAAACCGTGGTGAGACGGTCAAGCAGGGCGCGCTAATCTGGCTCTATGCGATTGTTGCTGCTTTGGTTGTCGCTGGGGTGGCCGCGTTTCTCTCTGGACGTTCCAACTGACGTGATTCCGGTTAAGAACGATCGTGAAATCGCGAAGATGCGGATTGCATGCAATACTGCGAGTGTAGTGCTTGAGCGGGTTTGCTCTATTGTCCGACCCGGTGTCACGACGAGGGAAGTAAATCAGGCTGCGGCAGATTTCATGGCTGGCGAAGCCTGTAGGAGCGCTTTTCTCGATTACCGGGGATTTCCAGGTCACATCTGCATCTCGCTTAATCAAGAAGTCGTCCATGGTATTGGGGGACCGCGGCGGATTCAGTATGGCGATATCGTGAAGATCGACTGCGGAGTGATAAAGGACGGATGGGTGGGTGACACCGCAACAACGGTGCCCGTGGGTGTGATCGATCCGCGGGTGATGCTGCTTTTGGAGGTTACCGAGAATTCTCTTCATCTCGCGATCACTTACGCGCTGGCGGGCCGTCGGCTCGGAGATTTGTGCGCGGCGATCGAAGATGAGATAGTAGCCAATGGATTTAGTGTCGTTCGGGAGTTTGTCGGTCACGGCGTCGGACGAAAACTTCACGAAGAGCCTCAGGTTCCCAACTATGGGCGCCCAGGCACTGGTCCGAAGTTGAAGCCCGGGATGACCATAGCGATTGAGCCAATGGTGAACATGGGCGGAGCCGCTGTCCGCGTTCTGGCTGACGAGTGGACCGTCGTCACTGTGGACGGCAAACCCTCGGCACACTTCGAGCATACTGTCTTGGTCACTAAAGGCGAACCTGAGATACTGACTCGACGTGAACGAACCTTGTCTAAATAGGAGGGAAAACAGTCGAATTGCTTCCGAACACAATGTTCCAAGTCGATTTGCTCAATCCTCAACCCATCCTTGTTCACGTTTCCAGAAAAATGCGCTTGAACTTTATTCACACCTTGCTGGGTGACAAATTTCTGTTAGAAACCGAGTTTGTTCGATCTGACGAAGGGAAGAACCGCCTTCCGACAGAAGTAGCGAACATTTGCAGTGTCGCACCGGAAAACAGAGTGTTTTTCGGGGCGATTTTTGTCCTCTAATCCAAACCATCGCAATGAAAGTCCGAGCTTCCGTTAAACGTCTGTGTGAAAGCTGCCGCATTGTTAAGCGGCAAGGCACCCTGCGCGTGATCTGCAAAAACCCACGCCACAAACAGCGTCAAGGCTAACCTCAAATCTATCCAAGAACCCAAACGTCATGCCCCGTCTCCTCGGCGTCGATATTCCCGGCGACAAGCGCATTGAAGCATCGCTTCCCTACATTTACGGCATCGGTCCCAGCCTCGCAAAGAAGGTCCTTGACCAAGCCAACATCGATCCCGACATCCGCGCGAAAGATCTGACCCCGGAGCAAATCAACCACATTATCCAAGCGATTACGGCAAACAAACTTCCAGTTGAAGGCGATTTGCGCCGTGAGATACAGGGGCACTTGAAGCGGCTCCAAGCTATTAACTGCTATCGTGGGATCCGTCATCGCCGGAGTCTGCCGGTGCGTGGTCAGCGCACAAGCACCAATGCCCGGACCCGGAAAGGTCCGCGCAAAACGGTCGGCGTCGTTCGCGCAAAAGACACGAAATAGGCGCAGACCGCCAGACCACCGAACAACTAAGACATCATGGCAGACACCAACAAACCCGAGAAACCGAAGATGGCCGAAACCGCCGAGACAGCACCGGCGGTTCAAGGTCCTACTGAGGCAGTGCCCAAGGAACCCAAGGCGAAGAGGTCTGCGAAGAGCGCAGACACAGCAACTGCCGTCGCGGTCGCTCCTGCAATTGCAGAGACTCCGCAACGCGATGAACTCTCCCTTGATCCGAACCTCGCCGTCGAGCCCATCAAGATCGTCCGAGCGAAGGGCAGCAAGAATGTTCACAGCGGCGTCGCCCACGTGCTCGCAACTTTCAACAACACGATCGTCAGCATTACCGACGGCAACGGCAATGTGATCGGGTGGTCGAGCGCAGGGAAGTGTGGCTTCAAGGGCTCGCGCAAGAGCACCGCTTACGCTGCGCAGATGGTTGCACAGGACGCGTGCCGACAGGCGATGGGGCATGGCCTTCGTGAAGTCGAAGTTCGAGTGAAGGGCCCAGGTGCTGGTCGTGAATCCGCCGTTCGTGCGATTCAAGCTGTGGGCTTGGAGATCACGGTTATCAAAGACGTCACTCCGGTCCCACACAACGGATGCCGTCCGCCGAAAGCACGTCGCGTTTAATCCCAACCGTATCCAATCATGGCACGCTACACTGGACCCAAAGACAAGATTAGTCGCCGCTTTGGCGTGCCACTTTTCGGCACAACCAAGACGCTCGAAACCAAGAATTATGCGCCCGGCATGCACGGCCCAAAAGGAGGCCGTCGCAAGTCCAGCGACTATGCTATCGCGCTTGCCGAGAAGCAGAAACTTCGCTTCCAGTATGGAGTGCTTGAGCGGCAGTTCCGTCGATATTTCGGAATTGCGCAGAAGAAGCGGGGTGTTACCGGCGAACTCCTGCTCCAAATGCTCGAGACACGGCTGGACAATGTCGTGTTCCGCCTCGGTCTGGCCAACAGCCGTTCTGCGGCGCGC
The DNA here is from genome assembly GCA_009885995.1 of Verrucomicrobiota bacterium. Taxonomy (GTDB): domain Bacteria; phylum Verrucomicrobiota; class Verrucomicrobiia; order Chthoniobacterales; family Chthoniobacteraceae; genus VFJQ01. The sequence continues at coordinate 54,069 of VFJQ01000089.1, forward strand.
CAGTTTGTTGGTCATGGCCACATAATGGTCAATGGGAGGAAAGTGGATATCCCGAGTTTTTCTGTGAAAGCGGGTGACGTCGTTGCGGTGAAGGAAAGCGCGCGCAGCCGCAGCCTTTCCGCACGCAGCCTCGAGTTGATGCAGATCACGCCGGTGCCTGACTGGCTCGTGCTGGAGAAGGACAACTTTAGGGGCTCCGTCTCGCGCATCCCTACGCGTGACGAGATCGCGCCGATCGTCAATGAGCAACTCATTGTCGAACTCTACTCGCGCTGATCTGATCGACACCAGTGTAGTCCAGCGCAAAAAATATTCCATAACGCTTTTTGTTCGGCTTCAAAGAGTTAAGAGCCTGTCGGACTGAGCTTGTGGCGTTGGCGGTGTGCCTCGCCAGCGCGGCGCCCTCGCCGCAGTGACGCGGCGGATCGCGGGTTAAAAAGGCGCGCGGCGAGTTGAAAAACGGGCGGCGTTCGGGGGAGGCGGGCGTTTGCTC
>VFJQ01000001.1 GCA_009885995.1 Verrucomicrobiota bacterium
CAGCGAAGGTAGGGCGCGGTGTCCCCACCGCGCCGCGCCCCGGATCGCGCGTTCACTGCGGACCGCTGGGGACAGCGGTCCCTACCTGAGCCAGCCGTCGCTTGCGAGACCACCCGCGGAGCGCGAAGCCGCCGAGCGCGCGGAGAAGCAGGAGCGGTGAGCCAGGGTAGTGGCTCAGGTTTCCCTGGCGGCCCGGCAGCGAAGGTAGGGCGCGGAATCGAAGATGGAGCCGGGGGCGGAGGCGGGCGGCTCAATCCCCACCGCGCCGCGCCCCGGATCGCGCGTTCACTGCGGACCGCTGGGGACAGCGGTCCCTACCTGAGCCAGCCGCGGCTTGCGGGGCCGCGCAGCTCCACTAGCGTCGGCGCCATGTTATCGAATCAGGCAAAACGCATCCTCCTCGTGGTTGGCGTCGTGGTAGTCGTGGCTGTGGGTGCCTTCGTGGCGGTGCAGACGGGTCTGTGGACGAAGTGGCGCGTGCATCGCTACGTGAGCCGCGCGGAAGCGCTGGCCCGGAGCGGGGCAGGGGAGGCGGCGCGTGCGGCCGCCATGCGCGCCCTGGCGCTGGATCGCAGTTCGGTCGCCGCCACTCGCGCGCTGCTTTCCGTTCTCCCCGAGCGGAATCTCGAGAGTGTGCTGCTGCTGCGCGTCCGCATCGCGGACCTCGATCCGGGTGATCGCGAGAACATGCGCCAGCTCGCTCAGCTCGCCATCGCCCTCGGGCGGATCGAGATCGCGGAGAAAGTGGAGCGCGATCTCAAGCAGGCCCTGGGTGAAGCGCCGGAGGTGCTGGAGTTGCGCGCACGCATCCCGGCGGCGCGCGGGGATTTCCCTGTGGCGGAGGAGGCAGCGCGCGCGCTGCTGGAGCGGGATCGGGCCAATGTCGTCGGGCGGCTCATCCTCGCGCTGGCGCAGGTCTTTAACGGCACGGCGACCGCGGCGACGGAGCAGGAGCTCACCGCGCTCGCCACGGACAAGTCGGTGCGGCTGGAAGCCTTGCGCGGGCTGCGCGATGCGGCGTTGCGCCGCAAGGATGAGCCGCGCGCGCTGGAGATGGCGGAAGCGATCATCGCGGAGAAGCGCGCGAATTTCCCGGACTGGCTGGTGCGCGCGCAACTGGCCGCGCAAGCGCAGCCCGAGCGGGCCGAGGCGCTGCTGGCGGAGCTGACCACGCAGGCCGGGGCCGATCCGCACGCGCTCGGCCGGATCGCCGTATGGCTGCGCCAGAGCGGACTCGGGGACCGCATCGAGCCGTGGATCGCCGGCAACGAAGCGCTCCGGCGCGATCCCTTCACCGAAAAACTCATCCGCGCCGAGGCCTACTCCGCGCAGGCGGCGTGGGAGAAGCTCGACGCGCTGGTCGCGGAGGGGAGCTGGCGCGAGTTGGAGTTCCTGCGCCTGGCCTTGCAAGCGCGCGCGGCGCGGGGCCGGCGCGACGAGGCGGCGTTTGGCAAGGCGTGGCGCGCGGCCACCATCGTCGCGCTGGCGGACGGCAAAACGACGCGGCTGCTGGCCGAGGCGGTGCGCACCTGGCCGGAGTGCGGCGTGGAGTATGAGGAGCTGCTCTGGCGCGTCTCCAAGACCGGCCTGCAACACTCGGCGTGGACGCTCCCGGAATTGTTTCGGCGCGCTGCGGGGCGGAAGGATGCGCGGATGCTGCGACAGGTCAGCGAGGCGATGGCCAAAGCGTATCCGGCGAGCGAGGCGGCGAAGAACAACTTCGCCTTTTACTCCCTGCTGCTCGGCGCGACCCCGGACCGCGCGCACCGGCTTGCGGAGGAGCTTTACGCCGCGCATCCCGGCGACGCCACGATCACGTCCACCTACGCGCTCTCGCTGCTGCGTCGCGGGCGGGCGGGCGAGGCGCTGACGGCGCTGGAGAAGCTGCCGGCAGAGGTGCTGCAACGCGCGGACCTCGCGCTCTATCACGCTCTCGCGCTGGCGGGAACGAAGGCGCCGGAAAAGGCGCAGGCGCGGGTTGCCCAAGTGGTCGCGGCTGATTTGCTGCCGGAGGAGCTGGAGCTCCTGCGCGAAGCGGGTCTGCCGCCCAAGCCGTAGCAGGGGTCGTGAGCCTCCGGAGGCGAAAGGAGGGCGCCGGATCCATGCTTATCCGGTTGGTTGAGCAAAGCAGGCTTGGCAAGAGTTCCGAAAATAGCCCAGCGCTTCAGCGCTGGGATGGAAGTCCGCGCGACGGAGCAAGTTCCGGCAGGGACGACAGAACGGTTCCATGCTTATCCGGTTGCTTGCCAAAGACCGGCATGGAGAAGGTTCCGAGAATAGCCCAGTGCTTCAGCACTGGGTAAACAGGTGAGAAAATCGGCAAAGTCCCGAAGGGACGACAGAACGGTGCTTCCGTCCCTGGCCGGACTTTGCGCTCTGCGAGCCGTGGTTCCCAGCGCTGAATCGCTGGGCTATTTTCAATGCAGCCCAAGTTTAGCTTCGATGTTGGCAAGCTACCGGATAAGCAGGGAACGGTTCTTCCGTCCCTACGGGACTTATCCCCGGAAAGGCGCACGGTTCCCAGCGCTGCAGCGCTGGGCTATGATCACAAGCCCCCCTCCTTCGCCTTCGCTTGGTCAACCAACCGGATACATGGTTCCCCACTTGGCTGGACGGGTTTCGGCTCCGGAAACTGGGACAGCCAAGTCAGGAAGGGTTTTCGGCTCACCGCAAACTGGGGAAGCCAAGTCAGGAAAGGTTTTCGGCTCACCGGGAAGGCGTTCCCCACTATGCCGGACGACTTTCCGGTCACCGGGAAGACGTTCCCCACTATGCCGGACGAGTTTCCGGTCACCGGGAAGACGTTCCCCACTATGCCGGACGGGTTTCCGCTCACCGGAAAGACGTTCCCCACTATGCCGGACGGGTTTCCGGTCACCGGGAAGGCGTTCCCCACTATGCCGGACTGGTTTCCGGTCACCGGGAAGGCGTTCCCCACTATGCCGGACTGGTTTCCGCTCACCGGAAAAGGGTTCCCGACTTTGCCGAACAGGTTTCCGCTCACCGGAAAAGGGTTCCCGACTTTGCCGGGCGGGCTTCGTTCACCGGAAATCGGCTGCGGACCTGGCACTCCGAGCGTTGGTAATGGCTCAGTTTGGCCGGGGACACAGGTAGGGACCGCTGTCCCCAGCGGTCCGGAGTGAGCGCGCGATCCGGGGCGCGGCGCGGTGGGGACACCGCGCCCTACCTTCGCTGCCGGGCCGCCAGGGAAATCTGAGCCACTACCCTGGCTCACCGCTCCTGCTTCTCAGCGCGCTCGGCGGCTTCGCGCTCCGCGGGCGGCGCAAACTCCAGCCACATCCGCCGCAGCTCCGGCCGGCCCTGCGTGAGCGCCAGCAGCTTCGCGCGAGCGCCCGCATCGTTCGGCACTACGCGGAGCATCTCGGCGAAGATCTCCGCATCCCGCGGCGACCCCACGCGCAGCAGTGCGTCTTCCCACGCCGGCAGCGCCAGCGCCGGGATGATCTGCGCCCACACACGGCCCTCCTCCTGCGGCACGCTCACCAAGTGCGGCTCGATCAGGCGCGCCCGGCGAAAATCCGCCAGCGCCGCGAGCACGCGCCCCTCATTGGCCGCCACCAGCGCGCGCACGTAGTAGCCCTGCCAGCCGAGCGGCGTGCGCGCGACCGCCCGGTTCGCCGCCGCGGCGGCCCCGGCCAGATCCCGCGCATCGGCGAGCCTCCCCGCTTCCGCCACGTCGTCGTGTCCGCGCGGCCACGCCAGCGCCGCGCCGACGAGCACCAGCCCGATCGCGCGCCAGATCCAGCGCGCCGACGGCAAGGCAAGTGGAGTCGGATCGTGCCGCGCGAGCGCGAGCACCATCAGCGCGAGCAGCGCCGAGCCCGGCCGGTGCGCCGGCACATCCACGAGCCCGTGCAAAGCCGCGCCGAGCGCCCCCGCGAGCGCGGCCATGCGCAGCCGGCGCTGCGATCCGCGCACGAGCGGGAATGCGCCGCGCGCGAGCAGGACGAAGATCCCCAATGCCAGCGCCACGCCCAGCCACGACATCTCCGCCGCCAGCCACAGCCAGTCGCTCTCGGGGTGCCAGACCGATTGCTGGATCACCGAGGCTTCGCGGAAGAGCGGGAAGAGCTGCCGGAAATTCCCAAGCCCATCGCCGCACCACGGCCCAGCACGGACCATCGCGAGCGTGTCGCTCCATATGAACACGCGAAAGCCGACCTCCGAATCGGCACCACCGGCAAAGCGGGCCGCCATCGAATGGCTCCCGATCAGCACGCACGCCGCTCCCGCGAGCACCGCTGCTGCGGAGAGCGTCGCGATCTTCCACGAGCGCTGCTGCCACGCGGCGAGCACTCCCCAGATTCCTGCCGAGCCGAGCAGCAGCAGCACGCCGCCGCGGGAGAAGTTCACCACGAGGGCCGCCGCGATCACCAGCGCCGCCGCGATCCACGGCACGGCGCGCCACGCCCGCCGCTGCGCCGCATCCGCCGCGCAGCCGAGCGCGAGGATGCCGCCGAGCGCGAGCACGTGGCCGGTGTGATTGCGGTTCGGGAATGGGCCGAACCCGCGCGCCGAGACCCAGCCGGGCACCTGCCACCCCGCCGCCCACGCCCCGAGCGCCACCGCCGCGATCCCCGCGATCCCCGCGGCGAGCACACGCATCGTCATGCGGCGCGTCGCAGTGTCCGGCGCGAGCCAGCCGATCCACGCCAGCCCGGCGAAGAGCCAGACGAGCGCCTCGACCGTGTGCGCCGGCTGTGGCGTGAGAGTCGAGGGCAGGACGACACCGGCTTCGCCAAATCGCACGCGCCATTCCGGCAGGGCGAACCACACAGCCGGCAGGAACGCCACGCCCGCGAGCGCCAGCCACGCCAGAGCCAGCCACACGAATCCCTTCGCCGGCCGATGCTCCGCCGGCGCGAGGATGAAGAGCACACCGAGCGCGCCGAGCACCGCCGCCTGCGCCGCACGCGGCGTCCCGCCGCCCCAGCAGATCGTGCCGAGCACCACAAGCGCAGCGAAGAGCAGTCGGGCGGCTTTCAACGTAAAGGCTGGGATTTCCGGGACCGAGTGGCGTCACAGCCACCCGCCGGCAGCATCGCATTCGGGCAGTCCAGTGCGGTGTGGGAAGACATCGCGGCCAGCCTAGGCCGGCGTTAAGATTGCGCGCAACCCTGACTTCTCGTTGCGCGGAGAGGCGAGCACGCGCATTTCTCCGGACTAGTGCTGATCTTTCGCCATCTCGTAATCACCTTGGCCACCATCGCCGCCGCCTCGCGGCTCGATGCTGCCGTGGGCGATTGGAGCATCGTGAACTGGACATGCACCACCACCACCGGGAGCAGCGCCACGCCGGCCTTCATTCGCGGGAACGCCGCCGACGTGAGCGCCGCCAGGCACTCCATTCACTTCACGATCACCCCCTCCCAACCGGACTCCGGTGCGGACTTCGACCTTTGGGACATCGACCTGGGCATCGTCCGCGGCACTCGCGGCGAGCAGGACGTCATCGAGAATTTTGCCGACGACCTCAGCTCGTCCGTGGGGGCGCCGATCCCCGGGAAGACGATCCGCGGCATCGAGAGCGACGCTCCGAACCCAGCGGACGCACCCGCCGATCCGGGCACCCTCACCCTCGCTTCCGTCTCCGTCGAAGGCGCGGCCGCAGCCTCCGACGCGAGCCTCATCTCGGACTCGGTGATTCAGCGCATCGCCCTCTACGGCATCCTCCTCACACCCCAGCGCGACGTCTTCCTCGCCGTGGGCATACTGGTCGCGGGTGGTCTCGCGCTCTCTTTCGGATTGCTGGGGCGCTGGCGCCGGCGCGGACGCCGCTCGTCCCGGCGGTCGAATCGCCGCGTCGCGTTGCGCGTGGCGGTTTCCGGGGTCTGCACGCTGGGGCTGGCGACGCTCCTGGCCTGGCCGGCACTGCGGGACTGGCAGTGCCGCCGCTCGCTCGCGGGCGCTGAGCACTTTTTGAAAGCCGGCCGCCCATCCGAAGCGAATCTCCTCGCGCGCCAGGCGCTCACTTTGGGTCCCGAAGATCCCGCCACGCTGCGGACCATGCTCCGGCTCGCCCGCGACGCGGAGATGCTCGTCTGGCAGCGACGGCTCTGCGACGCGCTGCCCGGCGACACCGCGGAACTGCTCACCCTCGCGCGCCTCGCCCTCCGCTTCCGCGAAACGATGGTCGCCGATGCCGCGCTCGCCCGCATCCCCGCCGCCGCGCGGCAGACGGCCGCATGGCACGAACTCATGGCCGGCGTCGCCATCCAGCAAGGCCGCGCCGAGGCCGCTGCCGAGCACCTCAGCGAGGCCCTCGCGCTCGATCCCGCCAATCGAACGCTCGAACTGAATCTCGCCGCCGCCCGCCTGCTCTCCGCCGATGTCGCCGTCGCCGCCGCAGCCCGCGCCGAGACTGAGCGCCTCGCCGCGCTGCCGGAGTGCCGCCTCATCGCGCTGCGCAATCTCCTCGCCGATGCGCGGCGGCAGGCCTCCGCCGAGCGCGCACGCGCCTTCGCCGAGCAACTCAGCCAGCTCCCCGAGGCCACCGCGGCCGATCGCCTCAGCCGCCTCGAGGAACTCCGCAAACTCGACGAGCCGCGCTTCCGCGCCGCGCTCGAAATCCTGCGCCGCGATGCCGCCGGTTCGCCGCCGGTGCTTGCCTCTCTCATCGAGTGGATGAATGCCAGCGGCCTCGCCGACGAGAGCCTCCGCTGGCTCGAGCACATCCCCGCATCGCTCCGCACCGAGCGCCCGATCGCCCTCGCCGCCGCAGAGACCTACTCCCGCACCAAGCAGTGGGAGGCGCTCAAGCACCACATCGGTGGGCACGACTGGGGCAGCGTCGATTTCCTCCGGCCCGCCTTCCGCGCACGCGCGGAAGCCAGGGATCGCCCAAACCCAAAGGGTGCGCCGGTGATCGCAGCTTGGAGCCAAGCCGTCGCCGCCACGCGCGGCGACACGAACGCGCTCACGATTCTCGCGTGCCTGGCCGAGTCGTGGGATTGGCCCGAGCAAGCCGCGCAGCCGTGGTGGGTCCTCGCGCGTTTGCCCGCAGGGCAGCGCCCCGCGCTCGCAGCTCTCTTCCGGCACTACCACACGGCCGGCGACGCGGAGGGACTCTACGACGTGACCCTCCGCACGCTCGAAATCGAGCCGCTCGATCCCATCGCAAAAAACAACCGCGCCTCGCTGGCGCTGATCCTGGGCCGCGACAGCCCCGAAGCGCACCGCCTCGCTGCCGAGCTCTACGCGGCGCATCCCGCACGAGCGGACATCGTGTCCACGCGTGCCTTTTCCCTCCTGCTCCAGGACGAGGCCACCGATGCGGCACGCCTCATCGACACCCTCCCGCGCGAGGCTCGCGACGAACCCTCCGTCGCCTTCTACCGCGCGGTGATCCTCGCCGAGCGCGGCCGCCTCGACGAAGCGTATCCGGTCCTCAAGGCCGCCCAGACGGGCGCCGGCTTCCTCACCGCCGAGCGCGCCCTCGCGAGCCACATCCTCGGCGGGAAGTGATCCTGACGCCGCCCGTGGTGCTGCGTCAGAGCGCCGTGCGGGGCGGACGAAGCATCTGGCCGATGGTCCGCACCACGATGCTCGTATCGAGGCTGAGCGACCAGTTCTCGATGTAGATGAGATCGGACTCGAGCCGCGCCGCGATGTCCTCGCGCGTGCGCGCTTCACCGCGGAAGCCGCGGACCTGCGCGAGCCCGGTGATGCCCGGCTTGATGAACGCGCGGACGTGATAATTCGCGAGCACCTCGGCGAACTGCCGGTTGTGCTCGATGAGGTGCGGCCGCGGGCCGACCACGCTCATCTGGCCACGCCATACGTTCAGGAATTGCGGCATTTCATCGAGGCTGAAGCGCCGCAGCCACCGCCCCGCGGGAAAAATGCGCTCATCATCCGCCGTGGCCTGCCGCTCCTCCGCGCCGTGGGCGACGTGCATCGTGCGGAACTTGATGATGGTGAATGCGCGGTTTTGAAACCCGGCACGTGGCTGGCGGTGGAAGAGCGGTCCGGGCGATTGCAGCCGGTGCAGCACCCACACGAGCGCGGCCAGCGGAGGGAGCACGAACACCACCACCGGGATGGAAAGCGCGAGATCGAGCAGGCGCTTCAACATGCGGTTGAATGGATTTTCCAGCGGCTCCTCGAAGAGCATGAGCAGATTCACACCCTCGTCCATCCGGCTGACGATCGGGCGGTGGATCTGCTCGGCGAAGTCATTCACGATGAGCAGCCGGATGCCGCGCTGTTCGCAGTTCGCCACCAGCCAGCGCGCGAGTTCCGGCTTCGCCAGCTCGAGCAGGATCACCTGCGAGATCGAGCCATCGGCGACGACTTCCTCGAACCGATCGAGCTTCCCGAGCACCGGCACGCTCGTGGGCGGCGCGGGTGAATCGTCCGTCGTGAGCAGCCCGGTCACGCGCACGCCAAACTGCGCCTTGCGCGCCAGCCACGCCTCGATCCCCGCGACCCGCGCCGCGGGCCCGACGAGCAGCGTGCCGCTCACCCGGCCGCCTTGGAAAAACCGCTGCGTGAGCCACGCCGGCAGCACGACATTGCTCCACAGCAGCGCCGGATAGAGCGCGAGCGCGAAGCCGAGGAGAAAGCTGCGCGAGACGGCCAGATCCTTGGTCACCACGAGCAGCAGCAGCAGCCCGCCGAAGGCAAACGACATCTGGCGCAGCGCGAGCGGAAAGTGCCGCACGATGCTGCTCTCGTAGATCGGCGCGGCGAGCTTGTCCGGCGGGCGCAATGCGATCTCCAGCGCGAGCCCCGCGATCACGGCCGCCCAATAGACCACGTAACGCTCGAGGAAGACCGGCGGCCCTTTCCTGATGAGCAGCATGAACGCTGCATAGACCGCCCAGAACAGCAGCGACACCAGCCCGCCTTGCGCGAACGCCAGTAGCGTGCGGATGCCGTGAATGCGTTGAACGATCATGGGCGCTGCGAGCGACGCCTCCTCACTTTCCCGTCATTCGCGAGCCCGCTCCAGATGCACGATCCCCCGCTCGATCGCCGCCGTGGCTGCCTGCACGCGATCGAGCACGTGGAGTTTCTCGAAAATCCGCGTGGTGTGAAATTTCACCGTGTTCTCCGAGATGGTGAGGTCGCTGGCGATCTCCTTGTTCGAGCGGCCACGCACGATCATCGTCAGCACTTGAATCTCGCGGTCGCTCAGCGGATCGCGCGAGGCGCGGCCGGCGAGCACATTGGCGATCACCGCGGGAAAATAGCGCCCGCCCTTATGCACCGTGCGGATGGCCTCGATGAGTTCCTCCGGCTCGCTCGACTTCGGCAGATACGCCGCCGCGCCGGCTTGCACCGCGCGATGCACATCCTCCTCGGCCTTGAAAACCGAGAGCACGATCACGCGCGCGTCCGGGAAGTCCTTCACGATCGCCGCGGTGGCTTGCGCGCCGTTGAGATGCGGGAGCTGGTAGTCCATCACGACGACGTCCGGCTTGTGCTTGCGGTAGAGCTCGACCGCCTGCGCACCATCGCAGGCTTCGGCGACCACGTTCATGTCCGGTTCGAGATTCAGCGCGCTCGTCAGGCCCAGCCGCACGACGAAATGGTCATCGACGACGAGGAGCTTGATCTTGTGCTGTTTGCTTGAGGATTTGGGTGCGCTCATGTGGTGGTGGTCGGTCTCGGCAAGAAGCGCGCGCCGCTCGGCGTGCGCAATGTTTCATTGGTCCCCGTTTCGGCAGGGATCGGCACGTCCAGATGCACGCTCGCGCCTTCACCGGGCTTGCTCGTCACGCGCAAGTCGGCACCGAGTTTGATCGCCCGCTCCTTCATCCCGAAGAGCCCGAAGTGCCCGCTCGTCGGCGAAGGCGGATGATCGGCGTCGAAGCCCTTCCCATCGTCGCGCACCGTCAGCGTCACGCGCTCGGGCGTGAAGCGCAGCGCGAGATCCACGCGCTTCGCATCGCCGTGCTTGAGCGCGTTGGTCACCGCTTCCTGCGCGATGCGGAGCACATGGCTCTCGACGGTCTGCGGCAGGGTGCGGCGATCGCCCGTGGCGTGCAGTTCCACCTTCGCGCTCTCCTCGGTATTCAGCCCGGCGACCATGCCGGTTAACGACGTGACGAGGTCGCTGTGTTCATCCGCCGCCTCGCGCAGATCCCACACCGCACGATGCGTCTCGGCCTGGCTGCGGCGGGCCATCGCGCTCGCGAGGTTCAAGGCCGTGCGCGCCTTTTCCGGCTCCCCCTCAAGCAAACGGTCGGTCGCCTTGAGCTGCATCGTGATGGCCAGCAAGTCCTGCTGCACCGAGTCGTGCAACTCGCGCGCGATGCGGAGCCGCTCCTCGGCGACCGCTTCCCGCTTCAGATGCTCGCGGATCTGGTCGGTCTGGATCGTCACGCGCCGCCGCAGCGTGGTCGCCCACGTGGCCGATGCGAGCGCGAGGACGCCGAGCGCGCCGATGACCGCGACGATGCGCTGGAACGTCCACCAACTCGGCGTGCGCGCGATCTCGATCGACTGCGGCCCCGCCATCAGCAGGTGAAACGAAACCGGTTGCGCAGGCGCTGCGGTGCGCAGTTGCGCGGGGCGCGAGTTCACGCACACACCGGTCAGGCGCAGCCAGCTATTCTCCTGGAGCGAAGGGAGCCGCGTCTTCGGGTTGCCGCAGCGTGCGAGGAAGACGCGCTCACCGCTTTGCAGCACGAGCGCCGGGCCTTCGCCGGCGGAGGAAACGGCGAGCACGAGCGCCTCGATCCGCACCAGTCGCGCGTCGAGTTCTCCGCTCAACGCCTCGATGGCGTTGACCAGCGGCGGCGTGAGATTCACCGCCTCCGCGGTGCTGCGCCAGATGCTGTCCTCGAGCACCGGGCTGCCCTCGTGGACCGCTGGGAACCCCGTCACATCCACGTTCTCGCCGGTGGGCGCGGGCTGCGGCGAGTCCACCCACAGGCCGCCACTCGCATCCTCGACGAACATCCCCTTGTCCGGCTCGACCACGGTCACCTTGCCGATCACGCGCCGCCGATCGGGCTCGTGGTCTTCGTGGGCGATCTCGCGCACCGCAGCGATCGATTCCACATCTGCCGCGAAGGGCGGCGGCGCTGTCTGTTCGACCTGCACGTCCTTGAGGAAGTTGATGAACAGGCGGTTGGTGAAAGCCGGCTGACGTTCCAGCACCGTGCCATTGAAAACGCCGCGCACCCGCACCGTCGCGCCGACGAGTTGCGGCGGCAGTCCCGCCGCATTGCGCCAGCCGGGCAGGGCGATCACCAGCCGGTCGCGTCCATCCCCGAGCGTGAGCAACAGCGTCTCGGCGGCCGTGCCGCCAAACGGCTCGGACTGGACCGCGCGGATGACGCCGCCGACCTCGACACGGATGTCCTGGAAGCTCGGCAACGCGAGTTGTGCGATGGTGGCTGGGCGCGGTTCCGGCAGCGGCGCCTCGCCGACGACGTTCATGCGGATGAATCCCTTCTTTCGCGAAGTGACCAGCGGCACCGCGCGGCCGAATGCAGTCACTCCTTCGAGTTCGATCAGTGAGCCGAGCTTGATGTCTGCCCGGTTCGGCTTCTCGCGCTGTCCGCGCACACAGACGCCTCCGGTCTCGTCCTGGACGAAAAAGATCGCGTTGTTCGGCGCCGCATAAGTCACCACGCCGCGCAGTCGCACCGGCTTTGCCGCGCCGGCTTCCAGCGCAGAGAGCTCGCGCACGGCGGCGGCCGTCGTGAGCGGCGCGTCTTCTGCCCACGCGCGCACACCGAGCGCGAACGCGGCGAGGCAGACGAGACGGGAGAGCGGTGCAGGAGACATCGCAGGTGCGGCATTACTCGCGGAAAACACGCCGCGGCACAAGCAGGCTCAGCGCCGCGTAGTGGCTCAGTTTGGGCGGGCGCGGAGGTAGGGACCGCTGTCCCCAGCGGTCCGGATCGAGCGCGCAATCTGAAACGCAGCGCGGTGGGGACACCGCGCCCTACCTTCGCCGAGGCCGAGCGCCCAAACTGAGCCACTACTCAGCGCCGCGCCACCATGCAGTGCCACAACCGCATCTTGCGCGGCCGGGCGCAGTCGGCCATTCTGCCGCTGCCATGAGCCTCGCCGAGATCACCGCCGAACTCCCCAAGTTGACGCCCGCAGAACGGGCCGCGCTGGCGCGCGAACTCCAGCACTTCAAACCGTTCGACGACGCGGGGCTGATGGCGCGACTCTCTCAAAGCATCGACGAGGCGGAGCGCGGCGAGAATATCATCTCGAAGGAGGAGATGCTGCGGAAGTTGAGGGCCGCCGGATGCGACGTGTGAGCCGTCCATGCCGTTTTCGCTAAACGACCGGGTGCTCTTCGGATTGCTCGCCGCCGAAGACGTTGAAAACCGGGCGTTGCGCGCGGCGATGGAACGGATCGAGGCCGATCCCATCGGCGCGTGTCATTCGGGTGCCTTGGACCACAAGGGACGGCTCGTGTATGCCGCTTCTGTCGAACGCTTCTGGCTCTACTACTGGATCAGCCAGAGCGGGCGCGTGCATTTCATCGAGCTCCTCCCAGACCCGAAACCCAGCGCCTGACTCGGCATTAGCGCAGCGCCTTCACTGCGCCCTTGTCCGCGAGCACATCGGGCGGGTGAACGACGACGACCTGCCCCGCGCGCAGCCCGCCAAGCACCTCGCCCGCGTCGCCATTGAGGTGCGCGACTTCGACTTTCGTCAGGCGCGCCCGGCCGCCCTCGATCACAAACGCCATCCAGTCGCCGCCGCGGCGGAAGAGCGCGCCCGCGGGCACTTGCAGCACGCTTTCGCCGCGCCACGTCACGATGCGCGCCTCGACGCGGTAGCGATCGCCGATCGTGTAGCCGGCGGGCAGCGGATCGAGAAAATCGACGCGCACTTTCACCCGCTGCTCCTCGACGCCGAGCGATGAAATCTTCGTGTAACCGCCGGGCTCGACGACCGTCACGCGGCCGCGCAGCGGCAGGTCGCCGCCCCATTGCTCGATGCTCACCTCCGCGCCGGCCCGCACGCCCGCGGCATCGCTGGAAAGAAGTTCAATCTCCGCTTCGAGGTCGCGAGGATCGCCCACCTCCATGATCGGTGTGCCCGGCGCGACCACGCGCGCGCTTTCCTCGACGACGTTCAGGACGAAGCCATCGACCGGCGCGAGGATCTTGAGCGGCTCGATCTTCTCCGGCGTCGGGCTCTGCGCCTGCATGACCGCGGCTTGCGCCTGCGCGAACTCGAACTCCACGGTGCGCAGCGCAAACTCCGCCATGTGCAGCTCGCGGGTGAGGATGTTCACCTGGCTCTCGGCGGCGTCCCAATCCTTTGTCGCGATCGCGCCGGATTGCTTCAGCTCTTTCGCGCGCGCCATCTCCTTCCCAGCAAGATCGAGCGCGGCCTTCGCCCGCTCGATCTGCGTCTCGCGCTGCATCCGCATGGCCTCGATGGCTTTCACCCTCGCCTCCCCTTCGGCCTGCGCGCGAGGATTGAGAAAGTTCGACGGCTCGGGCGCGAGCGTGGCGAGCACGGTTTTGCCGGCTTCGATCCGCGCGCCGGCACGAAGCTCGACGCGATTCAGCCAGCCGACGATCGGTGAGGAGATCATGTAGCGATGCCGGATCCGCGTCTTGCCCTCCTCGAGCACGCTCACCGTCAGCGGTCCGGTCGTGACCTGCGCCGTCTCGACCTCGATCGGCTTCGGCATCAATGCCGCGACGATCGCCAGCACGAGCGCGCAGGCGATCGCGTGCGGGATGAATCGCCGCCACGAGCCGCGCTTGCGCACCGCAGCCGGGGCGGAGCGAGTGGCTTGCACGGGACTGGCTGGATCGGTCTTCATCATTCTTTGGCTTTGAGAACTCCGAGCAGGTCGAGGTGGTGAATGCGGCGGCTCACGAGTGCGAAGGAAAGGCTGGACGATAATAGCACAACGATCACCGCCCACGCATAGCTCTTCGCGGTCAGCACCAGCGGGAGGCGCACGGATTCCGAACTCGCCGTGGCGATGATCATCTTCGCCAGCCCGCTGCCGATGAGGAGGCCGAGTGGCAGCGCGGCGAGCGTGAGCAGGGCGAGCTCGCCGATCAGCACCGCGGCGACTTCGCGGTGCGTGAAGCCGATCACGCGCAGCGTCGCGAGGTCGCGGCTGCGCTCGGAAAGCGCGATGCGCGCGCTGTTATAGACGACGCCGAATGAGACGATGATCGCGAACGTGAAGTAGATGGTCGTGATCATCCCGATCATGTCGCCGGTGCTCTTTCGGAAGCTGGCGCGCACCGCTTCCTTGATGCCGACGTTCGCGATGCGCGGCGCCTCCTTCACCTTCGCGAGGAACTCCGCCCAGCGGTTCGTATCCACCGTGAGCTGCGCGCCGCTCACGGTTCCTCCTTCACGCATGAGCCGGCGCAGCGCGTCGATCTCCATGTAAGCCGAGACGCCGGAGTAATCCGTGATCGTTCCCGCGAGGATCGCCTCGCGCACGGGCCTCCGGCCTTCCTGCACTTCGAGCCGGATGGTATCGCCGGGCTTCGCACCGAGGATCTCGGCGAGCTTCGCGGACATGAGCAAGCCGTCGGGCGGCAGCTCGATCGCGTGCGCATTCGCATCGAGCAGGCGGACCAGCATCGCATCGCGCGGCAATCCCGTGACGCCGAGCCGGCGCGAGCGGTGGCCGAACCGCAGCCGCGCGGGCACGGCGCGAAACGGTTCCGCGCTGATCACGCCGGGCAGATTGCGCATGTCGCTGAGCGCGCTGGCCGAGCCGGGCTCGATGAGGCTGAGCGTCACGGTTTGCCGCCGCGCGAGGTCCCATTCGTAGGAGAGCAGGTAGTCGATCCCGTCGCGCATGGCGCCGGGCACGATGGGAATGCCGGTCGCGAGCGCGAGGCCGAGCGAGGTGAAGGCGGCCTGCCACGGCCTGCGCTCGAGATTGCGCAGCGCCATGCGGAAGGCGGGGCTCGCGAGCTGCGCGAGGCCGATTCGCTCGAGCAGCGACGGCTTGAACTCCGCCGGTGGCTCGGGCCGCATCGCTTCGGCGGGCGGGAGTTTCACCGCCTGCCGCACGGCGCCGATGACGCCGAGGAAAGCCGCGCCGGCGCTGGTCGCGAAGGCCACGGCGAACATCCCCCAGTCGGGATGAAACGTGAGCGACGGAAAGCGGAAGAAGCGGTGATAGACCGACACGACATTCGTGCCGAGCCACATGCCTGCGAAGCCGCCGACGAGCGTGGCCGCCGCGACGATGACGAGCGCGAACTTCATGTAGTGCCAGCCGACCTGGCGCGACGAGTAGCCGAGCGCCTTGAGCTGCGCGATCTGCTCGCGCTGGAGCCGCACGAGCCGCGTGAGCACCGCGCTGGACATGAACGCCGCGATGCTGAGGAAGACCGCGGGAAACGCGACCGACAGCCCGCGCAGAACGCGCAGCTCGTCGTCGAGCCGGATCGCCGAGGCGTGATCGCGCCGACCGTAGGCGACGAGGCCGCCGTAGGGCGCGAGGACGCGATCGACTTCGGCCATCACCGAGGATGTCTCCGCGCCCGGCGCGACATCGACGATCACGTCGTTGAACGCGCCGTCGAGTTTGAAGGCTCCCGCGAGTTCGCGCTCGTTCATCCAAAACACTCCGAAGCGCCGGTTGTCCGGCAGCGTCTCGCCGGGCCGCGCCTCGAAGACGTATTCGGGCGAGAGCGCCGTGCCGACGATCTTCAAGCGCTCGCGCGCGCCGTAGAGTGTCGCGTCGATCTCGTCACCCGGCTCGAAGCCATGCGCGTCCGCGAACGCCTCGCCGATGACGACTTCACCGTGGCTGCCGACCTCCGGCAGCCGCCCGCGGCGGATGAAGAGCCGGTTGAGCTGCGCCGGGCGATCGTCGGGGATCGAGTGGATCATCCCATCCGCCGGCTCGCGCAACCCAGGCAGATCGAGCGTCAGCTTTCCCCTCACGCGTGTCTCGACCGCGGCGACGCCTGCGATCTCGGCAAGGCGCGGCCGCAGAGCGTTGGGCGCACGCTTGAGCGAGCAGAACACGTCGCCGAAGCGATACTGCGTGTAGTAGGCGTCGCGCGTCGTTTCGAGCGAGAGGATGAGGCTGCGCGCCATGATCATCATCGCCAGCCCGCAGGCCATGACCACGGCAGTCGAGATCATCTGCCCCTTCATCCGGCCGATGTCGCGGACGAGCTTGAGGTCGAGCGGGTGCATCACCACGCAAGCGTCCGCACAGGGCGGCGCGTGCGGTTGCGCTTGATGTCGATGATTTGGCCGTCGGAGAGGTGGATCACGCGGTCAGCCATGTCGGCGATGATGGCGTTGTGCGTGATGACGACCGTGAGCGTGCCGAGCTCGAGGTTCACCTTCTCGATCGCCTCGAGCACGGTGATGCCGGTCTTCACATCGAGCGCGCCGGTCGGCTCGTCGCAGAGCAGGACCTCGGGCCGCTTCGCGATGGCGCGCGCGATGGCGACGCGCTGCTGCTCGCCGCCGGACATCTGCGAGGGGAAGTGATCCATCCGGCCGCTGAGATCGACGAGCGAGAGCGCTTCCTCAGGCGTCATCGGATCGCGCGAGATGTCGGTGATGAGCGCGACATTCTCGCGACCGGTGAGGCTCGGGATGAGGTTGTAGAACTGGAAGATGAAGCCGACCGAGTCGCGGCGGTATTGCGTGAGTTCGTCTTCGTTCGCCGTGGTGAGGTCGGCGCCGCGATAGCTGATCGTGCCGGATGTCGGCTGGTCGAGCCCGCCGAGGACGTTGAGCAGCGTGGACTTCCCGCTGCCCGATGCGCCGAGGAGCACGATCAGTTCGCTGCCGAAAAGATCGAGGTCGATGCCGTCGAGAGCGCGGACTTCGACTTCGCCAGTCGTGTAGATCTTCGTCACGTCGCGCACCCGGAAGAGCGGGTCGCGGTCGCTGCCTTCGGCGAGCGGCGGTGCAGAGAGCGCGGGCGTGGCGGTTTCCATGGCGCGCCACTCGACGCCGGAAGCGCCCGCAACGCAAGGGACGGAGCGCCTATTGCTTGTCGAAGAGCCCTGCGAGCAGTCTCGCCAGCCGGTAGCCCGCGAGTGCTACCCGCCGTTCTGCGATCTTGCGGGCGCCGGAGGCAAACTCGGGCGGCAACGTGCGGACCTCTTGATCGCCCGGATGCGGGCCGGACGGATACGCCTTCGTGCAGCCGAGCACGTGGCTCTCGCGCGCCCATGCGACTGGCTCCTGCACGAAGATTTCCGTCGCGAGCGCCTCTGCGGAAAACTCGGCCATGATCTGCTTCGCTGCTGCGGTGGTGACTCCCGCCTTTCCCGGCTCGGGGCGCGACGTGATCGGCGGTGTGATGAAACTCTCGACGATCTTTCCGCCGCGCACCTCGACGCGATACGCCTCGTCCCAAAACGCGTGAAGATTTCCGCGCCCACCCTTGTAGAGGTCGCTGAAGGCCACGCCGCCGACCAGGTAACCATTGCCGCCGCGGTCGTCCCAGGTGCAGGCGTGCAGCGGCTGATGAAGATCGCCGACGCAGTGCATGAGGATGCCGAGCGCTTCGCTTCGTTTCGCGGCGGGCGTCTGCGAATCGCGCAGAATCTTCAGCGAATCCTCGATGGCCCACACGACATGCGGCGGATCAGGCAGCGCGAAGGCCGAGCCGTCGGCGGTCTTCGCGATATCGACATAGTGCCACTTGCCCCACTCGTATTTACGGCCCTGCGCACGCATGTCGTCGAGCCACGCGTTGGCGGTGATGAAGTTGTAGGCCTGTCCGCCAGAGAATGTCGTGTCGAGACCACGGACGAGTTCCCCGACTTTCTCGCGCACGGCGGGCGTGCTCGCCTGCCAGGCGATCTCGCCGACGATCATGTGTCCCGCGAGATCCCACGCGTGCGCGGTGGCCGCGAGAGCCAGGAGAGCGGTGATGCAGCGCTTCACCTAGAGCTTGCGGAAGGTGATGTTGCGCAGCGCAGATGCGGTCTGGAAGGTCGCGACGCCCAGCGGCTGTGAGAGCTCGATCTCGCCGGGGCGCATCGAGACTTTCTTCCCGTCGATGTCCACGTTGATCCATTGCTCGTCGTCGATCCACACCACGATCTTCGCCGGCGTGACGCGCATCCGGATGCGATACCACTTGTCCTTGTCGAACTTCTTGAACTGCGTGGTCGAGTTCTCCGACGCGTCGAGATCGTCGATGCTCGAGAAGCCGACGAGCGCCCCACCCCAGCCGCCGAGCACGAGCGTGCCGCAGTTCTTGCCGACCGGCACGGTGAGCGCGCAGAAAAAGTCGTCGCCCGTGAGCTTCATCGCCTCGAGCGAGATTTCGTAGTTCATCCGCGCCGGCGGTTCGCCCGCAAGGTTGATGCCGCTGAGCGGCTCTCCCATGCCGATGATGAGCTTCCCGTCTTCGACTTTGATTTCACCACCCGAACCGAAGTCCGTCGCCTTCCAGCCCTTGAGCGTCTTGCCATCGAAGAGCGATTCGCCCTGCACAGCCGCACCGGCCAGCAGCGGCTTCATCTTCGCGAGCCACGCGGGCACGGCCTTATACGGATCTTCGGCGGCTTCGTATTCGAGCGCGACCCAGCCCTGGTAGTTGGCGTCGCGCAGGATCTGCATGAGCTGCGGCAGGTCTGCCGGCACGTTCTCCTTTGCACCCGCGGGCTTCATCTCGACCTTCACCTGCACATTCACCGCGTAGGGTGCGCACTTCGCGAGATCGGCGTAGGGATCGGCGGTGTGAAAATTCCCCGTGTCCAGATTGATGCCGAGCCACGGCGACTTCACCGCCTTCACGATCTCCATCAACTGCTCCGGCTCCGCCACGATGCCGCCGTGGTTTTCGATCCCGAGGAAAATGCCATGCTCGCCCGCATACGCCGCGCACTCCTCCAGCGCGGCGATGCAGTTGCGCTTCGCCTCCGCAAGGTCGGTGCCCTTCGGCGGCGCGCCAGCGAAGACGCGGATGTGCGGCGCGCCGAGAACCGCGGCGTTGTCGATCCAGCGCTTCGTGTCGGCGATTTCCTTGTCGAGTTCCGGCCCCTTCGCGCGGGCGAAGTTATTCCCCACCGATGTGCCGCTGATCGACACGCCGCGCAGGAACGCGTGCCGCTGGATCGCGCGCAGTTGCTCGCGCGTCACGTCCTTCGGGAAATAGTAGCTCGTCAGTTCCGCGCCGTCGCAGCCTTGCTCGGCGCAGTAGTCGATGAAGCCCGCCATATCGAGCGTGCGCTCGATCTCCAGCTTCTGCTTGTGCGTCGCGTCCTTGAAATACTCGCGGAACGAATACGCCGCGAGGCTCAGCCGGAGACGCGGGACGCCCTTTCGGCCGAACGGTTCGACGGCATGCGCAGAGAGCGCGGCGAGACTTGAGAGCTGGAGAAAACGGCGGCGGGAGAGGAAAGTCATAGGGCGGTCATGCACTAATGCACCAATGAGGGAAGTCTTTGGAAGTCGCGAGTGCATTGGTGCATTAGTGGTGCCTCTCCCGTGATCTACCTCGATTACAACGCCACCACTCCGCTCGCGCCCGAGGCGCGGGAAGCGATGCGCCCATTCATCGAGGAGCACTTCGGCAACCCATCGAGCATCCACGCCGCCGGCCGCGAAGCGCGCGCCGTGATCGACGACGCGCGCGACCGCATCGCGCGTCTGCTCGGCGCGAAGCCGCACGAGATCATCTTCACCGGCGGCGGCACCGAGAGCGATAACCTAGCCATCCTCGGCCTCGCCCGCGCCCACGAAGACCGCGGCAGGCACATCATCACCTGCACGACGGAGCATCACGCCGTGCTGCACACGTGCGAGCATCTGCAAAAGCGCGAGGGCTTCCGCGTCACCTTCCTGCCCGTCGATCGCACGGGCCGCGTCGCGCCGGAGCAAGTCGCCGAGGCGATCACGCCGGAGACGACGCTCGTCTCCATCATGACCGCCAACAACGAAACCGGCACGATCCAGCCCGCGCGTGAAATCGCCACGCTGTGCCGCGAGCGCGGGGTCCTTTTTCATACCGATTCGATCCAGTCCTTCGGCAAGGAGCCCGTGCGCGCTGCGGACTTCGACGCGCTCTCGCTCGCCGCGCACAAATTCCACGGCCCGAAAGGCGCGGGTGTGCTCTATCTGCGCAGCGGTTTGAAGATCGAACGCATCTCGCACGGTGGCTCGCACGAAAACGAACGCCGCGCCGGCACCGAGAACGTCGCCGCGATTGCCGGGCTCGCCGTCGCCGCAGAATTGGCAGTGCAGGACATCGAGACGGAAGCCGCGCGCCAAGCGGCCTTGCGCGAGCGCCTATGGAGCGGAGTGGAGCAGCTCTTTCCCGCAGTGATGCGTCACGGCCACCGCGCACACGTGCTCGCGAACACGCTCAACGTCAGCTTTCCCGGACTCGACGGCGAGGGGCTGATCATCGCGCTCGATCTCGCCGGCATCGCGGTGAGCAGCGGCAGCGCGTGCATGGTCGGTTCCATCGTGCCGTCGCACGTGCTGCTCGCCATGGGCGTGCCGCCCGAGATCGCGAGTGCGACCGTGCGCTTCTCGCTGGGCAAGCCGACGACCGATAATGAAATCGACGATGCGCTGGCGCAAATGGCCGGCGTCTTCGCCCGCCTGTCCGCCGCCGCATGAGTTCCCGCCAGCTCGAATTCTTTTCCGGTCTCGTCGCGCGGCTCATGCCGAAACGTCCGGCGCCCGCTGCTCCCAAAGGCGCCGACGACGAACTCACCGCGCGCTGTGCTGAGTTGCTCGCGCCGTTGAAGTGCAAGGAACTCGCCGCCCGCGTCCGCGTCTGCTGGAACCCGCGCATGCGCAGCACCGCCGGCATGGCGTATCCGGCGAAGGCGCTCATCATACTGAACCCACGTTTGCGCGAGATCGGCGAGGGGGAAGTCGATCGCACGCTCCGCCACGAACTCGCCCACCTCCTCGCCCAGCATCGCGCCGGTCGTCGCCGCATCCCGCCGCACGGCGACGAGTGGCGCCGCGCGTGCGCCGACCTCGGTCTCGCCGGCGAGGCGCGCTGCCACACGCTGCCGCTTCCGCGCCGCACGCTCACCCGCCGGCACGCTTATCGATGCCCGGCGTGCAGCGCTGAAGTGCGCCGCGTGCGCCCCTTCCGCCGCGCCACCGCCTGCCTCACGTGCTGCCGCAAGCACAACGGCGGGCGATACGACGAGCGCTTCCGCTTCGTGAAACTGCGACTGTAGGGCAGGCGCACCGCCTGCCGCGGCAACCGGAGCGGTTGCCCTACAAATTCGTCCTGCCACAAAGAACTTTCGCGCCCCGCGATCCTTCCTAGCGTCCCGACCCGATTTCATGCCCGAACCGAAGCTCCTCTACTGCCACTGCCAATACGCCCAAGTCGTCCCGCGCGAGACGAAGGAAGCTGTGCTGCGGAGTCTGTGCGAAGCCGGTGTTGATTTCGAAGCCGTCGCCGATCTCTGCGAGATGGCCGCGCGCAAAGACCCGGCGCTCGCTCGTCTCTCGGCGTGCGGCGCGCTGAAGATCGCCGCGTGTTTTCCCCGCGCGGTGAAGGGCCTCTTTCATCAAGCCGGTTCCGATCTCGCGATCGAAAGCACCGAGGTGCTGAACATGCGCACCGAATCCGCCGAGCAAGTCGCCGAGCGCGCGCTCGCGCCCGATCTCCAGCCGAACGTCCCCGCCGGCAAAGAAACCATCCAGATTCCCACTCCCGCCTAATCACCATGGCCCTCGCCGCGACCGCTCTCCACATCCACCTCTACGAAGGCCCCGACGCCGTGCCGCTCAGCGCCGACGAACGCTTCGCCACGCTCACCGCGCTGCTCGAACGCGGCTACACCGTCGCCCGCACCAGCAGCACTTCGCCGAGCGAAGGCCGCAGCGTCACCTTCGCCCGCAGCGGGCAAGGCGCGCGCGACATTACCGGCCTCACGCCCACGCAAGTCGCCGACCTCGCCGAGACCGCGCGCACCGAGCTCGACGCCGCCACGCACGGCGGATGGAAGCCGTGGTTCCCCGTCATCGACTACGACCGCTGCACGAACTGCATGCAGTGCCTGAGCTTCTGCCTCTTCGGCGTCTATGGCGTGGACGGCGACTCGCGCATCCAGGTCCAGAACCAGGACAACTGCAAAACCAACTGCCCTGCCTGTTCGCGCGTCTGCCCCGAGGCCGCGATCATGTTTCCGAAATACAAGTCCGGCCCAATCAACGGCGACCTCGTGAGCGACGCCGACCTCAGCCGCGAGAAGATGAAGGTGGACATCAGCGCGCTGCTCGGCGGCGACGTGTATGAAATGCTCCGCCTGCGCAGCCAGAAGGCGCAGAGCCGATTCGGGAAAGAGCGCGACTCCGACAAAGCCCTCGCCGAGCGGCAGAAGTGCCTCGTGAAACTCGCCCAGGCCGGCGACATCCCCGTCGAGGTGCTCATGTCCCTCCCCTCCCCCGACGAGATCGCCCGCCGCGCCGAGGAAGCGAAAGCCAAAGCCGCCGCCGCCCTCGCGGCGAATGGAAAGTCTTCCGCGTAGCGTGTCCTGAACCGATCCCTCCATTCGTCGGTAGAAAGAACACCTATGACCACCACCACCAGCGTCCGTCTTCACCGAGTGCTCCGCGCCACGCCGGAGCGGGTCTATCGCGCCTTCCTCGATGCGGACGCGATGGCCAAGTGGCTCCCACCGAATGGATTCACGGGCAGGGTTCATCACCTGGACGCCAAAGTGGGCGGCACTTACCGGATGTCGTTCACCAATTTCACCACCGGCAAGAGCCACTCTTTCGGAGGGACTTACCTCGATCTCAAGCCGAACGAACTCATCCGCTACACGGACAAGTTCGACGATCCGAATCTGCCCGGCGAAATGATCACGACGATCACGCTCAAACAGGTGCTCTGCGGCACGGAGCTGACGGCCACGCAGGAAGGCATCCCCGCCATGATCCCCGCCGAGATGTGCTATCTCGGCTGGCAGGAGTCGCTGGTGCTGCTGGCGAAGCTGGTCGAGGCGGAAATCCCCGATCAACCGTAAGACGGTCCGGCGCTCGGCCGCGCTGGCTCAGCCCGTGTGAATCGCACCCTGCTCCCGCCTTCTTAGCTGACCGCAGGCGGCATCGATGTCCGGTCCGCGGGCGCGGCGCAGGTGGGCCACGGTGCCGTGGGCGCGCAACTCGGCGAGGAAGGCCTCCGTTTGCTCCATACTGCTGGGCGCGTAGGCGCGGCCGCGCAGGCTCAGGCCGGTGGGATTGTAGCGCAGCAGGTTCACATGCATGTGCCGGCCAGCGAGGAGGCGGGAAAGGTCGCGCGCTTGCGCCAGCGAGTCGTTCACGCCGGCGAGCAGGCAATACTGGATGGTCGTGATGCGCCCGCTGCTCGCCTGGTAACGATCCGCCGCCGCCAGCACGTCCTGCACGTCGAACCGCCGCCCCATGGGCAGCAGGTCGGCGCGCGTGGCATCGTCCGGCGCGTGGAGGGACAGGGCCAGATGCACGCCGAGGTCCGCTTCCGTGAGTTCCTCGATGCCGGGCACGATGCCCACGGTGGAAATGGTGACCTGTCTCCATCCGAGGGCGCCCAGCGCGGGATCGGCGATGCGCCGCACCGCCGCGAGCACGTTCCGCAGGTTCAGCATCGGCTCCCCCATGCCCATGAAGACCACCGTGCGCAACGTGCGCCCGGACGACTGCGCTTCACGCCGCAGATGAATGAACTGTTCCACGATCTCGCCCGCCGTGAGGTTGCGCTCAAAGCCCGTCTGGGTGGTGGCACAGAAGTCACAACCCATCGCGCAGCCCACCTGGCTGGAGATGCACCCCGCCGCGCGCGTCGGACGATAGTCCGGCATCAGCACCGACTCCACCGTGCGCCCATCGGCCAGCCTCAGCAGCAGCTTGCTCGTGCCATCGTCCGACACCTGCCGCCGCGCTAGGCTCGCCGCTCCCTTTGAAAAAGTGGCACCGATCAGTTCCTCCAGCCCCGCCGGCATCCGCACACTCGTCCGCACCTCGCCCCCTTCCCCCGCATACAGCCGTCGCAACACCCGCATCGCGTGCGACGCCTTGAAACCCCGCTCCTCCATCCAAGTCCCCAATTCCCCCACCGAGAGATCGGGCAGGGAATGCGGAGTGGTGGCTGATGGAGGCATGGAAATTCGGCGCCACTCATAGGCCACGGCGTGGGTGACCGACAGTGATTCCGTTTCGTTGGAACAAAAATTCGCCTCGTCGGCCCGTGCAGGAGCACAGGTTGCCAATGAAAACGTCGCACCCTTAGACTCCACGCTCCCGATCATGAAATCTCCTTCCAAACTCCTCAGCCTGTCACTCCTCCTCGGCTTTTCATATCAACCCGCACTTCACGCGGCGGACTACCAGCCCGAGTTGTTCAAGAGCACGAAGCTCATCTATGCGGACACGTTCGACGGCCCACTCAACACCGACTTCTGGGAAGTCCGCCAGAGCAGCACGTGGGCGATCAAGGACGGCGTGCTCACCGGCAACCCGTCCTCCAAGGAGTTTCAGGAAAAGAAGAAAGCGAGTGCCGACCCGTCGCACGCGGGACTCAAGCCGGTGATCTGGCTCAAGAAGGTGCCGGAGAATTTCGTCTGCACGATGCGCCTGCGCTACGACGCCAAAGCCTACCAGAAAGGCTTCCCCCTCCTCGACCTCGGCCACCACATCCATACGCTCATCTTCAGCGAGAAAGCCACGACGCTCACGATCAAGAAGAACGTCGAGACGCTGCCCGCGGACCAGTCGCTCTTTGCGCTGAACCAATGGCACGACGTGGCCATCGAGCTGAAGAAGGGCGCCATCGTCCTCAAGATCGACGGCAAGAAGCATGTCTTCCAAAGCGCGAACATCGACGGCACCGGGCAGCATCAGATCGATTTCAAGGCCGTCGATTTCGGAAGCTGCGAGATCGATGACGTGAAGCTGTGGGAAGGGCTGTGATGCTCCGGATTCGCCTCTCGCAAGACTGACCGGGGACACTCCCCTTCGTTCCCAAACGGATGAGCTTGGGAACGAGGAAAAGAACTGCCGATTCTTCCGAACCATTCACAAAATGCGGCATTCCATTGAGCCTAGGAAGGTTCTGCTAGAGAAGACGTTGGACCCGACTAGCCCGCCGCCGCTCACCGCGCCTCTTCCGGTGGCCAGGACTTGCCGGTGAGTTCCGGCGGCAGTTGCTTCGGGTCTTCCGGGTAGATGAGCGAGAGATCCATCGGCGACTTCGAGCCCAGCAAAAACTCCAGTTCCTCCGGCGCGCCGACGATCAGCCAGAGCGTCTCGGTGTCCGTGTCATTGAAGACCTGCCGCAACTGCTCCGGCCCCACGAGCACGCCGCCGTGCTTCGGCACCGTCAGCGTCTCTCCGCCCACGCGCATCCGCCCCACACCTTCGAGCACGAAGTAAAACTCCTCCTGCCGGATGTGCTTGTGCCAAGTATTCGCGCTCCCCGCCGGTAACCGCCACAACCGCGCACCCAAGTTCTCGCTTCCCGTCCGCTCCAGAAAATCCGCATTCGGAATCTTCATCAAATTCGACGCCCGCCACTGCATGTCGTCCGGCCCGATGAGGTGATAACCGGTCACTGGTTTCATGCCGCGACCGTGCCCTCAATCGCGGCAGAGTTCCACTTGCAACGGTCGAATTCTCCGTCTCTTGCAAAGGATGGCTAGCAACAGTGCGCCCGAAAAGAGGACGCTCGCCAAATAGCAGGTGACTTGGATCGTTTGCGTTATCACGAGAGATTTCGTGACCTCCGGGAAGAGGAAATCGGGATAGAAAGATCGGCCCGTTTGATAGACCCATAGGCCGCTCAGCAGAGACGATAGCTCAGCACAGGCAATCACCACGATCACGCCATTCATAACGTAGCGATCCGAGATCCGTGGACGCGAACCCATCCACCCCACCAGAACGCAGGCGATGCCCAGCAGAAACCCAGGTCCGATCGAAGCCAGGAACGCATGCACCGCCGCCAGAAGGCTCGGTGATTCGATTCCTAAAAATGGCTTGTGGTATTCCGTGAAGTGCCGTGGCTCGATCCGAGCGATATATTGATCGTGGCCCACCGCATAGACCGCCACCCGCCCCCAAACACGGCTGGCGAAGGAGTAAATAACCGATCTCTTGTCAGCGAGCAGCACGGTTTGAGCCTTTGGTCGCCTTCAAGCGCCGGGAGAGATCGATCAACTCTGCCACGCGCCGGAGTTTTCGGCGTAGGGGAGGCGGGCGAGGGTCTTGCGCATTTCGGCGGTCATGATTTGCGGACGGCTCTCATCGGTAAACGTCGCGACGGTGCCGCACGCGATTGATGCGCACAATGCGGATCTCATCGGCGATCTCATAAACGATCCGGTAATCACCGACACGGATGCGCCAGTCGTTTTCGGTTCCGGCGAGCTTTCGGCTACCGGCGGGACGCGGATTTTTGGCGAGAGCCACAATGGCGGTGGCGGCGCGTGCGCGAACTTCCGAGGAAAGCCGTTTCAAGTCCTTCTCCGCCGCGCGCTCAACGACAACCTGATACATTCCCTACTTTTTTGCGAGATCAGCGAGAACGTCTTCCAACGGGCGGTAGTGCAGCGGCTTGCGACGGGCCTTTTTCAGATACGCGACGTCTTCGACATCTTCGAGCCTTTCCATGATCTCCCGGTAGTCCTTGATCGGGAGGATGACCGAAACCGGCTTGCCGTTCCTGGTTACGATTTCGGGTTCTGCGAAGGCTTTCATGTGCGGAGGATACTCAAATTAAGCCTTCGCGTAAACACCCGCGCCCTTTTCCGCGAATCGATTCCGATGCGGCGATTGCTCCCCGTTGCACTACGCCGCGATGCGCGTAGCCTCGGCGCCCTTTTTCGATGTCGAACATTTTGCCAAAACCAGGTCAGCGTTGGGTCAGTGATTCCGAGCCGGAACTCGGGTTGGGGATCGTCATGCGGGCGGAGTTTGGGCGCGTGGAGTTGCACTTCCCGGCGGCGAATGAGCAGCGGATGTTTGCCCTCAAGACGGCGCCGCTCCGGCGCGTGCAATTTAAGGAAGGCGACAAGATCAAGCTCCACTCCGGCGAGCACCGCACCGCGGATCGAGTCGAGGAGCGCGCCGGGCTGCTCATCTACCACTGCGGTGAACGCGAGGTCACGGAGGCGGAGTTGTCGGACACGATCAGCTTCTCCACGCCGGATGCCCGGCTGCTCGCGGGGCAGATCGATGAACTCACCACCTTCGACCTGCGCGTCGAAGCGCTGCGGCGGCGGAGCGCGATCCGGCAATCGCCCGTGCGCGGCTACGTCGGCGGGCGCGTGGATTTGCTGGCGCACCAGATGTTCATCGCGGGGGAAGTGGCCGCGCGGCTCGTGCCGCGCGTGCTGCTGGCGGATGAAGTCGGGCTCGGCAAGACGATCGAGGCGGGGCTGATCCTGCATCGGCTGCATCTCACCGGACGCGCGGGGCGCGTGCTCATCCTCGTGCCGGAGCCACTGATTCATCAGTGGTTCATCGAGCTGCTGAGGCGGTTCAATCTGCTCTTTTCCATCTTCGACGAGGAACGCTGCGACGCGATCGCGCAGGGCGATGCCGAAGTGAACCCCTTCCTCGATAGCCAGCTCGTGCTCTGCAGCGTGGCGCTGCTCGCCGACGATCCGGACCGCGCGCGGCAGGCGCTCGCGGCAGGGTGGGATCTGCTCGTCGTGGATGAGGCGCATCACCTCGCGTGGACGCCGCAGCACGCGAGCCCGCAGTATCTGCTCGTCGAGGCGCTCGCACGGAAGACGCCCGGTCTTCTCCTGCTCACGGCCACGCCGCAGCAACTCGGCCCCGAGGGACATTTCGCGCGGCTGCGGCTGCTCGATCCCGATCGCTATGCGGAACTCGACGCCTTCCTCGCCGAGGCCGGGCACTACGAGGAGGTAGCGCGCGCCATCGACCGCGTGATCGACGGCAAGCCGCTGAGCAAGGCGGACCGCGAGCTCTTCGGGCAAAAATCGGCGCGCATCCGCCAGCGCTGCGACGAGCTCGCGGGCGGCGACGAAGCGGCTCGCGCCCGGCTTGTGTCCGAGCTGCTCGATGAATTCGGCACCGGGCGCGTGATGTTTCGCAACACGCGCGCGGCGCTCTCCGGCTTCCCGAAACGCAAGGCCTTGCTCGTCCCGCTCGATGGCGATCCGATCGCCGCGAAGGTGAAATGGCTCGCCGGTCTGCTGCGCGAACTTCGCGACGCGAAGGTGCTGCTCATCTGCCGCACGAAGCAGCTCGTGCTCGACCTCGCCGAGCGGCTCCAGCGCGAGATCGCGGTGAACGCCGGCCTCTTCCACGAAGACCTCACGCTGCTCCAGCGCGACCGGAATGCGGCCTACTTCGCCGAGGAAGACGGCGCGCGCATCCTCATCTGCTCGGAGATCGGCAGCGAAGGACGCAACTTCCAGTTCGCGCATCACCTCGTGCTTTTCGATCTGCCGGACGATCCCGAACTGCTCGAGCAGCGCATCGGCCGGCTCGATCGCATCGGCCAGACCGCGACCATCCGCATCCACGTGCCGTTCATCGCGGGCACGGAGCAGGAAGTCCTCGCGCGCTGGTATGACGAGGGACTGAACGCCTTCGAGAAAAACCTGCACGGTGCGACCGAGATCGCGCGGACGCTCGCCGACGATCTCGCGGCGCTGCGGGAGAAATTCAGCGAGAAGGCGCTCGCGGCGTTCATCAATGAATCGAAAGCGCTGCATGCGCGCGTGGCAAAGAAGCTCGAACGCGGGCACGACCGCTTGCTCGAACTCAACTCGTGCAAGCCCGAGCAAGCCGCGCAGATCACCGACCAGATCCGCGCCGTGGATGAGGACCGCACGTTCGAGTTGTTCTTCGTGCGGCTGTGCGACCAGTTCGGCGTCGCCGTGGAGGACATGGCCGCGCGCAGCTACATCCTGCGGCCGGGGCAATTGCTCAGCGAGGCCTTCACCGTGCCGGACGAAGGCCAGTCGGTCACCTTCGACCGCACACGCGCGCTGAGCCGCGACGATCTCGGCTTCATGAGCTGGGATCACCCGATGGTGCGCAGTGCGCTCGATCTGCTGCTCGGCGGCGAGATGGGGAATAGCGCGTTCGGCGTGTGGAAGGCTGGCGGGAGCGAAGCGATCTTCATGGAAGTCCACTGCGTCGCCGAGTGCGTAGCGCCGTCTGCGCTGCACGCCGATCGTTTTCTCCCCGCGACGCCCATCCGCATCGTCGTCGATCACGCGCTCGCCGATTTCACCGACGACGCCGCGCTCGCCGGGGCGCCGCTGGAGAAGGGCGACATCTTCCGCCTACTCGACCGCGGCGTGGTGCGAAAGAAACTCATCCCCGCGATGCTCGCGAAGGCGCAGGAGATGGCCGGCGAGAAGATGACCACGCTCGCCGCCGACGCTATCGCCGCGATGAATGCCACGCTCGGCCAGGAGATCGAGCGGCTCGAGACACTGCGCGAGATCAACGACCACGTGAGCCCCGCCGAGATCGCCGCCGCTCGCGCGCAACAGGCCGCGCTGGCGGAAGCGCTCGCATCCACGCACGTGCGCATGGACGCATTGCGGCTGATCTTCCGCGTGCCGTAGCACGATGCGCCTTGCGGCAGTGCGGTCGTCTCTGTTTTGGTGCGCGGCCCTATGAACTGCCGCCCGCATCTCATCGCCCTGCTGCTCCTCGGTCTCCTGCCCGTCCGTGCGGAGAACCCGGCCCAGACTTTCACCCGCACCGAGGATGTCGTGTATGGGCGGAAGTTCGGCGTGGCGCTCACGCTTGATGTCATCCAGCCCGTGAAGCCGAACGGCTACGGCATCGTCTTCATGGTCAGCGGCGGCTGGGTGTCAAACCACGGGGCGATCAACCCGCGCGGCTATGCGCCGTATCTCGATCGCGGCTACACCGTCTTCGCCGTGTGCCACGGGTGTCAGCCGAAGTTCATCATCCCCGAGCTCACGCAGGACATCCATCGCGCGGTCCGTTTCATCCGGCACAACGCGGCGAAGTGGAGCGTGAACCCGGACAAACTCGGCATCACCGGCGGCAGCGCAGGCGGGCATCTTTCGCTCACGATGGGCACGCAGGGCGGGCCAGGGCAGGCGGATGCGAAGGATCCGATCGATCGCGAGAGCAGCGCGGTGCAAGCGGTCGCGTGTTTTTATCCGCCGACCGATTTCCTCAACTACGGCCAACCCGGCGAAGACGCCGTCGGCGTCGGCACGCTCGTGAATTACGTCGGTGCCTTCGGCCCGCAATCGGTCACGGCAGAGAGCCGGCAGGTGCTCGGAAAGGCGATCTCGCCGATCTATTACATCACGCGGCAGCTTCCGCCCACGCTCATCGTCCACGGCGACGCAGACAAGCTCGTGCCGATGCAACAGGCCGAGACCTTCGTGCAGAAAGCGACCGCAGCCGGCGCGACGGCGAAACTCATCGTGAAGCCCGGCGCCGCGCACGGCTGGCCGGACTTGATCAAGGACATGGAACTGCTGGCCGATTGGTTCGACGAGCACCTGCGCAGAGTGAAGAAATAGGACACGCCGCGCGCGAAGCATCACTGGCGCGAAGGTCGGTTCGCGGCTAAAGGGCACGCCCTTTTTCCGACCTGCCATGCTTTCCATTCGCGATCTCAAAATCTCCGCCGGCGGCCGCACCCTCTTCGAGGAAGCGGCCATGCAGGTGAACTACGGCGAACGCGTCGCCCTCGTGGGGCCGAACGGCTCGGGCAAGACCACGCTCTTCTCGATCATCCTCCGGCAGAACGAGCCCGACGCCGGCACCATCGAGCGCGATGCGTGGACGATGGTCGGCTACCTGCCGCAGGAGGGTGAAGCCGTGGGCGAGGAGTCCGTGATGGACGTGGCCACGGGCCGCGCGGGCGAAGTGCCACGGCTCGAAGCCGTCCTCGCCGAGTTGGAGAAGGCCGGCGACGTGGAGAGCCCCGCTTACCTAGAAGCCCACGCGAAACACGAAGCGCTGTGCGATGCGGGCGTGGACGCGAAGGCGAAGAAAATCATGGCCGGCCTCGGCTTCAAGCCCGCCGACTTCGCTCGCCCCGCGCGTGAAATGAGCGGCGGCTGGGTGATGCGCGCGCACCTCGCGCGGTTGCTCGTGATGGAGCCCGACTTGCTCATGCTCGACGAGCCGACCAACCACCTCGACCTGCTCGCGCTGCTCTGGCTCCAGCAATACCTCAAGAACTACTCCGGCGCCGTGCTTCTCATCTCGCATGATAGGCAGTTCATGGATGAAGTGGTCGAGTCGGTCTATGACATCGCCGACCGCAAGCTAA
This sequence comes from Verrucomicrobiota bacterium, assembly GCA_009885995.1. Classification (GTDB taxonomy): domain Bacteria; phylum Verrucomicrobiota; class Verrucomicrobiia; order Chthoniobacterales; family Chthoniobacteraceae; genus VFJQ01. The sequence goes on from VFJQ01000001.1 coordinate 31,190, forward strand.
TCTCCTACACGGGCAACTACTCGTCCTTCCTCGAGCAGCGCGAGGCGCGCTACGAGCAGGCGAACGCGGCTTACAAGAACCAGCAGAAGGAGATCGCCGGCTTGCAGGAGTTCGTGGACCGCTTCCGCTCCGTCACCTCGAAAGCGTCGCAAGCGCAGAGCAAGATCAAGCAGATCGAGCGCATGGAGAAGCTGGAGAAGCCGGTGGCGCCGAAGAAGCCCTTCCGCTTCAACATCCCGCAGCCGCCGCGCATCGGTGCGATGGCGATGTCGCTCACGAGCGTCCACATGGCCTACGGTCAAAACGTTGTGTATAGCGGGCTCGATCTCACCGTGGAGCGCGACGAGCGCACCGTGCTCGTGGGACCGAACGGCGCAGGCAAATCCACGCTACTCAAGATCATGGCGGGCGTGCTGGAGATCCAGAAGGGCGAGCGCAAGCCGGGGCTCAACGCGAAGATCGGCTACTTCAGCCAGCACCGCGCAGCCACGCTCGATCCGAACAAATCCATCCTCGATGAGGTGCTGGGCGCAGGCGCTCCCGCCGGGCTCGTGGATAGCGAAGCGCGCGCGATCCTCGGCAGCTTCCTCTTCAAGAAGGACGACATCTTCAAGAAGACCGCCGTGCTCAGCGGCGGCGAGAAGACGCGGCTGAACCTCATCAAATTCCTCGTCGATCCGCCGAACCTGCTGCTCATGGATGAGCCGACGACGCACCTCGACATCCACACCGTCGAGTCGCTCATCCTCGCGCTCGAAGCCTATGCCGGCACGCTTGTCTTCATCAGCCACGACGTTCATTTCATCCGCAAGCTGGCGAACAAAGTTCTCCATGTGAACGATGGCACAGTGACGCCGTATCCCGGCGGGTATGACTATTTTCTCGAGAAGACCGGCGCGCTCGACAATGAACGCGCGGCGCTGACGGCGGGCTAGCGCCCGAGCCAGCCGCCGAGGATGCACCACATTTTCTCCCACCGCGTGAGCCGGTAGCGGTGAGTGAGGGTGTGGAATCCGCCGCGCTGCATCTTGCGCAGCAGGCGGCGATAGACGCGGCGCATGATCTCCGCGGCCCGGAGCGCCTTGCGATCGCTCGCCGGGAGTGCAGCACGCGCGCGCTCGTAGCACTCGAAGGCGCGCGCGGCTTCGAACTGCATGAGCCCGCGATACGATGCGTCTTCGCGATGGAGCGCGAGGCCGCCGACATCGTAGCTGAACTGATCCATGTCCGCGCGCGGCACGTAGATCCGGCCATCGAGCGCATAGTCCTGGCCGACATCGCGGATGATGTTCGTGAGCTGCAACGCGAGGCCGAGTTCGACGGCGTAGGTCTTCGCCTGCGGATCTTTCGCGCCGAAAATCTCGATGCTCACCAGGCCCACGACGCTGGCCACGCGGTAGCAATAGACCCGCAGGTCGTCCCACGTCTCATACTCGGTCCCGCGCACATCCATCTCGCAGCCATGGATGATCTCGACGAAGTGCTCGATCGAAAGCCCGCGGCGCTCGATGAGCTCGCGCACCGGCGCTGCGAGCGCGGGCTCGGAGGGCTGCGGAGCAGCGATGCAGTCTTTCCACTGAGCGAGCGCGGCGAGGCGCTGCTCGCACTCCATGCCCGGCTCGTCCGCGAGATCATCGACGGTGCGGCAGAAGCTGTAGAAGACATTCATTTCCGCACGCACGCTGCGCGGCAGGACGATGAAGGCCATCGCGAGGTTCGACTTACTGGCTCGGGTGATCGCCGCTGGATCGGCCGCCGCGCTCATTGCCCGACTGAGGCGTGAGGGTCGGACGCCGCACCCGCTTCCACCACCACGACGCGATGCGCGGTGTATTGGATTCCCACGCAAGAGGGCGTCGCGATCGCGATCACGCCCAACTCCGCGCAGGCGCGCTGGATTGTGTCGCGGAAGTTGCTCGCGTCTTCCGGGCCGAGGGCGTCTTCGGCGCGGTGCAGCGCGAGGATGGACGGGCGATGCACCAGCGCGCGGGCGAGCGCGACGCGCTGCTGATCGGCGCGGGAGAGCGTAAGCACGTCCACATCCGAGTCGCCCTGGAGGCCGACGAAATCGAGCATCGCATGCGTGCGCTCGGCGGCTTCGGCGGTCTCGACCGAGAGCAGTTTGAAAAGCGGGACCGCGACATTTTCCACCGCGGTGAGACCGGGAAGGAGATGAGATGCGGAGAAGACCAGGCCGACGGCGCGACTCCGCAGGGAGGCGAAAGCGGCCTCGTCGAGCGCGTGCGTGGCGCAGGCTTCAAGCAGGACTTCGCCTGCATCCGGGCGTTCCTGGAGGCTCGCGATCCGGTGCAGCAGCTCCGCGCCGCGATCGCCGATCACGAGGGTCGAACTGCCGGCGGAAAAGCAGAGCGACACATCGCGCACTTCCACGCCGTCGCGGGTGCAGCAGACATTCCGGAGTTCGAGGATCGGGGTGCTCATGCCAGCTCGGAAGTTTCGCCGCCGCGGCCGTAGCGCCGGATCACGCAGACCCAGCTCGCGAGCAGCCATCCGCCCACGACGGCGAGCAGCCACGGCGAGAGGATCTGCCACGCGATCCACAGCGCCGTGCCTTCGCCGACGCCGCGCGAGACGTTCGCCTGCACGGCGCGGACGGCGAAGAAGTGGACCAGCGCGATGATAAGAAACCAGCTCAGCGGCCACCACGCGCGGGCGGCCATGTCGAAGTGCTCCGCCCACGCGCGGCACCACGACTTCGCGTGCAGCGCGAGCGCCACCTGCGCACCGGCGCCGATGAGGACGACGACGGCGAGGGCCGTGCGCGCGAGCACGAGCCGTTGCGCGAAGAGTTCGCGCTCGGGAAACCAGGCGGCAAAGGTGGAGAAGTTTTTGAGGATCAAGGGGAGTTCGATCAACAGCACCCCGAGTAGCAGGACAAGCGCGGACCATTGCAAGACACACGTGAAGCGCCGGATCGCGACATCGACGAGATCCGACGTGGCGAAGCTGAGTCCGCGCACCCACGCGTAGGCGAGCAGCAGCAGGAAAACCTGCACGCCCACGCCCAGCAAATACTCGAAGCCGAACGCCGCCGCCGCGATCACCTGCCCCCAGCGCAGCCACAGCTCGGGCGGCATAAGTTGTGGCGCGGCATACATGATCGGCTTGGCGAGCGCGGCGAGCGCGGAAAGTGCGAGCGCGCTGTAGATCGCAATGCCCCATTTGCCGAAGCGCCGGCGCAACGCGTGGAGCAGCACCTTGGCGCGGCCGCGCCATGCGAGGAGCATCAGCGGCGCGACGAAAGCGGAGAGCGGGAAGGCGCTGACGAGATTGTCGAAGAGACCGGCGAGCGACTCGACGGCGGGCAGCGCGCTGTCGCGCACGGCGCGCGCGAATTCATGGCGCGGCAGCCACCAGAGCGATTCGGGCGAGCCGGTGAGCCAGAGCTGCGGGTCGCGCCACGCTGCGCGCATCCAGATGAAGACGGGTCGTTCTTCCGCAGGCAGCACGGACGCGAGGTAGGCGCGCGTGCCAAGGGCGAAGAGTGCATTGGCGCAGCCGAGCACTCCGAACACGACCCAGAGCGCGGGATACCGCCGCATCGCGCGCCAGCCGTCGCGCAGGCAGTCGCGCACGGGATTCGTCCCCATCATCAGCGCGTAGCCGGCGATCGTGCCGAGCACGAGCCACGTGGTGTTTGAAACGGACGACATGCGCGCGTGAGTAACGCGCACCTCGCGGAGTGAGAAGCGGGAAGTCAGTTCACTCCCAACGGCTCGATTTGCTGCCGACGACGGCGAGCACGAGGCCGAGCGCGACGTGGCAGAGGAGGAACCACACGCACAGCTCGAATGACGCGAGCTTCGTCTCCGTGACGAGGCGGACGGCGTCGAAGTAACGCTCGGCGCGGAGCGTGTCGATGAAGCCGCTCCAGCTCCAATAGCTCGCGATGAAAGGGCGCACGATCGGCGCGAGCCAGTCCGGCAGCGCGAGCACGGCGCCGCTGAGCGGGAGCTGGAAACCGACGAGGTAGATCGAGACGAGCGACGCCTGCTCGGGCGAGCGCAGCAGGCTGGAGAGGCCGAGACAGATCGACGTGATCGCGGCGTTGATGAGCACGAGCAGCGCGGCCTGCGCGGCGAAGGCGCCGGGGAACTGCACGAACCAACTCACGAACGCGGCCATCCATAACGACTGAACGAGCACGAGCACGCCGAGGAAGACGGCCTTGCTCCCGACGTAGGCGAGCGGGCGCAGGCCGGCGAATTTCTCCTTCTCGAAGATCGCGCGCTCGGCGGCGATTTCGCGCGCGCTGTTGTTCGAGCCCATGAGCGCGAGGAGCACGACTTGAAACATGACGAGGCCGGAGACGAGCGTGCCGGTGCGCACGAACTGCTCGCGCGTCTCCGCTGCGAGGAGGATCTGCTTGAGGAAACTCTCGCTGTCCGCGCCGCCAGGGCTGGGGAGCTGCGGCAGGCCATCCATCGCGAAGAGCACGACGAGCAGAGGGAAGCCGAAGAGCAGCGCGGCTTGCAGCGCGAGTTGGCCGCGGTCGCGGAAGAAGAGTTTCCACCGCCGCGCGAGCAGCACGGCGAACTGCGCGGCGAGCGACGGCATGGGCGCGAGCGGCGCTGCGATCACCGTGGGCGCGCTGTCGCTCGTGTCTCCGTCCAGCCCGCACTCGCCGTAGTAAGCAGTGCGATGTTTCTGCCACGAGGAGTGCCAATCCTCGGGACTGCGCGTGGCGAGGCGGGAGAAGAGGTATTCGTGACTCTCGACACCGAAGTAGTGGAAGAGCGTCTTCGGCGAGCCGTGATAGGCGACGCGGCCCTCGGCGAGGACGAGCACGCTGTCGTGTTGATCGAGGTGGCGAAGGCTGTGCGTCACGTTCACCACGAGTCGCTCGCTACGTCGCGAGAGGTTGCGGAGCAGCGCCACGATCTCGTCCTCCGACTTCGCATCGAGACCGCTCGTCACTTCATCCGCGAGGAGAAGATGGGGCGCGCTGACAAGCTCGAGCGCGAGCGCGAGGCGGCGACGCTGGCCGCCGGAGAGCAGGCGCACGGGGCGGTCGGTGATGTCATCGAGGCCGACGTCTTTGAGCACGCCTTCGATCACGGCGCGGCGCTCGTCGCTCGCGAGACCGCTGACGCGCAGGCGCGAGGCGGCCTCGACGTTTTCCCACACGGTCAGTCGCTCGTAGGCGATTCCAAATTGCGGAACGTAGCCGATCTCGTGCGGGTCGAGATCGCCCTCGTGCGCGAGGTCGCGGCCCTCCCAGCGCACGTGCCCGGTCGAGTGCTCGCGCACGCCGGCGATGACTTTGAGCAGCGTGCTTTTCCCGCAGCCAGATGGGCCGAGCACGGCGACAAGATGCCGGCGCGGCAGACGCGCGGTGATTTCGGCGAGGAGCGTATGTTCATCGACCTGGAGGGAGAGGTCCTGGAGTTCGAGCACGGGGCGATTTGAACCAACAAGACACAAAGACACAAAGGTTTGCTGCGGGAAATCTTGGTGCCTCGGTGCCTTGGTGGTGAACAAGCCGTTGACGCTGCGATCGGAGCCGGAAGTGTGCGCGCGTGCCCGCACCGTCCGCTCCCACTTCCCGCCGCCCGAGGATCGTATTCGCGTGGCTCGGTGGCGCGGTGGTGGTGTTGCTCGCGGCGTGGTTCGGCGTGAAGGCGTGGCTGCTGGCGTATCTGCACGGGCCGGAGTTTCAGCGGTTCGTGGATGCGCGGCTGAGCGAGACGCTGAGCGCGGAGGTGGAGTGCGCGCCGCTGCGCTTCGATGGGTTCGATGTGTTCTGCGACGGCGTGCGGGCGCGTGGCTACGAAGGCTCGCCCTTTGCGGAGGTGCGCGTCGAGCAGGTGCGCGCGCGGTTAAGCCTGCGGAAGTTTTTCGCGGGAGCGTGGGAGATCGAGCACATCGACGCGGAACGCCTCGCGGTGAAGCTCGATGGGACACGCCTCGCCTCACCGCTGACGCGGAAGCTCGAACCCCGAAGCTCGAAATCCGAAACAGGCTGGCTGCCGAACCGGCTCGAAGTAGGCGTGGCGAAGGTGCGCGAGTTGGAGATCGCGTGGGGCGATCTGCCGTCGAGCGCGGGGGCGCTGCGGCGGGTCGCGTTGCAGGCGACGCCGGCGGATGGCGGATGGAATATCGACGGACAAGGCGGGGAACTCGTCGCCGCGGGTTTGCCGCCGCTCGATGTCGCGATGCTGCGACTTCGCCAGCGCGGGACGATGTTGCTTGTGAACGAGGCGAAGTTTTCCGGTCGCACCGGCGGCGCGGCGGTGGCGAGCGGCGAGGTGGATTTCGGCAAGTCGCTCGACTTGCAGGCGCAGCTCGACGGCATCGACCTCGCGCCCTTCCTCGATGGCGACTGGCGCGCGCGGCTTCACGGGCGCATGGCCGGGCTCGTGCGGGTGCAGAGTCCACTGCCCAGCGCGGGACCGCCGACGGTGAGCGGCTCGCTGCATCTCACCGACGCGCGCATCGAGGCGCTGCCGGTGCTCGATCAGATCGCGGTGTTCACGCGCACCCAGCAGTTCCGCCAGCTCACGCTCACGCGGGTGACGGGCGATTTTCGCCGCGACTCCACGCGGCTCGATGTGACGAAGTTGGTCGCCGAGAGCGAAGGCCGGCTGCGAGTGGAGGGCGGCTTCGCGATCGCGCAGGGGCAGATCGATGGGGCATTCCAAGTGGGCGTGCCGCCCGCGCTGCTGCAATGGCTGCCGGGGGCGCAGGAGCGCGTCTTCACGAACGCGCGCGATGGCTACGTGTGGGCGCCGATGGGGCTGACGGGCCCGGTGGAAGCGCCGAGCGAGGACTTGTCCGCGCGGCTCGCCGCAGCGGCGGGCGAAGCAGTGCTGGAGAAAGTCGAGGGCGCGACGCGCGATGCAATCCAGACCGGGAAGGACGCGGCGAAGAGCGCGCTCGATTTGCTGATCCCGCTTTTCAAATAGCGGCTCACGCCGCCGAGCGCGCGCGCTTGAGTTCGGCGCTGGTCTTCTCCGTCTCACGCAGGAGCGCGGGCACGGTCGGCAGCGCGCGGGCGCGGACGTAGATCTGGTAGCTGAAGAGACCGCGCACGAGGGCGATGCCGATGTCATTGAACGCGACGAGGAGGCGGCCGAGGAAGTTGTCGCCGACGGCCTTCGGGAAGGGCGCCGGGATGCCGCGCATCTCCTCGATCTTAAAGCCGGTCTGCTCGAACAGCTCGCGCAGCGAATTGAACGTGAAGAGCCGCGTGTGCGTGCGGTCGAGGATGCCTTTGCGTCCGTAGTTGAACTGGCCGAGCAGCAGCATGAAGCGCGTGATGAAGAAGCCGACGTTTGCGGTCGTGAGGACGATCTCCGGGCACTTGTAGGCGGCGGCGACGCGCAGGCGCTCCATGAACGCCTCCGGGTCGTGAAGGTGCTCGATCACGTCGAGCATGAAGATCTGATCGAAGTCGGAGACTTCGACGGGGAACTCGCCGGCATCGAGGTCGAAGCGGCGGAACTCGACCTTCGCGCTGCCGGACTCGCGCACGTATTGATCGATGCCGACGATGCGCGACGCTTTCTTCGCCAGCTCGTCGGCGACGTAGCCCTGGCCGCAGCCGATATCGAGCACGGTCGCGCCTTCACGCACCGAGTCGATGGCCATCGTGTGCGAGGAGGTGAAGCCGAGCTTGAGATCGTAGGTGAGCTCGACCTGGCCGACGTCGAACTTGCGATCGTAGAGCAGGTTCATCTCGTGGAACTTCGCGCGCAGCACGGAGCGGCAGCAGTCCCACGCATATTTGATCCCGTTCACGTGGCAGATTTCGTCACCGTAATACGTGGGGATCGGGATCTCGACGATCTTCAGCCCGGCGAAGACGAGCTGGATGATGATGTCGGTGTCGAAGTGGAAGTCGTTCGAGTTGCGATCGAACGGGATGCGCGCGAGCGCCTTCGTGGAGTAGAGGCGGTAGCCGCTGTGAAACTCGCTGAGCTGGGTCTTGAGCACGCGGTTTTCGATCGCGGTGAGCACCTGGTTGCCGACCCATTTATACATCGGCATCCCGCCTTTGAGCGCGTCCTGCTTGTTGATCATGCGCGAGCCGAAGACAGCGTCGGCTTCACCCTTGAGCAGCGGATCGAGCAGCAGAGGCAGCTTCTCCGGCGCATACTGGCCGTCGCCGTGGACGAGCGCGACGACGTCGAAGCCGTGGTCGATCGCGTAGCGGTAGCCGAGCTTTTGATTGCCGCCGTAGCCTTGGTTTGTGGGCGTGCGGAGGACGGTGATCTTCAAGTCGCTGGCCGGGTCCTCGTGCTTGAGGCCGGCGCCGAAGGTGTCGTCCTTCGAGGAGTCGTCGATGATGAGGACTTCGACGTTCTTTGTGCGCAACTCGGCAGGGATGCGCGAGAGGACGCTGGAGATGGTTTTCTCCGCGTTGTAGGCGACGATGAAAATGAGGACGCGCTGATCGGCGAGGTCGGTCACGGCGCGGAGGATAGCTAGGCTGCGGAGCCGCGCCAGTTTCAAACCGGAGCGTCTTGTGAGAGGCTGCGCGCCCGCCGCTTGAACCGACGCCATCACCCCTCAACTCCAAAGCTCATCGCCGAGACCGACGAGTTTCTCGTCGTGGACAAGCCGCCCTTTCTCGAAGCGCACCCGACCAAGCCCGGCGGCGCTCGCACGCTGTGGGACGGGATGCGCGAACTGCTCGCTTACGAGATCGCGAACGGCGGGCAGGTCTCGATCATCAACCGCCTCGACCGCGAGACGAGCGGGCTCACGATCATCGCGAAGACGCGCGACGCCGCGCGAATGCTCAGCCGTGAGATGGCCGCACGCGCGATCGGAAAGGAATACCTCGCGGTCGTGTGGGGCTGGCCGGAGCGCGACGCGTGGGAAGTCGATGCGCCGCTGCTGCGGCTCGGTTCGGTGGAGCCATTTCGGATTTGGCTAAAGCAAGGCATTCATCCGGACGGCGTGCCGGCACGGACACGCTTTCGGGTCGAGCGGCGCTTTCGGCGCGAGACGACGAATGGGCGCGAGTTCGCGATCGTGCGCGCCTTTCCCGAGACGGGCCGCACGCACCAGATCCGCGTGCATCTTGCGCACAGCGGCCACGCGATCGTCGGCGACAAAATCTACGGACCTGACGAAGGCTGTTACCTCGAGTTCATCGAAACGAGCTGGACGCTGGCGCTCGCCGAGCGGCTGCTCCTACCGCGCCACGCGCTGCATTCTGCCGCGCTGCGGATCGAGTCGCGCGCGATTGGCTGGGAATCGCCGCTCCCGGAAGACCTTGTTGCCTTCGTCGCAGAATAACGCGGCGCAAAAAAACTGCTCGCCGCCACGCGAGGAGCGCGATACGCGTCCCGGCATGAAGGTTTCCGCCAAATGCATGAACCACTCCGGGTGCCTCAAGGCCTACCGGGGGGAAATTATCGAACTCGACCCCGGTGCGCCACTCGTCTGCCCCGAGTGCGGCAAGCCGCTGAGCAAGGCCGGCGGTGGTGCGGGAGGTGCGATCAAGATCGCGGCGATCGGCGTCGCTGTGCTCGTGGTCGCCGTCGGCGCTATCGTCGGGATGAAAGTCATGGGGAAGAAAGGCAGCGGCACCGCGGTAGCCGAGCCGACACCCATGCAGGAAGTCACGACGCCACCTTCGACGCCCGTCCCGCCTTCCACCGAGCCCGCCACGAAGCCGATGGCAACCATCACGCCACCGGCGGCCATACCGATGCCCGATACGCCGCCGCCCGCCGATGAGCCGCCGCCCGCCGCACCGATCGCGACGAACGAAGCGGTGACCGACCAGATCCGGCAGGAAGTGCTCACCCGCATCGACAAGATCCCGAACCTCAGCCCGGAGAAAAAGGACCGGCTTTACGTGAGCGTGCAGCGCGCTCGCGACATGCGGAAGATCGTCGAGATCTCATTTGCTTCCGGCCAGGCGCAGATGCCGAGCACTTCCGCCCCGCAGGTGAAGAAGCTGCTCGAAGATCCCGCCGTCGTGAAATTCCGCGACGACCTCACCGCCGTCTTCGTAGTGCTCGGCTTCGCCGACGCAAAGGGCGACGAGAAGACCAACTACGCGATCTCCGAGAAGCGCGCGAAGTCCGTCGTTGATTTCATGGAAAAGCAGGCTGCTGTGAAAAACGTGACCCACTCCGTCGCCATGGGCGGCACGAACCTCGTGGACAAGACGAACACCGCCAAGAATCGCGTCGCCGAGATCTGGGCGGTGCTGCCGTAAGATGGCGCAGGCGCCGCGATGAGCGCGCCGCGGCTCATCATCATCCGCGGACTCGATGCGGCCAGCTTCCCACTCCAAGTCGGGCAGGGTGTCGTCGGTCGCGCGCCCGGCAGCGCGATCGAGTTGCGCCACCCGGAGATTTCGCGCCAGCACTGCCGCATCGCGTGGGACGGGACGACGTGCATGGTCGAAAACCTCAGTTCGACGCGCGGAACGACCGTCAACGGTCTCGCCATCGCCACACCCGTCGCGCTCAAGCCGGGTGAGGAACTCGGCGTCGGTCCCGTCTATATGCGCCTAGAACTCGATGGCCCCACCGTCGCCCCGCCCGAGCCGCCACCTTTGCCGCCGACCACCGCAAACGTGATCCTTGTCCGCGGCATGCCGACCGACCGCATCGACCTGCGCGGCGGCCCGCTCATCATCGGGCGCGAAGCATCGTGCGACGTGGTGCTCAACGACAAGTCCGTCTCCCGCAAGCACGCCAGCCTCCACCCACTGCCCGGCGGCGGCTGCCGCGTGCGCGATGAGCACAGCCAGGGCGGCTCCTTCGTGAACGGCCGCCGCTTCGACGAGCACGAGTTCACCGTCGGCGACCGGCTCGAGATCGGGCCGTTCTGTTTTCAGTTCGACGGCATCGCGCTCGTCAGCGTCACGAATACTTCCGGCGGCAGCATCCGCGCACAGGCGATCACCATGCGCATCTCGGAGCGCTCACTGCTCGACGTGGTGATGAGCAGGCCGCGTCGCGACAACGTCATCCTCGACGACGTGTCGGTCAGCGTGCCTCCGTCGCGCTTCTTCGGCCTCATCGGCCCGAGCGGCGCGGGCAAATCTTCTCTGCTCCACACGCTCGCCGGCTTGCGCAAGCCCGAGAGCGGCGCGGTGCTCATCGACGGCGAAGACATCTACGCCCACGACCAACCGCCCTCGTTCGGCTTCGTGCCGCAGGACGACATCGTCCACGGCGAACTCACTGTGCGGCAGGCGCTGCAATTCAGCGCCCGCCTTCGCCTCTCGCGCGAAACGCCACGGCACGAACTCAACCGCCTCATCACGCAGACGCTCGATCAGCTCATGCTCACCCCGCGCGCCGAGTTGCCGATCTGGCGGCTCTCCGGCGGCCAGCGCAAGCGCGTGAGCGTCGCCGTCGAGCTCCTCGCGCGCCCATCGATCCTCTACCTCGACGAACCCACCTCCGGCCTCGATCCCGCGACTGAGTTCCAGCTCATGACGCTGCTGCGCGATCTCGCCGACACCGGCTGCACGATCGTCTGCACCACGCACGTGATGGAGAACGCCTTCCTCATCGACCAACTCGTGATCCTCGTCGGCGGCTGCCTCGCGTATCAGGGCTCGCCCGCCGAAGTGAAAGATTACTTCGGCGTGAAAAAGCTCACCGACCTCTACGAGCGGCTCGACGAACGTCCGCCGAAGCAGTGGAAGGAAGCCTTTCTCCCGATCGCTGCGGCACGCCCCGGCGAAGCGCTCGCCGGCGCCGGAGCCGCGCGCCCGCCGCAGAAAGTCCGCCGCGCCTTCCCTCTCCCGATCCTGCTCGCGCGCCAGTGGACCATCCTGCGCAGCGACTGGCGGAACTTCCTCATCCTCATCGGCCAGCCGCCGATCATTGCCGCGCTCGTCTGCTGGGTCGTCACCAAGGACACCGACTACCCGCGCGACCTGATCATGTTCTTCGCCTACCTCTCGACGCTGTGGTTTGGCACGAGCAACGCGGCCCAGGAGATCGTGAAAGAGATCGCCATCTATCGCCGGGAGCGGCTCGTCGGCGTGAGCGGACACTCCTACCTGCTGAGCAAGTTTCTCTTTCTCGGCGCGCTGACTTGTGGGCAGTCGATGCTGCTGCTTTTCCTGATGGTCCTTTTCGAGGGCGGGCGCGACGGCTCGGTCCTCATCCAAGGAGTAGGCCTTTGCACGACCGCGCTCGCCGCCGTCGGCATCGGCTGCGCCATCTCCGCCCTCGCACGCAGCGTCATGCAGGCGGTGATGATCGTGCCGCTGGTGCTCATCCCCATGATCATCTTCTCCGGCTTCGTGGTCCGCCCCTCGCAGATGACCAAGGCCGTGCTCACCGCCAGCCGCAACACGCCGGGCTACGCCGCGCAGGTCTTCATGGACACCAGCTTCATCTACGACCGCGACTGGACGGAGGTGCGTGAGAACTCCCACCGACTCTCCGGCGGCTACCTGCAAAAGCTCGTGGCTGACGCGAAGGTGGTCGATGACCGCTGGCTCGATTTGCGCCCTGCGGGCCAGGCCGGCGCCGTCCACGCGTGCTGGTTGCTTGTCACCTATTGGCTCGCTTGGTTCACCCTGCGCCGCCGCGAGCGCGGGTAAAGGTAGGGACGGCTGTCCCCAGCCGTCCGCGAGGGAGAGGTGATTCGCAGGGCGCGGCGCGGTGAGGACACCGCGCCCTACCAATCACTCTCGACCTTTCACGACCGATTCCTTACCACCCCCGCTGATGTCCAAGACCAAGCAGCACTGGCTGGTGAAGCAGGAGCCCACGGCCTATTCGTGGGAGCAGTTCGTAAAGGACGGCGGCACCGCGTGGACCGGCGTCCGGAATTTCCAAGCCCGGATCAACCTCCGCGCGATGCGCCGTGGCGACGAGGTGCTCTTCTATCACAGCGTCGTCGGGAAGGCCGTGGTCGGCATCGCGAAAGTCGCGCGCGAAGCCTATCCCGACCCCACCGCCGACGAGGACGGCTGGGTCTGCGTCGATCTCGCCCCCGTGCGCCCGCTCAAGTCGCCGGTGTCGCTGGAGCAGATCAAAGCGACGCCCACGCTCAAGGACATCGCGCTTCTGCGCCAGTCGCGGCTGTCTGTGATGCCGCTGAGCGCCGGGGATTTCGCGGCGATCGTCGCGCTGTCCAAACTCGCACCTTGAAGCACGCCGCCCGCTGAACTACTAGGCCGCCACTTCGAGGCTCCCTGAACGATGAAAACACTGATCGCATTCCTGATTCTGGCCGGGCTCGCAGCCTACTACGGGAACGAGCTGCGGAAGGAAAACGCGCAACTGAAAGCGCAGGTCAGCGAACTCGCGGAGAAGATACCGGAGGAAGAAAAGGCTCAACTGTTTGCCGCGAAGCCCTTGTGGGAGACGAAGGTTCCCCAATCGACGGCAAAACCGATGACCAAGCACAACCGCATCCTTTGCCCCCAGTGCAAAGGCGAAGGCGCGGTAATGGTGCGGCGAGGGACCAACGACGTGAAAATGATGTGCGGCCTGTGCATGGGGGCCGGCAAACGGGAATTCGACATGCCGTCACGCGACGAGGTCTGCCCCGACTGCGGCGGCATGGGGAAACGAATCGTCCTCCACACGGTCGCCCCTCGCAGCGGCGGCAGTCTCAGCCAGCAGAGTCTCGATGGGAGCAGCCCGAGCGGGGGCTTCGCCAAGCAAGCTCCGACATCGACCTCATGCCCGCGCTGTCTCGGCAAGGGCCACATCAATAGACCCGGCACACAGTAGCCCGTGCGACTCGTGACCACGGACCGCGCACTGATGAGCGCTCCGCATGGCCAGCGCGGCGCTTGAGATGAGCGATTCGCAACCCTCCGAAACCGCCCCGGCGCTGGGATTCCAAGTCGGACGAAAGATCTTCGTCAGGGCATTGGGAATCGTTTTCGCCATCGCGTTCTTCTCCCTGGCAGTCCAAGCGTCCGGCCTCATCGGCGAGCACGGCATCGCTCCAGCCGCAGACTTCCTCAAGATGGTGCGCGACTCGGCTGGCATGAGCGCGTGGCAGGTGCCGACGCTCTTCTGGCTGAGTTCCAGCGACGCTGCGCTGCTCACCGTCTGCTGGCTCGGCGTCGCCGCGAGCCTCGTGCTCGCCAGCGGCTTCGCACCCGCGCCGGCGGCGCTCACGTGCTGGGCGCTCTACCTCTCGCTGTGCTCGGTCGGCAGCCCCTTCCTCAATTTCCAATGGGACGCGCTGCTGCTCGAAACCGCACTGCTCGCCGCCATCGCCCTGCCGTGGCGGCTGCGGCCCGACTGGTCGCGGGAGACGCCGCTGCAATGCGTCGGTCGCTGGTTGCTGTGGTGGCTGATCTTCCGGCTCAACTTCGAGAGCGGCATCGTGAAGCTCACGTGGGGCGACAAGACGTGGCTGGAGATGCGCGCGCTCGACGTGCACTTCGAGACGCAGTGCATCCCGCACGCCATCGCGTGGTTCGCGCACCAGATGCCCGCGTGGTTCTCGCGCGTGAACTGCGCGATCATGTTCGCCATCGAGTTGATCGTCCCATTCCTCATCGTCTTCCCCGGCCGCGTCCGCCACGCCGCCGCGCTCGCGATGATCGCGCTGCAACTCGGCATCATCGCCACGGGAAACTTCGCCTTCTTCAACTGGCTCACAATCGCCCTCTGCCTCCCGCTCTTCGCCGACGACTTCTTCCCCGCCCGCTGGAAGGTAGGGACCGCACTGCCGCAGGCAGGTCGAGGGGGAAACATGGCGACAATCCCCAATGGTCCGCGGACGGCTGAGGACAGCCATCCCTACCAGCAGCCCGAGTGGAAATGGATCGCCGCAGGGTGCGTCGCGCTGTTCGGATTCGTTGCCACGCTGCCCGGCCTGCTCGGCGCCTTCCGGCTCGACGTGGGCGACGGGCTCCAGCGCGCGCTCATGCCGCTGCGCAGCTTCAATGGCTACGGCCTCTTCCGCGTGATGACCACCGAGCGGCCCGAGATCATCGTGGAGGGCAGCCGCGACGGCGTGAACTGGGACGCCTACGAATTCCGCTACAAGCCCGGCAATCCCTACCGCCGCCCTCCCTTCGTCGCGCCGCATCAGCCGCGGCTCGACTGGCAGATGTGGTTCGCCGCGCTCGGCGACGTGCGCAGCAATCCGTGGTTCGTGAACTTCCTCGTCCGCCTGCTCCAGGGCTCGCCCGACGTGCTCGCGCTGATCGAGAAGAACCCCTTCCCCGCCGAGCCGCCGCGCTACGTCCGCGCGGTGCTCTACGAATACCGCTTCACGCGCGGGTCCGATCACACCGCCGCGTGGTGGAAGCGCGAACGCAAAGGCCTCTACTGCCCGGCGATCTCGCTGAACAAGGAACCGTGATTTGCGCCCTGTAGGGCAGGCGCCCCGCCTGCCGCGGCAAGCGAAGCGCTTGCCCTACAGCACCCCGGTGGTTAAGCCCCTCGCGCATGACCATCATCGATCACGAGTCTGTCGATCTCCCCACGCCCAGCGGCCCGATGCGCACGTTCATCTCCCGGCCCGCGGCCGAGGGAAAATATCCCGGCATCGTGCTCTTCTCGGAAATCTTCCAAGTCACCGGTCCGATCCGCCGCACTGCCGCGCTGCTCGCGGGAAATGGGTTCATCGTCGCCGCGCCGGAAATCTTCCACGAGTTCGAGCCCGCCGGCGCCGCGCTCGCCTACGACAGCGCGGGAGCGGACCGCGGCAACTGGTGCAAGACGGCAAAGCCGCTCGCCGCCTACGACGCCGACGCGCGCGCGGTGATCGACTTCCTCAAGTCGCACCCGCTTTGCACCGGCAAGCTCGGCAGCATGGGCATCTGCATCGGCGGGCACCTGAATTTCCGCTGCTGCATGAACCCGGAAATCCTCGCCGGCGTGAGCTTCTACGCGACCGACATCCACAAGCTCGATGCCCACCCACGCGTGCTCGGCAACGGCACGACCGACGACTCGCTAGAACGCGCCCGCCGCGGCGACATCAAGGGCGAACTGCTCATGATCTACGGCCGCCAAGACCCGCACGTTCCGTTTGAAGGGCGCAACCAGGTCCGCGAAGCGCTCGAGACCAGCGGCTCGAACTACCAGTGGCTCGAATTCAACGGTGCCCACGCCTTCATGCGCGACGAAGGCCCGCGCTACAATCCCGCGCTCGCCCAGCACTGCTACGCGCTCGCGCTCGAGCTCTACAAACGCAAGCTCGGCGAAGGCGACCTGCCCGCAAAGCCAGTCGCTTCCGGCGAAACGCGGCATTGAGCAAGCCTGCGAGCATCCATGTCGGCACGTGCGCGTGGAGCTTCGACGACTGGCGCGGCGTCTTTTATCCCGAGCATCTTCCCGCGAGTGAACGGCTCGCCTTCTTCGGGCGGCACTTTTCATCCGTCGAGATCGACTCGACGTTTTACCATCCGCCCACGGCTCACGTAGCCGAGCACTGGTCTGAAGTCACACCGCACGACTTCGTCTTCGCCGCGAAGCTGCCGCGTGAGATCACGCACGAGCGCGAGCTGCGCGACTGCGCGGCGCAGCTCGAGGCCTTCCTCCAAAGCCTGAGCCACCTGCACCGGAAGCTCTCCTGCGTGCTCGTGCAGCTCCCGCCTCATTTCTCACCACGGCACGATGAACACACGCTGCGCGATTTCGTGCGGCACCTGCCGGCCGATTTCCGGTTCGCGATCGAGTTCCGCCATCCCGACTGGCACCATCCGCGCATCACGCACCTGCTCGAGGAACACCACGTGTGCTGGGTCTGGAAAGACAGCTCAACGGTCCCGCATGCCGACGAAGCCCCATTCGCATTCTGGCCCCACACCACGGACCTGATCTACCTGCGCCTGCTCGGCGATCCCGCCACGCAATACCGGCCCGACGGGGAATCGATCCACCACTACCGGCAACCGCTGTGGTCGCGCGAGGAGGCGCTCGACAGTTGGGCGGAGAAAGTGCGCGCGCTGCTACCGCAGGTGAAGCGCGTGCTGATCTACGCGAACAATCACTACGAAGGCTTCGCGCCACACACCGCCGCGCGCATCGCGGAAAAGCTCGGCCTGCCAGTCGTATTACCTGCCGCGGATGAACTCGCCGAGCGTGACTCGCGGCAGCTCCCGCTGCTTTAGCGCAGACCCTGGAGGTTGTGCTGGAACTGCTCGATCAGCGGCGCGAGGTCCATCTTCGTCGCGATGCTCGCTTCGCTGTAAAAGCTCTTCAGCCCTTGCTCGACGATGCGTTGCGCGTGCTCGCTCTGGTCGAGCCGACCAGGTGCTTCGCCGTCCTCGTCCTGGAGATCTTTGAGCGCGCGGTTCACGAACTGTTTGCGCTTCATCGGGTCCATCTTGTTCAGCGCCTCCATCATCTGCTTGAAGCCCTCAGGCAGCGTGAGATCGAGGAAGCGCGCCTGCTCCTCGGGCGCGAGCTGGCGGAAGAATTTGTCGAGCTTGCGGTTCATCCGCACCTCGCGGCGCTGTGCGTAAGTGAGCGTGTTGAGTTGCTTCGCGATCTTCTCCATCTCCTTCGCGCGCGTCGCGGCGGGCTGGGTCGCAACGTCCAGTTTCTCCACGTAGGCGGCGAGCGATTCGGGCGTGGGCTTGTGCGCCTTCGCCCACCACATCGCCCCGCCGGCGACGAGCCAGACGGCGAGGAGAAGGAGGGCGGCTTTGAGGATGAGCGGACGCATGGCGGTGGAGACGTTAGCGGCGAAGTTTCCGTTTCACCACGCCGGTCAGCTCGGCGATTTCCTCCACACGGCAGAGCATCGCAGTGACGAAAAACACGCCGCCTGCGCAAGCGATCGTCGCTATCAAGCGGAGCGCTTGCTGCCACAGCGGCAGGCCGGCCCAGCCGGCGAGCACGGTGCCGCTGGCATACCAGCAGATGCCGCCGAGCAGCGCGGTGGGCAGCGCGAGCTTCGCGAACGTGACGAAAAGTTTCCCCGTCTCGAGCTGCCCGGTCGCGCGGCGCATGAGGGCGTAGAGCAGCAGGAAGTTGAAAGTCGCCACGCAGCCAGTCGCGACGCCGAGGCCCCAGATGCCCAGCTTCAGCACGAAGGCGAAATACCAGTTCAGCGCGAAGTTCAGCGCGATGGAGACGAAACTGACGAGCATCGGCGTGCGGCGGCGGTCGATCGCGTAGAAGGCGGGCGAGAGGATCTTCAGCGCCGAGTAAGCGCACAGGCCGAGCGCGTAGCCTTGCAAGCCGAGCGCCGCCTGGTCGGTCGCGTGCGCGCTGAATTTCCCGTGCTCGTAGATCAGGCTGATGATCGGACGCGCGAGTAGCATGAGCCCGGCGGTCGCGGGGATCGTGAGGAGGAAAGCCAGCCGCATCCCGCGCGCGAGCACGGCGCGGAAGTCGGTCATGTTTCCCTGCGCCGCCATGCGCGAGATGAGCGGCAGCGTGACGGTGCCGAGCGCGACGCCGAAGAGCCCGAGCGGGAGTTGCATGAGCCGGAAGGCCACGCCGAGCCGGTAAGCGGTGCCGTCTTCGAGCCAGCTCGCGAACCAGCCATTCACCATCACGTTCACCTGCACCGAACTGGCCGCGATGATCGCCGGGCCCATCTGCCGCAGCACGTCGCGCACGCCTTCGTCGCGCCAGTCGAAGTCGAAATGGAAGCGGTAGCCGATGCGCCGCAGTGAGGGGAGCTGCACGACGAGTTGGAGCGCGCCGCCGACGAGCGTGCCGAGTGCGAGGCCGATGAGCGCCTTTGGCCCGAACGTCGGATCGATCCACCACGCGAGCGCCACGCCGCCGATGATCGAGCCGATGTTGAAAAACGACGACGCCATCGCCGGCACACCGAAGACGTTCTTTGCATTCAGCACGCCCATGACCTGCGCGCCGATCGAGACGAGCAGGATGAAGGGGAACATGATCTGCGCGAGCTGCACGGTGAGCGCGAACTTCTCCGGATCCTGCCGGAAGCCCGTGACGGTGATCGAGAGCAGCGCGGGTGCGAGCAGCACGCCGAGGATCACGACGAGCGTCATCGTCACCACGAGCAGCGAGCCGACTTTGTTCGCGAGCCGCCACGCCGCGGGCTCGCCTTCCTTTTCGATCTTCTTGGAAAACGTGGTGATGAACGCCGTCGAGAGTGCGCCCTCGGCGAAGAGATCGCGCAGCAGGTTCGGCGTCTTGAACGCCATCGTGAAGGCGTCCATCGACTTCCCCGCGCCGAAGAGCATGCCAAACAACACCTCGCGCACGAGCCCGAGCACGCGCGAGCACATCACCGCGAGGCCGACGATGCCGGCGGCTTTGGTGTTCAGCTTGTTCGCGTCGGGCACTTTCGGATCACTCACGAGCGGCGGCTTTGCGGAGGCGATCCATGATGGCGACGCCGAGGCCCGTCTCGGGCACGGGCTCGGCGATGATGAGGTCGAGGCCGGCTTCGTCGAGGCGGCGGAGTTTGGCGAAGAGCGTGGCGGCGGCTTCGCGGAGGTCGCCGGTGGGAGAGAGGATTTCGATGGCGGCGAAGGGACTTGCGTCCTTCGGAGCCGCGCGGAACGCCAGAACGCCGGTCGAAGGCGCCAGCGTCTTTCCCGCGGCAAGCGCCAGCGCCGCCGCGGTGCGGGGCGTTGCGAGGATCAGGGGCGTCCGCGGCGCGTAGTGGCTCTTGAGCTGGCCGGGAGCTTGAGGCGAGGACAATGGCGAGGAAGAGTCGGATACCGAAAGCGCGAACGTCTCCAGGTCCTCCCTGGTGACCGGCCCCGCGCGGAGGATCGTGAGCAGCAACGGCTCGACGCGCACGATGGTCGATTCGACGCCGTGCTCGGTTGGGCCGCCATCGACGACGAGCGGGATGCGCCCGCCGAGTTCCTTCACCACGTCCGCTGCGCACGTCGGGCTGATGCGGCCGAAACGGTTAGCGCTCGGGGCGGCGAGCGGTTTGCCGAAGGCGCGGCAGACTTCGCGAAAGACCGGGTGCGCGCTCATGCGGACGGCGACGGTTTCCAAACCGCTCGTGACGATGTCCGGCACGAGCGACCAGCGCGGCAGCACGAGCGTGAGCGGGCCGGGCCAGAAGGCCGCGGTGAGTTCCTCCACGAGCACCATCACGTCGTCGTGCCGCGCGATGCGGCCGAGCCACGATTGGTCGGGCAGGTGGACGATGAGCGGATCGAAAAGCGGGCGCTCCTTCGCCTCGAAGATTTTCACCACGGCCTCGGGGCGCGTCGCGTCGGCGGCGAGGCCATAGACGGTCTCGGTCGGCAGCGCGACGACTTCGCCCGCACGCAGCAGTTCGACGGCGCGATCGACAGCGAGCGCCAGTTCGGCAGGTGTGCTCGTGGCGGCGACGCGGGTTTCCATCAGCGGCCGGCGACGAGCGCGTGGCGCGCGGCGACGACGCGGCTGGCGGCTTCGGCGGGATCGGCGCCGAAGGCAACGAGGTGACCCATCTTGCGGCCGGGGCGCGCGCCCGCTTTGCCGTAGAGGTGAATCTTCACCTCGGGGAAGGCGGCGGCGGCGGCCCAGTCGGGTTCGCCGTTCGCCCAGAGGTCGCCGAGGAGGTTCGCCATCGCGCATGGGCGCAGCAGTTCGCCGCTGCCGAGCGGGAGGCCGCACACGGCGCGAAGCTGCTGCTCGAACTGGCTGGTGATCGAGGCGTCGAAGCTGAAGTGCCCGCTGTTGTGCGGGCGCGGGGCGAGTTCGTTGATGAGGATTTCGCCGTCCGGCAGCTCGAACATCTCGACGGCGAGAATGCCGATGAGGCCGAGTGCTTCGGCCACGCGCCCGGCGAGTTGGCGCGCGCGGGCGGCGACGTCGTGAGCGATCCGCGCGGGCACGAGCGTGAGGTCGAGGATATGGTGCGCGTGTTGGTTTTCGCAGACGGGGTAGCTGACCGTTTGCCCCGCCGCGCTGCGGGCGACGATGACGCTGATCTCGCGCGCGAAGGGCACCCACGCTTCGAGCACGGCGGGCGTGCCTTCGTAGCGCGCCCACGTCGCGGCGAGGTCGGTGTCGCCGTCGATCTTCGTCTGGCCTTTGCCGTCGTAGCCGAAGGCGGCGGTCTTGAGCACGCACGGTGTGCCGAGCTTGGCGACGGCGTGGGTGAGATCGGCCTCGCTCTCGATCTGCTCGAAACGCGGCAGCGGCAGCCCGGCGCCGACGAGGAAGAGTTTTTCGCGAAGCCGGTGCTGGCAGGTGTGGAGCACGCGGCCCGAGGGGCGGACCTCACATTCCTCCGAGGCCCACGCGACGGTCTGGCTCGGGATGTTTTCAAACTCGAACGTCAGCACGTCGATGCCGCGCGCGAAGTCGCGGACGGCGGCTTCGTCATCGTAGGCGGCGGCGACTTCGCGATCGGCAAGCTGGCCGGTCGGCGTGTCCTCATCGGGCGAGAAAGTGTGGACGCGGTAGCCCATGCGGCGCGCGGCGATGGCGAACATGCGCCCGAGCTGGCCACCGCCCATCACGCCGACGGTGGAGCCGGGAAGGAAGACTCGCGGCTCGCTCACGATTCGAGTCTTGCAGCGAGGACTTCGGCGGTCTGGTTCGCACGGAAATCTTCAAGCGCCATGCGCACCGCGTCGTCGCTCAACGCAAGGATCGACGCGGCGAGCAGCGCGGCGTTTTTTGCGCCAGCGGTGCCGATGGCGAGCGTGCCGACGGGGATGCCGGCGGGCATTTGCACGATGGAAAGAAGCGAGTCGATGCCGCGCAGCATCTTGCTCTCGACCGGCACACCGAGCACGGGCAGGCGCGTGTGCGCGGCGATCATGCCCGGCAGATGGGCTGCACCGCCGGCGCCGGCGATGATGACTTTGAGGCCGTGCTCGACAGCCTTCTTCGCGAACTCGGCCATAAGGTCGGGCGTGCGGTGCGCGCTGACGACTCTGCTCTCGTGGGCGATGCCGAGCTGCGTCAGCATGTCCGCGGCGTGCCGCATCGTGGCCCAATCGGACTTGCTGCCCATGACGATGGCGACTGCTGGTGCGGGTTTCATGCGGGCGGCGATTCAAGCCGGACACGGGGGCTTGGCAAACGCGAAGTCGTAATTCCGAGATGCAGCAAGGTAGGGACGGCTGTCCCCAGCCGTCCGCCGCATACCGGCGACACTCTCACCCCGGACCGCTGGGGACAGCGGTCCCTACCTTCGCAGCGGGGCGTCGGAGAATGCGGCGAGCACGGCGCGGCAGAGGATCGTGCGGACTTCGGCGCGGGGGACTTTCACGCGGAGCGGCGTTTCGAGCGGGTTGGTCGCGGCGAGGAGGGCGAGCGTGCGACGGGCGAGCTCCCACGGCAGGTAACAACCGGCGCGGACGCGGGCAGGGCGCAGGGAGCGGATGTATTCGCGGCCGGACGCGAGCAGTGCGACGGCGCGCGCGTGCCAGCGGGTGAAGTCGGGCGCTTCCACTGGGAGGTAGCGGCGCCCAGAGCGCAGGTCGGCGGGGAGATCGCGGAGGATGTTCACGAGTTGCAGCGCCTTGCCGAAATCCGACGCGAGCGAAAGGAGCCGCTCCGGCGCGAGGCGGCTGTAGCGCGGGAGGTGATGTAGGCAGATGCGCGTCCAGAACTCCCCGACGCAACCGGCGACGAGGTAGCAGTATTCCTCCAGCTCTTCCGCCGTGTTCAGCGCGGGACGCTGCACATCGAGCGTCTGGCCGCGGATGATCTTGCCGAGCACGTCACGGATCTCGGCGCGGTCGAAGTCGGGCAGCGCTTCGAGCCAGGCGAGGCAGCGTTCGAGCTGCGCGATGAGTTCGTTTTCGCCGGCGTGCGGGGAGCGGACTCGATCGCGGATTTCCGCGAGCCCGTCGCGAGTGCCGCTGCGGATCATCGCGAGGAAGGCGGCGAGGTGCCGCTCGCGCTCCGGCGCGGGGAGATCGGCGCTGTCGGCGATCGTGTCGCTCGCCCGCGCGAGCAGGTAGGCGAGGGCCACGGGGGCGCGCACGCCTTTCGGCAGCAGCCGAACGGAGAGGTAAAACGAACGCGAGACGCTGCGCAGCAGCGGGCCATCGAGGTCGCTGGTGGTCACGGCGTGACGGAGACGAGTTTTAGGCGCTCCTCGGCCGCTTCACCGAGGCCCATCTGCTCGGCGATGCGCAGCCACTCCGCGAGGGGCGCGACCGGCGGAAGCTTCACGAGCTTGCGCCATTCGTCGATCTTGCGGACCGCGAACGAGTCGAGCGCCACCGGGTCGCGCGAGGCGTAGAGCGTGGCGTGATCGTAGGTGTAGTTCAGGTTCGCTTCGGGAGCGCCGGCGTATTGCGCGAGCAGGCCGTCGAGGAAGTGAAGCACGACCTTCGGCGCGATGTGCTCACTCGCGTAGAGTTCCGGGATCGCTTCGGCGGCGGACTGATCGACGGCGACGAAGCGGCGCCAGTTGTCCACGTTCTTGACGCAGAGGTTGTAGAAAACGCCGCCGACCCCGCAGCCGGCGTCATCGGCGAAGGTGGCGACGTTGATGATCTTGGTGACGTCCTTCGTGACGATCGTCGCGAAGTGGCTGGTCGAAGAGAGTTGGTCGGAGTCGGTGGTCGTCCGTCCGAGGCCCTTGGTGTTTTTTTCGACGAAGAGCGCGTCGCCCCAGATCAAGCGCCCGAGCGCGGGCGCCGCGAATGGCACGGTGCGATCCCAGCCCTTTGGCGGGTCGATGCCGCGCACTTTGCAGCCGAGACGCCGCGGATCGAAGCCGGCGGCGCGCAGTTCGTCGCTCTCGCGATCCCACACGAACACGTTCGATGACTTCACACCGGCTTGCTCGAGTCCCTCGATGATCGCTCGCACGACTCCGACGCGTGTGGAAAAGCGGGCGCCGGCGCCGGCGTTGACCTTGATGCCGATGCGATCCTTCGGCTCGACGAACTTTCGCCAGGCCCGCGCGAGATCGGTCTCCCCGGCAGCGGCGAGCACGAGCGCATTCACCATGCGACGGGTGACCGCGGGGACTTCCGTGAATCGGTCCATCGCCGAGTCGTCGTGCGCCGCCCAGACGGTCGCACGAGCCGCGTGTGCACGCGCGACCGGAATGGGTGTCACCTCATCCGCAGCGGGAGAGATGGCTCCGAGCAGCAGAAGAATCGTTGCGAGGCGGTCGAGCACGGCGGCGACTATGCCCCGCGCTCCTTGGCTGCAAAGTGAAAGTCACGCCGGTCTTGGCCGAGCGGTGGACGGAGCGAGCAGGACCGAGTTTTACCCGATCCGAAGCGAGCGGAGCAGAGCAGTGTCGATGCGACCGGTGGCCGGGAGTCCGCGAGAGCGCTGGTAGGCGCGGATCGCGGCGCGGCTGCCGGAGCCGATGTCTCCATCGATCGGCCCACGGTAGTAGCCCCGGCTTCTCAGCGCGCTCTGCACCTCGGCGGCGAGGCTGTCGCGGGTGTCATACGAGCGATAGACGCGTGAGGTGGAGTAATACGTCGGGCGCGAGAAAAAGGAGAGGCCGAAGGTCGTGCGCGGGTAGCCGTAGTAGCTGCGCGGATAACTGTAGTAGGACGAGCGATACCCGTAGTCGCCGTAGCCCCCGTAGTAGGGCCGGTGTCCGTAGGAGGAGCCCCTATGCTGAGTCTCGTAGGTCTTCTTGTTGTAGTGACCGTCGCCATCGAGGTCGCGAACCACTTTGACTTTGTGGTCCGCGAAGACGCTCGCCGGCGTGGTGACCAGCGCGAGAGCTGCGGCACATGGGATGATAAGTGATTTGAGTGTCATGGTGAGATTGGTGTTGTTCAGAAGATGCGACTCAGCTCGACGGGAATCTGTTCAACAGAATCTCGCAGCAGCCACGCGTCGGGACACTACCCGCCGTGCCTACGCCACGCGCACCGCGCGTGTCTTATCGAGCTTGAGCACGGCGCCAGCGGCGAGCGCGGGCGAGGCTTTCGGATCGGTGATCTTTTCGTCGCCGAACGTAACGCTCCCCTGCTCCACGAGCCGCCGCGCATCGCCACGGCTGCGCGTCTGCTGGAAACCAGCGGCGTAGGCGTGGACGACGAGCGAGACGAGATCGGGATTCACCCCCTCGAAACTGACGATGGGAAGCTCCGCGTGCGCGAGATCGCGCTTGCTGAAGCGCGTGTTGAAATCCTCGAGCGCCTCGTGTCCCGCGGCCTCGCCGTGGTAACGCTCGACGATGCGCCGGGCGAGCGCCTTCTTCGCATCCATCGGGTGGCCGGCGGGCACGTCTTCGCCGAGCAGCAGCGTGTAGTAAGTGGCCATCGTGTCATCGGTGATGCTCATCACCTTCCCAAACTGCGTCTTCGGATCCTCACTGACCCCGACGTAATTGCCGTAGCTCTTCGACATCTTCTGCACGCCATCGAGACCAACGAGCAGCGGGTTGAGGAAGACGACCTGCTCGGGCTGCCCCTCGGCGCGCTGGAGTTCGCGGCCGACGAGGATGTTGAAAAGCTGATCCGTGCCGCCGAGTTCGACGTCCGCCTTGATCATCACGGAGTCCCAGCCCTGCATGATCGGGTATTGGATCTCGTGAAGGTGGACGGGCTCGCCCGTGTCGTAGCGCTTCCGGAAATCCTCGCGCTGGAGCATCTGCTGGAGCGTCACGCGCGCGTTCAACCGCATGACTTGCTCGAAGGTCATGATCTCGAACCACTCGCCATTGAAGACGACGCGCGTGCGCTCAGGATCGAGGATCTTGAACGCCTGGCACTTGAACGACGACGCGTTCTCCATCACCTGGTCGTGCGTGAGCGGCGGGCGCGTTTTCGAGCGACCGCTCGGATCGCCGATCATCGCCGTGAAGTCGCCGATGATGAGGATGGCCTGGTGCCCGAGATCCTGGAACTGCCGCAATTTCGTGAGCGCCACGGTGAAGCCGAGGTGGATGTCCGGCGCGGTCGGATCGACGCCAAGCTTGATATTGAGAGGGCGGCCGAGGCGCAGCTTGGCGAGGAGTTCTTCCTCGGAAATGATCTGCGCCGCACCGCGTCGGAGTTGTTCGAGCTGCGTCTCGGGTGAAAGCATCGGCCTTTCCCTACCCCTCGATCGCGCGCTCTGGCAAGCGGCAGTAATCGCCGGATGCCTACTAGTTCTTGTTCAGCAGCGCCTTCACGTCCTCGACCGTCTTCAACTCACGCATCTCGTTCGTGATCTTCGGGAGGTTGTCCGGGTCGAGCGGCGTCTTCATTTTCTGCGCTTCCTTGCCGAGGTAAGGCCGGCTGCCATCCGGGAGGTCGCGCGTCGCCATCGTCTTGCCGGACTCGCGCGCGTCCTTCACCGGCGCGGACTTCGTGCCGGTGGTTTTGCCGGCGTTGGGAATTTCGTATTTGCCCTTGGTCGCGGCGGTATTGGTCGAGAACTTGAAGTTACCCGCCCACCAACCCTTGGTCTCGAAGGCGCGGGCGTCGTAGGTCTTCGGCGAATACTTCTGCTGAAAGTAGAAGGTGTCCGAGCGCGCGGTCTTGCTGTCGAACGTCGATTTCGAGCGGCTGAACGGGGTGAGTTGATCGAGGTGAAACGCGCGGTCCGTGTCGGGATTGCCGAGCACCTGCGCGCTGCGCGAGATGGGCGCGGGAGCGGGATCTTTGGCCGCGGCGACGGCGGCGAGGGAGAAGGCGATGAGCAGGGCGGAGCGCAAGGTCACAACGCTAGCCACGGCTTTCGCCTGCGGGCAAGGGTGGAATCCGGGCGCGGCACCCGCTATGGCTGCCGCCACATGTCGCCTTGGAAACGCTTCCGCTACCGCCTCGAAGAGCTCGGCTGCCGCCTGCTCGCGTGGGCCATCCCGCGCCTCTCGCGGCATGGACTCGTCGCGTTCGCGGATGCCGTTGGCGCGCTCGCCTTCCGGCTCGATGGCCGCGGAAGGACGGTGGCGCTCGCGAATCTCGAATGCGTTTTCGGCGGGCGCTTCAACGCTGCCCAGCGCGCGGAGATCGCCCGGTGCGCCTACCAGAATTTCGCGCGCACCATGCTCGATCTTTTCTGGGCGGAGCGGCTGACGCGGGAAAATTTCCGCGATTGGCTGAAGGTCGAAGGCTTCGACGAACTGCGCGAGCGGCTCGCGCGGGAGAAGCGCGGGGCGGTGCTCATGTGCGTGCATCAAGGGGACTGGGAATGGGGTAGCCTCGCCTTCGGGTTCCTCGGCCTGCCGACGACCATCGTCGCGGAGAACTTCAAGAACCCGCGACTGACTGCGATCTTCACCGAGCGGCGGCAGCACTCGGGACACACGATCATCGCGCAGGAAAGCTCGCTGCTGCGGATGCTCAAGATCGTGAAGCGCGGCGGCGCGACCGGGATGCTCATCGACCTCAACCTGCGCCCCGACCAGTCCGCGACGGTGATCGATGCGCACGGCGGCTTGAAGATGTGCGTGCCCCTACTCCACGCCGTGCTCGCCAGCCGCATCGGCGCCTTGCTCGTGCCGGTCGAGACGCAACCGCAGCCCGACGGCACTTGCCGCGTGATCGCGCACCCACCGCTCGAGGTGCCGGAAGGCGCGAGCGTCCGCGAGATCGCGCAGCGCTGCTGGGATGCGTTCGAGCCGATCGTCCACGCGCGCCCGGCGGAATACCTCTGGGCTTACAAACACTTTCGCTACCGCCCGCGCGACCCGAAGCGGAGCTACCCGGCTTACTCGAATGAGTCCGGCAAATTCGAGAAGCTGCTGCGCACCGGTTGACTTCCGCCCCACGCTGCGCTCCCCCTTCCACCCGCATGATCAAACGTCTTCTCACCCTTCTCGCCCTCGGCGCCAGCGCCGCGTGCCTCACCAGTTGCGCCGGCGGCCCGCGCCTCATCGGCACGTATGATGCCCCCGCCTACAAGCCGAAGAACCCGGACAACGTCCGCATCAAGGTCTCGCTCCAAAACCGCGCGGTCTATGTGATGGAAGGCGACCGCCCGCTGCTCGTGACCGCGACGGCGATCGGCCTTCCGACCAACCCGACGCCGACCGGTAACTTCCGCATCTTTAACAAGATCGCGCAGAAGCGCTCGGGCTCCTACGGCTTCTCCGTCAGCGGCGACAACATCCGCCCGTGCAAGTCGAGCCAGGCGACCGGCCGCTATGTCGGCTTCCCGATGGCGTGGTGGTGCGAATTTCATCCCGCCTACGGCTTCCACGAGGGCTCCGTGTGGCCGATGCCGCGCACGCACGGCTGCCTGCGGCTGCACAAGAACGTCGCGCCGAAATTCTACGCGCTCGCCCGCGCGGGCACGCCGGTGAACATCGCGCATTCGCAGCCCGAGGACGCGACCCTCGGCCGCAACCTTCGCCGCCCGACCGACTACAACGCCCCCGATCCGGCGAACAGCGTGCTCATCTCCGAGCGCGTCTTCTCCGCGCCGCCCAGCCCGCTGCTGCTCGATCAGCCCGGCGTTTAAGCTCGTGCCGACCCCCGCGCCCAGCGCCGCCCCCAAGCCGCGTGTGAATCTCCGCACGCCGGACGTGATGACGGCGGTGCAGGCGCAAGTCGAGACGCACTACCGCAGCGAAATCGTCGAGCGCCTGCGCGCCAGCGGCGGCGTGATCTCGGTCGGCGGCGTGACGGTGCGGCTCGCGAAGCAGTTCGGCTTTTGCTACGGCGTCGAGCGCGCCATCGACCTCGCCTACGCGGCTGCGAAGGTCTTCAAGGACCGCCGCGTCTTCATCCTCGGCGAGATCATCCACAATCCCGAGGTGAACCGGCAGATCGCCGAACTCGGGATCACGAACATCATCCCGCCCGGCGGCGAAGCGCAGCTCGATGGGCTCACGGCTGAGGATGTCGTCATCGTCCCCGCCTTCGGCAGCGAGGTGAAGACGGTCGCGCGCATCAAGGAGATCGGCGCGCAGATCGTGGACACGACCTGCGGCGACGTGATGAGCGTGTGGAAGCGCGTGCGGCAAAACGCGCAGGACGACATGACCTCGATCATCCACGGCAAGGCTTCGCACGAGGAGACCAAGGCCACCGCCAGCCACGCCGTCCACGCGGGCCGCGGCCACTACCTCATCGTGCTCACGCTCGAAGATACCGACTACGTCTGCGACTACATCCGCCGCGGCGGCGACCGCGCGGCCTTCCTCGCGCGCTTCGCCGGAGCGATGAGCGAGGGCTTCGACCCCGACCTGCACCTGCGCCGCGTCGGCGTGGCGAACCAGACCACCATGATGCGCGGCGAGACCGAGGAAGTGCAGCGCCGCGTGATGGCCGCCGTGCGCGACCGCGACGGCGAGGCGAGCGCGAACTACCGCTTCTTCGACACCATCTGCGGCGCCACGCAGGAGCGCCAGGACGCGCTGCGCGACATGCTCGCCACGCCGATGAGCCTGCTGCTCGTCATCGGCGGTTACAACAGCTCGAACACCTCCCACCTCGCCGAGATGGGCGAAGGCAAGCTGCCCACTTTCTTCATCCGCAACGCCGCGAAGATCGAGAGCCGCGACCGCATCGTCCACTACGACCAGCACGCGAAGACCGAGCAGACCACCGAGCACTGGATGCCCGGCGCGCCGCTCGTCGTCGGCATCACCGCCGGCGCGAGTTGCCCGAACAACTTGATCGAAGACGTGATCGTGCGCGTCTTCGAGTTGCATGGCATCGGCCGCGAGCGGCTGGTCTAGCCGTGCCGCCCGCGCCGCCGACCCCAGACACCCCAAAAGCCGCGCCGCTGAAGATCCTGCTCGTCGATGATGAATCGGCGAACCTCTTCGTGCTCCAGAGCCTGCTGCAGGAGGTCGGGCATCCCGTCCGCACCGCGCTCTCCGGCCCGGAGGCGCTCAAGATTCTCGCCCGCGAGGAGTTCGCGCTCGCGATCCTCGACATCATGATGCCGGAAATGAGCGGCCTGGAACTCGCCGCGAAAATCCGCGAGCAGACCGGCACGCGCTGCCCCGCAATCGTCTTCCTCACCGCGCGCTCCCCGGACAAGGAATTTACCAAGCAAGCCTACGCAACGGGCGCGGTCGATTACCTCAGCAAGCCGATCGACTCGACCCTCCTGCGCGCAAAGGTGAAGTCCATCCTCGACCTCGCCGAAGCGCAGCGAAATCTCGCCACCGAAACCGCGCGGCGCGAGCGCATGGAGGCGCAACTTCACGAGAGCGAGCGCCAGGTGCAGCAAAAGGAATGGCTGCTCATGCTCGACCGCCGGCGGCCCGAGGACACCGCCGATCGTGAGGCGGCTCTGCGCCTGATGACCGAGGTCGGCGCCGCGGCGTTCGACGTCGAGCGATCAAGCATCTGGCTCTTCGACTCCGGGCGCACCGCGCTCGTGCTCGCCGATCTTTACGAGCGCTCACGCGAGCATCACTCCTCCGGCATGACGCTGCCCGCGGATCAATACCCCATCTACATCGCCTCGCTCGCCGAGGGCCGCGCGCTCGCCGCGCACGAGGCGATGGCCGATCCGCGCCTGCGCGAATTTCGGCTGAGCTACCTGCGCCCATTTCGCATCCAGGCCATGCTCGATGCGCCGGTCCGCTGGCGCGGGGAAATCGTCGGCGTCGTCGGTATCGAACACGTCGAGGGGCCGCGACGCTGGTGGCCCGACGAGGAAGCCGCCGTCGCCTCGCTCGCCGACCGCGTCGCGCTCGTGCTCGAGGCCGAAGCGCACCGGGCTGCGCAGGCAGCGCTCCGGCGCGCCCATGCTGAACTCGAAGCGCGCGTCGTCGAGCGCACCGCTGCATTGAATGTCGCGCTGCAAACCGCCGAGCAGGCGAACTCCTCAAAGTCCCGCTTCCTCGCCAACGTCAGCCACGAGCTGCGCAGCCCGCTCAATGGAATCCTCGGCCTCAACGAGATGCTGATCGAGAGCGGCCTGCCACCGGCGCAGCGCCGGCTTGCCGAGTTGCTCCAGCAGAGCGCCGACGGGATGCTCGCCATCGTGAACGACCTGCTCGATCTCTCGAAAACCGAGGCCGGGCACTTCGAGATCGAGGCGCGGCCGTTCGAGCTGCCCGCGCTCGTGAACGCCACCGTCCAGCTTCACCTCCCACGCGCCAGCGCGAAGGATCTCGTCCTTACCGCCACGCTCGCTCCCGGCCTCCCGGCGTGGGTCAAAGGCGACCCGCTCCGGCTACGCCAAGTGCTCACGAACCTCATCGGCAACGCCGTGAAATTCTCCACACACGGCCGCATCCGCGTGAACGTCGAGCCGTGCGCCGCGACTGATGGACTCGCTGGGGTGCGCTTCGCCGTCAGTGATGAAGGACCCGGCATCGCGCCCGAAGATCAACGACGGATCTTCGAGCCTTTCGTCCAAGGCGACGCCTCGAATACCCGCGCGCACGGCGGCACGGGACTCGGCTTGTCCATCTGCCGCGAGATCGTCACACGCATCGGCGGCGAAATCGGCGTCGAGAGCGAGCCCGGTCGCGGCTCGACGTTTTGGTTCACGCTCGCCTTCGAGCCCGCGGAACCAGAGGCCACCACGCCGGAGACATCGCCGCTCGCCGCCGGCAGTCTCACCGGCCTGCGCGTGCTCATCGCCGAGGACAGCGACACGAACGCCATCGTCACCCGCGACCGCGTGGAAAAGCTCGGCTGCACCGCCGTGATCGCGAGCCATGGAGCCGAGGCCATCGCCGCATGTGAGCGCGAGGATTTCGACGTCGTGCTCATGGATTGCCACATGCCCACGATGGATGGCTACGAGGCCACCGCCCACCAGCGCGCGCGCGAAGCCGCCGGCGCGCGGCGCGTGTGGATCGTGGCGCTCACCGCCAACGCCATGCCCGGCGAACGTGAGCAGTGCCTCCGCTCCGGGATGGACGGCTACCTCAGCAAGCCCTTCCGCCCCGCGGAACTCCGAGCCGCGCTCGAAGCCGCGGTGCGCGCTCGTATTTCCAAGCCGGACCCCGCCCTCGACGCGGCGACGATCGCGATGCTGTGCGAGGGCGACAGCCCGGACGGCGCCAATCTCCGCATCATCATCGAGAGCTTCGCCCGCGAAGCCGACGCCGCCCTGCTCGCTCTCGCCGCCGCGCGCGCCGCCGATGACGCCGACGCGCTGCGCCACGCCGCACACAAGCTTGGCGGCACCAGCGGCACGCTCGGTGCGAATCACCTCCGCAGGCTATGCTCCGAGGTGGAAATCGACGCCCGCGCCGGCCGGTTCGTCCAGGCTGCCGCGCCGCTGCCCGAGCTCACCGCCGAAGTCACCCGCGTGAGAGCCGCGCTCGACGAACTCCTCGCCCCGCGCTAAAAGCGCGCCGCGCCAGCCGCCATGTCCGACTCCCAGCCTTACATCCTCATCCTCGAAGATAGCGAAGTGCTGACCCACGTGCTCTTGCAATGGTTCGCGCGGAAGTTTCCCGAGCGACTCGTCACGCAAGCCGCGACCGTGGCGCAGGCGTGCGAGGTGGCCGCTTCGGTCGAGGTTGATTTCGTGCTCGCCGATTTCAACCTGCCCGACGGCAACGGCCTCGACTTCGTCTGCGACTATTGCGCCACGCACCCGCTCGCGCAGTTCGTCATCATGACCGGCGTGCCGAACGCCGAGAAGGTGCGCGGCGAGATCGCCGGACTCGGCATGGTCGGCTTCCTCGAGAAGCCGCTGAACATGGCCGTGCTCGAGCGCGTGCTGCGCCAGCACCTCGGCCCGCCACCAAACGGCTTCCACGCCGAGCTCCGGTCCACACAGCCTTCCGAGATCCTCCAGCTCAAGTGCATGTCCGGCGCCACGACCGTGCTTGAGTTTCTCAACTCCGACGGCGCGATCGGCCGCGCGCATCTCGAAAAGGGCAACATCATCCACGCCGAGACGCCCGGCGCCACCGGCCTCAACGCACTGGCCGAAATGGTAAGCTGGATCCGCGGCGGCGCGCGTGAACTCTCCGGCGTCGAGCCCCCCGCGGAGAAGACGATCGACGTGGCGTGGAGCATGGCCCTCATCGAATCCGCGCGCCTCTCCGACGAGGCCAAGGCCGAAGCGGTGTGAGGCTGCGCTGGTCCGACCTGTGGCGGTGGGAGG
The DNA here is from genome assembly GCA_009885995.1 of Verrucomicrobiota bacterium. Classification (GTDB taxonomy): domain Bacteria; phylum Verrucomicrobiota; class Verrucomicrobiia; order Chthoniobacterales; family Chthoniobacteraceae; genus VFJQ01. Next base: position 63,964 of record VFJQ01000001.1, read on the forward strand.
GCGCGATCGACCGCGGGCCGTATCTGCTGCTCGGGTGCGTGCTCTTCGCGGTGAAATACAACCTCGACCGCGCGATCACGCTCGCGATCACCGGACGCGCGTGGCCCTTCGTCGATCTCGCCGGTTTCGCCGACTACCTGCTGCGCCGCGCGGACTACGCGGCGAACCCAAAGCTCGCCACGGCGCTGCTGCTCACCGCGCTGCCATTCATGTGGACCGGGCTGATGCTCACGATCCGCCGCCTCCGCTCCGCGGATCTGCCGCGCTGGCTCGCGGCGCTCTACTTCGTGCCGTTCGTGAAGCTCGTGCTCTTCGCCATGCTCGCGATCGTGCCCGCGGCGGCGGCGCGCGCGGAGGAGCAGCGGCGCGTGATGTCGTCGTTCGAGCGCTTCGTCGGCCTGTGGCTGCCGCACAATGCGCTCGGCAGCGCCTTCGTCGCCGCGCTGAACGTCGCGGCGACCGGCGGAGTGCTCGCCTACTTCGGCACCACGTGGCTCGGGAGCTACCAGTGGGCGGTGTTTGTCGGCGTGCCATTCGGCATGGGCTATGTCGCCGCCGCGCTGCACTGCCACCGCGCGCGGCGCTCGCTGATCGGGTGCCTCGGCGCTGCGGCGCTGAGCGTGGCGCTGCTCGGTGCGGGGTTCCTCGTCTTCGCAGTGGAAGGGATCATCTGCCTCGCGATGGCTGCGCCCCTCGCGCTCGTGCTCGCGAGCCTCGGCGCCGCGCTCGCCTACGGTTTCCAGCGCGCACTCTGGCCGGATGGGTCGGGCGATCGCCTGCTCTGCGTCGCGCTGCTTTCCGCGCCGATGCTCGCGCTCGTCGAGCATCACGCTCCGCCGGTCGTGCCGCTACTGCGCGTCACCACGAGCATCGAAATCGCCGCGCCGCCGGAAGTGGTCTGGCGCCACGTCGTGTCCTTTTCCGAGCTGCCGCCGCCGACCGAGTTCCTCTTCCGCCACGGCATCGCCTACCCGATGCGCGCGCGGATCGATGGGCGCGGCGTCGGCGCGATCCGACGCTGCGAATTCAGCACCGGCGCCTTCATCGAGCCGATCGAGGTGTGGGACGAGCCGCGGCTGCTCAAGTTTTCCGTGAGCGAGAATCCGGCGCCGATGGAGGAGTGGACGCCGTATCCGCGCATCGAGCCGCCCCATCTGCACGGCTACTTCTGCTCGCAGTGCGGGGAGTTTCGCCTGCACGCCCGCACGGATGGCGGCACGACGCTCGAAGGCACGACGTGGTATCACCACCACATGTGGCCCGCCGCCTACTGGCAGGCGTGGAGCGACGCGGTGCTGCACCGCATCCACAGCCGCGTGCTGCGACATGTGAAGTCGCTCGCGGAGGCCGACACGGCGGCGGGCTCCTAGTTTTGCCCGGTGCCAGCCGGCTCGAAGACGAAATCCGCCGTGAGCAGTTTGTGGTCGGATCGCAACGTCCCAGCGTTTCGAGAGCGGATGGCGTTCAGCCCTTTCCCAAACCAAATATGATCGAGGGATAACACCGGGAGTGGCCAGGGCCAGGTGTCCCCCGGACCGAAGCCCGCGACTTCCCACGACTCGCTCAGCTCGCGACGCAGCGGGGCGAAGTGAACCGAGTGGCGCGGGGTGTTCAGATCGCCGATCATGAGCAGCGGGCGGTCGCGCAGGGTGGCGGCGAGTTCGGCGACGCGGGCGAGCGGCTTGCGCCGCGACATGGTCGGGATGCCCTGCACGTCGCCCTGTAGGACACGCAGGTCGCGGCCTTTGATCCGCACGTCGTAGATCGCATAATACGAGCCGTAATCGAGGCTGCCCTCGCTCCGGGAGAGGATCTCGCCGCGGACGAAGAGCATCATATTCCCAGCAGCGAATGCGGATGCGTAGCCGGGCAACTCGGCATCCCAACGCGCGGGCCGCTCGCCCACGCGGGGCTCGGGTTCGGCGAGGGAGATGAGGTCCGCGTCGGTCTCGCGCAGGCGCTGCGCGACGCCGGCGAAGCGCGCCACGGGACGGGCGACATTCCAATGCACGACGCGGAAGTCCGCCGGAGCGCGCGACGGCTGGCCGCTGCGCCAGTCCTCCATGATCCACATCGCGAGCATCACATGCGTGAGCACGATCGCGCCGAAGACCATCTGCGGCTGGCGCCGCACGCGCCACACGAGCGGCAGCACGAGCGCCGCGAGCACCGGCCACGGCGTGGCGTAGTAGAGCGGCGCGAACCGATCGACCGAGTCGCGCACCGTAAGGCGGAGCACGAGCCCATTCGCCCAGACGATGAGCAGGAGAGGGAAAAGCTGGCGGCCCAGCCAGCGCAGCGCCTTCACCTCAGCAGCGGGGCGAAGAATTGTTCGAGGGCTTCCGCGCCCTTTGCGAAGCTGAGCGTCGCGCGTGCGTTCTCGACCGCGCGCACGACGTAGTCCGTGCAGTCGTGCGGGTGCTCGAAGAGCCGCGCGGCCATGTCGAAGAGCTGTTCGTGCGTGCGGCCAAAGCCGCACAATTCGGGGAAGACGAGCCGCTCCGTGGTGCCGTGGCCGCCGAGGCACGGGACGCGTGCGAGCAGCGCATCGCCGGCGACTTGGCCGGGCACGGTGCTCGCGTCGAGTTGGAAGACGAAGCGGTGCTTCGCGACGGCGCGCAGGTATTTCGGATACGGCAGGCGCTCCTCGACGACGCGCAACGCGCCTTCGCCGTAGTCGAGTTGGCGGAGCATCTTGCGTCCGCGCCAGCCGTCGAGGTTGAAGACCGTCACCTGCTCGCCGAGGCCCTCCGCGATGCGGCGGATGATTTGCAGAGCGGCGAAGTGGTTGCGCGTCGGCGTGGAAAACTCGCGCGTGCCGATCAACACGCCGCTCTTCTCCTCCTCGGGCCGCGTGAAGTCCCAACGCTCGTCTTCCACCGGATACGGCGTCGGGATGAAGTCCGCGCGATGCGCGCCGGTCCACAAAAAGAGCGGCAGCAAATCCGGCGTGTTCGCGATCGCGCCGTCGCTCATCTCGCAGACCTGGCGGAAGAGTTCGATGTTGCGCCCGCGGGCGAGTTGTTCGGCGACTTGATGTCCGCCCGCTTCCTTCCACGCGATGGCGACGCACTTCTTCTCGCGCCGCAGCCGAGTCAGCGCCTTCGCGGCTCGGGAGAGGTCTTTGGTCAGCAGGAGGATGACGGCGCGAATGTCCTTCGGGATCGCATCGTAGTCGCTCGCGAAGACGCCACCCGTGCAGGCCGCGAAGGCGTGGTAGTTCACCGGCGCATGGCGCTTCTCATCGGGCGCGCCGGCGAAGTCGGGGAAACTTTGGTCGGGATCGCGCCCGCCGGGATTGAGGACGGCGACTTTCAACATGGGCCGCGGATAAGACGCGAAGACCGCCCGTGGTCAAAGGCCGAACTCGTCGATCTCGCGCCGGTCCCGCTTGGTCGGGCGGCCGGTCCCCTTTGCGCGGAAGCCAAGCGGGAGCAAGTTGGCTTCGCAGCGGCGGGCGTATTCCTCCGGCGGGGTGAGGTCTTCGGAGAACTGCACGACGAGCTTCGCAGCCACGCGGGAAGGCGGGGCACCGAGCACGCGGACGGTGCGGGTCATTTGCGAGACGCGGGCGGCGACCACCTCACCGGGACGGACTTCGTGTGCCGGCTTGGTCGGCTCACCGGCGATCTTCACGTGCCCTCCGCGGATGGCGTCGGCGGCGAGCGAGCGAGTCTTGTAAATGCGGATGGCCCAGAGCCATTGATCGAGTCGCATGGTGCGATGGATGGCACTCGCGGGCCTGCGGAGCTAGCAGGAAGTTTTATGATTGCTTGCGATCATAACGTGCTATCATCGCGCCGTGAAAGTGCCCATGCACGTGATCCAAGCCCGCCGGGAGAAGCTGGCGGCATTGATCGAGCAGCACCGCTTCCTCCCGGTGAAGGAGCTGTGCGCCCGGCTCGGAGTGTCGGAGGCGACTATGCGGCGGGACTTGGCCGCCTTGCACGGGGAGAAGCGGATCACTCGGACTTTCGGTGGAGCGCTCCGGGAGTTTAATGATCGGTTCCCTTCGTTTAGGGAGCGGCAAGGCCGGGCATCGCGCTCGAAGATGCGAGTGGCCAAGCTCGCCTTGAGCCTGCTCGAGCCGGGGAAGACCTATTTCTTCGATTCCGGCACCACGGTCTTCGCGATTGCCGAGGCGTTCCGCGAGGCACCGGTGACCCCGATCACGATCGTCACTTCAAATCTGCCGGTCGGGGAGATGCTCGCGGCGATCCCGGGCGTGGAGGTCTTTCAACTCGCGGGGCAGCTCCTCCACCTCCAGTCCACGCTGCTAGGCGAGACGGCCAAGCGGAGCCTGGAGTTCTGGCGGTTCGACTGGGCGTTTCTCTCGACGGAAGGGATGATGCCGACCGGGCTGTGGAATTCGCAGATCGCCATCGTCGAGCAGCAGAAGGCGGTGCTCCGCCGGAGCGCACGTCATGTCTTCTGTGTCGATGGATCGAAACTGAACCGGCAGGCTCCGCACTTCCTGATCGGGTGGAACCAACTCGACACGTTGCTCACGGATGTGCCGATGGAGAAGCTGCACGCGGCCGGCATTATGGTCGATCCCGCGCACTACCTTGGGCCGGAATCGGTCGTTTCAGATGAAGCAGAGGTCGCGCCCTCACCTGCCACAGAGCCGGCCCCGCCGGAGGGCAAAGCTACAGGCACGGGGGATCTGCCGGTTCATTTTTTATGATCGGAAATAATCATATAAAGTCTTTGACGCGTAACGCGGAAGTTATATGACTGCGATCCGTCATTAAGTTTTCCCCACCTGAAATGAGCGCCACTCTCACTCCCAGCCGAACGTCCGTCGAAGCTCTCGTCCGGTCGGCGCTGTTCAAGCAACTCGGAAAGCAAGCGCCAGCAGAGGCGGCTCCGACACTTGTGGTGAACAGCTCCGCACGGCACATGCACATCTCGCCGGAGAATCTGGAGACGCTTTTCGGGCCGGGTGCGAAGCTCACCGTCCACAAGTGGCTCTACCAGGAAGGGCAATTCGCATCGGAGCAGACGGTCACGCTCATCGGGCCGCGGCGTCGCGTCATTCCTAGCCTCCGGATCCTTGGCCCGTGCCGAAACCTCACGCAGATCGAGCTGGCGCTCACCGATGCGGTGCAACTCGGGATGGACATCCCGGTGAAGATGTCGGGCGACATCAAGGGCACACCGGGCGGATACGTCATGGGGCCGAAAGGGATGCTGGAGATGAAGGACGGCATCATCCGCGCGGCGCGGCACGTCCACATGTCACCGGCTGACGCGAAATTTTACGGTGTGAAGCACCTCGACCGCATCACGCTCAAGGTCACCTCGCCATTCTGCAACACCCGCTTCGACGAACTGATCGTGCGCGTCGATCCCAGCTTCAAACTCGAGGTCCACATGGACACCGACGAAGCGAACGCCTGCGACCTCGAACGCGCGACGAAGGTCGAACTGATTAAATCTTAACCCTAACCCAAACAAACCAACATATGAGCGAAGCAATCGGACTAATCGAAACTCGCGGCTACGTGGGCCTGGTGGAAGCCAGTGACGCCATGGTCAAGGCCGCGAACGTGCAACTGGTCAAGTCAGTCCCAATCGGCGGCGGACTGATCACGACCATCGTCAAAGGCGATGTCGGCAGCGTCAAAGCCGCCGTCGAAGCGGGCAAGGAAGCCTCCAAGCGGATCGGCAACCTCGTCGCGTCGCACGTCATCGCGCGCCCGGGGCCTGACCTCCTCAAGTTCTTCACCTCCTAACCTCTACCAACCTACTACCATGCCTGGACAAGCACTCGGAATGATCGAAACCAAAGGCCTCGTCGCCCAGTTCGAAGCAACTGACGCGATGATCAAAGCCGCCAACGTGGAACTCATCGGCTGGGAAAAAGTCGGCTCCGGATACGTCAGCGTCTTCGTGCGCGGCGACGTCGCAGCGGTGAAAGCCGCGGTGGAAGCCGGCGCCACCGCCGCGAGCGCCATCGGCGAAGTGGTCGCCGTTCATGTGATCCCGCGCCCGCACGACGACATCTACGGGCTCGGAAAATTCCTCGGCGGCAAACCGTCGAACGGCCCCACGAAGTAGTCGCGCAGTCTCCGCGATGACCGCCAATAAGATCCTCGTCGCCAATATCGGCAGCACGTCGTTCAAGTTCCGCTTGATCGAGATGCCAGGCGAGCGCGTGCTCGCAAATGGCGGCGTGGAGCGGATCGGTGGCGCGGAATCGACTTACAAATACCAAGTCGGCAACGACGTGGAGCAGAAGGGCGTGGCGGCATTGCCCGACCACGGCGCGGCGATCTCGCTGGTCGAGAAAGCACTCGGCGGTTTCGGCGAACTCGCCGCAGTCGGCTTCAAACCGGTGATGGCGCGCGGCATCTCGGGCACGCAGGTGCTCGACGAGCCCGTGCTGCGCGCGATGGAGGAGATCAACACGCTCCTTCCCGCGCACAACCCGCCTTACGTCGCCGCGGTCCGCAGCTTCCACCGCTCGCACCCACAACTGCCGTGCATCGGCACGTTCGAGACCGCGTTCTACGACGACGTGCCGGTAGAAAACGTGCGCTACCCGGTGCCGCGCGAGTGGGAGACGAAATACGGCATCCGCCGCTACGGCTTCCACGGCGCGAGCCATCGGTTCGTCACGCAGCGTTGCGCCGAACTGCGCGGCACGGACCAGCTCCGCATCATCTCCTGCCACCTCGGCGGGAGCAGTTCGATCGCGTGCGTGCGCAATGGCAAGGCCATCGATTCGAGTTGGGGCATGACCCCGCAGAGCGGCCTGCCGCAGAACAATCGCGTGGGCGACTTCGATGTCTTCGCTCTCATCTACCTCGCTCGCGATCTTGGCCTCGGCATCGACGCCGTCGAAAAAGCGCTCACCTCGCAGTCCGGCCTCAAAGGCCTCTCCGGCCTCGCAACCGGCGACGTGCGCGACTTGCTCGAAGCATCCGCGAAAGGCAACACCGATGCGTCCATCGCACTCGATGTCTTCGTCGCCGCGATCCGCAAATACATCGGCCAATTCCTCGTCGAGCTGAACGGCGCTGACGTGCTCATCTTCACCGCCGGCATTGCGGAGAACAACCCGATGCTCCGCGAGAAAATCTGCGCGAACCTCGACTTCTGCGGCCTCGAACTCGACCGCGACGCGAACAACCACACGCGCGCCAACGAAGCCATCATCTCCACGCCGCGCTCGAAAATCGAAGTGCGCGTCATCCCCACCAACGAAGAACTCATCATCGCCCGCAACGCGTGGGCCAAGCTTTCAACCCTCAACTAACCCAACAACCAAAACCTATGGCACAACAAGCAATCGGAATGATCGAAACACGCGGCCTCGTCGCACTCGTCGAGGCAACTGACGCGATGCTCAAATCGGCCAACGTCGAACTCGTCGGCCCCATCACCCAGGTCGGCAACGCGATGGTGACCGTCTGCGTCACCGGCGACGTCGCTGCCGTCAAAGCCGCGACCGAAGCCGGCCGCAATGCCGCGCAGTCACTTGGCGAAATCGTCAGCGTCAGCGTCATCGCGCGCCCGCACAACGACCTCGGCGCAGTCCTGCCGAAGGCGAAGTAATCGCAACATGATCCTCGCCCGGGTCGAAGGCAGCGTCGTTGCGACGAAGAAGAACACGAAGATGACGGGGAATAAATTCCTCCTCGTCCGTCCGCTCGTGATCGACTCCGCGGACGCGAAAACGTGGAAGCCCGGCGTGACCACGCTCGTGGCCGTGGACAGCCTCGGCGCGGGTGAAGGTGAGATCGTCCTCGTCGTCCAGGGCAGCTCCGCGCGCCTCGCTGCCGACGACAAGGACTCGCCCGTCGATGCCGTCGTGATCGGCCTCGTGGACACGGTCGATATCGGAAAACACATCCTCTACAAGGCGCACTAACCGCATACTTAAATGGCAACGTTGGACGAAAGAATCGTATCGAGAGTCGTGAGCGAAGTGCTCGCGCGTTTGCAGTCGCAGACCAAGGTCGCGTCGTCGCGGCAGAGCAGCTTCGGCGTTTACGACAAGATGGAAGACGCGTGCGAAGCCGCGCACAGCTCGTTTGAAAAGCTGCGCAACCTCGGCGTGAACGCCCGCAAGCAGGCGATCAACGTCATCCGCCGCATGTGCGTCGCGAAGGCGAAGGAGTGGGGCGAGATCGAATTCGCGGAGACAAAGATCGGCCGACTCGACCACAAGATCGAGAAGCTCAAGATTTGTGGAGACCTCGTGCCGGGCGTCGAATTCATGGAGCGCCACGCATTCAGCGGCGACTTCGGCCTGACCGTGATCGACTTCGCGCCGTGGGGCGTCATCGGCGCGGTGACGCCTTCGACGCACAGCGTCCCGACGCTCACCGGCAACGCGATCAACATGATCGCATCGGGCAACGCCGCTGTCTTCAACACGCACCCGGCCGCCGCGGGTTGCGCCGCGCTCGCGATCCGCAGCTACAACGAAGGCATCTTCCAGGAGATCGGCATCAGCGACCTGCTCACCACGGTGGCGAAGCCGACGCTCGAAACCTTCGACACGATGTGCAAGCACGCGAAGGTGAAGCTGCTCTGCGTCACCGGCGGCCCCGCGGTCGTCGCCGCGGCGATGAAAACCGGCAAGCGCGCCGTCTGCGCGGGACCAGGGAATCCGCCGGTCGTCGTCGATGAAACCGCCGACCTCGCCAACGCCGCGAAGTGCATCATCCAGGGCGCGAGCTACGACAACAACCTGCTCTGCATCGGCGAGAAGGAAGTGTTCGTCGTCGAGAGCGTGGCTGACAAACTTTTGGCCGAGCTGAAGAAAGCCGGCGCCGTGCAACTCGACGCGAAGCAGATCGAGGCGCTCGCGGAGAAAGCGTTCGTGTTCCCGCAGGGCAAAGGCGCGGGCTGCCCGCATCCGGTCGTGAATCGCGACCTCGTCGGACGCGACGCCGCAGTGCTCGCGAGAGCGATCGGCCTCAGCGTGCCGCCCGCGACGCAGCTCCTCTTCGGCGAGACGAAGGAAGATCACATCTTCGTCGATGAAGAGCAGATGATGCCCTTCATCCCGATCGTGCGCGTCGCGAATGTGGACGAGGGCATCGCCGCCGCGATCCGCGCCGAGCACAATTACAAACACACGGCGATCATGCACTCCACGAACATCAAGGCGCTCACGAAAATGGCGCAGGTCGTGGACACCACGCTCTTCATCAAGAACGGCCCGTGCATGACCGGCCTCGGCCTCGGCGGCGAAGGTTTCCTCAGCTTCTCCGTCGCCACGCCGACCGGCGAAGGCGTGACCACCCCGATGACGTTCACCCGCTCACGCCGCTGCGTGATGGTCGAGGAACTCAACCTGTTCTAAATGCGCCTCGCCACGATCCACGGCTACGCCACTTCGACGGTCAAGCACCGCAGCCTGGAAGGCTGGCGCTTGCTGATCGCGATACCGGAGAGCCCGGATCTCGCGCCACAAATCGTGCTCGATTCGCTCGGTGCCGGCATCGGTCAGCGCGTGCTGATCTCCAGCGATGGCAGCGAAGCGCGAAAGATGGTGAAAGACGAACGCAGCCCCGCGCGCTGGACCGTGATGGGCATCATCGATCCGGAAAGGGATCTCGCGATATGAGGATGGGCACCGTCATCGGTCGCGTGACTCTTTCCGTGCGCCACAAGCGCTACTCCGGCGAGCGCCTGCTGCTCACGTTGCCGTGGAGGACCGACACCTTCAAAGGCGTGGAGAAGCACGACCCGGCCATCGTCGTTTACGACCAACTCGGCGCGGGCGTCGGCCAGCACATCGCCATCAGCGAAGGCCGCGAAGCCGCCTGCCCTTTCCCGACCCCGACACCCGTGGACGCCTACTGCGCCGCGCTCGTCGATGAACACTTTTACAAAGAATAATCTATGACCCTGATCGCACAAAAAGAAGCCGCAGAGATCGTGAAGACCGGCGCAAAAGAGTTCCGCCAAAACAGCGAAACGCGCCTCACACCCGGCGCGAAAGACATCCTCAACGACGCTGGCGTGAAGATCGTCTTCGACGCGAGCGCCGCCCCCGCTGCTGCGGCCGCCGCATCGTCGCAAGGCTACGCACCCGTGGCCGCGCCGGCGCCTTACAGCCCGGATGACGTCCGCCTCTTCAACTCGAAGGAAGCGAACGAAATCAAAGAACAGATCTGCGACATCGGTCGCCGCATCTGGGCGCGCGAATACTGCGACGGCAACGGCGGCAACATCTCCGCTCGCCTCGCGCCGGATCGCTTCATCTGCACGCCGACCGGCGTGAGCAAAGGGTTCATGAAGCCCGACATGATGTGCATGGTCGATGGCAAGGGCACGCAACTCGGCGGCACGTGGAAGCGCTCCAGCGAGATCACCACGCACATGGCCATCTTCCACTCGACGCCGGAAGCGATGAGCGTCTGCCACGCGCATCCGTGCCACGCCGGCGCGTTCGCGATCAAGGGCATGCAACCGCCGCCACGCCTCATCCCCGAGCTGGAAGTGTTCGTCGGCACCGTCGCCTACACGCCTTACAAGACGCCGGGCTCGCCGGAAATCGCCGCGGAGATTTTCCCGCTCGCGCCGAAGCACCAGTCCATCCTCATGGGCAACCACGGCGTCATCTGCTGGGGCAAGTCGGTCGAGGACGCGTATTTCAAAATGGAGATCACCGACGCGTATTGCCGCACGGTCATTCTCGCGCAGGCCATCCCCGGCAGCGCGTCGATCCCATGCGACAAGCTGCCCGAACTGCTCAACATCAAGAGAACGCTCGGCCTGCCCGACGACCGCTACGACCTCAAGCCCGCGGGCCTGTGCGAAGTCGATCCGTGGCAGCAGATGTGCGGTTCGCACGGCTGCTCGTCGCCGGTCACGCCCTTCAATCCGATGACCAACGACAACACGAGCGACGCCGACATCGAAGCGCTCGTGCAGAAGCTGACCGACGAAATCGTCGCAAAGCTCGGGAAATGAGCACGCTGAGTTGCGTTTTGCCCCGGAGGGGCAGCCAGAGATTAGCCCCGGGTGAAACCCGGGGTATCCCAGGCAAGACGGATGCACCCCGGACGGGGTGCGAGGAATCACTGACACAGGCGACGTTTCCTTCCACCCCGTCCGGGGTGGATACGTTGGTGGGCGTGAACCGGGGGTGTTACCCCCGGCTAATTTCTGGCTGCCCCTCCGGGGCAATTCGCTCGCGCCTTTCGTGGGCCAACCCAAACTCACCATGTCTTTAGTCGACCAAGTCAGACTCGCAGGCGTCGTCGGCGCGGGCGGCGGCGGATTTCCCGCGCACGTGAAGCTCGGCTCGAAAGCCGAGATCATCATCGCCAACGGCGCCGAGTGCGAACCGCTGCTGCACAAGGACGCAGCGGTGATGGAACACTACGCGGCGGATGTCGTGCGTGGCGTCGAACTCTGCATGGCTACGACCGGCGCGAGCGACGGCGTTATCGGCATCAAGGCGAAGAAAAAGAAAGCGGTCGAAGCGATCGAGGACGCCTGCCGCGGGACGCGTGTGCGCGTGCAACTCCTCGGCGACTTCTATCCCGCGGGCGACGAATACGACCTCGTCTATACCGTCACCGGGAAACTCATCCCGCCCGCCGGCCTGCCTATCCACGTCGGCGCAATCGTCAGCAACGTCGAGACCCTCGTGAACATCGCGCAGGCCGTCGATGGCAAGCCGGTCACGCACAAGACCATCACCATCGCCGGCGCCGTCGCCGAGCCGGTGACGCTCACCGTGCCCATTGGCATTAGCTTCCGCGAATGCATCGCGGCAGCAGGTGGCGCGACTTGCGACGATCCCGTGATGGCCATCGGCGGGCTGATGATGGGTGAGACGACCGACAATCTCGACGCGCCCGTCATCAAGACGAGCACTGGGGCGATCATCCTCGCGCGCACGCATCACGTGATGGAGAAGAAGTTCAAACCCGCCAAGGTGCAGGCTTCGATCGGCAAGTCCGCGTGCGACCAGTGCCGCTACTGCACCGAGTTCTGCCCGCGCTTTCTTCTCGGCTATCAAGTGGAGCCGCACCAGGTCATGCGCACGCTCGCCTTCACCGGCACAGGCGCGGAGCGGTTCAACGAATGGGCCGCGCTCTGCTGCTCGTGCGGCCTCTGCACGCTCTACGCCTGCCCGGAAGAGCTGTATCCGAAGGAAGCCTGCGACGACTCGAAAGCCATCCTGCGGAAGCAGAACTTCAAGTGGACCGGAAAGACCGACATCAAAGTCCATCCGATGCGCGATGGCCGACACGTGCCGATCAAGACGCTGATGAAGAAGATGCACGTCGAGCAATACGACAACCCCGCGCCACTTCGCGCCGGCATCGTCGAGACGCGGCAGCTCGTCCTCCCGCTCAAGCAAAGCGCCGGCGGCCCGACCATCCCGCTCGTGAAGGTCGGCGACACCGTGAAAGCCGGCCAGCCCATCTCCGAGCCCGCGCCGAACGCCCTTGGCGCCATCATCCACGCGCCCTTCGCCGCCAAGGTCACCGCCCTCGCGGACGACCGCATCACCTTGACCAAGTCATGAAAGAAAAGTCCGTAGGCCTCATCGAACTCTCCAGCATCGCCGCCGGTTTCTCCGTCGCCGATTCCGCGCTGAAGGCGGGCAACGTGAAGCTGATGCTCTCGCGCTCCATCTGCTCGGGCAAATACATGATCCTCATCGCCGGCGACACCGCGAGCGTCGAGGCCGCCATCGCCACCGGCAATGAAACCGCCGGCGGTTGCCTCATCGACCACATCGTCATCGCGAACCTGCACCCCGACGTGCTCAGCGCGATCGGCCGCACCTCGCCCGTCGAGCCCACCGGCGCGCTCGGCATCTTCGAGAGCTTCAATGTCGCCACGCTCATCAAAGCCGCCGACGCCGCCGCGAAGGCCGCCGACGTGCAACTCCTCGAAGTCCGCCTCGCCATGGCCCTCGGCGGAAAAGCCTTCTGCACCCTCACCGGCGACGTGAGCTCAGTCCAGGCCGCCGTCGCCGCCGGCCGCGCCGTCATCGCCGAAGCCGGCGTCCTCGTGAACGCCGTCGTGATCCCGCGTCCGCACCCGGACGTGTATCGCGAGGTGATCTGAGTTTCGGAGCCGGAACGGTGCGCACGTCGCGAATTGCTTCCGTTGACGAAGCCTCGGCACCTTTTTCAGGGCCAAGTGAATGGTTGCACGAGGTGCTTTTGAGGAAAGGGAAGCGTGTTAGAATCCGCGCCACATGATTACCCGGATCCAAATCGACGGATTCAAGAACCTGCGAAACGTTGATATTCGCCTTGATGCGTTCACGTGTGTCGCGGGCGGGAATGGTGTCGGGAAATCAAACCTGTTCGACGCCATCCGTTTTCTGAGTGCGCTGGCGGACGAGAAGAAGCTCGACGAAGCAGCCCGCACGGTTCGCGACGAGAATGACAGAAGCGCAGACGCGAAAGCGATTTTCTTCCAGACGCCGAGCGGCAAGCTCTGCAAGGCGAGTTTCACAGTGGACATGGTGATTCCGGTCGAAGCGAGCGACGACCTCGGCCAAGCGGCGAAGGGCAAGACCACATTCGTCCGCTACGAATTGGAAGTCAGACACCGCGAGACTCTCGATGAGCGCCAGCAATACGGAGAGATTCAAATCCTGCGTGAGTCACTGATGCCGCTGCCCATTAGCAAGGCGTTCTCGGCGCTCGGATTCGTCCACTCCCCAGCATGGCGTCAGTCGGTCATCACAGGTCGCCGCACCGTCCCGTTCATCTCGACTGCGGCAAAGGGCGATGAAATCATCATCAAAGTTCATCAAGACGGCGAAGGCAGGCGTGGATTGGGGCGGGCCTACGAACGTCCGGCGCGCAAGTTGCCACGAACGGTGCTTTCGTCGGCTGCAGCGGACAACCCCACGATGATGTGCGTGAAAGCCGAGATGCGTTCGTGGGAACTTCTCCAACTCGAACCTTCGGCAATGCGGCGGGCCGATTCGCGGAGCCAAGAACCCATCATGGACTCAAACGGAGCGCACTTGCCGGCCACGCTGAACCGTCTCGCGGGGCGCGGGACAAAGGACAAACTCGCAGCAAACTTGTATCAGGAAATCGGCAACCGGCTTGCCGAGTTGCTGGGCGATGTGCGCCAAATCGAAGTCGAGGACAACGAACGAACGGACACGCTCACCATTTTCGCGGTCGGGAAGGACGGAACCCGGATTCCCGCGCGCTCGCTGTCCGACGGCACGTTGCGCTTCCTCGCGCTGCTGGTGAAGGAACTCGACACGCAAAGCCGTGGAGTCATCTGCCTCGAAGAGCCGGAGAACGGCATCCATCCACAGCGAATCCCGGCAATGCTCAAGCTGCTCCGCGATATCGCCGCCGACACCACTTCGCCAAGCGATGACGACAACCCGCTCCGACAGGTCATCTTCAACACTCACTCGCCATCCATCGTCCAACAGCTCGAATCGGACTCTCTTCTCATCGCCGAAAGCGCGCCGTTTCTCTGCGAAGGCAAGCAAGTGGCCACGGTTCGTTTTGGATGCCTGCGGAACTCATGGAGATCAAAGTTGCCCGAGCGCCCACACGTCGCGTCACTTTCCAAGCTGCTCGCCTACCTCCGCCCGTCGTCTGCCGCTGTGAACGGCGATACCCCGCGTAAACCACGGCTCATTGACAGCGAAGAAACCAAACAGTTCTTGCTCAAACTCGCGTAGCAGCAAATGCGGCACATCCAGTTCACGCTTTTCGCCGACGGCCCCACTGACTGCGCTCTTCTTCCGATTCTCGACTGGCTCATACGCGAAACACACGGGCCGGAAACAGTCGCACACGAGTTCTTGTCTAAACCCGAGTTGCGTTCCGACTTGAGTTTTCCCGACAGACTTCAAACCGCGCTGGAGCTTGCGCCGTGCGATGTGCTTTTCGTTCACCGCGACGCAGAGAAGCAGGACCCTCAGCTTCGCTACGAAGAAATCACCGCCGCCGTCACCGCGCTCCAATTGCCGGGAACGAAAATCCCCCACGTGTGCATCGTCCCGATTCGGATGACGGAGGCTTGGCTTCTCACCGACGAGGGAGCCATCCGGAAAGCGGCAGGTCGGCCGAATAGCACTGATCCTCTCGTTCTGCCAAAGCTGACTCGGCTTGAAAGTTTACCCGACCCAAAGGCGACGCTGCATCAGCTCCTGCGCGAAGCGTCAGGGAAGAAAGGGAGACGTCTGGCGTCATTCGATGTGCGCGATGCGGCAGCATTGGTTTCCGACTGCACTCCTTCGTTTGCCCCCTTGCGTCAGTTGGGCGCGTTTGCGCGGCTGGAGGCCGACTTGCGGAAGCTGTCGCTATAAGGCAAGCCCGCAACTGCTCGCGTCATGGGAACCGCTGAACTATGCAGACGGGATGAGCCCGCAGACTGACCTCGCCGCCCAACTCGCCACCGCTCGCGCGGAGTGTGCGAGCCTGGCGGAGGAGAATCGGCGGTTGCGGCAGCGGCATGGCGAAGGGGAAGCGCCAGCGCAGGCCGTGCAGCACGACGCGAAGCTTGCCGTCACTCACCACTCGGCGCCAGCGGAGAAGGTCGCGCTTTTCCGCGCGCTGTTCCGAGGGCGGGAGGATGTGTTTGCGGTGCGGTGGGAGAATCACGGCAAGGTGGGATACTCGCCGGCGTGCATCCGCGACTGGAACGTGCGCGATGCGGACGGGAAGCCGAAGCGCACGCTCATCCCACTCACGGACGATGCGATCTTCGACCACCTCGCCGGGCGGCATGTCGCCGGCGTGTATCCGCTGCAGCACGATGAGACGTGCTGGTTCCTCGCTGCGGATTTCGACAAGGCCGCGTGGCAGGACGACGCGGCGGCGTTCCTCGCGGCGTGCGACGAGTGGAGCGTGCCGGCGGCGCTGGAGCGGTCGCGCTCCGGCAAGGGCGCGCACGTTTGGATGTTCTTTGCCGAGCCGGTCGCAGCGTCGATCGCGCGCAAACTCGGCTCCGCGCTGCTCACGCGCGCGATGGAGCGCCGGCACCAACTCGGCCTCGATTCCTACGACCGCCTTTTCCCGAATCAGGACACGATGCCGAAGGGCGGCTTCGGCAACCTCATCGCGCTTCCGCTCCAGCACGCCGCGCGTGAACAAGGCAACAGCGTCTTCGTGGACGCCGCGTTCGCGCCGCACGCGGACCAGTGGGCGTTTCTTTCGTCGGTGAAAAGAACGCCGCCTGCACAGCTCGAATCGCTCGTGCGCGAAGCCGAACGCACGGGCCGTGTCATCGGTCTGCGCCTGCCGCTCGACGACGACGACGCCGCCGAGCCGTGGAAGCTCGCGCCTTCGCGCACGCGGAAGGAGCCACCGATCACCGAGCCGCTGCCCGCGAGCGTCGGCGTCGTCCGCGCGAATCTCGTCTTCATCGAAAAGACGGGGTTGCCCTCCGCGATGCTGAACCGCCTTCTGCGGCTCGCTGCGTTTCAGAATCCCGAGTTCTACCGCGCTCAGGCCATGCGGCTCTCCACGTTTGGAAAGCCGCGCGTCATTCGCTGCGGCGAGGAATTTCCGCTCCACATCGCTCTCCCGCGCGGCTGCCTCGATGACGTGCTCTCGCTGCTGAAGGCGCACAGGATCACGGCGAAAGTGCGCGACGAGCGTTTCGCGGGCACGCCGATCAGCGCAGCGTTTCGTGGCGAACTCCGCCCGGAACAACTCCGCGCCGCCGACGCGCTGCTCGCGCACGACGACGGCGTGCTCTCCGCCACGACCGCCTTCGGCAAAACGGTGGTCGCCGCGCACATCATCGCTGGTCGCGGGGTGAACACGCTCGTGCTCGTCCATCGCCGGCAGCTCATGGACCAGTGGCGCGAACGGCTCGCCACTTTCCTCGACCTCCCGCCCACGGACATCGGCCAAATCGGCGGCGGCAAAACGAAACGCACCGGCATCGTGGATGTCGCCGTCATCCAGAGCCTCGTGCGCAAAGGCGCGGTGAAGGACTTCGTTGCCGAATACGGCCATGTCGTCGTGGACGAATGTCATCACCTGTCCGCGTTCAGCTTCGAGCAAGTCATGCGTGCGGCGAAGGCGCGCCACATTCTCGGCCTCACCGCAACGCCGTTTCGCAAAGACGGCCATCACCCGATCATCTTCATGCAGTGCGGTCCCGTGCGGCACGTCGTGGACGCCCGCGTGCAGGCGGCAGCGAGGCCTTTCCGCCACATCGTCCTCCCGCGCGCGACCACCTTTCATGCACCGCCGGACGCGGTGGAGATTCACCAATTCTATGCCGCGCTCGCCGCTGATCCGCGCCGCAACGATTTCATCATCGCCGACGTGCTCGCCGCCGTCCGCGAAGGCCGCAGTCCGCTCGTCCTCACCGAACGCACCGCGCATCTCGACGAGCTCGCTGCCCGGCTTCACTGCGAAGTGCCGCACATTATTACTCTGCGCGGAGGCATGGGCGAAAAGCAGCGTCGCGCGCTCGCCGACACACTCGCCGCGATCCCCGCCGACGCCTCGCGCGTGCTGCTCGCCACGGGGCGCTACATCGGCGAGGGCTTCGACGACGCGCGCCTCGACACGCTCTTTCTCGCCATGCCCGTCTCATGGCGCGGCACGCTCGCGCAATACGCCGGTCGCCTCCACCGCCTGCGCGACAGCAAACGCGAAGTTCGCATCCTCGACTACGTGGACGGCGCCGTCCCGCTTTTCAACGCGATGTTCGACAAGCGCCGCAAAGGCTACGCGGCCATCGGCTACGACGTGGTGATCGATGAAGCGCAGACTTGCCCCACCGCGGCGGCGCGCGGTTGAGTCAGTGCATGGCTGTCAAAAAATCCTCGCAACTCACGCTCCACGACCGGCTCTCGCGGCTTACGATTCAGCAGGCGGCGAAATGGCTCGGGCCGAATGGCGCGAAGCTGCTCGCGGATGCGGGCAAGGACCAGAGCGAGATCGAGCCGACGGATGTTTCATGGCCGGATGATGTGACCTTTCAAATGCTGCTGCGTCCGGCGAGGCGCGAGCCCGTGGTGGTGACGCTCACGCGTGCGGCGGCGGGGCGCGATGGGGTGCGCTGGGCTTGCAGCGAGCGGAACGATGCGCCGGCGTGGGTTGCGATCGTGCTGGCGTTTTTGCTGGAGGAAAAGACGGCGCTTGGGCTCGCAGCGCCGCCGCCGGATGAGCAGAAGCTACCGCTGGAACTCCTCGACGAAGCAGCGCTCAAACGCCGCGCGCTTGCCGAGCGCGAGCAGCGGGCGCACGAGGAGAAGATGGACGTGTCGCGCATCGCGGGTGGTGAGGGACCGTGGCGTGACTACATCGTGAAAAGTGCGCTCTCGGGGAAGTCGTATCGCGTCGCGCTGCGTGGACTGGCGCGCGGGGAGTCGTTTTGCGCGTGTCCGGATTTTCGCAAGAACACGCTCGGCACTTGCAAGCATCTGCTCCGCGTCATCGCGTGGGCGAGGAAGAAGCACACGCCCGCTGAGATGGCGCGCGCGTGGGTGCCGGATCGGCTCGCGATTCACATGCGCTACGATGGCGAGCCGCGGCTCGCGCTCGAAATCCCGCCGAAAACATGGCCGGGCACGATGAAGCTGCTCAAGCGTTGGCGCGGCCGCTGCGCGACGACGGATGACGAGCGGCGGAGCTTTTCTCGCTCGTGCAAAAGCTCGATTCGGCTGGCGAGAGCGTGCTCGTTTTCCCCGATGCCGAGGAGCGCATCGGCCACGCGCTGCACCGGCGGCGGCTCGCGGGCGTCGTCGCGGAGATCCGCAACAATCCCGCGTCGCATCCGCTGCGGACGACGCTTTTGAAATGCGAACTGCTGCCCTACCAGCTCGACGGCATCGCCTTCGCCGCGGGGGCGGGGCGCGCGGTGCTCGCGGATGAAATGGGTCTCGGCAAAACGATTCAGGGCGTCGGCGTCGCGGAGTTCCTCGCGCACAACGCTGGCATCGCGCGCGTGCTCATCGTCTGCCCCGCGTCGCTGAAATCGCAGTGGAAGGCGGAGATTGAAAAGTTCAGCGGGCGCAGCGTGCAGCTCGTCGCGGGGCGGCTCGCCGAGCGCGAGGCGCAGTATGCCAGCCCGGCGTTTTTCACCGTGTGCAACTACGAGCAGGTGCTCCGCGACTTCCTGCCCATCGAGCGCGCGGCGTGGGATCTCATCATCCTCGACGAAGGCCAGCGCATCAAAAACTGGGAGGCGCAGACCGCGCGCATCATCAAGTCGCTCCGTTCGCGCTTCGCCCTCGTGCTCACCGGCACGCCGATCGAAAACCGGCTCGATGACCTTTTTAGCATTGTCGAGTTCATCGACGACCAGCGGCTCGGGCCAGCGTTCCGTTTCCTCCACCGCCACCGCACGGCGAGCGAGACAGGGAAAGTGCTCGGCTACAAAAATCTCGCCGCGCTCCGCCGTGCCATCGCGCCCGTGCTCCTGCGCCGCACGCGTGTGAGCGTCGCGCTCGACCTGCCGCCGCGCACGAAGGAAATCGTCCGCATCGCGCCGACCGACGAGCAGCTCAAGATGCACAATGCGCACTTGCAGGTCGTCGCGAGCATCACGTCGAAAAAGTTCATCACCGAGATGGACCTCATGCGCCTGCGCCGCGCGCATGGCGGCGGACAGCACCTTCCTCGTGGATAAACAGCCGCCCGGCTTTTCCTCGAAGCTCGAGCGCCTCGCCGAGTTGCTCGCCGCGCTCATCGCCGAGCCGGAGCGGAAAATCATCATCTTCAGCGAATGGACCACGATGCTGAACCTCATCGAGCCGGTGCTGAAAAACTTGCGCGCCGGCTTCGTGCGGCTCGACGGCTCCGTGCCGCAGGCGAAGCGCAAGCAGATCGTCGCCGAGTTCCAGCGCGAGGCGAAGTGCCGCGTCTTCCTAACCACGAACGCCGGCAGCACCGGCCTCAACCTGCAAGCCGCAGACACCGTCATCAACGTGGACCTCCCGTGGAACCCCGCGATGCTGGACCAGCGCATCGCCCGCGCGCACCGCATGGGGCAGCGGCGCAAAGTCCACGTCTATCTCCTCATCACCGAGCGCACCATCGAGGAGGGCCTGCTCGCCACGCTGGGCGCGAAGCACGAACTCGCCAACGCCGTCCTCGACCCCGACAGCGACCTCACGGAAGTCGAACTCCAAAGCGGCACCGAAGCCCTCAAGCGCCGCCTTGAAATCCTGCTCGGCGCGCACGAAGCGGCGCCCGCCGACATCAGCGTGGAGCTGCGCGCGCGCGCCGACGCCGCCGCGCTCGCCGAGCGCAAAACGCGCGTCGCCGAAGCCGGTGGCCAGCTCCTCGGCGCAGCGTTCACTTTCCTCGGCCAGCTCATCCCCACCGCCGGCGAGCCAAATCCCGCCGCTGCCGCCGCGATCCGCGAGCGCCTCAGCGAGTGTGTCGAGACCGGCGAAGACGGACGCCCGCGCCTGAACGTCACCTTGCCGAACGCCGACGCGTTGAGCGCGCTCGCCGACGCGCTCGCGCGGCTGATGAAGTAGTCGGCAGATTGAAGCGCTGACTGACGGTCAAGCCCCGGCTTGTCCTCCACACATCGTGCCGCTACGAGAGCCGGTCGTGAACACTCCGCCGCCCGACTCCACGCCGAACCCCAATCCCATCGAACCCGCGCCGCGCGATGGCTGGTCGCGCCGCACGGCGCTCAAGTCCGCGCTCGCCGCCGTCGGCGCCGCCACGCTCGCGCCGGTGGCGGGCAGCGCTGCCGAGAGCGCCGCAAAGCCCGACGCTCGACGCGCCTCGCCGAAGCGCTACGACATGAAAAAGTCGATCAACCTGTGGGCGTTTCCCTACCCCGACCGGATGAACCTGCGCGAGTGCCTCCAACTCGCGAAGGACGCGGGCTTCGACGGGATCGAGTTGAACTACGACCTCGACAACGACCTCTCGCCCAAGGCCGGCGCGAAAGAGTTCGCCGCGATCCGGCAGATGGCGGACAAAATCGGCATCCAGATCAGCGGCCTGTGCTCGTTCCTATTCTGGCCGTATCCGTTGACGAGCAACGACCCCGCGAAGCGCGCGCGCGGTCTCGAGCTCGCCGGCAAGATCGCGCAGGCAGCGAGCGATCTCGGCGTGGAAAACGTGCTCGTCGTGCCCGGTGCCGTTCACATCCCGTGGCGCACCGACCACGAGCCCGTGCCCAATGATGTGTGCGACCAGCGCGCCCGCGAAGCCGTGGGCCAGCTCGTGAAATCCGCCGAGAAGCTCAAGGTCTTCCTCAACATCGAGAACATCTTTTTCAACGGCTACCTGATGACCCCGATGGAAATGAACGCTTTCGTCGATCACTTCGGCAGCGAGCGCGTCCGCATCCATTTCGACACGGGCAACATCTCCATGTTCCAGCACGCCGAGCACTGGGTGCCGATCATGGGCAAGCGGACGAAGAACATTCACTTCAAGGAGTTCACGAAGAAGGGCACCGACTACTCGCTGGAGACTTTCCGTCCGCTGCTCGACGGCACGACCAACTGGCCCGCCGTCATGGAGTCGCTCGATGCGACCGGCTACCGCGGCTACGTGACCTTCGAATATTTTCACCCCTATCTGCACTATCCCGAGGCACTCATCCACCAGACCAGCGACTCGTTGGATCGGATGCTGGGGCGGAAGGCGTGAACGACCGACGCCCACGATGGACTTGCTGAACGCTCTCCGCACGCACTTCGGCCACGAGTCGTTTCGGGACGGGCAGGAAGCGGTGATTCGCGCGCTGCTCGATGGAGAATCGGCACTCGCGCTTTTTCCGACGGGCGCGGGGAAGTCGCTTTGCTACCAGCTTCCGGCGGTGTTGCTGGAAGGGACGGCGCTGGTCGTGTCGCCGCTCATCGCGTTGATGAAAGACCAGGTCGGAAGTTGAAGCTGCTCTACGTCGCGCCGGAGCGGCTGTCGGGGGAGGCGTTTCTCGACCGGCTGCGGCGGGTGAAAATTTCGCTGCTCGCGATTGATGAGGCGCATTGCATTTCGGAGTGGGGACACAATTTTCGGCCGGAGTATCTGCGGCTCGCGCGCGTGGCGGAGGAACTGTCGTTGCGGCCGGTGCTGGCGCTCACGGCGACGGCGACGCCGGATGTGGCGCGTGATATTTGCAAGGCGTTCGGCATCGCGAGTGAGCGTCATGTGCAGACTTCGTTCCGCCGGAAGAATCTGCACCTGCGCGTGACTCCGTGTGCGGCGCGCGAGCGGTTGGCGGTGCTCGCAAAGCGGCTCGCGAGCGCGAAGGTGCGGCCTGCGGTGGTGTATGTGTCTTTTCAAAAAACCGCCGAGGACGTGGCGGCGCATCTCGCGGGCGCGGGGCTGGCGGCGCGGGCGTATCACGCGGGGATGGACGCGGAGGAGCGCGACGCGACGCAGGAGGCGTTCATGCGCAGCGAGTGCGAGGTCATCGTGGCGACGATCGCGTTTGGGATGGGCATCGATAAGGCGGACATCCGCAGCGTGATTCATTTCAACCTGCCGAAGACGCTCGAAAATTATCAGCAGGAGATCGGGCGCGCGGGGCGTGACGGGCAGCCGTCGCTGTGCGAGTTGCTCGCGTGCGCGGACGACTCGGTGCCGCTGCAAAATTTCACGCTCGGCGACACGCCGGAGCCGGTGGCGGTCGAGGCGCTCGTGCGGCGGATGCTTGGCTCGGGCGAGGAGTTCGACGTGAGTCGCTACGATCTCAGCCAGGAGACGGACATCCGCCCGCTCGTCGTCGAGACGGTCATCACGTATCTCGAACTCGACGGCCTGCTGCGCCCGACGCGCGCGTTTTACGAAAGCACGCAGGTGCAGTTTTTGAAGAGCGAGGACGCCATTCTCAGCGCGCTCAACGACGACCGTCGCCGCTTTCTCTCCGCGCTGTTCGGAGCCGGACGTCGCGGCCCGAAATACCACACGCTCGAAATCGAGAACGCCGCGCGCCAGCTCGGCGAACCGCACGAGCGCATCGTGAAGGCGCTGACGTGGCTGGAGGAAACCGGCGCGATCACGCAAAAGCCCGCCGGCCTGCGCCACGGCTTCCGCCTCTGCGGCGACGCCGCTCATCACGACCCCGCGACCGTCGCTGCGCACCAGGCCGAACTTTTCGCGCAGCGCGAAGCCCGCGACTCGCAGCGCCTCGCGCAGATCCTCGACTTCGCCAGCGCCTCCGGCTGCATCACGCGCCGCCTGCTCGGCTACTTCGGAGAACCGCTCGCCGACGAGAACTGCGGCCACTGCCACTTCTGCCGCACCGGCGAACCCGCCACGCCCGTCGCGCTGCCCGCCACGCCGATCGCGCCGTTCACCGACGCCGACGCCGAATCCATCCGCACGCTCATCTTCGAGGAACACCCTCCGCTCTCCACGCCGCGCCAGCTCACGCGCTTCCTCTGCGGCCTCACGAGCCCCGCGACTTCAAGTGCAAAGCTCACGAAGCGCGCAGAGTTCGGACGCTACGCCACCACGCCCTTCCGCGCGGTGCTCGCGCAGGTCGAGGCGTGCTGGGATGAGTGAAGGCAGAGGTGAAAAGTTTCGCTTTCACGTGCGCCGCGGGCTTTTAGCATCCGCGCCCCATGCTCACTCTCGAAAAATTCACCATCGGCGTCGGCGACCGGTTCGCACACCAGGCGAAGGCGCAACTCCGCGCGTTTCAGCTCGCAGCGAAGGACGGCGTGGAGGTCGTGCCGGTCTGGAACAAGTCGAACCGCGAGCACACCTTTGTCGGGTCGGAACCGCAGAGCGTTTACGACGCGGCGGCCGAGGCGGTGAAAGCGCTCGGGTGGACGCACGGGTGGCACGTGGATGCGGATCACATCCGGATCGAGACCATCGATCGCTTCCTCTCGTGTTCGGACTTTTTCACCATCGATGTCGCGGACTCGATCGGAAAACCGGCCGCGCCCGAGGCAGTGAAGGCGTTCGTCGATCGGCACGCGGATCTCGTCGGCAAGATCGACATCGTCGGCATCGATCACCCCTTCACCATCACACGCGCTGAAGTGGAACGCGTCGCGGCGAAGTATCTGCTCGCGGTGGAGGACGCGGGGAAAACCTTCCGGCACATCGCGGCAGAGAAGGGGCATCGGGATTTCATCGCGGAGGTGTCGATGGACGAGACGGACGCGCCGCAGACGCCGCCGGAACTGCTGATCATCCTCGCGGCGCTGGCGGATGAAGGCGTGGAGGCGCAGACGATCGCGCCGAAGTTCACGGGTCGGTTCAACAAGGGCGTGGATTACGTGGGCAACCTCGCGCAGTTCGAGCGGGAGTTTCACGACGATCTCGCGGTGATCGCGCACGCGGTGCGGCACTATGAACTGCCGCGCAACTTGAAGCTCTCGGTCCACAGCGGCTCGGACAAGTTTTCGCTTTATCCGATCATCCGCCGCACGCTGCCGAAGTTCGGCGCGGGGCTGCACCTCAAGACGGCGGGGACGACGTGGCTGGAGGAACTCATCGGCCTCGCAGAAGCAGGCGGCGATGGGCTGGCCTTCTCGAAGGAGATCTATGCGTATGCGCTCGACCACATCGACGAGCTGTGCGCGCCGTATGCGTCGGTGATCGACGTGGATCGCGCGAAGCTGCCGGCGTCTGTGGCGGATTGGACGAGTGAGCAGTTCGTCCGCGCGCTGCGGCATGTGCCGGGCGATCCGCAGTTCAACTCCAGCCTGCGCCAACTCCTGCACGTCAGCTTCAAGCTCGCGGCGAAAGCGGGGCGGCGTTACCTGGACTTGCTCGAGAGCAACGCCGACGTCGTCGGACGGAACGTGACCGAAAACATCTACGCGCGGCATCTGCGGCCGCTCTTCGTGGCGTGAAGTCAGCGGTCACCGTCTCCCTTACTCCGCAGGCGCGCAGCGGTCCGTTTGTTTTCCACGACGGACTCGAAGATGCCTGCATCGCGGCATCGAAGCTCGGCTTCGATGCGATCGAGATTTTCCCGCCGGCGGCCAATGCGATCGACATCGCGGAGTTGCAGGGGCTGCTCGATCATCACGAACTCGCAGTCGCCGCGGTCGGCACGGGTGCGGGGATGGTGATCCACAAGTGGTCACTCACGCACGCCGACGCCGCGATCCGGCACGAGGCGCGCGAGTTCATCCGCGCGATCATCGACCTTGCGGGCGGCTTCGGCGCGCCGGCGATTCTCGGCTCGATGCAGGGGAAACACGAAGGCGACGTAACGCGCGAGCAGGCGCTCGCGTGGCTGGCGGAGGCGCTCGAAGACCTGGGCGAACACGCGGCGCAGCATCACCAGCCTTTCCTCTACGAGTTCCTCAATCGCTATGAGACGAACCTGTTCAACCGTGTCGAGCCGACCGCCACCTTCCTGCGCGGACTCAAGACGAAGAACGTGAAGATCCTCGCCGACCTCTTCCACATGAACATCGAGGAGGAAGACATGGAGGCGGCGATTATTGCCGGGGGCGACTTGATCGGTCACGTTCACTTCGCAGACTCAAACCGGCAGGCCGTGGGCCTCGGTCATACGATGATGCACCCGGTGATCGATGCGCTGGAGAAGATCGGCTACACGGGCTATCTCAGCGCCGAAGTCCTCCCGCTCCCCTTCCCTCTCATCGCGGCGCAGCAGACGATCGAGAGCTTTCACCACTACGTTCACTGATCATGCTCAAGACCACGCTTCTTCACCCCGACATCCTCCGCATCATCGCGCAGGCCGGCCATCACTCGAAGATCCTGATCGCGGACGGAAACTACCCGGCGTCGAATAAGCGCGGGCCGCGGGCGGAACTGGTGTGTCTCCAACTCACGCCGGGCGTGCCGACGGTGGCGCAGGTGCTGAGCGCGGTGCTGAGCGCGGTGCCGGTGGATCAGCTCAATACGATCGGCATCCCGGCGGATGATCCCTATGCAAAGTTCGGCGAGCCGGCCGCGTGGGCGGACTTCCGCACGCTGGCGCAGGAGGCAGGTATCACGGCGCCGATCGAGCCGATCTCGAAGTGGGATTTTTACAAGGCAGTCGAGTCGCCGGATCACGTGCTGACGATCCAAACGGCGGACCAGGCGCTGTGGGCGAATGTGCTGCTGACGGTCGGCTGTCGCACGCCCTGAGCGCGCCCGGCGAGAGCCGTCTGCCGCTTAATCCGGGAGAACCCTGACACCGCCGCGCGAATCACGCGATCGCGCCCGAGTTACCCCTTGCCAAGGCTATGTGGTGCGGCAATCGCTACCGCCCGCGGCACCCCCGCAGTTCACGCCGCGACCACCAACCACGCACGTTAGCTAACTCGATGAAAACCCGTGTGGTCGTGATCGACGACCACCTCTCAATCCGCCAGATGCTGGAGCGGATCTTCGCCTTCGATTCCCTGTATGAGCTCGTGGGCCATAGCGGGAGTGGGCCCGAGGGCCTGGAACTCTGCCTCGACCTGAAACCACGCGTAGCGATCGTGGACCTGCTGCTCCCGGGGATGAACGGGGTGGAACTGCTGCGGGCCTTGCGCACGGCGGGCCCCGAGACGCGCGTGCTGATCTACTCCGGCACGTTGAACCAATCGCTCGTGGCCAGTGCGCTCGACGCCAAACCGCACGGCTTCGTGCACAAGGAAGACTCGCTCTCCACGCTGCTCGAAGCCTTGCGCACCGTGGCCCGTGGCGGCTCGTATCTCACGCCATTTGCCACCGCGCTGGCCGAGCGGGAGGAGCCGAACACGTCGCCCGTGATGCAGCTCAGCGCTCGCGAACGCATGGTCTTGCAGTTGGTCGCCGAGGGCTGCAGCAGCAAGGAGATCGCGGGCCGGCTCGGCATCTCGGTCAAGACGGTCGAGCACCACCGGACCGGGCTGATGCAGAAGCTCAACGTGCATGACATCGCCAGCCTCACGCGGCTCGCCGTGCGCGAAGGGCTCGTCAACAACGACTGACGCCCGCTCTCACGGCTGGACCTTCAGCATCAGCGTGAACGTCGCCCCCTCGCCGGCTTTCGTGCGCATGTGCAGGCCCGCGCCGGCTTCCTCCACCAGCCGCCGCACGATGCTCAAGCCCAGGCCTGTGCCGCGATCCGCGGGTTTGGTGGTGAAGCGCTCGCGGAACATCCTGGCGACATCCTCCGGCGCGATGCCGGGGCCATTGTCGCCGACGCTGATCGCGACCATCGGCGCTTCGTTGCGAAATCCCACGCGGTTGATGAAGAGCTGCTCCGGCCCATCCGCGACCGACTCCAGTGAGATCGGCCGCGTCAGATGGCGCGCACGAATCTCGACATGGTGCGGTTCGTCGGTGGCCTGGAAGGCGTTGATCGTGAGGTTGAGCAGGATCTGGAGGAAGTCGGTGCCGTTGATCTCCGCGGTCACGTCGGACCGAATGTCCTCGATGTGCAGCCGGTGACCTTTCGCGCTCGGGTGCCGCGTGAGCAGATCGCGAAGGTCCGCGAGCATCTGGCCGACGCTCGTGTAGGTGCTTTCCACGCGCTTGGTGTTGAGAAAGCTGAGGTAGCGACGGGAGATCTCGAAACAGCGCGAGACCTCATCGTGGACCCGATGGAGATCGTCGCGCAGCGTGTCCAATTGCTCGCCCTCGACGCGCGCGGCGCTGTGCATCGAGCGATTGATCAGCTCGACGAAGCCGCTGATGACCGTAAGCGGGCTGTTCAGGTCGTGCAGCACGCTGGCGTAAATCTCGCCCTTGGTTCGGGCCATCTCCTCGCGCTCGCGGTGCTCAGTGATTCGCAGCTGGAGCGCCTCGAGTTCCGCCGTCGCGCCGTGAATGACCTGCGCCGCGCGGCGCTTGGCGAGCGCCTTCTGCACGGCCTCGCGCATGGTCGGAATATCGAACGGTTTGTTCAGGTAGTCGCATGCGCCGAGGCGCAGCGCCTGGCGCGCAGTCTCGATCGTCTCGTAGGCGGTGAGCATCACCACCTCGATCGCCGGGTCGCGTCTCTTGAGCTCGCGGAGCACATCCACGCCCGAGATGCCGTGCATGAGGATGTCGAGCACGGCGACATCGATCTGTTCCGAACTCGCGAGCGCGATCGCTTCGTCGCCGCTGCTCGCGACCAGCACGCGGTATTCGTTTTTGAAAACGATGCGCAACGACTGGCGCGGACCTTCCTCGTCGTCGCAGATGAGCAGCGTGGGGCGATTGTCGGCGGCGGCTTCGGGCATGGCAGTGAGATCAGCCAATGCGCTGGCCTTCGGCGATGAAATCCACGCTCTCGGTCACCATGAGCGTGTGGACGTTGCGGTTGGAGCGTCCCATGAAATTCACCTCATCGGCGACGACTGCCGCGAGCTCCGGGCTCTGCTGCACGCGAGCGAGCGCCTCGGGCGATTCCCACCACGTCTCGACGATGCCGTCGATGGGCGCTTCGTCCTGCGCGTATTCGGGGCGCGGCACACTCACCACGTGGTGCTGCACATAGCGCACCAGGCCCGGCAGCTTCGCCACGATCGGCCCGTGCGTTTTGCGCCAGTAGTCGTGGAACTCCTCGGGCGTGAGATCGGGGCGGCGGCGGAGCACGAAGAAGAATTTGATCACGCGCTAGAATCGGTAGCAGAGGCGATCTTTCATGGTCGGGCGCCTGCTTGTAGCAAATCCCAACCGCGCCGTGACAGCGAAATTTCAGCGCGTCACACGAGGATATCCTTCACCACGTGCCCATGCACGTCGGTGAGCCGGAAGTCGCGGCCCGCATAGTGATACGTCAGCCGCTCGTGATCGAAGCCGAGGCAGTGCAGGATCGTCGCCTGCACGTCGTGAACGTGGACGGGATTCTCGACGATGTGGAAACCCATCTCGTCCGTCGCGCCGCAGGTGAGACCGCCTTTGATCCCGCCACCTGCCATCCACATCGTGAACGCCTGCGGATGATGATCGCGACCCATGCTGCGGCCGAGCGCGGGGTTCGTCTCGACCATCGGCGTGCGGCCGAATTCGCCGCCCCAAATCACGAGCGTGTCGTCAAGCAAACCGCGCTGCTTGAGATCGAGCACGAGCGCCGCGCTGGCCTGGTCGGTCTTTTTGCAGTTGGTCGTGTGATTGCCGACGAGCGCCGTGTGCGCGTCCCAGCCTTCGTTGTAGATGTTCACGAAGCGCACGCCGCGCTCGATCATCCGCCGCGCCAGCAGGCATGCGCGGGCGAAGCTCGGCTCGTCCGGCTTGCATCCGTAGAGATCGAGCGTCGCCTGCGATTCGCTCTTCAGGTCCATTAAATCGGGCGCGCTCGTTTGCAGGCGATAGGCCATCTCGTAGTTCGCGAGCCGCGTGGAAATCTCCGGGTCGCCGACGGCGGCCAGTTGCTGGCGGTTGAGCGTCGAGACGAGATCGAGCGTGTCCCGCTGGAGCTTCGCATCGACGCCCGCGGGGCTGCTCACATTCAGAATCGGGTCGCCCTTTCCGCGGAAAAGTGTGCCCGTGAAAACCGTCGGCAGGAACCCACTCGACCACAGCGCCGCGCCGCCGCTCAGGCCGTTGCCCGTGCTCATCACCACAAACGCCGGCAGGTCTTGCGTCTCCGCGCCGAGCCCGTAGAGCGCCCACGAGCCGAGGCTCGGCCGGCCCGGCTGCGAGAAGCCCGTGTTGAAGAAAATCTGCGCGGGCGCGTGGTTGAACTGGTCGGTCTTCACCGAACGCACGAAGCAGATGTCATCGACCACCTCCGCGAGATGCGGCAGCACCTCCGCGATCTCCGCGCCGCATTGCCCATGCTTCGCGAACTTGAACTGCGGCCCCATCACCGCCGCATCGGGACGGATGAATGCGTAGCGCTGCCCGCCGATCACCGACGGCGGAAGCGGCTTGCCTTCGAGCTTCGCGAGCGCCGGCTTGTAGTCGAAGAGATCGAGATGCGATGGCGCGCCCGCCATGAACATGTGGATGACGCGTTTCGCCTTCGGCGTGAAATGCGGCTGCTTCACCGCGAACGGATTGCTCGCCGCGAATGCGTCCGTGAGCAGGCCCGCAAAGGCGATCTTTCCGAGACCGATGCCGCAGTCGTGCAGAAAGTGGCGGCGGGCGATGGGCGTGGGCTGCGGGATGAACGGGCTCATGACTTGGTGATGGCTTCGTCGAGGTTGAAAAGCGCGCGGGCCAGCGCGGTCCACGCGGCGGTCTCGGCGTCTCCGCCCGCGAAGACCTTTGGATCGAGCAAAGGTGGAAGCGGCGCCCCGCCGCTCTTGTTTTCTCCAAGCGGCGGGGCGCCGCTTCCACCAAAGCGAGCACGCTGCGCCTTCACGAACTCGCGCAGTGGCGGCAATTCATCCGCGCGCGCAGCCCGGCCGAGCACGTTGCGGAATGCGGCTTTGAGCTTCGCATCGTCGTCGCCCGGCGCGGCGGCAAGCGCCTTTCCGAGCGCCTGCGCGGCTTCGACGAAGACGACGTCGTTGAGGAGCGAGAGCGCTTGCAGCGGCGTGTTCGAGACGTCGCGCCGCGGGATGCAGGACTCGCCGGTCGGTGCGTCGAAGGTGTTGTAGAGCGCGAAGGGCGCGGTGCGTTTCACGAACGTGTAGAGGCTGCGGCGGTAGCGGTCCTCGCCGCCGCTCGCGTTCCACTTCGGGCTGCCGTAGGCGACTTCGCTCACGCCGTCCGGCTGCGATGGCCGCACGGGCGCTCCACCCATTTTCAGCGAGAGCAGCCCAGCCGCGCGCAGCGTGCCGTCGCGGATCATCTCCGCCTCGAGCCGCGCGCGCGGGAAGCGCGCGAGCAGCGAGTTCTCCGCGTCCTTGGCCAGCATTGCGGGCGTCACCTTCGACGCTTGCCGATACGTCGCGCTCGTGACGATGAGGCGGTGCAGCTTCTTCTGCGACCAGCCCTTTTCCATGAACTCGACCGCGAGCCAGTCGAGCAACTCGGGATGCGTCGGCGACGCGCCCTGGTAGCCGAAGTCCTCGGTCGTGCGCACGATCCCCTTGCCGAAGAACGCAGCCCACGCGCGGTTCACGATCACGCGCGCGGCGAGCGGATTCTCCTGCGCGACGAGCCAGCGCGCGAAGGCGAGGCGGTTGCGCGGGCCGTCGGGCAGCGGGTTGAGGATCGAAAGCGCGGCGGGGTCGATGCGGTCGATCGGCTGGAGGTATTCGCCGCGGTTGCGGAGGAACGTCGCACGCGGATTTTCCGAAGGACGCTCGCGCATCACGAGCGTCGTCTGGACCTTCGACGGCTGCCGCAGTGCGCGGATCTCTTTCGCGGCGGCATCAAGCTCGGGCGCGGTGAGGAGGAAATGCTCGCGCATTTTCCCGCGCTGCGCGTCGGTGAGCTGGGCTTCGGGCACGGCGAGCAGGGCCTCGATCGCATCGGTCATTTCGCGCGCCTCGGCGCCGCGCGGATCGGTCGTCACCGAGATGCGGAACCGACCCAGCGGACACGCGTAGTGGCGGCCGAAGATCATCTTCACATCGAGTTGTGCCGCGCTGATCGGCTGTTGGGGGATGAAGACCGCCTCGTGCGCTTCGCCCGGACGATCCGCGCACGACCAACCAGTCTGAGGATCGCCGTCGGTCGCGGCCTCCGCGGAGACGGGTGTGTCCTTCTTCTTGCCGAAATTGTTGTTCGCGTAGCTTTCGGTCGTGCTCGCGAACTTCACCGCTTGCCCGTCGGCGCTGACCTGGAATTCGCCCATGAAGAAGTCCCCTTTCGGTCCTTCGTAATAACACAAGCCGGGGCCGTGCGCGGGCAGGCTGTCGTCGGGCAGCGCCTCGAGCCGGATGGCGGTGATCTTCGCCGGGAGGCTTGCGAACTTCAGCTCGTAGGTGTCGCTCTTCGTGATGTCGCCGCTGCCGAGGATCGAGAGATCCGGCTGGATCGTGAGCAGCGGGAGATTCGTCTTCATCGCCGCGGGCTTGAGCGCCGTCCACGCGACGGTGCGCGCGCTCTCCTTCTCCATCCAGGCATGGAACGCCTCATCGACGCTCCCCTTCTCCACCGGCCACTTCGCGGGCAGCTCCGCGATGAGTTTCTGCGCGCGCGCTTCGCGATCCCTCTGCTGCTGCGCGGCATCCGCGGGCGGGAGGTCGAGGTCGAGTTCGTCCGCGTTGTCGAGGAAAGCCATCATCCCGTAATACTCGCGGTGCGTGATCGGGTCGTATTTGTGCGTGTGGCACTGCGCGCAGCCCGTCGTGAGGCCGAGCCACGTCGCGCCGGTCGTCGCCACGCGGTCTGTCATCGCGTGGAAGCGGAACTCAAGCGGGTCGATGCCGCCTTCTTCGTTGAGCATCGTGTTGCGGTGAAAACCGGTGGCGATCTTCTGATCCAGCGTCGCGTTCGGCAGCATGTCGCCGGCGATCTGCTCGATGGTGAACTGATCGAACGGCATGTCCGCATTCAGCGCGCGCACGACCCAGTCGCGATACGGCCAGATCGGGCGCTCTCGGTCTTTCTCGTAGCCGTTCGTGTCGGCGTAACGCGCGAGGTCGAGCCACTTGCGCGCCCAGCGCTCGCCGTATTGCGGCGAAGCGATCAGCCGATCGACGAGCCGCTTGTAGGCGTCCGGGGCGTGGTCGGTTTCAAACGCCACGACTTCCTCCGGCGTCGGCGGCAGGCCGATGAGATCGTAGCTCACCCGGCGGATGAGCGTGGCGCGATCCGCTTCCGGCGAGCGCTGCAAACCCGCCTTCGCCAGTCGCGCGTCGATGAAGGCATCGACTGAATCCAACGCGCCCTTCCTCGGCGCGGCGAAGGCCCAGTGCGGCTGATAGTCCGCGCCCGTGGCGATCCAGCGTTTGAGGATGTCCTTCTGCTCCGCGGTTAGCTCCTGCTTCGTCTCGGGCGGCGGCATCGCGTCGTCCTTGTCGGTCGAGAAGATGCGCACGCACAGCTCGCTCTCGTCCGTCTTGCCCGGCACGATGGCGATGGCGCCGGACTTCGCCTCCTTCGTCGCCGACTCGCGCACATCGAGCCGCAGCTTGCCTTTGCGCGACTTGTCGTCGGGGCCGTGGCACTTGAAGCAGTAGCGAGAGAGGATCGGGCGGACTTCGCGATTGAAGTCGGGCGCGTCGGCAGCAGCGGAGGCGGCCGCGATGCTGGCGGCGATGAGCCATGAGAATGCACACGTGCGGTTCGACATAGACGGTGACGCCAAAACAACCCCCGATCGCCCGAGGATGAAAGCCGAGCTTTTGCATGATGTGCGCTCGAACCGCACCAGAGCTGAGGTTGACCCTGCGTGGTTCGAGCCGAAGATGCGTCGCAACTCCCGCCGACTATGACGCATCTCCGTTTCCTCCTCGCCGTGGCATTCGCCGCGACCGCGCTCTTCACCAGCCAGAGCCGCGCCGATTTTCCACGACTCGCGCTGAAGCCGATCAGCCTCGGCGAGATTCATTCTCCGACTACGATCACGCACGCGCCGGACGGCTCGGGGCGGCTGTTCGTGTGCGATCAGCCGGGCGTGATCTATGTGATCGAAAATGGGTCGCAGTTGCCGACGCCGTTCCTGAACATCTCCAGCACCAGCAACGTCCCGCCCAACAACGGCCCCGGCCCGGTGGTGACGCTCACGACGGGCTACAGCGAGCGCGGGCTGCTCGGGATGGCGTTTCATCCGGGCTACGCGGACCCGCTCTCGCCCGGCTACCGGAAGTTCTACCTCAACTACAACAAGAACTACGAAGCGGGGATCGATCCCGGCCCGCCGGTGGCGGATCACACGCCGAACTGCGTGACGGTGATCGCGGAGTTTCAGGTCTCCGCGGGCGACCCGAACGTGGCCGACCCGACGGAGCGGCGGCTGCTCATTTTCACCCAGCCGCAGAGCAACCACAACGGAGGCCAGCTCGAGTTCGGCCCGGATGGGAAGCTCTACATCGGCACCGGCGATGGCGGCAGCAGCAACGACAACAACGTGGGGCACACCGGCGGCGGCGCCACGCGCCCGACCGGCGGCCTCGGCAACGGCCAGGACCGCACGAACTACCTCGGCAAGATCCTGCGCATCGATCCCCTCGATCCCGACGCCGGCGGCCCGCTCACCTACGGCATCCCGATGGACAATCCGTTCTTCAACGACGCGACGCCCGGCTTGAAAAAGGAGATCTTCGCCTACGGCCTGCGCAATCCGTGGCGCTTCTCCTTCGACACCCGGCCCGGCGGCACGGGCCGGATCTTCTGCGGCGACGTGGGCCAGGGACGCATCGAGGAGATCAATCTCATCGTCGCCGGTGGAAACTACGGCTGGCGTTATCTCGAGGGCGTTGAGATGCCCACCTTCTCATCCGGCGCGCCGACCAACCCCATGCCGAATCCGGGCGGCCCCTTCATCCCGCCGATCGCGACGTATGCGCATCCCGGTGTGACCACGGGCAATCCGCCCTTGCCGCAGCTCGGGCTCTCGGTGACGGGCGGCTACGTCTATCGCGGCGCGGCGATCCCGGCGCTGCAAGGCAAGTATGTCTTCGGCGACTACGGCTCCACCGCCGGCGCGTCGGACGGACGCATGATGGGTCTGGAGGAGACCGCGCCGGGCAGCGGCGTCTTCACGCTGAACCCGGCAATCCCGCTCCTCGGCACGAACCCGATCGTGGGCCAGCGCATTCTCACGCTAGGGGAAGACGAGAGCGGCGAGATCTACGTGGGTCTCAAGAGCACGCCCGGCGTGCTCCTCCTGAACGGCACCGGCCAAAAGGCGGGCGGCATTTACCAGATCGTCGCCGAGCAGCGCATCTCCACGACAGTCCAGCCGTCGCAGGACAATACGATCTTCTCAGATGATACCGACCCGGTGCTGGTCGCGACGCGGGGCTTCGCCGATAGCAGCGACGCGCTTGGCTACCTCTACGCGGGCCGCACGGGCCCGAATCGAGGCCCCTACCTCCGCCGCGCGCTGGTGGCGTTCGACATGCCGGCGCGGGTGCCGAGCGGCTCTGTGATCCAATCTGCCGTGCTCCAACTCAACCTCGTGAAGACGGGGCCCGCCGGCGCGGGGAAGAATGTCGCCCTGCATCGGCTGACGCAGCAATGGGGCGAGGGCACTTCCAAAAACAACTCAGACGCTGGCTTCGGCGCCGCGGCGACTCCGAACGACGCGACTTGGCTTTATCGCACCTTCGATACTGTCAACCCTGTGTTCTGGTCCGGTGCCGGCGGCACCTTCACCGCTGCGGCTTCGGCCACTGCGGTCGTGGGCAATCCGGGGCCGATGATGTGGACTTCCACCCCCGAGCTCGTGGCCGATGTGCAGAGCTGGGTCAATGCGCCCGCGAACAACGCCGGCTGGATGCTGCGCGGCGACGAACTCACCAACACGACGGCGAGCCAGTTCGACAGCAGGCAAAGCGGCTCCATCCCGCCGAGGCTGGTCGTCACTTATGATACGGCGACCCCGCCCATCGTCTTCGTGACGCCCG
This sequence comes from Verrucomicrobiota bacterium, assembly GCA_009885995.1. Lineage (GTDB taxonomy): Bacteria > Verrucomicrobiota > Verrucomicrobiia > Chthoniobacterales > Chthoniobacteraceae > VFJQ01. The sequence goes on from VFJQ01000001.1 coordinate 99,173, forward strand.
CGGACATCGTCGCCGAGGCGCCCGGCGCGACCGGCGCTGTGGTGAACTACACAGCCTCCGCGTCCGACGCCGGCGGCCTCTCGCTCTCCTTCACGACCAATCACGAGAGCGGCACGACCTTCGCCGTGGGCAGCACCGTGGTGAATCTCACGGTGGACGACGGGTTCGGGAATATCGGCACCACGAGCTTCACCGTGACCGTGCAGGACACGACCAAGCCCGCGCTGACGCTGCCGGGGCCGATCACTGCCGAGGCGACCGGGGCGACTGGCGCAGTGGTCAATTTCAACGCGACCGCAAGCGACGCAGTCGGCGTGACCAGCCTCGCGATCGTGCCGCCCAGCGGGAGCCTCTTCCCGCTCGGCCAGACGATGGTAAACGTGACCGCGATGGATGCAGCGGGGAACACGGAGACGGGCAGTTTCACCGTGACGGTGCAAGACACGACCAAACCCGCGCTGATGCTGCCGGGG
>VFJQ01000074.1 GCA_009885995.1 Verrucomicrobiota bacterium
ACGTCGGCGGCGCAGAGCCTGCCCTGAGCGAAGCCGAACGGGTGCTCACGCGCTGGCCGAGGATGAGCTGGCTGCCGTCGGCATCCACCACGGCCTGGGCGTTGTAGCTTTGGGTGTAACCCTCGCGCTTGCTTTTGCGCATGAGGCGCGCGTCGGGGTCGCTGAGGTTGATCTGTTCGTCGGGCTCGGGGGTGTCGCTTGGGGGCTTGGGCCCGGGGCCTTTGGCGGAGCCTTCGCGCGCGGCCACTTTGCGCTCGTATTCGGCCTGCTCGGCGGCGGCGCGCGCTTGGGCACGGGCTTCGAGTTGCGCGCAGGCTGCGTCCATTTTGCCCAGGAGTTTTTCGCGCCGCGCGATCTCCTTGGGCAGCGCCTGCGGGTCGGTGTCCTCGCGGTCGCTGGCCTCGGCTTGGGCGAGCAGCGCGTCCACGTCGAGGCGCAGTTGCGCGCGCAGTTCGCCCGCGCGCTGGCAGGTGACGTTCTTGTCCTTGCTGGCGCTGGCGCGGATGTGGGTGCCGTCGAGGCTCACGCCGCCGAGCTTGAGCAGGCGCAGTTCGCGCGCCAGTTCGAGCACGTCGACGAACGCGGCGGCCACGGCCTCGAGGTTGTTGCGGCGGAAGGTGCAGATCGTGTCGTGATCAGGATGCGTATCGGCGCAGAGGTAGCGCACGGCCACATCGCGGTGGGTCGCGCGCTCGATGCGCCGGCTGCCAAAAGTGCCGTTGGCGTAGCAGTAGATGAGCAGCGCGAGCATCATCGCTGGCGGGAACTGCGCGTCGCCGCTCCCGCGGTGATTGACGGAAAAGGTGCTCAGCGGCAGCCGCCCGACGGCCTCGATGACGAAGTGGACCAGATCATCCTCCGCCACCCAGTCCCGCAAGTCGGGCGGCAAGAGCAACGGGGTCTGGCGGTCGATGGTGATGAAGCGGGCGGCCATCCACGCTTTTCAACAAAACTTGCCGGGAATGGAAAGTCCGACAGGCTCTCAACCCGCTCCCGGCTCGCCGCTCGATTCAGCAACGATGCGCAGCCAGCTCAACGCGCTCAACGATAAGATCGACAGCACGCTGCCGGGGCCGCCGGGGCCGCCGGGGGCGGATGGGTCCCGAGCGGGTCTGGCAGCGATGGCCCGCAAGGCCCGCCGGGCAATCCCGGCGAGGTGACCAATGCGACCCTCGCCTCGGCCATCGGCGGGACGGCGCGCAATCCCACCGGGGAGGTGACGCTGAACACGCCCTTTGCCGATCCAGATACGGAGACGCTGCGGCAGGCCTTCAATGCGATGCTGGCGGCCCTGTTCCGCCCGCCGACGTAGAGTGTCGCGCTCGCGGGTCGAGCCCCTTGTGGCCACGGCGCTCTATTCGATGCGATAGAGGGCGGTCTTCGTGCGGAGGAAGAGCGCGCTTTCGCTCACGGCGGGGCTGGCCATGAAACCGTCGGCGAGCGTGTTCTCGGCGAGTTTCTTGAACGTGCGATCGGCGGCGAAGACGACGACTTTCCCTTCCTCGTTGCCGACGTAGATGCGTCCGGCGGCGAAGAGCGGGCTCGCGCTGTAGTTGCCGCCGATGCGTTCACTCCACATCACCTCGCCCGTCTTCGCATCGAGGCACACGGCGATGCCGCCGTCGTTCACGGCGAAGAGCAGATCGCCGACGAGCGTGACGCTCGGTTTGTTCGGCACGGTCTTTTTCAACCGCCACGCCACGCTCTCCTCGCCGAGCACACCATGGCCACCGAGCTTCACGCCGAGCAGGCCCGCTTTGCCGAAGCCTGCGGGGATGAAGACCATGCCGAGCCCGAGCACCGGGCGCGTCGCGGCGCTGTGGCTCTCGCGTTCTTCGAGCCGCCAGATTTCTTTTCCGGTGCGCGGCTCGTAGGCGTAGTGGCCTTTTGCGCCACTGGAGAAAAGGATCGGCTTTCCATCCACCTCGGCGACGTGCGGCGTCGAGAACGCCTTGCGCCAGTCGCCCTCGGCCTCGGGTTTGCCCTCGGGCGTGAGGTCCTTGTAGTCGATCGAGCGATCCACCTTCCACACGGTCTTGCCGGTCTTCTTGTCGAGCGCGACGACGAACTGAAAATCGCTGCCGTCGAAGTTCATGATGACCAAGTCCTGCCACACGATCGGCGAGCTGCCCGCGCCGCGGAAGTGATTGCACACGAAGTCGCGCCGCTCCCACAGCACCTTGCCCGTCGCGGTATCGACGCACGCGGTGCCCGGCGAGCCGAAGGTCACGTAGAGGCGCCCGTCCTCGATCACCGGCGTGGGCGACGCGTAGCTGTTGAACTTGTGGCAGAACTGCGGGTTCGCGACTTTGAAGAGCAACTGGTCGCGCAGCACTTTGCCCGTGGCCTTATCCACGCACACGACGCTCAGCTCGGTGCCTTCCTCATTCGCGGTCGTGAGCCAGACCAGGCTGCCCCAGATCACGGGCGAAGACCATGCCTTGCCGTGGATCGGCGTCTTCCACTTCACGCGCTCCGTCTCGCTGAACGTCAGCGGCAGATTCTTCGCGTCGCTGTGCCCGTCGCCAGCCGGGCCGCGGAACTGCGGCCAGTTGATTTCAGCGCGAAGGCTCGTGGCGAGGAGGGCGAGGAGGAGGCAGAGACGGGACATGAGAGAGGGTGAATCAGGGAGCGTAAATCGGTGAAAGCGCAATCGCTGAGCAAGTTTCTCGCATCCCGAGACCGCAGATGGCTCGAAAGAATTCTTTCAACGCACGCCGGGTCGGGTAGTCCAACGGGCCGCATGATTCGCGTCGCACTCTTCACTCTCCTCGGGCTGCTCGCGGTGGCGCGCGCGCAATTCGGCGCAGCCGAAGATCTCGTGAAGCCCAGTCTCCTCGCGGACACGGCCGCCGTCGAAGCAGGCAAGCCCTTCACCGTGCTGCTGCGGATGGAGATGAAGTCCGGCTGGCACGTGTATTGGCAATTCGGCGGCGACTCCGGCGCGCCGCCGCGCGTCACGTGGGAATTGCCCGCCGGCTTCAGCGCCGGGCCGATCCAGTGGCCGCTCCCGACCGCGCACAAGGACGAGGGCGATCTCCTCACCTACATTTACGAAGGCGAAGTGTTGCTGCCGATCGAGATCACGCCGCGGGCAAAGCTCGACGCGCGCGAAGTCGCGCTGAAGGCGAAGCTCACGTGGCTCGTGTGCGAGCAGACATGCGTGCCGGGCCGCGGGGAAGTCGCGCTCACGCTGCCGGTCGGCACCGCAGCGCCTGCGAACTCGGAGCTTTTCGCTTCCGCACGCAGCCGCTTGCCGAAGGCCGATCCCCCGCCCTTCCGCACCGCGTGGGAGGTGAAGCCGGAAGTCTTCACCGTGAAAGTGAGCGGCCTCGCGAAGGACACGCGCGTCGAGTTCTATCCGCTGCCGCCGAACCCTGACGCGAAGCCGAAGCGCGCGCAGGTCAGCGGCGATACGATCACCGTGCCGATCGAAAGCGGCGGCGCGGCGGACACGGCGTGGAGCGGCCTGCTCATCGCGCAGATCGGCGAAGGGCCGCGCACAGGCTGGATGATCTCGAAGATGGAGGGCACCGCGCCGTCGGTGCCCGGTGGAAGCGACGGCGCGCTTCCCTCCACCAGTATCGCACCGCCGCGGTTCGGACTCTTCGGCGCGCTGTGGGCCGCGCTGCTCGGCGGGCTCATCCTCAATCTCATGCCGTGCGTGCTGCCCGTGATCGCGCTGAAAATCTTCAGCTTCGTGAGCCAGGCAGGCGAGCATCCCGAGCGGGTGCTCCGGCTCGGGCTCGCGTTCGTGGCGGGCGTGTTCGTCTTCTTCCTCGGCATCGCCGCGCTGGCCATCGGGCTGCGCGCGGCGGGCCAGGGATTTTTCTGGGGCATGCAGTTCGCCGATCCGCGGCTGATGCTCGCGCTCGTCGCGCTCGTCGTGCTCTTCGCGCTGTCGATGTTCGGCGTCTTCGAGATCACGCTCGGCGGCGCGGAGAACACGCTCGGCTCACTTTCGCGAAAGGAAGGTTATGGCGGCGCGTTCGTGCATGGGTTGTTCACGACGCTGCTCGGCACGTCATGCACCGCGCCGTTCGTCGGGCCGGTGCTCGGCTTCGCGGTCACGCAACCGCCGGCGGCCATCATAGCCATTTTCACCGCGATGGCGGCGGGGATGAGCCTGCCGTATTTCCTGCTCACGTGGAAGCCGGCGTGGATGCGCTTCCTGCCAAAGCCCGGCGCGTGGATGGAGCGGTTCAAGCAACTCATGGGCTTCGTGCTGCTCGCCGTGGCGGTGTGGCTCCTCGGCGTCTTCGGCAAGACGCGCGGCGCCGATGCCGCCGCCGCCGCAGGATGGCTGCTGCTCTTCCTCGCACTCGCCGGCTGGATCTTCGGCGCGGGCGCGCGACGCTGGTGGGCGATCGTGCTCGCGGTGCTCACGCTCGGCGTGGGCGGCTGGCTTTTCCTCCCGGGAGCGCTGCACAAGTCCGCGTCCACCGCCGCCGAGGCGAAGCCGAACGCGGTGGGCATCGTGTGGGAGAAGTTTTCGCCCGAGCGCGTCGAGCAGGCGCGCAAGGCCGGGCAGCCCGTGTTCATCGACTTCACCGCCGAGTGGTGCATCAACTGCAAAGTCAACGAAGGCGCCGTGCTCAACACCACGACCACCGCTGCCGCGTTTCGCGAGAAGAACGTGCTCACGCTCAAAGCCGACTGGACCGCCTTCGACCCGGTGATCACCGAGGCGCTGAAGAAGTTCGAGCGCATCGGCGTGCCGCTCTACGTGCTCTATCGCCCCGGCGAAGAGGCGCCCGTGATCTTCCCCGAGTTGCTCACGACGAATCTCGTGCTCGGCGAGCTGGCGAAGATCGGGCGCTAACGCTTCTCTCGGAGCGCGCGCTTCAGCCGCTCCTTCGCATCGTCCGGCAACTCGGCGCCGTGCTCGTGACGGCATCCGCGCATCGCCTTGCCGATGAAACCGAGCTGGTCGCGATAGCGTTCGCACCATACGCAGATGCGGTAGTGCAGCCACATCTTGACCCGCGTGCCGAGCGGCAGCGGGCCGTCCTGCGACTGCGAGATGAGCCGCGTCATGTCGTGACACTTCGGCGTGTGCTCGGCCACCCACGTCACGATCTTGGCCTTCCACCAACTCGTCGGCTCGATCATGGCGCGGTGAAGTAATTCAGCTCCAGGCACTGCCGCAGCGCCATGCGCGCGCGGTGCAGCATCACCCACAAGTTTGCGTCGCTGATGCCGAGCGTGGCGCACACCTCGCGGCTCGGCACATCGTCCATCTCGCGCATGGTGAAGACCGCCGCGATGCGCTCGGGCAGCTTGCTCACGCACGAATTCAGCGCCTGCCAAAACTCCGCGCGCTCCAGTGCGGCCGCACCCTCCAGCTTCCACTCCACCGGGCCGCGCTCGTGAATCCAGAAATCATCGCCGTCAAACTTGTCCGCGGGTTCGCCGCTGAAGAACTCCATGTCGGTGAACGTCGTCTCACGACCCAGCTTGCGGAAATGGTCGCAGACTTTGTTCTTCAAGATGCCCACCAGCCACGTCCGCTCCGACGCGCGCCCAGCAAAGCCATCGCTCGTCCGCACCGCCGCCAGCAGAGCGTCCTGCACGAGATCCTCCGCCACCTCGGGCCGTCGCACGCGAGCGAGCGCGTAGCGGTAGAGGCAGTCGCCGTGTTCATCCACCCAGCGCTCCGGGCTGGCGGCGAGCGGCATGGTTGGATGGTCGGGCGATTCCATTTGGTGTGTGTGGACGAAAGCAGACTCGCACCGGCGACCAAAGATTTTTTCGTAAGCGTGTAAGGAATCGCGCGCCCGTCCGACGAAGCTCCCATGAACACGAATAGAACCCGCATCGTCATCCTCGGCGGCGGCTTCGGCGGACTTTACGCCGCGCTGGAGTTCGAACGCCGGCGCGAGCCGAACGTCGAAGTCACGCTCGTCAGCCAGGACAACTTCTTCCTCTTCACCCCGATGCTGCATGAGATCGCCGCGAGCGATCTCGACGCGACCGACGTGGTGAATCCCATCCGCAAGCTGCTGCGGCACGTTCGCTTCTTCGCTGGCGACGTGCAGGGGATCGACCTCGATCGCCGCTGCGTCACCGTCGCACACGGCTTCGACTCCCACACGCACGAGCTCGAATACGATCACCTCGTCTTCGGTCTCGGCTCGGTGACGAACTTCTTCAACCTGCCCGGCCTCGCCGAGCGCGCGCTCACCATGCGTTCGCTGCGCGACGCGCAGGAAGTGCGCAACCGGCTCATCGCCCATCTTGAGGAGGCCGACACGGAATGCGCGGCGAAGGATCGCGAGCCGCTGCTCACCTTCGTCGTCGCCGGCGGCGGCTTCGCAGGCGTGGAGACGATCGGGAGCGTCAATGACTTCCTCCACGAAGCGCTGCCGTTTTACCCGAACCTCCGGCGCGAGATGGTGCGCGTGGTCCTCGTGCATCCGGGCGACTACCCGCTGCCGGAGCTGGGCGAATCGCTCGGGCGCTACACCGGGCGGCAGCTCGCGCAGCGCGGCGTCGAGATCCATGCGAACACCAAGGTGAAGGCCGTCACGCCGCGCGAGGTCGAGTTGAGCGATGGCACGCGGATTACCAGCTTCACCCTCGTGTGGACCGCGGGCACCTCGCCGAACCCGACGCTCGATCTCGTCGAGGTGCCGAAGGATCGCGGGCGCATCAGCGTGAACGCCGAGATGGAAGTGCAGGATCACCCCGGCCTGTGGGCGCTCGGCGATTGCGCGCTCGTGCCGAACCTCGATCAGCCCAGCGCCTTCCACCCGCCCACCGCGCAACACGCCTCGCGGCAGGGCGCGGTGCTCGCGCGGAACATCCTCGCACGCATTGCGGGCCAGCCGATGAAGCCGTTCCGTTTCAAGACGCTCGGCCTGCTCGCGTCGATCGGCCACCGCTGCGGAGTGGCGCGCATTCTCGGGATGAATTTTTCGGGTTTCATCGCCTGGTGGCTGTGGCGCATGATCTACCTCATGAAGCTGCCGCGCACCGAGAAGAAGATCCGCGTCGCCCTCCAGTGGACGCTCGATGTGTTCTTCAGCAAGGACTTCGTCCAGCACCTCCAGCAGCGCTCGTCGTCGATCTCGCGCGACGAGCCCGCGCGGCCCGCGCTGCGCGTCGCCTGCCAGCCCGTGGAGGATTTTTCAGCCGCCGTGTAAGGAATTTCACGGTCCGACGACTCACTCATTTTATCACACGCCATGAAACTGCTCCCACTCATCCGCACCGCTCACGGGCTCCTCGTGAAGATCGCGACCTCGCTGCAATCGCCGCTGCTCCTCGCCGTGCGCCTCTACTGGGGCTGGGCGTTCTTCCAGACCGGCAAGGGCAAGCTCGCGGACCTCGGAAAAGTCACCACGTTCTTCACCGATCTCGGCATTCCGCTGCCCGGCCTGAATGCCTTCCTCGCCGGCTCGACGGAATGTTTCGGCGGCCTGCTGCTGCTGCTCGGTCTGTTCGCGCGTCCCGTCACCGTGCCGCTCATCGTCACCATGCTCGTCGCCTACGGCACCGCCGATCTCGACGTCGTGAAGAACATCTTCAGCGAACCCGACAAGTTCCTTGCGGCCGATCCCTTCCTCTTCCTCTTCGCCTCCGTGCTCGTCTTCGTCTTCGGGCCTGGTGCGCTCTCGCTAGATCACCTCATCCGCCGCCGCCAGGGCGCCACTCTGGGGGAGGGGCAAGAAGCCTAAAAAGTCGGCGCTTGCCGCCGAAGTTCGCGCCGCTAGACAGAGCGAACTCGCAGCTTCCGCGACTGACTCACCTCCGCATGACCGGCCCTTCCTTCTCAACCGCCGCTTTTCACCACTTTTGATCCAGCCTGCCCGCGAGTGCGGACTCGGCAGTTCAAACAACAAAAACAAACAAAACAAAACAGGACATGAACAAGACCAAGACACTCCTCGCCGGCGCTGCGCTCGCGGGAATCATCACGGGCGGCTTTGCCGCCAAATCGAACGCGGCCACCAACAGCGCGCCGCAGTTCAAGACCACCACGATCGACGCCGGCGTCCTCGCCGACAAAGAAAAGGGTGAAACCCACGACTGCGCCGGCAAAAACGGCTGCAAGGGCAAGGGCGGATGCAAGAGCGGCGACAATAGCTGCGCCGGCAAAAACTCCTGCAAAGGCAAGGGCGGCTGTGCGATGAAAGACGGCAAGCCTGCTCACAAGAAGTAAGTCCGACTGCTCACTTCGGGGCTCCGGTCTTTCACGGCCGGAGCCCCTCCTTTTCTCACTCGATGCCCGCCACCCGATTCACCGCACACGCCGACTACGGTGTCGGCATCGGCCTGCGCATTCCGCACTACCAGCACATCCTGGAGCGCAAGCCGGTGGTCGATTGGTTCGAGATCATCTCGGAAAACTACATGGTCGATGGCGGGCGCCCGCTGCACGTGCTCGACCAGATCCTGGAGCGCTACCGGGTCGTGCAGCACGGCGTCTCGATGTATTTCGGGAACACCGCGCGGCCCAATCGTGATCACCTGCGCAAACTCAAGCGCCTGACGAAGCGCACACAGACGCCGTGGGTGAGCGATCACCTCTGCTGGGGCAGCGTCGATGGGCGCTACACGCACGATCTTCTGCCGATGCCCTACACGTGGGAGGCGATCGAGACCACCGCGCGCAACATCCGCGAAGTGCAGGACTTTCTCGAACTGCCCGTCGCCGTGGAGAACCTCAGCAGCTACGCCGAGTTCCACGCCTCGGAGATGAACGAGTGGCAATTCCTCTGCGAAGTCGTCGAGCGCGCCGACTGCGGAATCCTGCTCGATGTGAACAACATCTACGTCTCCTCGCAGAACCACACCTTCGACCCGCTCGACTACGTGAACGCCGTGCCCGCCGGACGCGTCGCGCAGATCCACATCGCCGGCCACAGCCGGCACGAACGCTTCATCCTCGATACGCACGACCACCCGGTCATCGATCCCGTGTGGAAGATTTACAAGCGGGCCATCGAGCGCTGCGGACGCACCGCCACGCTGCTCGAGTGGGATGACCGGATCCCGAGCTTCGACGAGGTGCATCGCGAAGCGCTCAAGGCGACCAAGTATCTGCCCGATGCCAAGACTCGCGCCGCCGCGTAAGCCCGCCCGGCTCGGGCAAATCCAGCGCCTCATGTCGCAGGCGCTCATGCACCGGCTCACACGCAGCGAAGGCATGCAGCGGACGAATGCGGTAACTGCCGCGCAGATCATCAAACCGAACGACCGCCTCACGTCGTTCGATCGGCTGGAGATCTACAATCAGCAGTATTGGTGGCGGCTGCTCGGCTGCTTCAACGACGACTTTCGCGGCGTGCGGGCGGTGATCGGTGAGCGGAAATTCGACCGACTCGCCGTCGAGTATCTCGAAGCACACGGCTCGACTTCGTGGTCGCTGCGCAATCTCGGTCAGGACCTGCCCGCCTTCCTCAAGAAGCATCCGAAACTCACCGCGCCGCACACCGCGCTCGCGCTGGAAATGGCGCAAGTCGAGTGGGCGAAAATCGTCGCCTTCGACACCGGTGCGCTGCCCGTGATCGATCCGCAGAAGATCGTGAAGCGCGACCCAGCGAAGCTGTGCATCAAGCTCCAGCCTTACGTGATGCTGCTCAAGCTCCGCCACCCGATCGATCAACTGCTGAAGAAGATGCGCGAGGCGAACCCCGAGACCGGGAGTGTGAGCAATGCCGTCTCCGCTACGCGCCGACGCGCGAGCCGGACGCTGCGCGCGAAGCCGTGCGCCGAGCCGATCTTCCTCGCGGTCCATCGCGTTGATTTCTCCGTGTATTACAAGCGACTCGAACCCGAAGCCTTCAAGCTCCTCAGCGCGCTCCGCGAGGGCGACACCCTCGCCGATGCGTGTGCGCGCGGCTTCACACGATCGAGGCTCCGCGGCGATGCAGCAGCGGCGAAGATCGGCGAGTGGTTCAACGTCTGGACGCGCCTCGGCTGGCTGGCGCGCTGAGGCGGCGACTGCCGCCAGCGCGGGGATTGCGTGTTTACACCGCGCTGTGGGGCGAGGCTCAATGCGCGTGTTCCAGAAACTCCACTCGCCAACCCCATAAAACACGCACGCACCCGCCGCCCGTCCATTCGTCCGCTGGCCTCCAGCATCGCCGCGCTGCTGCTCGCGGCGGGTGGAGCGAAGGCGCAGACCTACACTTCGCCGAGCAACGGCACCTTCACCAATCCGCTCGTGTGGAATCTCGGCGCGGGGCCGGTGCCGGTTTCGGATGCGGGGCTGGTGCTGAACTTCCTCGCCTACAACTCCTCCGCTCTCACGGCGACGAATGACCTGAACCTCACGCTGAACACGCTCAACCTTGCCACCTTCGGGAGCGGGAGTCTCACGATCGGCACCTCCCTTCTTGGTGACTTCGCTTTCGCCGGCGCGGCGCAGATCAACCTGCTCGGGTCCGGCGCGAGTTCCACGGTGTCCGCGCCGATCGTGCTCGGGTCCACGGCCACGGGGCTGACCTTCGATGGCGCGGGCGCGAGCGGCGTCACGATCATCGGCAGCATCTCGTCGAATACGAGCGCGGGCGCGCCGATCACCATCGCCACGGATGCGGGGAATGCGGGCACGGGCGTCGTGACGCTGAGCGTGGCGAATACCTTCGCGGGCGGCGTGGTGCTGGGCTCGGGCACGTTCGCGCTGGGCAGCGCCCGCGCCCTCGGCGATCGCGCGAATGTGCTCACGGTGAATGGCGGTTCGCTGCGCAGTTCCAGCAGCGTCACCCTTGCGAACAACGTCGTCCTCAACAGCACGCTCAGCTTCAACAGCGGCACCTCGCTGGGGCTCGCCGGGGTCATCAGCGGCTCGGGCGGCGTGGCTAGCCGGGCGAGTGGGGCGGGCGTCAATCTCGACCTGCGCGGCATCAATACCTACTCCGGCGCGACGAGCGTGGGCGCGACCGCGTTTGCCCAGGCGGGCGTCGCCGGCGCGAGCAGCTTGAGGATCTTCGGTGCGGCGGCCTCCATCCTCGGCACGTCGGGGGTGAGCGTGGATTCGGGCGGCCAGTTCGACCTGAGCTACTCGGGCGGGCACTCCGCGAGCAATTCGCGCATCGCTGCCGGGACGGCCATCGGGGTGCAGAGCGGCTTTGTGCAGGTGGTGGGAAATGCGGGGCTCATCCGGCAAAACCTCGGCACCGTGACGGCGGGCGGGCTCACCGCGCTGCTCGCGAATACGAGCGCGACCACGACCGGCACGGAGGTGACGATCGCGAATCTCGTGCGCAGCGCGGGCGGCACCGTGGTCTTTCAAGGCGCGAACCTCGGCAAGGTGGCGGTCGGCACCGGGCTCGCGGCGGCGCAGGGAAATATCTTCACCACGCAGATCAATGGCGCGGCGCCGGCGGCGGCGCTCGTCGGCGGGAGCGGCGGGGCGGGCACGGCGCAGTTGAAGATCGTGCCGTGGGCCTTGGGCGACACCACGCAGACCGTCGGCTCGACCGACATCGGCGCCGGCTTCGTGACCTACGACACGAATGGCGTGCGGCTGCTGGATGCGACGACGGAATACAACTCGGGCAACAACTTCACCACGGTCGGCGCGACGGACAATATGCGCATCACCAGCACCACGCTGACGAACCCCACGGGGCCGACCACGGTGAACTCGCTCTTCTTCGCCACCTCGGGCGCGACGGTCGCGGGCGGGGCGAATGTGCTCACGATCACCAGCGGCGCGCTCGCCTCGGCCTCGAACGTCCCCTTCGCCACCATCAGCAGTCCGGTGGACTTCGGCGCGGGTGAGGCGGTCGTGAGCGTCGTGGGGGCCATTGGTTCCACCAACCACGTGAACCTCTTCGGCGGGTTTTCCGCAGGTTCCCTGACCAAGTCGGGCCAGGGGGGACTCGTGATCAACACGGTCACGCCGACCCTGACTGGAGCGTTCAATATCAATGGCGGCACCGTCATCCTGGATCAGGTCAGCCGCCTCGGCGCGGCCACCAGCCTGAACTTCGACGCGGCGCGCACCGCCTTTGGCGGCTCCGCCCTAGAGACCACGAGTCTCGTGCCGGAGAGCCTGAGTCTCCCGATCACGACGCGCAGCGGTGCGGCGCGCATCGTCGCCAACGGCACGCTCACGGTGAATTCCAACATCAGCGGCGCGGGCGCGATGCGCTTCGATGGGCCGGGCACGATCGTCCTCAGCGGCACGAACAGCTACAGCGGCGGCACCTTCATCGCCGGATCGGCCAGCGGGACGGTGCAGATCGACGGCGACGCGCGGCTCGGCAGCACGGCGGATCCGCTGCGAAGCTTCGTGGTGCTGGAAACCAGCGGCACGCTCCGGCTGACCGGCCCGTGGACCAGCGCGCGCGCCGTGGCGATCACCGCGGCCGCGACCCTCGATACCCAGGCGAACGCCGCCACGCTCTCCGGCCCGATCACCGGCAACGTCGAATTGAACAAGGTCGGCGAGGGCGCGCTCACGATCACCAGCGGCGTGCAGAACCGCTACACCGCCACCATCACCCTCGGCAGCAGCATCTCGCCGGGCGGCACGCTGGCCCTTTCCGGCGCGGGCGCGCTGAACTCCGCCAGCGTCACGCTCGGCGCCACGGGCGGACCGGCGGGCTCCTACTCCTTCGACCTCAGCGGCGCGACGGACACCGATGCGACCGATGGCAGCAGCACGCCGTGGCGCAGCGTCGCGGCGCTGAATACGGCGACCGGCTTCACGCAAACACACACGGTGCAGCTCGGCGCGAGCGCGGGCGCGCCGGTGGATTTGCGCGTGGGCAGCGGCACCTTCGGCGGCACAACGGGCGTGATCGCGGGCTTCGGCAAGCTGGTGAAGGTGGGCACCGGCACGCTCACGCTCAGTGGCGCGACGAGCACCTTCACCGGCGGGGTGGAAGTGCGCGGCGGCACGCTTGCCTTCAGCAACGACCTCCAGCTCGGCAATGCGACGAACAGCATCGTCATCCAAGGCGGCATCTTGAACAGCACTGCAAGCGTCACAACCAGCCGCGGCATCACGCTCGGCGCGACGCCGCAACCGATCATTAGCGGCAGCACCGTGCAGCTACTAGTCAACGGCATCAACACCGCCGCCAGCACCACGCTGACGCTCAACGGCACGATCGACGGCGCGGGCGGCTTCAACAAGTCCGGCACCGGCACGCTCATCCTCGGCGCGGCGACGAACACCTACGCGGGCGACACCCAGGTTACGCAAGGCGCTCTCAGCTTTACCGCCAACAACCAGCTCGGCGCGGCGAGCAGCCGGGTGCGGCTCAATGGCGGCACACTCCAATTCTCCGCCGCACCGGGTAGCCCGACCATCTTTCCGTTTGATCGCGCCTTGATCGTGAGCGCGGCCAGCACGATCAACGTGGCAAACGTGAACGCGAGATTGCAGCTGGGCGGGAGCGTCAATGGGTCGCTGACGAAGACGGGTCCCGGCCAGCTCATCATCGCGGGAGCGAATTTCCGCGGCAGCGTGATCATCGGCGATGGTTCCACCGCGACCGGCAACGTGATCCTCTCCAGCACCGGACCCGCGCGGATCTTCACCGTGTTTTTCCAGTCCAGCTCGGGCGCCACCTTCGACATGAGCGGTCTCACGCGAGAGATCAGCGTGCTGAACCTCAGGGCGGGCACCTCCCTCGCGCTCGGCGCCGGTGGAAAGCTCACGCTCGGCTTCAACGTCGGCGGCAGCACGCTGGCCGGCATGATCACGGGCGATGGCGCAGCCGCGGTGACGCTGATCGGACCTTCGACGAGCTTCATCCAGGGCACCGGGTGGACGTTTGGCGGCGGCCTGCATCAGCTCTCCAGCTCCATTCTCACGCTCGGCGCCAGCGGAACCGTGCCGCTGCAAAGCGCGATCACGGTCGGCGCGTGGGGTGGCTCGACCAATCTCGGCGCGGTGCTCGAACTCGACAACACCGGCACCGCGCTCAGCACGCGCCTGGCCGATACGCAGGTGATCTACAGCAATTCGGGCACGGTGAAGTTGCGCGGGATTTCCGGTGTGAACGCGAACGAAATCATCGGTGCCTTGCGCGGGGCCGGGATGAGCACGGTGGATATTCGGCCGGGCGGGACTTTGAACTTCGCCAGCCCGAGCGGCGCGCTCCAGCGGCTCGGGCGCGGCACGTTCCTTTTCTTTTCCGACAACGCGAACATGGGCACGGCCGCGGCGACTCCGACCATTCCGAACGTCCTCTTCGCGAATCTGCCGGGCAGCGAGCTCGTCGGCGGCGGCGGCGGCGCGGGCACGACGACGATCAGCATCCTGCCGTATGCCGCGGGCGGCATTTCGCTCGGGGATCCCGGTAGATCATTCGTGACTTACGGCGCGAATGGCATTCGGGTGCTGACGACTGCGGAATACAACGCCGATCTCGTTGCGGCTGGCGCCGCGGAAAATGTGCGCGTCGCCAACGCCGCGCTCACCACGACCACGCTGGGCGGCGGCACGGACAAGACGGCGAACTCACTCGTGCTCGCAGGGACGGCGAACACCACGCGCATCGCGAGCGCGACCGCGGAGAAGCTCATCCTCACGAGCGGCGCACTGCTCGCAGCGGTGAGCCAGGTGTGGTCGGTCAATGCCGCCGGCACTGCGGGAGTGGTGCTCGGCGTGCAGTCTGTCGAGTTACAAACTGGTGCGGGGAATACACGCGAACTGATCGTCTCGGCCGCCGGCGATCTCACGCTTGGGGCGAAGGTGACGACGATGGGCGGACTCACCAAGTCCGGCGCGAGCCAGCTTTTTCTGACGAACACCGCGAACACTTACACCGGCGCGACCACGGTGAATGCGGGCAGCCTCGTCGTCGATACGCTCGCCGCGCTCGGCGGCAGCACGGTGCTCCAGCTTGGCGGCGGATTTCTGAAATACC
Organism: Verrucomicrobiota bacterium; assembly: GCA_009885995.1. Taxonomy (GTDB): domain Bacteria; phylum Verrucomicrobiota; class Verrucomicrobiia; order Chthoniobacterales; family Chthoniobacteraceae; genus VFJQ01. The sequence continues at coordinate 14,838 of VFJQ01000074.1, forward strand.
GCGGCGGCGACGCCACGCTCGCGCCCAGCGTCGTGGCGACCGGCGGCGACGCGACCAACCCCATCGGTGGCAGCGCCGGTTTTCACGTCGTCTCCGGCACCACCTTGACGGTGCCGAGCGGGCGCACCAGCGGCTTCGGCGGCGTGCTCAAGGACGGGACTGGAGTGCTGAAGCTCCAAGGCACGAACAACCACGCTGGCGCCACCATCCTGCGGGCCGGCGCGATCGCGATCGACGAGCCCGGCGCGCTCGGCACCCACGGGCGGTTCATTTTTGGAGAATCGACGATCAGCACCAACGGCGGACAGACGCTGCGGTTCGATGCGCCGATGACGCTGCCGCACGAGTTCCTCACCGGCACTTCCGTCAACGAGGTTGGGTTCGGCTTCGACACCAACGGCCACGACGTCACCCTCACCGGCACGATCATCGGCTCGGGCACGCGTGGGCTCTACAAGTTCGGCGCGGGGGAGCTGAATCTCACAGCCGAGCACATTTTCTCCGGCGCGAGCCAGGTGTGGGGCGGCACGCTGCGGCTCAGCGGCGCGAACGGCAGCATGGTGAGCAGCACCGCCAACGGTGGCTTCACGACCGCGCACAGCGTCTTCGTTGCGCCAGGCGCGGCGCTGGTGCTCGACAATGCGGCGGCGAACAACAACAACCGGCTGCCGGACGTGTGGGACACGCCCATCGGCAGCGGCGACAGCATCAACGGATCGATGGGAGTATCTGGCGGCGAGTTCAAGATCATCGGGAATGCTGGCGGCACCAGCGAGCGGATCAATCAGTTCAACATCTTCACCGGCACCGTCACGCTCTCTGGCGGCGGCACCACGCTGACCAGCGGGCAGTTTGGCCGGCTCGCCGGACCGCCCTCCGCGGGGCTCATCCGCGGCACGAATCTCGGCGCGACGCCGGGCGCGACGAGCGCGAACTGGTTCCTGACCGACCTCGGCAGCGGCGGCCTGCCGCTCAGCGGCGCGGGCGGGGCGGAAGGCACGCCCTTCGTGAACATCGCCCGCGGCTTCATGGGCGACGCGAGCGCCACGGGCACCGGCACCGACCTCGTGACTTACGCGGCGGACACGGGCATCCGCCCGCTCACGCCGGGCGAATACGCGGGCACAATCCCGGCGAACAACTTCGACCTCAACCGCGCGCCGAACGTGGCCCTGGCCGGCGCGGCCACGGTGAACCAAACCACGGCGATCACCGCGCTGAAGCTCGGCGCGGGCGCGAGCGTGGAGGGGAGCGGCACGCTCCTGCTCAGCCAGCACACGGTGCTCGCCACGGGCAATGCTTCGATCAACGTGCCGAGCCTGAGCACCAACGTCAGCGGCAGCATCGCCGGCTACGTCTTCCTCACCTCCGGCGCGGCGACGACGCTCACGGTCGCCAGCGTCCTGCCCAGCGCGGACATCACGACGTATGGCGAAGGCACGGTCGCCCTCGGCGGGCGCGCCCTCGGCAGCAGCACCATCACCGTCGGGCAAGGCACGCTGCGGCTCGACGGCGCGGGCGCGGCGCTCAATCCCCTCGGCAGCAACGTGAACGTGATGCCCGGCGCGACCTTCGACCTCGGCGGGACGGATCGGATGATCCAGGGCCTGACGCTGACCTCGACGATCGGCACCTTCAATCTGGGCCAGGTGAGCCACGGCACCGTGGCGCTGGGCGCCAACCGGCTCACGATCTATGGCAGCGGGAACGCCGTCTTCACCGGCAGCGTCACCGGCAGCGGCGGGGTGACGAAGGCGTTTCTCTCCACCGGCACCAGCACCTTCACCCGTCCGCTCGCCTACACCGGCAGCACCATCATCCGCGGCGGCACGTTCCAGCTCGGCGGCGCGGGCACGCTGGCGAGCACGGCGGTGGAAGTCCGCAACGGCACGCTCATTTTCAACAACACTGACGACCTCGCTGCCGCGGGTGGCAGCGTGGCGAATCGCCTCGGCACGAGCGTGCCCATCACCCTCGCGGGCGGCATTATCACCTTCACGGAAAACGCGAACACGCCCGGCAATCACAGCCTCGGGCCGGTGACGCTGGCGGGCGGCGGAAGGCTCACCATCAACAACAGCACCGCGCCGAGCACCGTGACCTTCGCGAATCTCATCCGCGGCACCACGCGCGGCACGCTGAGCGTGAGCGCGACGAACCTCGGCCTCGCGCAGTCGCCCATCGGCAACGCGCGCGTCTTCGCCACGCAGATCGAAGGCGCGGCGCCGGCGAGCGCGCTGATCGGTGGCGGCGGCGCGGTGGGCAGCACCACGCAGAGCATCCTGCCCTGGGCCGCCAGCATCGTGGACGGCGGCTTCCTCACCCTCGGCGCGGACGGCCTGCGCCCGCTGGCCGTGAGCGAATACGCCGCCAGCCTGAGCGGCGCGGGCGCGACGGAAAACGCGCGCACCATCGCCGCGCAGGTGCTCGCCGCGCCCACCACGGTGAACTCGCTCTTGCAGGTGACCGCGGGCGGAGTGTCGGGGTCGTTCGATCTCACGCTGACCAGCGGCGCGCTCGCGAGCACCGCCACCGGCACCATCGGGGTGAATACGAACGCGCTGCTCACCGGCGCGGGCAATGCGCGGGAATTGGTGATCAAGAACAACGCCGGGATGACCCTCGACTACAACCTCACCACCAGCGGCGGCGTGACGAAGTTTGGCACGGGCGGGCTCACCCTCGGGGGGACGAACACCTTCACCAGTGGCCTGACGATCAACGACGGCCTCGTGCTCTTCACCGCCGACACGCAGCTCGGCGCGGCGGGCGGAGCGGTCCGCTTCGGCGGCACGAACGTCACCACCGGGCTGAGCTACATTGGCCCTGCCGCCACGCCGGTGATCTTCACTCGCCCGGTGGAGACGACCAGCTTTGGCCAGCTCATCAGCAGCGTGGCGAACCACCGCTGGCAGGTCAACGGCGTCATCTCCGGCGCGGGCGCCTTCGGCTACTTTGGGGTCGCCAACAGCATCATTGAAATCAACGCCGCCAATACCTACACCGGCGCGACGAACTGGACCGGCGGCCACCTCTACATCCGCGGCGACTCGGCCTTCGGCAATGGCGGCGAACTGGTGCTGAATGCGGGCGCCGCGCGGAACATCGTTTTGCGCGACCACTGGACCACCAGCCGGATCATCCACGCCAACAACGACAGCGCCATCCAGACGAATGGCTTCGACGCGACGTGGAGCGGCCAGTTTATCGGGGGCAGTGCCCTTTCAAAAAACGGCACCGGCGCGCTGATCCTCACCGAGGCCATGCCCTACACGGGCATCGTGACGGTGAACGCCGGCGAAGTGCGGCTGCGCGACCGCGGCTCGCTCGCAGCCAACGGCAGCGCGCGGAACGTCAACGCCGGGGCCGCGTTCACGCTGGACGACACCGGCGCGCATTTCTCCGACCGCCTGCACGACAGCACCGGCGGGACCATCCTCGCGGGCGGCGAACTCAAACTCCTCGGCAGCAGCAGCGCGACGACGGAAGAAGTGATCTTCGGCCTCAGCACCAGCGCCGACCGCGCCGCCACCGTGACCGTCGCCGCCGGCAGCGGGCAGGCGGCGATCCTGCGCGTGGCCGGGACATTGGCCGTGAATGCCGGAGCCAGCCTCTGGCGCGGCACGAACCTCGGCGTGAACGCGCCCGGCACGGCGAACAGCGCCACGATCATCCTCACCGAGACGAACTCATTGCAGCAGGGCGGCCTGGGGAACCTCACCTTCCTCACCGGCGGGGCCGCGCCCGCGGGCCATCCGAGCACGAGCATCATCAAGGGCGGCTTCGGCGACACGAGCGCCAGCGGGCTCGGCACGCAGCTCGTGACGTATGACTTCGAGAGAGGCATCCGCCTGCTCGATCCGGCGACCGAATTCACCACCACGCTCGTGAACGGCAGCATCGTGACCGACAACGTGAAAGCCGACGGCGCCACCATCGCGCTCGCCCACGCCACGACCGCGAACGCGCTCTGGCTCAAGGACGGCGGCAGCCTCACCGGCGCGGGCACGCTCACGCTCAGCGCGGGAAATTTGCTCGTCACCGGCACGGGCAACACCCTCGCCAACCCCATCACCGCCGGAGCGAATGCCTTCGCCGTCGGCGGCCCTGGTGACGTCATCGCCAGCGGCGCGATCAGCGGCAGCGGCGGCTTGATCAAGACGGGCGCGGGCACGCTCACGCTGGCCGTGGCAAATGGCTACACCGGCGCCACCATCCTCACCGCCGGCACCGTCGCCGTGGGCCATGCGACCGCCTTCAACGCAAGCGCCGTGCAGCTCCAGGGCGGCGCGATCCAAAATGCCACCGCCGGCCCGCTCTCGCTCGCCAACAACCTCACGCTCAACGGCCCGATGCTCGTGAGCGGCGCGCAGGATCTCACCTTCGGCGGCACCGTGAGCGTCGCCAACGCCACGCGCGAAATCAACGTGACCAACTTCGGCCTCACCACGCTCAGCGGCGTGATCTCCAGCAGCCAGCTCCTCATCAACTACGGCCTCACCAAGACCGGCCCCGGCACGCTCGTGCTCTCGAATGCCGCGAACACCTACGACGGCGAGACGACCGTGAATGGCGGCGAACTGCGCGTCACCGGCAACATCGCCACGAGCACGCTCACCACGGTCGTGAGCGGAACGCTCAGCGGCACCGGCACCCTCGGCGCGCTCCAGCTCGATGCCGGCACGCTCGCGCCCGGCATCGGCGGCGTCGGCACGCTCACCGCGGGCAACACCGACTTCAGCGGCGGCACCTTTTCCCTCGAACTCGCCAGCGCCGCCTCCGCCGACCAGCTCGTCGTCCTCGGCACCGCGACCTTCACCGCGAACACCGCGCTGAGCCTCTCGCTGCTCGGCGGCTACACGCCCGCGGTCGGCGACCAGTGGACGATCGTGAACAACGACAACGCCGACGCGATCGCGTTCGGCGCGTTCCGCTTCACGTCCGCCGGCGTGCCGCTCGTTCCGTTCGCGGAGTTCCTCGTGAGCGGCCAGAAATACTTCCTCAACTACGCCGGCGGCAGCGGCAACGACGTCGTGCTCGTCGCCGTGCCCGAGCCCGGCGCGCTCGCCATCCTCGCCGCCGCGCTGCCGCTGCTCGGGCTGGCGCGCTTTCACAAGCGCGCCACACTCGCGGCGTGATTCATCCCGCCGATTTCCTCTCCGCTTCCGACTCCATCTTCGCCATCCGCACTCGCGCGCCCGGACCGGCCGGCGCTTTGCCGCTGACGGATGAACTGCTGCGCACCGCGCCGAGCGGCGATCTTTTCGGGCTCACGCAAAATGTCGGCATGGGCTGGGAGCCGAAGGACGTGCTCGGGCGGCAGTTCCTCATCCTCAGCACGCAGGGCGGAATGCGCGCGCCGGACGGCTCGCCGATCGCACTCGGTTTTCACACGGGGCATTGGGAAATCGGGCTGCAAGTCGAGGCTGCCGCGCGCGAGTTGCGGACAATGAAGGCGGTGCCTTTCGCCGCCGCGGTGAGCGACCCGTGCGACGGGCGCTCGCAAGGCACAGCGGGAATGTTCGACTCGCTGCCGTATCGCAACGACGCCGCGACCGTCTTCCGTCGGCTCATCCGCTCGCTGCCACGCCGGCGGGGCGTGATCGGCATCGCGACGTGCGACAAGGGACTCCCCGCGATGATGATGGCGCTCGCCGCGATGCACGATCTGCCGTGCGTGATCGTGCCCGGCGGCGTGACGCTCCCGCCGAGCGACGGCGAAGATGCGGGCGCGGTGCAGACGATCGGCGCGCGCTACTCGCGCGGTCTGCTCACGCTCGCGCAAGCCGCCGAACTCGGCTGCCGCGCGTGCGGCTCGCCGGGGGGCGGCTGCCAGTTCCTCGGCACGGCGGCGACGTCGCAAGTCGTCGCCGAGGCGCTCGGGCTCGCGCTCCCCCACTCCGCGCTCGCGCCGAGCGGACAAGCGGTGTGGCTCGATCTTGCGACGCAAGCCGCTCGCGCCGTCGCGAAACTCGACGACGCAAAACTCGCCACGCGTGACCTCCTCACCGACGCCAGCATTCGCAACGCGATGACCGTCCACGCGGCCTTCGGCGGCTCGACCAACTTGCTGCTGCACATCCCCGCCATCGCTCACGCCGCGGGCCTCCCGCGCCCGACGGTGCAGGACTGGATCGACGTGAACCGCCGCACACCGCGCCTCGTCGATGTGCTGCCGAACGGCCCCGTCGGGCATCCGACCGTGCGCGTCTTCCTCGCGGGCGGTGTGCCGGAAGTAATGCTCCACCTGCGCGCGCTCGGCTTGCTCGATACGACCGCGCTCACCGCGACCGGCGCGACGCTGGGCGAAAATCTCGACGCATGGGAGAAGAGCGAGCGGCGCACGAAGTTCCGCGCGTTGCTACGCGAACTCGACGGCATCGACGCCGGAGATGTGATCATGCCGCCCGAGCGTGCGAAGGCACGCGGTCTCACCGGCACGCTCGTTTTCCCGCTCGGCAATCTCGCGCCGGAAGGCTCCGTCATTAAAGCCACGTCCATCGATCCGAGCGTGGTCGGCGCGGACGGCGTATATCGCCACGAAGGGCCAGCACGTGTCTTCACGAGCGAAGCCGCCGCCATCGCTGCGCTCCGCGAAGGCCGCATCCAGGCGGGCGACGTGATGGTGCTCTGCGGCGTCGGCCCGATGGGCACGGGCATGGAGGAGACGTATCAAATTACGTCTGCGCTCAAGACGCTGCCCTTCGGCAAACACGTCGCGCTGCTCACCGACGCACGCTTCTCCGGCGTGAGCACCGGCGCGTGCATCGGCCACATCGGTCCGGAAGCGCTCGCCGGCGGCCCGATCGGCCGCGTGCGCGATGGCGACACAATCCGCATCGTGATCGATCGCCGCGCGATGACGGGCACGGTCGATCTCATCGGCGACTTCGCCGCGCGCACGCCGCACCCCGATCTCGCCCCGCATCCGCAACTCCCCGCTGACACACGCCTCTGGGCCGCGCTGCAAAATGTGAGCGGTGGCACGTGGGGCGGGTGCGTTTACGACGCCGACACGATCGCCGCGCGGCTCGGCTGATTACACCGCGCCGCCGTGAAGTTCGTCCGCTGCCTGCGCCACGCGCATGAGCAGCGATTGCCACGGGATGTCGATCGACTGGATGCGGCAGGGCGCTACTTCCACTTCCACGATGCTGCCGCCAGGCCACTGCATCATCTCGACCAGAGCCTCCTGCCCGATGAGTTCGCCGGTCTCGGCATGAATGACCTCCCCTTTCCGAAACCAGACGCGCCCACCCACGCCACGAGGGCGGATGAAGTCGAGCGCCGTGGTCGCAGCCGCGAGACACTTGAACTGGATAACTTCCATCGGCGAGTGCCTGCTCAGGACGACGACGAAATGGCCGGCAGGTTCTTCTGCATCGGAAAGATCGAGCATCCGGTTCCGGCAACTGCGGATGGCTTCGATGACCTCGATCGGGTTGTCCGGCGACTCGAGCGCGCGAAGGCGCATGCGGCTGGGCAAATTCGGCGGGATGCTGCCGGAGGCGATGATTACCTCGGCGTCGGCGTTGTGATCGAAGAACGCATCGAACACCTCCCGGGCGAGATCCGACGGCATGGGCGAGGCAGCCAGCAGCAGATCGAAATCGTAAAGCCCGCACAACGCCAGCGCTCCCATCGCTCCGACCGTGCGCAGGATGTGGGCATCGGGAATCTCGGCGCGAACAGCCTCCACCATCAGCGAGTCGCCGCCTGCCTCACCCTCCAGCAGGAGCACGCGGAAATTGACCCTGGCCGATGCGACGGGCCGGACCGCTGCATGGCTGGCAGTCACGAGCGACCCGTAAGCGATGGCCGCTTCGGGTGTTGGAAAAGCTGGAACCGGTGGAACCGCAGTCATTGGCAAAGTGTCATAAGCAATGCCGATGCCAACCGCTGCCTCGGAACCACGCCGCCAGCGTCCTTCCGCGAAATCAAGGCTTCGAGGCGAATTCAGGAGATCGTGAACCGGGCGGAGTATCGGCTGGCAGCGTGACCAGTCCGGGTGCGAGGAAATACGAACCGCCTTGCAGGGACCGTCGGGGCCGCAGGGCCAGCCGTGGGGAGCAATGCGGGCCTCGCCTTTGCCATCGGCGGACGGCGCGTAATCCCGTGGGAATCGCGATGCTGAATACCCCCTTCGCCGATCCCGATGCGCAGGCGCGGCGGCAGTTTTGCAATACGCTGCGGGCGGGGCTCCTCCGTCCGCCGGTGTAGCGGCGCAGGGCGAGAATTTCGTCGCCCACGGCGATTTGGTTACAACCGCATGCGGCGTCGGAGCCGAAACATGAGGCACAAGGAAAACATATAATGAACCAAATCACGTCACTTAGTATCGCCCTGGCGCTGGCTGCCATACTCGTCGCTCCGGCGGAAGCCGCGAAGAAGGAATCGCCCGGCAAGAACAAGGAGGCTCCTGCCGCAGCGGTGCAGCAAAAGCACGCCCGCTCGGCCGCGCCGCCACAAACCGCATCCAGGCAACCCTCGAAGTCCAAGGCGCCTCAGCGAACGGTGCAAGCCGCGAAGCCGAAGGCGGAGGTTTCCTCGCAACGGTCCGCGGTGACCCGGCAGAGCACGGGCCAGTCGCACAAGCTCGCTACCCAACAGAATCCCGTCTCGCAGCTCAGCTACGCCACGCAATCGCGGGAGGTGCAGCAGAGGAGCCAGCAACCGGTGATCGCCGAACGGCGCAGCACCGAACGGCGGGGGGATCGCTCGTCCAATGTGACCAATCGCTATGATGAGCGGCGCTACGAGTCCAACACGAGCAGCCACTCGTATAACCGGGTGCCATATTCGACTTACCGCGATTGGGATACGGACCGCGTCCACTATTGGGATAGCCGCCCCTACCGTTGGTTTGGCGGCTCGTGGGTGTTCTACAGCGATTATGAGCCGTATGCCTCGACTCGCGTGGTCTATTCGCGGAGTGGCTCGGCGTCACTCGTGGACGATGTGCAGGCCGCGCTGTCAGACGCGGGTTACCGTCCCGGCCCGATCGATGGCGTGATGGGATCGCAAACGAGGAACGCGATCGCCTCCTATCAGGCAGACCGCGGCCTCTCCGTCACAGGCCGGATCGATACCTCGCTCCTGCGGTCGCTCGGTCTGTAAGGGAACAAGCTTTCGTGCGGGCCGGGTTTAGCAATCCGGCCCGTGCGACTGCATCGGCAGCGGGGGCTGTCGCATGATTTTGACAGCGGGCTTCGAGCAGCGGAAATCCTAGTTGAGCCCGAAGATCGGCCGCCTCGAGGGCAGGAAGGTTTGCTCCTCACTCGGCGACTCGTCTTTCCCAACAAGCTGCGCCTGATGCACCCCCGCCGCGTTCTTCGCGGCCAGCTCGATGAGTTCGATCGGGACACCAGCGGGGACTTTCACCACCACCCAAAACGCACCCGCTGGCCCTATGAATTGAATGACAAACTGTTTCATCTCACTTCCTGAATCGGACGAACGCCTGCGATCGACGTATGAAGCTGAGGGCGGCCTCGTAAAGTTGCTGTGTGCTGGTTGCACTGCCTAGAGTCCACGCTCTGATGACAGCCGAATCTCTCACCGCACTGCTAATGGCCCTGACCATGCCCTTGTTCGCGCAACCCTCGAAGCCCGTCGTCATCGCGCATCGCGGAGCGAGCGGGTATCTGCCGGAGCACACGCTGGAGAGCAAAGCGATGGCGCATGCGATGGGCGCGGATCTGCTCGAGCAGGACATCGTGCTCACGAAAGACGACGTGCCCGTGGTGATGCACGATATCCACCTCGAGACGATCTGCGACGTGGCGCAGCGCTTCCCCGAGCGGAAGCGCGCGGACGGTCACTACTACGCGCTCGATTTCACGCTCGCGGAGATCAAGCAACTCCACGCGCACGAGCGCCTCAACCCGAACACTGGCCAGGCGGTGTTCCCGAATCGATTTCCGCTGGGACGTTCGTCGTTTGCGATTCCGACGCTCGAGGAGGAACTGCAACTCATCCAAGGGATGAACCGATCCACGGGCCGCGTGGCCGGGATATATCCCGAGATCAAACAGCCGGGCTGGCATCGCAAGGAAGGGCACGACATCAGCCGTATCGTGCTGCCGATCCTGCGCCGCTACGGCTACGCGACGAAGGCGGACCAGTGCTGGCTACAGTGCTTCGAGTGGGACGAAGTGCAGCGCATCCGCAACGAGCTGAGCTGGGAGGGCAACCTGCTGCTGCTGCTCGACAGCAGAAAAAAGGACGAGGCGAGCCTCGCGGAAGTCGCACAGGTGGCCGACGGCATCGGCCCCGCGCTCAGTGCGATCGTCACCGGCAAATCGAAGGCCGACCGGAAAGTGACGGCTCTCGTGAAGAACGCCCACGCTGCGAAGCTGCTCGTGCATCCCTACACGCTGCGCACCGACGAACTGCCGAAGTTCGCCTCATCCACGGACGACTTGCTCGACGTGCTCTTTCGCGAGGCAGGCGTGGACGGGCTCTTCACCGACTTTCCTGATGTGGTGGTGCGCTGGCTCGCCGCGCACGGGATGCGCTGACGTCAACTCCCGTCCGCCGTCGCTCCGGGCAAATACTGGATAAGTTTCCCACGATTCCGCGGGTAGTGGAGGGACTCTCATGCAAACACCTCCCGCCTCCCTCTCCCGCCGCGACTTCCTCAGCAGCACCGGCAAGCTCGCCGCCGCATCGGCGCTCGCTGGCGTTGCCATCCCGCACGTTCACGCCGCCGGAGACAGCACGGTCCGCCTCGCGCTGATCGGCAGCGGCGGGCGTGGAAGCGGCGCGGTGGCAAACGCGATGAATGCGACCGGGGGCACGGTGAAGCTGTGGACGATGGCGGACCTTTATGAGGATCGGCTGCAGAAATCTCACGGCTCGCTCAGTGCGGCGTTCGGCGATCGCGTCGATGTGCCGAGCGAGCGGCAATTCGTCGGATTCGATGCATTCAAACACGCCATCGACAGCCTCCGCCCCGGCTCGGGCGACATCGCGATGCTCACCGGCTACGCCGGCTTCCGCCCTGCGCAGCTCGAATACGCCGTGCAGAAAGGTGTGAACGTCTTCATGGAGAAATCCTTCGCCGTCGATCCTCCCGGCGTGCGCCGCCTAATCAAGGCCGCCGAGGAAGCCGACAAGAAAGGCCTGAAGATCGCCGCGGGGCTGATGTGCCGCCACTCGCGCAACCGGCAGGAACTCATCAAGCGCATCCGCGACGGCGAACTCGGCGAGATCCTCAATATCCGCGCCTATCGCATGGAGGCCAGCTCGCCGCTCAAGCCGAAGCCCGCCGACAAGACCGATCTTGAATGGCAGCTGCGCAACTTCACCAAGTTCCTCTGGGTCTCCGGCGGACTGTGGGCGGAGATGGATATTCACCAGATCGACGAGCTGTGCTGGATCAAAGACTCGCTGCCCGTCACCGCGCACGGCATCGGCGGCCGCGTCGCTGGCAGCACCGATTGCAGCCAGAATCTCGATTCGTTTTCCGTCGAGTGGACCTTCGGCGACGGCACGAAGGGCTACGACGTGGTCCGCTACGTCCCGAAGTGCTACAACGAATTCGCGACCTACATCCACGGCACGAAAAAGGCCGCGCAATTCTCCGGCAACATCCACGCCGGCACGGTGCAGATCTTCAAGGATCAGCACACCACGCGCGCCAACGTCGAGTGGGCCGCGCCGAAGGAGGAACTCACCGCGTGGCAGCAGCAGTGGAACGATTTCCTCGACGCCATCCGCACCAACAAGCCCTTCAACCAGGCCAAGCGCGCCGCGGAGTCGAATCTCGCCGCCATCATGGGCCGCGCCGCCGTCCACATGGGCCGCATCATCACCTTGGAAGAAGCGATGGCGTCCGAGTTCCGCTTCTTCCCCGAGATGGAGCGCCTCACCTTCCAGAGCGAACCGCCGATCAAAGCCGACGCCGAAGGCCGCTACCCGGTGCCGGTGCCGGGTGTGTGGTCGGAGATCTAGGGCGTGTTTGTAAATGGTGGAACGCGACCTCCGGGCGCGTTTTCATTTCCTGCCGGCGGAGCCGGACCCTCTGCGGGGAAGATGCGGGCTGACGCCCGGGCCTCCGAGCAAACGCGCCCGGAGGTAGCGTTCCACCATCCCCCGACCCATTTACAAACACGCCTTAAGGCAGAACCCGGTGGAGAGGGTGCCGTGGCCGTCTTAACGGCCGCCGTTCCAGACGGCGGATGCTTTTCATTTCCTGATGCTGTGTCGGTTTGCTCTTCTACTGCGCTGTGAAAAATCCGATTCCGTTTCTCCGTCGCCTTGCCTTCGCCGAAGGCGTCTCCTTCCTCGTGCTGCTCGGCGTCGCGATGCCGCTGAAGTATCTCGCCGGAATGCCGGGTGCCGTGAAGGTCTTCGGCTGGATGCACGGCTTGTTGTTCATCGTGTTCTGCGTCGCGCTCATGCGGACCTGGCTGGTGGCGAAGTGGCCGCTGCCGCGTTGCGCAGCGATCTTCGTGGCCGCGCTCCTTCCATTCGGACCGTTCATCGCGGATCGGCGGATGGCGGCGTGGGAAGCGGAGTTCCACCCCCGCACGTGAGCGCAGCGATGAGACGCCGGCTTCATTCTTCCCCATCGAAGTAATCCAGCGCCTCGGAGCGAAGCATCCGCCGCTCTTCGAGTTCGTTGATTGGTTGGGTGGTTGAAGGCCTGACCTTTCCCAGTCCCTACTTCCGTTCAGCACGGAACCATTGCCCCCCGCGAGCGTTCCCCGCTAATCTGCGCCGATGCCACCCAGCGCGAAGCGGAAAACCACCCCAACCGACTCCACCGCCACCATCGGCTTCGAGGCCAAGCTCTGGCTCACCGCCGACAAGCTGCGCAACAACATGGACGCGGCGGAGCCGAGCGGAGCGAGACAGCCTGCCGTAGGCAGCCCGAAGGGGCAGCGCGGGGACGCTGAGCAATACAGCCGAGCGGAGCGAGACAGATCGCCGAAGGCGACCCGAAGAGCGGGCGCGGGGGCGCCCGTCAACCACGTCGTCCTTGGGCTGATTTTCCTCAAATACATCTCCGACACCTTCGAGGAACACCGCACCAAGCTCCTCGCCGGCCAGGGCGACTACGCCGGGGCCAATGCCGAAGACCCGGACGAGCCGAGCGGAGCGAACCGAGTGGAACGAGATAGCCTGCACGAAGTGCAGCCCGCAAGGGCGGGCGCGGCAGCGCACGGCAAACAGCCTGCCGCAGGCAGCCCGAAGGGGCAGCGCGGAGGCGCTGAGCAATACAAAGCCGAAAACGTCTTCTGGGTGCCCGCCGATGCCCGCTGGTCGCACCTCCAGGCCAGCGCCAAGCAACCCACCATCGGCAAGACCGTGGACGACGCCATGGTCGCCATCGAGCGCGACAACCCGCGCCTCAAAGGCGTCCTCCCCAAGGACTACGCCCGCCCCGGCCTCGACACTGCCCGGCGCGACAGCGCCCTCTCCCCACGCGAAGCCACGCCGCAGAGCCTGAGCGCAGCGAAGGATAACCAGCGCCTCGGCGAACTGATCGACGTCATCGCCACCATCGAACTCACCGCCGCCAGCGAAGGCGAGAAGACCCACCGCTCCGTCGATCTGCTCGGCCGCGTTTATGATTGGAGCGGAGCGAGAAAGACTGCCGCAGGCAGCCCGAAGGGTGAGCGCGGGGGCGCTCATCAATATTTCCTCACCCGCTTCGCCAGCGCCGAGGGCAAGAACGGCGGCCATTCGAGCGGAGCGAGAAAGACTGCCAAAGGCAGCCCGCAGGGTGAACGCGGCGGCGTTCATCAATTCTACACCCCGTCCTGCGTCGTGCGCTGCCTCGTCGAGATGCTCGCCCCCTACAAAGGCCGCATCTACGACCCCGCCTGCAGCTCCGGCGGCAGTTTGCCTGCCTTCAGGCTCCGCAGAGTCCGCTCCGCGCATTCAGGACGCGCTGTCGCGCCACGCGGTGTGCAGTCGGAAAAATTCGTCGAATCCCACGGCGGCAAGCTCGGCGACATCTCCATCTACGGCCAGGACAAATGGGCGCGGCGGCAGCGCCCATTTGGTCTCGCAAAGCGAGCCCGCAGGGTGAGGCTGCGGCGGCAGCAGCCGAAACAAAGCAACGCCACCACCCGCCGCCTCGCCGTGATGAACCTCGCCCTGCGCGGCATCGAGGCCGACTTCGGCCCCGAGCACGCCGATACCTTCCGCCGCGACCTCCCGTCGGCCGATGACTTCTGCAACTTCCTGCCTTGGCTCTGGGGAGAGGCTAAAATGTCTCCGCGCAATTCTACGGCCCGTAACATGAGAAAGAATAAGGTCTTTCACCGCCCTTCCGTGCCCTGTTTCTGAATAGCCACTGCCTCCTCCACCAGCCATCCCCGTAATCCGAATGAAACGAAGAATCGCTTGTTTTGCTACTCTGCTGTATAGCCTGCTGGCTCTTGCGAAAGGCGCAGAAAACGCGGTCGGCACGTCCGGACCGGATCCCCTTTATGACGTTGTCGTTTACGGCGACTCGTCCGGAGCCGTCGCCGCCGCCATCTCCGCCAAGCGCGAGGGGCGTTCGGTCATTCTCGTGAATCCCACCTCTTTTCCCGGAGGCATGAGTTCCAGTGGACTCGGTGCCACGGATTTTCTTGGCTTTCGAACCTCCTTCGGCGGTATCGCCTCCGAGTTCTACGATGGCGTGGCGAAGGCCTATGGCAAAGATCACGTCCGCAGCTTCGAGCCACATGTCGGCAAAAAGGTGTTCGAGGACATGATCGCCGCAGCCGGTGTCACCGTGGTCTATAACGAAAAGCTCGACCGCGCTTCAGGCAAAGGCGTGACGATGGAAGGCAAGCGCATCACGGCCATCACCACGCTCAGCGGCAAGACTTATCACGGCAAAATGTTCATCGACGCGACCTACGTCGGCGACCTCATGGCCGCAGCGGGTGTGACTCACACCGTCGGCCGCGAGCCGGAGAGTCAATACGGCGAAAGCCTCGCTGGGGTTCGTCGCGGCGACACCAAGCCCCGCGTTCATTACCGTCAGGGCGACAAAGATCATTTCGTCAAGGAAGTGGACGCCTACGTGAAGCCCGGCGATCCCGCCAGCGGCCTGCTGCCACACATTCACCACATCGAAGACATAAAGAACGGCCAGGGCGACAAGAAGATCCAGGCCTACAACTACCGCGTCTGCCTCACCACCGATCCGGCCAACCGTATCCCCATCGAAAAGCCAGCAGGCTATCGCGAGATCGATCACGAGCTGCTGTTGAGAAATTTCGACGCCGGTGACATGCGCCTCCCCGCGCTCATCGAGCCGCTCGCCGATGGAAAAAAGGTCGATTGGAACAACATGCACGCCGTTGGCTCCGACTATCCCGGTGCCAACTGGGAATACCCCGAAGCCAGTTACGAGCGCCGTCATGAGATCGAGAAAACGCACGAGACCTACATCCGGGGCTTTCTCTGGACCATGTCGAACAACCCCCGCGTGCCGGAGAAGATCCGCACACCCACAGCCACCTACGGTTTGCCCAAAGATGAGTTCACTGACAACGGCGGCTGGCCCTGGATGATCTACATTCGTGAAGCACGACGAATGGTGACCGACTACGTCATGAGCCAGCTTGATTGCGCCGGAGAACGCAAAGCGCCCGATCCCATCGCCCTCGGCTCCTTTGGCATGGACTCGCATGTGGTGCAGCATTTTGTCACTGAGACCGGCAAAGCCCAAAACGACGGCGTCATCTGGCACACACCACCGCGTCCGTATGGCATCTCGTATCGCTCCATCATTCCGAAGAAGGGCGAATGCGAAAACCTCTTCTCCCCCATCTGCCTTTCCGCCTCACACGTCGCCCATGGCTCCATTCGCATGGAACCCGTCTTCATGGCCCTCAGCCAAAGCGCCGCCATCGCCGCTGGTCTGGCCATCGACAGCAAGGTGAGCGTGCATGATGTGCCCTATCCGGCACTGCGCGAGAAACTCGAAGCCGCCAAGCAAATCGTCAGGCCTGAAACATGGAAGCGCCCGCCTTCAACGAAGAAGAAGGCCGCACCCAAGAAGCCCGCCGCGATGATCCCAACCAATGCTGCTGCTGCAAACCCCAACGTCGTCCTCATCCTCGCCGATGACCTCGGCATAGAATGCCTTTCATCCTATGGCGGCAACTCGCACAAGACGCCCAACATCGACCATCTCGCGAAGACGGGCATGCGCTTCACGCGTTGTTTCAGCAATCCGTTTTGCTCACCCTCACGGGCTCAGTTGCTGACCGGCCGATATCCTTTTCAAAATGGACTAAAAGTCGTCCTCCACAGCAAGAATCAAGAAGACCTCTACCTGCATCCGTCCCAGCCGAGTTTCGTGCGTCAACTCAAGCAGCACGGCTACACCACACAGATCGTCGGCAAGTGGCATGTGGCCCTGGAGCACAAGCACAACACCATCCGCGAGTTCGGCTTCGATCACTACCAGACCTGGCAGATCTTCGATGAACAGGGGGCACGAACCACCCGCTACTGGAACCCCTACCTCATGCGCGATGACCGCATCATCGCCGATGAGATCAAAGACCGCTACGGCCCCGATGTGGACCTCGAGGTCTATCTCGACTTCATCAAAACCAGCGCCAAGAGCAAGACGCCCTTTCTCG
The DNA here is from genome assembly GCA_009885995.1 of Verrucomicrobiota bacterium. Taxonomy (GTDB): domain Bacteria; phylum Verrucomicrobiota; class Verrucomicrobiia; order Chthoniobacterales; family Chthoniobacteraceae; genus VFJQ01. The sequence continues at coordinate 31,439 of VFJQ01000074.1, forward strand.
CCTATTACTCGACGTGCCTGACGCATTATCCTTGGGAACCAACACCTGACAGCCAGGATAAAACGTATCGCTCACCTCGCGAAGGGCACAAAGGTGACCCCAAATACTTCCCTGAGATGGTCGCTTATCTCGACAAGCAAATCGGTGTCATGCTCCAGACCCTCGATGATCTCGGCATCACCGAAAACACCCTCATCCTCTTCATGGCGGACAACGGCACCGACTCCGATCTGGTCAACACCTGGGGCAATGACAAAAAAGTCGCTGGAGGCAAAGGCAGCATGACCGATCGCGGCACCCACATCCCCCTCATCGTCCGCTGGCCCGGCCACATCCAGCCCGGTAGCACCTGCGAAGACCTCGTCGATCTCTCCGACATTTTCCCCACCCTCTGCGAACTCACCGGAGCCAAACTGCCCGCGGAAAAGATCCACGGCCATTCCTTCGCGCCTCAGCTTCTCGGCAAGCCCAGCCATCCCCGCGAGTGGATTCACATCCATAACGGCAATGACCGCCAGGTCAGAAACCGCGACTACATGCTGAACAACAAGGGCCAGCTCCGCCGCGTCGTCGAGCTATGGGAAGAACCCGCCAAGCCCAATGAAAACCGGGAACCGGATAAGGAAGCAACCGCCCGCAAATCGCTGCAGTCGGTCTTCAATGCATTGGGGAAATGAGACAAAGCCCAGACCCTCCTCTGCAAGCAGTGTCCACATCCCTGCCGGACAGGAACACATCCTCGAACAGGAAGACGGCAAGAAACGCTGGATGCAGGTGGTGACGGAAACTTTCCCGCGCGTTGATGAGCGCCCCGCGCTCACCCTTCGGGCTGCCTATCGGCAGTCTGTCTCGCTCCGCTCGGCTCGCCCTCTGCGCCGCCAGCGATGAAGCCACGGAGACCCGCGATGACGTGAGTTTTTTCCAAGCCCTGCAAGCCGCGCTGAACAAGCAGAGCAGCACCAACCGCAAGACGCCGGAGCAGATCGACGCCGCCATCCGCCAGCTCGTGAGCAAGGCGATCACCACCGAAGGCCAGGTGATCGATGTCTTCACCGCCGCCGGATTGCCCAAGCCGGAAATTTGACTCCTTCGCCCCCGGCTCAGTCGGGCTGCGCCCAACGCTGCGCGTTGTCTGTCTCGGTCGCTCCGCACGCTCCCTCGGCTGCATCCTGAGCGACCAGTTCCTCGCTGAAGTGCGCGGCCTGAAGCACAAGAACGTCGCCGCCGAGCTGCTGGAGAAACTGCTCAAGGACGAACTCAAGGTCCGCTCCAAGCGCAACCTCGTGCAGAGCCAGGTGTTGGCTCCGGCATTCCCATGCCTGCGGGCTTCGCCCATCGCTTCGCGCTGCCTGTCTCGCACGCTCCAGCGGCTCGGCTCAGCGAGAAGCTGAAAAAGACCCTCAACGCCTACCACAACCGCGCCATCTCCACGATGAAGGTCATCGAGGAGCTGATCCAACTCGCCAAGGACCTCGACGCCGCAACGAAGGCCGGCAAGGAGATGGGCCTGACGGATGACGAGAAGGCATTTTACGACGCCCTCGCCGCCAACGATTCCGCCGTGACCGCAGTGGGCGACGACAAACTCAAGCTCATCGCCGCCGAATTGATCACCCAAGTGAAGAAGAGCGTGACCATCGACTGGACCCTCAGCGAAAGCGCCCGCGCCAAAATCAAAGTGATGGTGAAGCGCATCCTGAACAAACACGGCTACCCGCCCGACTTGCAGGATGAGGCCGTGAAGACAGTGCTGGCTCAGGCGGAGCTGCTGTGCGCGGAGTGGGTGTGACCCACCCAGAGCAGACTCCCCCCAGTCAAAGGATGATCTTCCTCAAGTCTGCGGACGACCTTCCTCTAGTCAGCGGACGACCTTCCTCTAGTCAGTGGACGACCCTCCTCTAGTCAGTGGACGCCCCTCCTCTAGTCAGTGGACGCCCCTCCTCTAGTCAGTGGACGACCCTCCTCTAGTCAGCGGACGACCCTCCTCTAGTCAGCGGATGATCTTCCTCAAGCCAGAGGATCGTCCTACGATCGTGATTGAGGTCGAGGAGGGGAACGACCGTGGCACGGTTTGCCAGTGGCAGGTGTAGCGTCGGCTCTCTGAGCCGATGGGTTTCCAACGGTGCGCTTTTCCTTCGGCTCAGAGAGCCGACGCTACAGGCACACTCAGGCGGGGCCGAAGCGTGACGCGCCATTTTTTCAGGGTGCGCATTTTTTTGAAAGATCGGGCGGAGCGCTCCGTATCTGAACTCAACATCGATCACCGCGGCCTCATCGCCCGCACGCGCTCACGCAGGTGGGCGGCGGGCGGCGAAGGGGTTCCGCGAATCGGTGGACACAAACAAAAACAAACAAAAACAAACAAACTGAAACACAATGAAACACAACAACAATGAGTAAATCCAAACTGGAACTAAGTGGCAAAACCGATGCGGAAATCGTCGCTTTTGCCGACGCGCACAAGACCGCCATGACGGGCAATGCGAACTTCGCTTCGCCGCTGCCCAGCGCCGCGGATTTCGAGGCCAAGGTCGCCGCAGCCGCGGCGGCGCTGGCGGATGTGGAAGCGAAACGGATGGCCTGGCGCATGGCCGTGGCCACCAAAGACGAGGCGATCGATATGCTGAGGGCGGCCCTCACCGCGCGCGCCTCCTACGTGGATTCCGCCAGCGGCGGCGAGGAGACGAAGATCCTCAGCTCGGGGTTCCTCGTGCGGGCGGCGAGGTCGCCCTCCACCCCCCTGCCCGCGCCGACAGGCGTGCAGGCGGAACACGGCGCCATGGAAGGCGAGATCGATCTCTCGTGGGATCGCGTGCCGGGGGCGGATAGCTACGTGACGCAGAGCAGCCCGAACGTGCTACCCCGCACGTGGACGCAGGTGCAGGTCGTGACGCAGGCTTCCTGCACCGCGACGGACCTGACCAGCGGGCAGCTCCATGTCTTCCGCGTCGCCGCAGTGGGTCCGCTCGGACAGGGACCGTGGAGCGGCGAAGCAAGCAAGCGCGCCTTGTAGCGTCGAGGGTTTGCGGCCTGCGGCCCGGTCCGGCCATCGCAGTGGGCGATGCGCCGGGCCAGGCTCGGGCGGGAGCGGCAGCGCCCATTCGTGCGGGGCCACGGTGCCACGGCCCGCGGAGGTCTTGCCCCGGACCGATCTACCGCTTCTTCCGCCGCCCGGGGTCTGCCGCCATGTCTTCATCCGCGAGGTGAAAGTGGTGCAACATGCGGTGCAGGATCGGCGTGAGCGTGACCCCCATCACCCCGATGAAGACCAACCCACTGAGCAGCGCGTAAGCCGACGCGAAGAGCTTTGCGTCCGTCGTGCGCAACTCACTCACCGGCCCCATCCCGCCGAGGATCATTGAGGCATCGAGCAGCGCATCCACCCACGCCAACCCGGCGATGAAGTGATAGCCCAACACCCCAATCCCCAACGCGGTTCCGGCCACGCTCACGGCGAGAACCAGCGATACGGCCATCCGCCGGACGAACACCGGCATCGGCGCCAGCGTTTCGGATCTGTGTTCAAACATGCCGGTAATCAACTCCCTCTCAGTGCGCGGGACAAGGTCGGCATGGGCATGCCCTGTGACGTGGAGGGCCAACGACCCGAAGAGAGGCCAGCCCGCGGCTGGCGCCCTGGGTCTCCTCCCCCGGAAGATTCAAGCCCTGAAAGGGCGGCGCAGGTCTGGCCGCCCTTTCAGGGCTTGGATTCTTATTCTGAACCTACCCAGGGCGTTGCCCTGGGCTGGCCTATAGCCGCACCGTTGGTGCTCCCACGCGTCTTCGATGTCACGAAACCAGATAAGCATGGTGATGAACTCCCTCACCGAGCGCGGGACAAGGTCGGCCTGGGCGGCCGGTTCGTTCAGCGCTTGGTGCCCGGCGGGGTGCGGTGGGCGCCGAAGTATTTCTCGCTGCGATAGCGCAGCCAGACGCGGAGGACCTGCGGCACTTTCTCCCGCTCGGCCTCGCTGAGGCTTTCGTAGAGCGCGAGCGCCTTTTCGCGTTCGCCACGGCAGGCGCGGTTGTTGTGCGCGTCCCAGTAGCTGCGCGCGACGCGGATGCGGCGGCAGGTTTCCTTCAGCAAAGCGGCGCCGGTGAGCGGCAGATCGGTCTTCTTTTTCGCGGGCATCGGCGCAAGTCAGTGGAAGGCTTCGTCCATCCGCTCGCAACGCCGAATGCAGACGTCGCGCTGGTCATGCGCGCGGGTTTCTGCCAAGGGAGCGCGCCATGCGCACTCTCGCCCTTTTCCTCGCCCTCGCTCTCAGCACCTCAGCAGCGGAAATCCGCACCGCCGCCGGGACCAGCGTGAAGGGATATTCGGGCGATGGCGGGCCGGCGACGGAGGCGCAGATCGATAATCCATTCGGCGTCGCGCGCGGGCCGGATGGGGCGCTGTGGTTCTGCGAGTATACGGGGCAGCGCGTGCGGCGGATCACGCCAGATGGGATCATTCACCTCGTCGCGGGCACGGGTGCGAAAGGCTATTCGGGCGACGGGGGCGCGGCGACGGCGGCGACGTTCAATCTGCCGCACGAGATCCGCTTCGATAAGACGGGAAATCTTTTCATCGTGGATATGACCAACCACGCGGTCCGGCGCGTGGATGCGAAGACGAAGATCATCACGACCTTTGCCGGCACGGGGCAGCCGGGCTATTCGGGGGATGGCGGGCCGGCGAGCGCGGCGCAGTTCAAGCAGCCGCATAGCATCCAGTTCGATCCGGGCGGCGAGCATCTCTATGTCTGCGACATCGGCAACAATGTGATCCGCCGGGTGGACATGAAGACGGGCACGATCTCGACTTTCGCGGGCACCGGCAAACCGGGCGAGACGCCCGATGGCGCGCCGCTGGCGGGCACACCGCTGAAGGGGCCGCGTTCGCTGGACTTCGATGCAAAGGGCGACCTGTGGGTCTGCACGCGCGAGGGCAATCAGGTCTTCCGCATCGATATGAAAGCGGGGGTCTATCACCACGTCGCGGGCACGGGGAAGAAGGGCTTCACCGGCAATGGCGGCCCGGCGCGCGAAGCGACGCTGTCCGGTCCCAAAGGCATTGCGATCGACGCCGATGGCAATGCGTGGCTCGCCGACACGGAGAGCCACAGCGTGCGGATGATCGAGGCGAAGACGGGCAAGCTGCTGCTGATGGCCGGCACCGGCGAAAAGGGCGATGGCCCCGATGGCGATCCACTTCAGTGCAAGATGGCTCGGCTGCACGGCATCTTCGTGGACAAGGACGGCGCGGTCTATATCGGCGACAGCGAAGCGCACCGCGTGCGCGTGCTGCGGCGGTAAGCGCAGGTGAGCAGCCTATTGAAATAGTGGTGCCGACTTCCGAGTCGGTGTGATCGACTTAACGCCGACCTAGAGGTCGGCGCCACTTTCGCGCACGCTGGTAATTCAACGGGCTCTCAATTCGCAGTGGATCCCAGCGCGCGACGGACGGTGCGCAGCAGCTTGTCGGCGTTATACGGCTTTTCGAGAAAGTGCCGCACACCCAGCGCGACCAGATCCTGCATCGAGTTCTTTTGGATGTGGCCGCTGGAAACGACGACGGGCACGGTGCCGCCGAGTCGGCGCAGGTTGCGGACGAACTTGACGCCATCCATCTGCGCCATGGCGAGGTCGGTGACGATGAGGTCGATCTCGTCGCGCCGGCTGAAATAGACCGCGAGCGCGTCACTGCCGTCTTCGGCGGTAAAGCAGTGATAGCCGCTGGCCTCGAGCGTGGAGACGAGCGCTTCGCGGATCGGCGCCTCGTCATCGACCACGAGCACGAGTTCTCCATTGCCGCGCTCGATCGGGTCGACATTCCCACTCGCGGCATCGGCGCTCGCCGAGCGTGAAGCCGGCAGGAAGACCCGAAACGTCGATCCCTTGCCGACTTCGCTCTGCACGGTGAGGAAGCCCTCGTGGCTTTTCATGATGCCGATGACGGTCGCGAGGCCGAGGCCGGTGCCCTTGCCGGGTTCCTTCGTGGTAAAGAACGGGTCGAAGATCTTGTCCATGGTCTCGATCGGCATGCCCGCGCCAGTATCGGTGATGCTGACGACGACGTGCCGGCCGAGCTTCGCGCCCGGGTTCATGCTCGCGAAGTGATCATCGATGTCGATGTTCTCGGCCGTGATTCTCAGGTGTCGCTCGGGTTCCGGGCCCTTCTGGGACGTGGGCACGGCCATGATCGCGTCGCGCGCGTTGACGCAGAGGTTGAGGAAGACCTGGTGGAGCTGTGTCGGGTCGCCGGCGATCGGCCAAAGATCCGTCGGCACGTGGGTTTTGATGTCGATGCTGCGCGGGAAGGTCTGCCCGATGATCTTCACCAGTTCGCCGAGCAGGTGCTTGGCCTGGACCGCGACGCGCTGACCTTCCGCGCCACGGGCAAAGGTGAGGACCTGCTTCACCACGCTGGAGCCGCGCTCGGCGCTGTGCTCGATGATCTTGAGCATCCGCAACGCCTCCGGGTCGCTCTCGAGCGCCTTGTGGAGGAGCCCGCTCGCCATCAGGATCGGCGAGAGGATGTTGTTCAAATCGTGAGCGATGCCGCTGGCGAGGGTGCCGATGGATTCGAGCCGCTGCGCGCGGAGGAACTGCCGCTCGAACTGCCGCGCGTTGGTCGTGTCGGTGTTGATGACGAGGATCTTTGCCGGTTGGCCGCTCTCGTCGCGAATGAGCGTCCAGCGGCTGGCCACGTGTAGCTCACGGCCATCCTTGCTGCGCTGCTTTAGCTCGCCGCTCCACTCACCCTTCTCGACCAGCGTGACGAGGTTCTCGCCAAGCGTCTCGGCGTCGATCACGAAGAGTTCGCTAACGCACCGACCGAGTGCCTCCGGCTGCGTCCATCCGTAAAGGCGTTCGGCGCCCCGGTTCCACGACAGGATGCGCTCGTCGAGCGTATGCACGACGATGGCGTCCGATGCGAAATCGAGCATCGCCGCCTGCTCGCGGGCTTGCTCTTCGGCCCGATGCTGCGCGGTGCAGTCCATGTTGATGACCAGCACCGCAATCTGCCCGCGAAATGGGATCTCCAGCCAGGTGCTCTCGACGTTCATCACCTCGCCCGACTTGGTGAGATGCTTCCAGTGAAACGTGTGGTTGGGGCCTGGGCTCTCCTCGTTCTTCGCCAACGCGCGATACTCCCTGAGCCGGCGCACCTCGTCCGGAGGGCGGACATCCTCGATCGTCATCGTGAGAAACTCTGCCTCGGTCCATCCATACTTCTGCACCGCGGCGACATTGACCGCGAGGATCTTCAACGAGTCGTTGTCGAAGAGCCACATCGGAAGCGGGTTCGCATGGAAAAACAGCCGGAATGCGGCGTCGGTTTCCAGCGAGGAGGGTGCGCTTTCGTCAGCAGCGGCAAGCATGGGTCAGGGTGAGAAAGCCAGAATGATGCCGCGGATTTCCGAAGCTTCGGGAAAATCCATTGCCGCACCCGGCTCGCCTCGTAAGGTGCGCGCCCCTATGCAGGCCGAAATCCAGAAAGCAGTCGACGCCGGAAAACTAACCAGCAAAGAGGCCGAGGCGCTCGCCCGCCTCGCACCCGGCACCTACGTGGCTCACAAGAGTTGGGGCTACGGCCAGGTCGCCGACGTGGATTTCCTGCTCCTGCAGATGACGCTCAACTTCAAGAGCAAGAAGGCTCACCCCATGCAGCTCCAGTATGCAGCCGAAAGCCTGGCCGTCATCCCCGGTGATCACATCGCCGCGAAGAAGCTCGCCGACACCGCAGCGGTCAAAGCGAGCGCGAAGCAGGACCCGGTCGGCATCTCGCGGTGCGTGCTCACGAGCTTTGGCGGCAAGGCGACGCAGGATCAAATCCAGGCCGCGCTCGTGCCCGACGTGATGTCCGAGACGGAGTTCAAGCGGTGGTTCGAGGTCGCGAAGAAAGGGATGAAAGCGGACGGGCACTTTGCGATCCCGACGAAGAAGGGCCTGCCCTTCGAACTGCGCGACGGTCCCATTTCCCACGCCGACGAATACCTCGCCGCATTCAACAACGCGCGGCAGATCAAAGACCAGACGAAGGCGGTCGAGCTCATCATCAAGCATGTCGAGGAGTTCCAGGAACCCGTCACGCAGCTCCAGCCCGTGATCGTCGCCGTGAACGACGGCGCGAAGAAATCCGCCAAGCTCAAGCCGGACGAAACCATCTCGCTCCTCGCGACCCGCGACGAATTGATCGAGAAGGTCCCCACCCTCGCCGCCGGCACCGACGCGCCTGGCATCTCCGGCATCCTGAGCGATGAGCGCGCGCAACTTTCCACGCTCCTCTCGAAGACGCCCGACTCGAAGCTCACCCGCGCCGTCGCCGCGATCCCAGCCGCGTTCGGCGACGAATGGCCGCAGCGTGCCGTCAGCGTCGTCCTGCGCGCGGAAAAGGCACGCCTCGCCTCGGAGGGAGCGAACCTGGTCGCGAAGAACGGGCAGGGCGAAATCCTCCGCGCCGCCCTCGAACGCGCGATCAGCGAGCACAGCCTTTCCAGTGCTGCGCTATGCTGGCTGTGCGAGGACCGCGTCGGCTGGTTTTCCGACCTGCTCAATCACAAGGTCGCTCCCGCCATCATCGCTGCGCTCGAACGCGACGCGCACAACGAACGCAAGGACCGCAAGCTGCACGATCTCCTCGTCAACGACCCCGAACTCGTCACCGACTTGATCGCCGATGCCAGCGCCGAAGAACTGCGCGACTTCATGCGAAAGGTGCTGCTCTCGACGGTCTTCGAGGATCTCAACCGCCGCTCGCTGCTCGGCAAAATCGTGCGCGTGTATCCTGACCTCCAGGCGATGATCGCCGGCAACAGCGAGCAGAAGGACGAGTCGATCATCGTCTCGTGGGAAAGCCTCGAGCGGAAAAAGGCGGAGCTCGATGAACTGGTGAACAAGAAGCTCCCCGAAAACGTGAAGGAAATCCAAATCGCCCGCGACTATGGCGACCTGCGCGAGAACTTCGAGTTCAAGGCCGCCAAGGAAATGCAGCGCGTGCTCAACCGCCGCCGCGGGGAAGCGGAGCGCGACCTCAGCCTCGCCCGTGGAACCGACTTCGCCAACGCCGACGCCTCACAGGCAGGCATCGGCACCATCGTCACCGTGCGCGAACTCGCCGGTGGCCGCATCGACGTTTACACCATCCTCGGCGCGTGGGACGGCGACCCGGATAAGAACATCATCAGCTACCAGAGCGCCCTCGCCAAAGCCCTCATCGGCCACAAGCTCGGCGAGCAACTCGAGGTCCCCACCGAGCACGGCAATCGCGTCGTCGTGATCGAGAAGATCGAGCGCTTCCGGAGCTAGCTCCTCACGCCCGGGCTCGCGGCTTGCCCGCTTTCTTCGCCTTGAGATCGCGGTAGTTCAACGGCTTGCGCCTCGGCTCGATCTTGTCGAGGCCGGTTCCAGCCTTGAGCTCGCCGATCTGATCACGGAGCAGCGCCGCCTTCTCAAATTCGAGGTTCGAGGAAGCGGTGAGCATCTCATCTTCGAGTTCGCGCAGCAGGTCCGTGAGATTCAAGTCCGCGCCGGTCTCGCGCACCACGGACTCCTCGACGGCACGCGCCTTCAGCAGCGTGTGCAGACTCTCCTGCACTGCCCGTTGCACGCTGCGCGGCGTGATGCCGTGCTTCTCGTTGTATTCGAGCTGCCGTGCGCGGCGATACTCCGTGATGTCGAGCAGCGCCTGCATCGAGCCGGTGACTTGATCGGCGAAGAGATAGACCTGGCCGTTCACGTGGCGCGCCGCGCGGCCAGCCGTCTGGATGAGCGAGGTTTGCGAGCGCAGGTAGCCTTCCTTGTCCGCGTCGAGGATGCACACGAGCGATACCTCCGGCAGGTCGAGCCCTTCGCGGAGCAGGTTGATGCCGACGAGGATGTCGAACTCCCTCGCCCGTAGCGCGCGCAGGATTTCCACGCGCTCGATCGTGTCGATGTCGCTGTGGAGGTAGCGCACCTTCAGCCCCGTCTCGCGGAGGTAATCGCTGAGGTCCTCCGCGGTGCGTTTGGTCAGCGTGGTGATGAGCACGCGCTCGCCCAGCTCCACGCGCTGCCGGCACAGCTCCATCGTCTCGTCGATCTGCTCCTTGAGCGGACGGATCGTGATCTGAGGATCGAGCAAGCCAGTTGGCCGGATGATCTGCTCGACCACCAGCGGTGCGCCGGGCGTGTTCACGTCGAAGGAATCGACCGGCTCCTCTGCGCCACTCGTCGCCACCTCGCCTTTCCCCCGCTCGCCCGCGATGACGGCGGGCACTTCGACCTCCCGCCCAAGCTGCGTGCGCGTGTGCGGGATGTAGCCGGTGTTACCGGCGATCGAGTTGCCGATCTCGAATCCGCCCGGCGTCGCGCTCACGTAGAGGAGTTGCCCGGCCATCTGCATGAATTCCTCGAAGCGCAGCGGCCGGTTGTCGAGCGCGCTCGGGAGGCGGAATCCGTAATTCACCAGCACCGTCTTGCGCGAGCGGTCCCCCTCATACATCCCGCCGATCTGCGGGACCGTGGCGTGCGACTCGTCGATCACCACGAGGTAGTCGCGTGGGAAAAAGTCCATGAGCGTGAAGGGCCGCGAACCCGGCGGGCGGCCGCTGAGATGCCGCGAGTAGTTCTCGATCCCGGAGCAAAAGCCCATCTCCTGCATCATCTCCAGGTCGTATTCGGTCCGCTGCTTGATGCGCTGCGCTTCGATGAGCTTGTCGTTCTTCTCGAACCAGATGATTCGCTCGTCCATCTCGTCGCGAATCGTCGTCATCGCGCGCAGCATCTTGTCGTGCGGCGTCACGAACTGCTTCGCCGGATACAGCGTCACCATCGTGAGCGACTCGTGCGTGTGGCCGGTCAGCGGGTCGATGCTCGAGATGCGATCGATCTCATCGCCGAAGAACTCGATGCGGATCGCCTCGTCATCGAGGTTCGCCGGCTGCACTTCCACCACGTCGCCGCGCACGCGGAATCGGCCCCGCCCGAAGCCGACGTCGTTTCGCTCGTAGAGCATGTCCACGAGCTTCGAGAGCGCCATCTCGCGGCTCATGGTCTGGCCGACTTTGAGCGTCAGCAGCATGTTCTTGTAGTCCTCCGGCGAACCGAGGCCGTAGATGCACGACACGCTCGCGACGACGATCACATCCCGCCGCGATAGCAGCGACGAGGTGGTCGAGAGGCGCAGGCGCTCGATCTCCTCGTTAATCGACGAGTCCTTCTCGATGAAGGTATCCGTGCGCGGGATGTAGGCCTCGGGTTGGTAGTAGTCGAAGTAACTGACGAAGTATTCGACCGCGTTGTCCGGGAAGAACTGTTTGAACTCCGAGTAGAGTTGCGCCGCGAGCGTCTTGTTGTGCGAGATGATGAGCGTCGGCCTGTCGATGTCGCGGATCACATTGGCGACGGTGAACGTCTTCCCCGAGCCCGTGACGCCGAGCAGCGTCTGGTGCCGATTCCCCGCGCCGACGGTCTTGCCCAGCTTTGCAATGGCCTGCGCCTGATCGCCGCGTGGGCTGTAATTCGAAGCGAGCTGGAAAGGCATGACCGCGGAACGTAGGCGGCGCGCCCAGCTGCGCAACGCGCCTCCTTTCCGTCCGACCGAAAACGCGCCAGCGAGTTCGCGATCCTACGGGCTGCCCTGCTTCTTCAGCGAGCCCTCGTGGCGGATGTCTTCACCGCGCGCGAGGTAAAAGGCTTCCTCTGCGATGTTCGTGGCGTGATCGGCCACACGTTCGAGTGTCTTGGCGATGGTCAGGAGATTGATCGCGCGCGTGATCGCCTTTGGATTTCCCTGCATCTCAGTCGTCATGTCGCGGGCGACCTGGCGGTTGAGATCGTTCACGCTGCGGTCGCGGGCCACGATCTCGATGGCCAGATCGGCGTTACTTTCGACAAACGCGGTGATGCTGTCGCGCAGCATCTCGGTGGCGAAGTCGGCCATGATCGGGATGTCGATGAGCGGCTTGAGCAGAGGCTCCTTGTTCAACTCCCGTGCGCGGCGGGCGATCGTCGTGGCCGAGTCGCCGATGCGCTCGAGGTTACTCGCGATCTTCGATGAAGCGAGCAGGAGCCGGCAGTCCTTGGCCATCGCGCCGTGCGTGGAGATGTAGGTGATGACGAGTTCATCGACGTGGATCTCGAGCTGGTGGATCTGCGTGTCCTCGAACTCAACGGTGTCGCAGAGCTTGTCGTCGCGCTCCATCAGCGCGCGCATGGCGACGGCGAGGTTGCGCTCGGCGAGTCCGCCCATCATCAGCAGTTGTTCGCGGATGGTGGTGAGTTGCTGTTCCCAGAATTGGCTCATTGAATGTTACGAAAGTGTGACGCTGTGCCGGCGCGAGCGAACGCGGCGGCGAGGCGCTCAACCAAAGCGGCCGGTGATGTATTCCTCCGTCTGCTTGTGGCCGGGGTTGGTGAAGAGCTTCTCGGTGCGGTCGAACTCGATCAGCTTCCCGAGGTAGAAAAAGGCCGTGTGGTCCGAACAGCGGCCAGCCTGCTGCATGTTGTGCGTGACGATGACGATCGTGAACTCTCGCTTCAACTCGTAGATCAGCTCCTCGATCTTTGCCGTGGCGATCGGGTCGAGCGCGCTGCACGGCTCGTCCATGAGCAGGATTTCCGGCTGATTCGCGATGGCGCGAGCGATGCACAGCCGCTGCATCTGGCCGCCGGAGAGTCCGAGCGCGCTCGCTTGCAGGCGATCCTTCACTTCGTCCCAGAGCGCGGCGCTCTTGAGGCTGCGCTCGGCGACTTCATCGAGCACGCGCCGGTCGTTCACGCCGGCGACGCGCAGGCTATAGACGACGTTTTCGTAGATCGATTTCGGGAAGGGGTTCGATTTCTGGAAGATCATGCCGATGCGTTTCCGCAGCGAGATCACCTCGAGATCGGGATCGAAAACGCTGCGGCCCTTCACCTTGATGTCGCCGCGATGGTGCGTGCCATCGATGAGGTCGTTCATGCGGTTGATGCTGCGGAGCAAGGTGGACTTGCCGCAGCCGCTCGGACCGATGAGCGCGGTGACCATCCTTTCCGGGATCGCGAGATCGATGCCATGCAGCGCCTGGTGTTCGCTGTAGAAAAATGAAAATCCTTCGCAGGAGATGTAGCGCGAATCGGCCGAAGGCTCGTCGAGTTCGGCGATCGAGCCACGGTCGGACGATGTGGAGAATGGCTGGCTGGCCGGGTCGGTCATGGAGCGCATCGAGTTTGGAGGCGGAGGCTAGAAGGCGCCAGTGGCATATTTTCGGCGCAGGCGTTCGCGGATGAGGATCGCGGTGAGATTGAGCACCACCACGAGCAGGATGAGGAAAAGCGTGGTCGCGAAGACCATCGGCTTTGCCGCCTCGGAGTCCGGCGATTGGAAGCCGAGGTCGTAGATGTGAAAGCCGAGGTGCATGAACTTCCGGTCGAGGTGCATGAACGGGAACGAGCCATCGAGCGGCAGGCTCGGCGCGAGTTTCACCACGCCGACGAGCATCAGCGGCGCGACCTCCCCTGCCCCGCGCGCCATCGCGAGGATGAGCCCGGTCAGGATGCCGCTCGTCGAGGCGGGCAGGACGACTCGCTGGATGGTCTGCCACTTCGATGCACCGCACGCGAGCGACGCCTCGCGCGCACCGCGCGGCACGGCGGCGAGCGCTTCCTCGGTCGAGACGATGATCACGGGCACGGTCATCAGCGCGAGCGTGAGCGAGGCCCAGAGGATGCCGCCGGTGCCGAAGGTCGGCGTCGGGAGCGTATCCTTGTAGAAGACTTCATCGATCGCGCCGCCGAGCAGATACACGAAGAAGCCCAGCCCGAAGACGCCGAAGACGATCGACGGCACGCCGGCAAGATTGTTCACCGCGATGCGCACGGCGCGCACCCAGAGCCCCTGCGTCGCGTATTCGCGCAGGTAGATCGCAGCCACGATCCCGAATGGAACCACGGCCACGCTCATCAGCAGCGTCATCACGAACGTGCCGAAGATCGCGGGGAAGATGCCGCCTTCCGTGTTCGCCTCGCGCGGATTCTGGCTGAGGAAACTCCAGATGTGGTGAGCAAAGACGCGCAGCTTACCAGCGATGCCGAGTGCATTCGGGCGCTCGATGCCGACGATCTGTTCGCGCGCCAACACGCGCTCCTCGCCGGTGATGAGGCGGAGGCGGAATCCGTCGCCGCCCTCGATCGGGAAGCCAATCGCATCGCCGTATTCCTGGCGCTCGATGACGACTATCTCGCGCGGGTAGTCCACTTTCGCGACGTCGGCGGCGTTCACATACTTGAAGCTGTAACCGTAGGCATCGCGATTGCCGGTGAAGAGCTGCCACTCCTCTCCGCCCGCCACAGTCTTACTCTGCTGCCGCTTCACGATCTCACCGCCGATGGTGCTGCCGTCTTTCAGCGTGAGCGCAGCCACGTCCGCCGGCCAGAAGACCGTGAAGCCTTGTTTGAGGATCAGCCCGAGCAGCGCCATGACCATGATCAGGCCGATGGCGAGGCCCATCGAGCACATCCACACGAAAGGCTCGCCCTTGGTGCGCACGACGCGCTGCGGTGCGGGAGTCGCGGTCATCGGCTAGACGGTTTTATATCGCTCGCGCAGCCGCTGGCGCAGGATTTCGGCGACGGTGTTCACCGCAAAAGTCATCAGGAAGAGCAGCATCGCGCCGAGGAAAAGCGTGCGGTAGAGCGTGCCGTGATGCGGTGCCTCGGGCAGCTCCACGGCGATGTTCGCCGAGAGCGTGCGCATGCCGCTGAAGATATTCATGTCCATGATCGGCGTGTTCCCCGTGGCCATGACGACGATCATCGTTTCGCCGACGGCACGTCCGAGGCCGATCATCACCGCGGAAAAGATGCCGGCGCTCGCGGTGGGCAGGACGATGCTGATGGCCGTCTGCCAGCGGCTCGCGCCGAGCGCCATCGACGCGCTCGTGAGCGACTGCGGCACATTCGAGAGCGCGTCCTCGGCGATGGTGAAAATGATCGGGATGATCGCGAAGCCCATGATGAAGCCGATGACGAGCGAATTGCGCTGCTGGAAGTCGGCGCCGGTGACATGCGGCCACCACACCCGGAAATCCGCGACACGCTGGCCGCTCGCGGGATCAGTGACGGCAAAGCAAACCTGCTCGAGCAGCGGGCCGAGCTGCCAGCCGAGCCAGGCCACGAGCAGGAGGATCGGCATGAAGACGAAGAACTCGTAACCGTGCCGGATTCGCCGCCGCTTCGCATACGGCAGCCCCGCCCACAGCCAGCCGAAGAGCAGCGCGGACGCCGGCACGAGCACGACCATTGCGATCAGCGACGGCACGCGTGTCTCCAGCAACGGCGCGAGCCAGAGCGCGGCGATGAAGCCGAGCACGACCGACGGTAGCGACGCCATGATCTCCATCACGGGCTTCACGGTGCGCTTGAAACGCGGCTCGAGAAACACGGCCGCGTAGAGCGCGGCGAGCAGCGCGATGGGCAGCGCGAAGAGGAGCGCGTAGATGGTGCCCTTGATCGTGCCGATGAGCAGCGGGACGAGCGAGAGCTTCGGCTCGAAGTCGTCGGTGCCACCGGTCGATTGCCATTCGTATTTCGGCTCGCTCGCGCCTTCATACCAGAGCTTGCCGAAGAGCGCCTTCCAGCTCGCCTCGGGGTGCGCGTCGTTCAGCGCGTAGAGGTGGAGTTGCCCCGTGGCGTCGAGGAAAAGCAGCCGGTCGTTCTTCCCGCCGATGACGGCGCGCGTGGTCGTGAAGGGCAGCTTTGTTTCCCAGCGTGTGCTCTCGGTCGTGCTGTAGCGGAGGGAGGCGGTGTCCGCGCTCGCGACGAGGAATGTCTTGTTGCGCGAGCTGGCCGCGAACGCCTTCGTCGCGCCGCTCAGTTGGTCGAACGTCTTTGTCTTCCCCCACAGCCGCTCGCTCCCGCCGGGCGGCACGAACAGGCTGAAGACGACATTTTCTCCGCTCGCGCTGGTGATGCTCACCGACATATCGCCGAGGATGAAATCGATCGTGGAGATGCGCTGGCTTGCGAAGGGCGTGAAGCTCTGGCGCAGCTTCAGCCCGGCATCGGTGAGGAAGAAATAGTCGATTATGCCCGTCTCGGACGCGACGAGAACACTCTCGGCGTTTGAACTGACGAGGATTCGCTCCGGGCGCCCGTGTAGCTCCGCGGTGAGGTTGAAGCGTTCGCCGACTTCGATCTTCCCCTTGCCCAGCAGCGAGCGCTTTTGCGTGAGCGTGGCGGCATGGACTTCGAGCTTCTCGCCGACCTGGAAAATCGCCGCCGCGAGCTTCCGATCGCTGCCGTCGCCGTAGGCGATCTGCGTCACACGCGCGCCGTCCGGTCCGATTTCATAGAACGGGTCCGCCTTCGGTTCCGCGCTCACGAGGGTCTTCCCGTCGGCGAAGGCCATCGAGTAGTTCAGCGACACCACAGCGAAGCGCCCGTCCTCCGTGCCGACGATCAGCTTCTGCCCCTGCTGGCGGTAGGCGACCGCGGAAATCTTTCGCGGCTCGGCAAACTCCGGCACGACGCGCTTTGGCGGCTGGCCCTGCGTGGTGTCGATGAAGTGGAGCGCGCCATCGGACTCGATCAGCACCGGCAGCTCAGCCCATTCATCCACGCCGAGGATCGCGACCTTCGCCGGATCAATCGCAGTCGCGAAGGTCTTGAGCGGCTTCACATCCGCGCCGCGGAAGAGCGGCAGGATCTGCGAAAGGATGAAGACGAAAATGCCCGTCACCGCCAGGATCACGAGCACACCGCCGATCTTGATGAAGCCGGTCATGAACCGGTCGAACCACAGCGTGCCGCGCGAGACGCGGAAGCGCGCGGCTAGTTCGTCGGGTGGTGGCGCAGCTGGCATCGATCGCAGTTACTTCGCGAGCTTCTTCAACTCCTCCTCCACGAGCTCTGCCGGCAGCGGGAAGTAGCCGTCCTTTACGACGACCTGCTGCCCTTCCTTGCTCAGCACGAACTTCAAGAACTCGCCGGTCAGTTTGTCGAGCGGCTGGCCGGGTTTCTTGTTCACGTAGATGAGGAGGAAGCGCGCCAACGGGTAATCTCCGCTCAGGCAGTTCTCGTAGCTCGGTTCCGCGGGCTTGGCGCCGGCCTTCGCTGCGAGCGGCACCGCGCGCACCTCGCTGGTCTTGTAACCGATGCCCGAGTAGCCGATGCCGGCGAGATCGCTGCCGATGCCTTGCACCACCGACGACGAGCCCGGCTGCTCCTTCACCGTCGTCTTGAAGTCGCCCTTCTGCAGCGCGTGCTCCTTGAAGAAGCCGTAGGTGCCCGACGCGCTGTTGCGGCCGTAGAGCGAAATCGGGCGGGAGCCCCACGCGCCCGACAGACCGAGGTCTCCCCACTTGCTGATGTCCGTGCCACCAGCCTTGAACGTGCTCGAAAAGATCGAGTCCACTTGCTGGAGGCTGAGGCTCTGCACGGGGTTGTCCTTGTGGACGAAGACAGCGAGCGAATCGACGGAGACACGCACCTCGGTCGGCTTGTAGCCGTATTTCTTTTCAAAGCGGTCGGCTTCGTCGCCCTTCATCTCGCGGCTCATCGGCCCGAGCTGTGCGGTGCCTTCGATCAGCGCGGGCGGCGCGGTGGCCGAGCCCTTGCCTTCCACCTGGATGTTCACGCTCGGATACGCGCCCTTGAAGCCTTCGGCCCACAGCGCCATCAGGTTGTTGAGCGTGTCGGAGCCGATCGAATTCAGGTTCCCGGACACCCCTGATGTCTTCGTGTATGCGGCGATTTTCTCGTCCACGGCGACGCTGCCCGCAGCTTGGACGGGCGGCGCAGCCGGAGTCGAGGGGCCGCGCTTCGCCTCGACGGACGGCGTGGGTGCGCTCGTGGGTAGCGGCGCCGTGCTGGTTGGGCGGCCACAACCCGTCATGAACGCGACGGCACTGGCAAAAAAGCCCACCGTGGCCGCGAGCCCGAGTGTCTTGCTTGGTTGGATCATGTGGTTGGAAAGTTGTTTAGGGGGCGCATTGCTAGGCGGCAGCCTGCATCTGGGCAAAACGGAGAGTGTTACGTTCTGGTGACAGGCTAGAACTTGATCTGCACGTCGAAGATCGCCGTGTGGATGTCGTTCGTATTCGCGACGGCGTTCCCGCCGGTCGCTTCTCCTCCGGAGAGATCCTGCCGCAGGTTCCAGCCGTAGGAATACATGAAGCCGGCGCTGAGGAAGTCGGTGAAGTTGTATTCACCCTTCAGGCGGAAGCCGCGCACATTCAGCGCGCTCGCGAAGACATCCGAGTCGTTGAGGTTCGGATCGATCGCACCGAGGCCGACCTGGCGGTAGTCGAGCAGCAGCGACCAGTCGCCCGCATGTTTGTTGTCGCCGAGCTTCACGCCGACCAGAAAGGCAAGGTCATCCACATTGCTGTGGCCCTTGCGCAGGTCGTCGGGATCGTTCTCCGGCGAGTCGAGCGACACGATGTTGTAGATATCCTCGACGCGTTTGCGGCCTTCGAGGTTGTAGCTGAGGTCCCAGTAGAACTTCGTCTTCAGCCCGCCCAGCTTGAAGGACACATCGCCCGGAAACAGTAGCAGGTTGAGGTTGCGCGTGGCGCCGGAGACGTTCGCGTTATCATTGAAGCTCCCCTTGTTTGCCACGTCGGAGAGCGAGCCGTTCACGTAGGTCATGTAGCCCGGTGCGGCGGTGATCTTTACGCCGTTGTCGAATTTCCACGCGCCGAGAAGCTGCGTGTAGAAGAGCCACGCATCGGTCTTCGAGTCGCCGTCGAAGCCCGACTCCCCATTGTTGTCGAAGATGAACTGGCCGGCATTGAGCGTCAGTTCCCACGGCTTCTCCACCGGCGTGACCAGCTTCTTGCCGTCCTTGTCGAGGCTCTCGGCACTCTGCTCGTCGAGCTTGTGGAAGGCGATCGCTTCAAACATTCCGGTCGGGTTGATGTCCGGATCCCACATCATGTCCGTGTTGTAGAAATACGCGGGCATCTTGCCGCCGGCGAACCGCAGCCACTTCGTCGCATCCCACCCGATGTAGGCGCGGCTGAGAAAAATGCTGTAGTCGGAAAAGCCGTTCTCGAAGTTCTGGTTGCCGCTGTCGCTGACCTGCCCGGTCTGGAGTTCCACGCCGGCGAAAAGGTTGTCCGTGAACTGATAGTCCGCATTCAGCCGCAGGCGGAAGCGGAAGCGCCCATCCTGCGTGCCCGAGGAACTGCGATCCTTGTCGTTGTCGTCATTGTGAACCCCGACGCCCGGTTCAAACTGCGCGTCGTTCGTGTCGTATTGATATCGCAGCCGCAAGTCGCCGTAGAGCTTCAGCTTCTGGACCGACTTGGAGATATCGAGCTTTGAGGCGATGCCCCCTTCCGCAGGCGCGACCTTCGCCGCGAGCTTCGCTTCCTTCGCCTTCTCCTTCGCGACTTCCGCGCGCACGGCGACCGCTTCGGTTTCGGTCAGGATTCCTTTTCGCACGAGCACCTTGAGGAGCACGTCGGATTCATCCGCCCGCAGCGCAGGCGCGGCGGAAACGGCAAACGCCGCGAGCGCGGCGGGGACACTTCGAACGAGTTTGAACATTGGTTGGTTGGTTAGGGTTTCTGCCGCACTTGCGACATAGCGTGTGACGACAGCGCGGCGTATGTGCATCGACCGCGCGTCATTCATGTGGCCGTGATGTTACGATTACGTGACATTACCGTCCCGCCGCTCAGCGCCCTCCTCCCTACCGACCGCCTACTTCCCTTCCGCCCGATCGCCGTTCGTCCGCCCGATCGCCCGCCGGAGCGCGAACTGCGCGCGGTTGTATTCGGTGACGACGGTGAGGTAATCGAGCCGCGAGCGCGTGAGATCCTGCTCGGCCTGGATGTTCTCGAGCACTTCGCCCACGCCGAATTGCTGCCGCTGCCGCGCGAGCTTGAGCGCTTCGTCCGAAGCGGCGAGAGCCTCACGGGCTGAGTCGAGTTGATCTCCGTAGGACTGCGCGCGTGTGTGGGCTTCCACGACCTGGCGCTTCACCTCCAGTTCGAGACGTTCCCCGGAAAGCGCGGACGCGCGGAGTCGCGCAGTGCTGGCATCGATGCGTGAAAAGTCGCCGATCCCGCCGGAACCGACGCGCCACGACAAGCCGACGCCGAAGTCGTGTGAATCGTCATAGTGGCTCGGACCATCGTCGCGCCGCCCGCCGCCGAGGCCACCGTAGAAATAGTCGGCGCGCAGACTCGGGATGAGCGGCCCGTAGATCGCACCGCTCCGCGCTTTGCCAGCCGCCGCCGTCTCCGCGCCGGACTGTTTGAGTTCCGGTCGGTGTGCGAGCGCGTTGGCCACGAGCGAGCCGAGGCTCTCATCCCGATTCATCAGCCGCATCGGCGCGGGATCACCTCCCTCGGGCCGAAGATCGATGGTCGGCGACATGCGGAGCGCCGTCGCCAGCCGCGCGGCGGCGATGCGGCGCTGCTCCTGGGCCTGACGCAGGAGGAGGCGGTTCTTCTCCGCTTGCGCCTTCGATCGAAACTGGTCGCCCTTGAAGCCGAGCCCCGCTCCGACGGCTTGCTTCACCTGGTTCGCGTAGTCGTCGGCGATGTTCACCGCTTCAAGCGCCACCTTCGTCGCGGCACCGGCGCGGCCGAGTTCGAGGAAGGCGGAGACAGCCTGAAAGACACTCTCCTGTCGCTGCGACTCCGCCGCGAATTCCGCTGCCTGCACGAGCCGCGCCGCGACCATCGTCTTGTAGATGGAATCGCCGAGATCGAGTTGCGCGGCCACGCTGGCACCGAACGCGAGGCTCTGCTTGTCCACGTCGAGGATGTCGCCCTCTACGTTCTGGATGTTCCCTTCGTGCCGCTTGTAGCCGATCCCCGGCGCGAGATACGGGAAGAACTGTGCGAGCGCCTGGCGGTGGTTCGCCTGCGCCTCGATGAATCGCTGCTGCGCGATCTGGATGTCGAGGTTGTCGGCGCCAGTGATGCGCATGACCGCCGCGAGATTGATCCGCTGCTCCACGGGCTCGGCGGCTGGCAGGCTCGTGGCTGCGACGAGGAGAGCGAGAGAGATGGAAGGGAGCTTCATTCGATTTGGACGGACTGGCCGTCGGTAAAGGTGGCTTTGCCGACGAGGATCACGGGCTCGCCTTCCGCGACGCCGGTGAGCACTTCGGCCCGCGCGCCGTCATTGAAGCCGAGCGTCACGGCGGTCTTCTTCGCTTTGCCGTCGGCGACTTTGAAGACGAACGCGTTGGTCTTTTCCATCGCGAGCGCTTCGACCGGCACGGTGAGCGCGTTGTCGTGGTGATCGACGCCCACTTTCACCGTCGCGTAGAAGCCGGGGCGCAGTGCGCCATCGGGATTCGGCAGGTCGGCCTCGACGAGCATCGTGCGCGTGGCTTCATCGATCGCGCCGGCGGTGCGCGAGACTTTGGCGTCGAAGGTTTTTCCGGGCAGCGCTTCAATGCTGACCTTCACCGGCTGGCCTTTCGCGGCGAGCGCGGCGTCGAGCTCCGGCATCGCCACCTGCGCGCGGAGCGTCGTCGTTTCCATGATCGTGAAGAGCGCCGCATTCTGCGCCGCGCTGCCACTGGTCGCACTCGGGACGAATGCGCCGCTGTCCACGAAGCGCTGCGTGATCAGCCCCGAGAACGGCGCGGTAATCTTTGCGAAGTCGAGCAGCGTCTGCGTGCGCTGCATGTTTGCGCGAGCCACTTCGGAAGCGCCGCGCGCCTTGTCGAGCATCTGCGGCACGACGAGGTCGGCAGCCTTCTTCTGCGCATCGAGCAGCCGCGAGAGATCCACCTCGGCGACCTTCGCGTCGGCCTCGAACTTCTTCATGTCGGCGATCATCTCGGGCACCTCGATGGTCGCGAGCACCTGGTCCACTTTCACCACGTCGCCTTTGTCCACGGAGACCTTCGTGAGGTAGCCGGCGACTTTGGCGTAGAGCGTCGCCTGCTGGTTGGCCTTGAGCGTGCCGGGCAGCGTGACGTAGCGGATCACATCGGCGCGCGAGACTTTGGTGGCTTTCACTTTCGTGGGCTCCACGGCGTGCGTGGAACAAGCGAGGCAGATGAGGAGCGGGAGATGTCGTCGAATCATGGCTGGTGCTGTGAGCTGGCAGGATCGTCGGGGTCGAGCGACGGGGAGATGGGTTTGCGCGGCGCGACGAGCGCGAAGACGGCGGGCAATATAAAGAGCGTCGCGAGCGTGGCGGCGGCGAGTCCGCCGATGACGGCGCGACCGAGCGGCGCGGTTTGCTCGCCGCCTTCGCCGAGGCCGAGCGCCATCGGGATCATGCCGGCGATCATCGCGAAGCTGGTCATCAAGATCGGGCGCAGGCGGCTCGTGGCGCCTTCGATCGCGGCGTCGGTTTCGCGAACGCCGACCTTGTGGGCGCGCTCGGCGAAGGTGACGAGCAGGATCGCATTCGCGACGGCGACGCCCACGGCCATGATCGCGCCGATGGCGGACTGGATGTTTAACGTGGTGCGCGTGAGCCACAGCATGAGCGCGACGCCGGCGAGCACGGCGGGGATCGTCGAGACGACGGCGAGCGAGAGGCGGAAGGATTGGAAGTTCGCAGCGAGGAGGAGGAAGACGACGATAATCGCGACGATGAGGCCGCTGCGGAAGCCATCGAGCAACTCGGTAAGCGGGATGATCTGGCCGCGGATGGCGACGTTTGTTTTCGCCGGAGGCGCGCCGACATCGGCGAGCACCTTCTCGATCTTCCGCGCGACGGAGCCGAGGTCGGCGTGGTAAAGGTTCGCGGTGATGCTGACGACTCGCGCCATGTTGTAGCGCTCGTATTGGCCCACCACGGTGCCGGGTGTGATGGTGGCGACGTTGCGCAGCAGCACGGACGAATCGCCCGCGTCGATGGGCACATTGCGCAGGTCTTCGACGGACTTCGTCTGCGCCTGCGGGATCTGCACCTGGAGGCTGTAGCTCACGCCGGTCTTTTGGTCGTTCCAGTAGATCGGCTGTGTGAAGCGGCTCGATGTCGTCGCGGCGACGAGCGCACGCGTGACGTCGTTCATCTTCACGCCGAGCAGGCCGGCGCGTTCGCGGTTCACGTCCACGTTGATACTCGGGTAGTCGAGCGTTTGCGCGAACTGCACGTCGCGCAGTTCGGGCATGTCTTTCAGCTTCGCGAAGATCTTCTCCGCATACTCGCGGCTCACGGTGAGGTCGGGACCGTTGACGGCGACTTCGATCGGCGTGTTCGAGCCGAAGCTCATCACGCGCGTGACGATGTCGCTCGGCTCGAAGGCGACGCGCGCGGTCGGGATCTCCTGCGCGAAGACGCCGCGCAGCTTTTCCTGCAGCGCTTCGACGCGGACCGACGCGCCTTTCTTGAACTGCACGGCGAGCCACGCTTCCTCGGGGCCGCCGTTCCAGAGGTGGATGAAATTGACCGGGTAGTTCGATGCGTGGACGCCGACGAGTCCCATAGTGATCGCGATGTTTTCCGCGCCAGCCTCGCGCTTGATGAGGTCGAGCGCGTGCAGGGCGAGTTGCTCGGTGACGTCCACTTTCGTGCCGGTCGGGGCTTTCACGCGCAGCGCCATCTGGCCGGCGTCGGCTTTCGGGAAAATCTCGACGCCGAGCTGCGCGCCGATGATCCAGAGCACGCCGACTGCGGCAGCGAGATAGACCGGCACGAGCAGCCAGCGCGATGCGACCGCCGCGCGGGCAAATCCTCTATAAATCCCGCCCTGCCAGCGCTGCTCGATGTGCCCTTTTCCGCCGCGCAGCAGCCACACGCTGAGGATCGGCACGAGCGTGGAGCTGAGGAAATACGACGCCACCATCGCGAAGCCGACAGCGAGCGCGAGCGGCGTGAAGAGCGCCTTCGCCGCGCCCGTCATGAAGAGCGCGGGCGTGAAGACGGCGAGCACGCAGAGCATCGCGAGGAAGCGCGGGCCGGTCGTCTCGCGCGTGGCGTCGAGCGCGGCGCGGGCGAGCGGCACGCCGCGGGCGAGATGCGCGTGGATGTTTTCGATGGCGACGGTCGCTTCATCCACGAGCACGCCGACGGCGAGAGCGAGGCCGCCGAGCGTCATCAGGTGGATGCTCTGCCCGCTCACCCATAGCGCGAAGCACGACGCGAGCAGCGCGATCGGAATGTTCAGCACGACGATGAACGCGCTGCGAAAGTCGCGCAGGAAGACGAGCACCATCAGTCCAGTGAGCACCGCGCCGAGCGCGCCTTCCTTTACGAGGTCGTTGATCGCTCGGAGCACGACGGGCGTCTGGTCGAACTCGAACGTCACGTTCACATCGTCGGGCACGGCGGCTTTGAACTTCAGCAGGTTCTTCTTCACCAACTCGACGACCGAGAGCGTCGAGGCGTCGGAGCGTTTGGTCACCGGCATATAGACGGTCCGGCGGCCGTTCACGAGCGCGTAGCTGGTGGTGATGTCGGTCTGGTCGTCCACCGTCGCGACATCGCGCACGAAGACGCTGCCCGCCTTGGTCACGCGCAGCGGCACGCCTTCGAGATCCTTCGTCGTCTTCATCACGGCGTTGACCGGCACAATCGGATACTGGTCGCCGAGGTTGATGTTACCGCTCGGGCTGATGACGTTTGCCTGCGAGATCGCCTGCACGATTTCATCCGGCGAAAGGCCGAGCGCCTTCATCCGATCCGGTTTCACATTCACCACGACCGTGCGCGCCGCGCCGCCGAAGGGTGGCGGGGCCGACACACCCGGCAGCGTCGCGAAGAGCGGGCGCACCATGTTCAGCGCCGCGTCCTGCATCTGCCCGACAGTGCGCGCGGGATTCTCCGTCGAGAAGACCAGGTGCCCCACCGCGACGCTGCCCGCATCGAAGCGCGTGATGAACGGCCCGGGCGTGCCGGGCGGCATGAAAGCGCGCGAGCGGTTCACGTAGGCCACGACTTCCGCCATCGCCGCGCTCATGTCGGTGCCGGGGTGGAACTGGAGCTTCATCAGCGAAGCGCCCTGGATGCTCTTGCTCTCCACGTGCTCGATGCCCGCGATGTAGAGGAAGTGATACTCGTAGTAGTAGGTGAAGTAGCCCTCGACCTGCGCCGGGTCCATGCCGCCAAACGGCTGCGCCACGTAGATCGTCGGGATGCCGAGCGGCGGGAAGATGTCGCGCGACATCTTCTTCACGCCGAGCCAGCCGCCGAGGCACGCCGCCAGCACGAGCACCAGGACGGTGAGCGGGCGGCGGAGTGAAGTGGCGACGATGTTCATCAGGGCGTGAGGGCGGCGTTGCTACAGGGCGAAAGCCGCGGCGACAAGCGGTCCGAGGCTACCCGTCGGGACCGGGTGTTATGCACCTTGGCGCAACTGCACAGGCGCCTCACACCCACAGCGTCTTTGCGAGGCCGATGAAAGCGCCACCGAGGACCAGCCATGTCGAGACGATGCGGTAGCGAAAGATGAGCAGCGCGCTCACGATGGCGAGCGCGACGCTGAGCCGATCGACAAATGCCGCACGCCCGAGCTGCCACGTGACCACGGCGATCAGCGCAAGCGAGGCGACATTCACGCCGTCGAGGAATGCGGCGGCGGTGGGAGAGCGGCGCAGGCGCGGAACCAGCGGGCCGCTGAGCGCGACGAAAACGAAGGCAGGCAGAAAAATGCCGAGCGTCGCAACCGCCGCGCCCGGCGCACCGGCGAGCACGTAGCCGATAAACGTCGCCGTGGTGAAGACGGGGCCGGGTGTGACTTGCCCGACGGCGATGGCATCGAGAAGCTGGCTTTCGGTGAGCCAATGCCATCGATCCACGAGGTCCGCGCGCAGAAAGGCGAGCAGCACGTAGCCGCTGCCGAAGAGCACCGACCCGACTTTGAGGAAGAAGAGGAACAACGGCCACAGACCGAACGGTGCCCCCGCGCCGGCAACGCCGCTGAGCGAAAGCGCCGGCACCCAAGCGACCGTCCCGCACCGCGCGGTGCGTGCGAGCGCCACGAGCAGACCGGCGCCGAAGAGGACCTCGATCTCGTGGACGCCCGCGGCGTTCAGCGCGAGGGCGGCGACAGCGAGCATCGCGAGTGGCTTCGTTTTCAAGGCGGTGCGCCCGAGCCCGACGAGCGCATGCACCACGATCGCGATGATCACCGGCTTCACACCGGAGAGCAGCGCCTCGACCTGCGGCAATTTTCCAAAGCGCACGTAACACCACGCGATGACGCTGACGATGATCGTGGCGGGCAGGATGAAGCACGCGCCCGCGACGAGCAGCCCAGCCCAGCCCGCGCGGCGATAGCCGATGTGGATGGCCAGCTCCGTCGAGTTCGGCCCGGGGATGAGATTGCTCGCACCGAGCAGGTCGAGGAATTCCTCCGGCGTCAGCCAGCGCCGGCGACGCACGACTTCCTCCTCCATCATCGCGATGTGCGCCGCGGGCCCGCCGAAGGCGATCGTGCCAAGCTTTAAGAACAGCGCAGCGACTTCGCGCAGGCGTTGTGGCTGTGCAGATGATGCGTTCATCACTTTCACGATGATGCCGGGATCGCGGGCAAGTCACAGGTTTTCATCACGCACCGCCGCGGGGGCGGACCTTGCGTCGGCGCACTGCGCGCGCTTAGCTGCGCGGCCTTGCCGCTCACCGACGCCGCTCCCCTGCTCTTCGACTCCGTTTTCCTCGCCAAGCTGGAGCAGCTCCACCTCCTCGCGAAGCGGCTCTTTCGCGGCGAGCACCGGGCCGAGCGCCGCTCGCGGCAGGTTGGCTCCTCGCTCGAATTCGCCGACTATCGCAACTACTCGTGGGGCGACGAACTGCGCACGATCGACTGGTCGGTGTATGCGCGGCTCGACCGGCTCATCGTGAAGCTCTTCGAGCAGGAGCGCGACCTCGACGTTCACTTCCTGATCGATGCCAGCGCATCGATGCACTGGGCGCCGACGAAGCTCGACCAGGCCCGCCGTATCGCCGCCGCGCTCGGCTACGTCGCGCTCGCGAATCTCGACCGCGTGAACGTCTGCTGGTTCGGCGAGTCGCTCGGCGAAGACACCGGCCTGATGCGCGGGAAGCCGCAGTTTCACACCCTCCTCGAATACCTCCGCAACGCGCCTGCCGCGGCGGAGAAGACCTCGCTGCTCGCCAGCCTGCGCGCCTTCGCGCAGCGGCTGAAGCGCAGCGGGCTCGTGTTTGTCCTGTCGGATTTTCTCGATCCCGCAGGTTACGAGGAAGCGTTGAACCTTCTCCGCCATCACCACTTCGAGGTGCATCTCGTGCAGGTGCTCGATCCCGCGGAACTCTCGCCGGGAGAACTCGGCGATCTGCGCCTGACCGAGTGCGAGACCGGCGAATCGTGCGAGATCACCGTCTCGGAATCGCTGGTCAGCAACTACCGCAAAGCTATCGCCGCATGGCTCGGTGAGATCGAGCAGTTCTGCCATCAGCGCGCGATCGGCTACGCGCGAGCCGGCACCGAAGTGCCATTCGAGGACCTCGTCCTGCGCGTGCTGCGCGACGGCGTGATGCTGCGATGACGTGGCTCCAGCCGTGGGCCGCGTGGTTTCTCGCCGGCCTGCCGATCATCGTCCTCCTCTATCTGCTGAAGGTGCGGCGCCGGCCCGTGACGGTGAGCACGCTCATCTTCTGGCAGCGCGTCGTGCAGGAGCATCGGCGGCGCGCGCTCTTCCACCGGCTGCGCAGCCTTTTTTCGCTGCTGCTGCACCTGCTCATCTTCGCGCTCATCATCGCCGCGCTCGCCCGACCGACGCTCGACCGCTTCGTCCGCGAAGGCACCTCCACCGTCATCGTGCTCGACGTGCGCGCACGGATGCAGGCCACCGAAGCGGACGGCGAGACGCGCTTCGCGAAGGCCGTGCGCGGTGCGCTCGCAGCGATCCTCGATGCGTCGCCAGGGCGGCAGTTCGCCGTGCTCACCGCTGGCCCGCAAGCCGCGGTGCCGAGCCCGTTCAGCGGCAACGAACGCGCCTTGCGCACAGTCGTGGAGAAACTGGAGCCGACCGAGGCCGGCGGTTCGCTCGATCCTGCGCTCGACCTCGCCGCCAGTCTCCTCGCGACCCGCCAGGGCGCGCGGCAGATCATCCTTTTCACCGACCGGCCAATCGCCGAACGCCCAAGCCTCATCGTCCGCACCGTCGGCACACCGCGCGAGAACGCCGGCATCACGCGCTTCGCCGCGCGTCCCCTCCCCGCTTCGCCCTCGACCAGCGAGGTGCTGCTCGAAGTCCGCAACTTCGGCCGCAGCGCGCTGAAGACGAATCTCGAACTCCGCTACGACGACCGTCTGCTCGACGTGAAACCGCTCGCGATCGAGCCCGGTGCCAGCCAGACACTACTCTTTCCCAGCATCCCGCGCCCGTCGGCAAAAGCGCGCGGCCATTTCACCGCCACGCTGGCCGCGAACGACGCACTCACCGCCGACAACATCGCCCGCGTCTGGCTCCCGCCACCGCGTCCAGTCCGCGTGCTCTTGATCAGCGCCGGCAACGTCTTCCTCGAAAAGGCGCTCTCCGCCGACCCGACCGTGAGCTACGAAATGCTCGCGCCCGATGCGTGGAGCGATGCGCTCGCGGCGAAGTTCGATGTCGTGCTGCTCGATGACTTCGTGCCCTCGTCTCCACCATCCACCAGCGCCTTCTACGTGAAGCGCAGCCCATTCGACGCCGCGGGCGCCGGACTTGATCAGCCCGTGCTCACCGAGATCGACGCCACGCACCCGACCGTTCTCCTCATCGATTTCGCCCAGACGACGATCCTCCGCGCACAACCACTCACGCTTCCACCGCCGAGCCCCGAGTGGACTTACGCCGCGCCGCTGCGCTCGTTCGATCACGCGCTCTTCATCGTCGGCGAACAGCGCGCCGCCAAGCCGCGGCGCATCGCCGCGCTCGGGCTCGATCTCACCGCGACCGATCTGCCGCTGCGGGTCGCCTTCCCGCTTCTCATCACGAATACGGTCCACTGGCTCGCCGGCGCTAGCGTGGAGCCGCCATCCGCTGTGCGCGCTGGCGAAAGCCATGCGCTCCGAAACGGCTTTCACGCCGTCACGCGCGATGGCCGCGCCGAGTGGCTCGCGGTGAACACCTTCGACGAAGCCGAGAGCGACCTCGGCGGTTCGTCGGCAGGGACCGCTGTCCTCAGCGGTCCGCGGACGGCTGAGGACAGCCGTTCCTACCAACGGTTCGAAGCGCCGCTGCTCGCATGGCCGCTCTGGCGGTATCTCGCGCTCGGCGCTCTCGTGCTCTTCACGCTCGAGTGGTCGCTGTTTCACCGTCGCCGCACCGAATGAACGCGATCGAGATCAGCCATCCTTGGATTCTGGCGCTGGCATTCCCGCTCGGGCTGCTGCTTTGGGTCGGCCAGCGCCGCTCGCTCGCCGATCTCACTCCCGGCAGTCGGCTCATTTGCACCATCGTCCGCGGCCTCGTCCTGTCGCTGCTCGTGCTGGCGCTCGCACGGCTTCACGTGCTGCGCTCAGGCGTGAAGCTCGGCGTAATGTTCGTCGTCGATCGCTCGGCCAGCATCGCTCCCGCCGCGCAGCAGCAGGCGCACGACTTCCTCGCCGCGAGCCTGGCCGCAAAGCCGCCCGGCGCTCTCGCGGGCCTCGTGGAATTTGCCGGCAATCCGACGCTCCGTTTGCCAGCGACGGAGCTGCCGAAGCTTCCCGCTGATCCCCCCGAGATCGCCGACCGCAACCACAGCGACATTGCGCAGGCGCTCGATTTCTCCAGCGCCCTGCTTCCCGCCGAAACGGTTCGCCGCGTCGTCCTGCTCAGCGACGGCAACGACACGAGCGACCGCGCGCTCGAAGCCGCGCAGCAACTGTCGGCAGCGGGAGTGGAAGTTTCCGTCGTGCCGTTGCGCAGTGCCGAGACGCCGGAAGTGCTCGTCGAGCGCGTGGAGATGCCGCGCCAGCTCAAGGCCGGCGAACCCTTCGACCTGACCGCGCGAATCCGCAGCAACGTCGCCACGAACACGAAGGCGAAGCTTTACCAAAACCAGTTCCTCGTGGAGCAGCGCGACCTCGTGCTGAAGCCGGGCGCGAATTCGTTCACCGTGCCGAATCTGCGCGCGGATGGAACGTTCGCGACCTACGAGGTCGAGATCGTCCCCGCGCAGGACACCGCGATCGAAAACAACCGCGCCCAAGCCACCGCGACGCTGCGCGGCCAACCGCGCGTGCTCATCGTCGATCCCGACGAGGCGAAGATTCGTCCGCTCGCCGATGCGCTGCGGCGGGAGAAGATCCAGGCCGAGACGCGGGCCTCGAACGGGCTGCCGCGCACGCTCGAAGATCTCCAGCAGTTCGATCTGCTCGCGCTCAGCGACATCTCCGCGCTCGCCGTGCCCCGCGAGCAGATGGAGCTGATTCGCCGATGGGTGCAGGACTTCGGCGGCGGCTTCGTGATGCTCGGCGGCGAGAGCAGCTTCGGCGTCGGCGGCTACTACCGCACCCCGATCGAGCAGATGCTGCCCGTGCGCATGGAGCATCAGGATCGGCAGGACGTGCCGAGCGTGGCGCTGCTCATCGTGCTCGATCGCTCGGGCTCGATGACCGCGCTCGTGCAGGGGCAGACGAAGATGTCGCTCGCGAACCAGGGCGCCGTATTCGCGCTGAACGTGCTTCAGCCGCGCGACTATTTCGGCGTGCTCGCGGTGGATGTTCGCTCGCACACCGTCGCGCCGCTCGCGCAGCACGGGAACAAGGAGCCCATCGCTCAGAAGATCATGACCGTGACCGCCGGCGGCGGCGGCATCTACGTTTACACGTCGCTCGCCGAGGCCTTCGCACAGCTCCGCGATGTGCCCGCGCGCATCAAGCACGTCATCCTCTTCTCCGACGCCGCCGACGCGGAGGAAAAGAACGCGGGAGAGATGGGCGATGGCTCGGCGGGAAGCGGTTCGTCGCTCGATCTCGCGAGCGCGATGCTCTCATCGAAGATCACCACCTCGGTCGTCGCGCTCGGTCTCGATACCGATCGCGATACCTCGTTTCTGCGCCAACTCGCGGAGCGTGGGAATGGCCGCTTCTACCTCACCAGCGATGCGACCACGCTGCCGCAGATTTTCAGCACCGAGACGATGAAGGTGGCGCAATCGAGCCTGATCGAAGAGCCCTTCCAAGCCGTGCCTGCGCGCTCCTCGCCGATCCTCGGCGGGATCGACTGGGCGCAGTCGCCGCTGCTGCTCGGCTACAATTCCACCAAGCCAAAACCGACCGCCGACGTGCTGCTCGCGACCGAGCGCGGTGAGCCGCTGCTCGCTGTCTGGCGTTACGGCCTCGGCCAGAGCGCCGCCTTCACCAGCGATGCGAAGGCGCGCTGGGCGAGCGAATGGCTCGCCTGGCCGGGCTTCGCGAAATTCTGGTCGCAGCTCGTGCGCGGCGTGATGCGCAAGAGCGATCGCGCCTCATTCGCCATCGACACGCGCGAGATCGGCGACCGGCTGACGCTGACGATCGACGCGGTGAAGCCCGATGGCTCGTTCCGCAATCGGCTCCCGCTCACGGTGAACGCCGTCCGTCCCGACGGCTCCAGCGCCACGCTGTCGTCGACGCAGGACGCCCCCGGCCGCTATCGCGCGGAGTTCGATCTCCCGCTCGATGGGACGACGATCTTCTCCGTCACGTCGCCCGACTTGCCGGACGGCGGCGCCACGTTCGGCCACACGCGCTCATATCCCCGCGAGTTCCTGAGCAGTGCGACGAATGATGCGCTGCTCCGGCAGATTGCTTCGAGTGCGGGTGTCGGATACGATCCGAATCCGACAGCGGTGTGGACGCCGCCCACGAAGCTCACGTCGCAGCGCCGCGAGTTGACCGATTGGTTCCTGATCGCCGCGCTGGCGCTTATCCCGCTCGACATCTACCTCCGCCGCCGATCGCCGGGGCGCTGAGGCGCATTCAGCTCACCGCACTTTTCACCAGGCGCAGGATCACGTCTTCCCATGTGACGATACCGATCGGCTTCCCGTCGGGGTCGAGGACAGCGGCCATGCTGGTGCGGGCGGCGCGGAGTTTGTGGAGGACGGTGAAGGCAGATTCGTTCGGCGCGAGCTTCACAATCCGGCGCTGGATCGCCTCGGAGGGGCCGGAGCGGCGGTCGCTCAGCGCGACGTCGAGCAGGTTCACGATGCCGGTGAATGCGCCGGCCTCGGTGAGCACAGGCCAGCGATCGAGTCCGGTCTCGCGAGCACGCGCGATCAGCTCGGCGAGGTCGGCCTTCGCCGGAATCGCTTTCACGTTCTCGATCGGCAGCATCACATCGCGCGCGGTCACGGCGCGAAAATCGACGACGCCGTGGATCATCTTGCGCTCGACGTGGCTGAGCGAGCCGGCGCGCTCGGTCTCGATGGTGAGGTATTTGAAATCCTCGCGCGCGACGAAGAGCTTTACCGCGCCGTCCGATCCGCTGCCAAGGAGGCGCGTGAGCCCGTGGCCGACGGCGTGCATGGGAGTGAGCAGCAGATTAACCAAGCGTAGAGGCTCGGCGAGCAAAGCAAGCGCGCGATACGGGAAACGGCGGAAGAGCGACTTCGGCAGCAACTCGACACCGAGCAGATAGACCGGCAGCGCGACGGCAAGCGTGACGAGGTAACCCACGCTGCCGAGGCGCGCGACGATCTCGCGCGCGGTGAGCGTGACGGCGAAGATGTTCGCGAGATTCGTGACGATGAGGACGGTCACGAGCAATTCGCCCGGGTGCTCGAGCAGGCGCTCGAGCTTCAGTGCGGCGCGGTCGCGCATCTTCACGCGGTGCTTCAGCCGCACACGGCTGACGGAGAGGATGCCCGCCTCGATGCCGGAGAAGATGAACGCAACGAAGAGGCAGAGCGCGACGATGAGCCAGGTCATGCTTCGTCCTCCGTGGTTTCTTCGAGCGACTCGATCGGCGGCACGATCAGCACTTCCTCGATACGCTTGCGCGTGGTGCGCTGGACGGTGATGCGCAGGCCATCGAGCTCGAACTGCGCCCCGAGCTTGGGCATCAAGCCGAGGCGGTTGAAGATGAGCCCGCCGATGGTGTCGATGCCCTCTTCCTCCAGCGACACGCTCAGGTGCTCGGCGATGTCTTCGAGGCGCGCGTTGCCGCTGGCGAGCAGCGAACCGTCTTCGCGAGCCTCGAGGTAGAGCTCGCGTTCGCTGTCGGGCAGCGCGTCGCTGATGATCTCCTCGATGAGGTCTGCGAGCGTGACGATGCCCTCCACGCCGCCGTGCTCATCCACCACGAAAGCAATGGCCTGCGGGTGCGAGAGGAAGCTGCGGAGGAGATCGAGCGCCTTCATCGTCTCGGCGACGAAGGACGGGGGCGTGAGCCGCTCGGTGTAGTGCTGGGCGGGGTCGAGGAGAAAGGCCTGCACGTCGAGCACACCGAGCAGGTCGTCGGGCGTCTCGCCATAAACGGGCACGCGGCGCAGGCGGGCTTCGCGCAGCCGCGGGATGAGTTCGTCGTTCGAGAGATCGTCGGGCACCGCGACCATATCGACACGTGGCGTCATGCAATCGCGCGCAGTCTTGTCGCCGAGCTTGATGATCTCCTGGATCATCTCGCTCTCCGTCTCGTGCAGCGTGCCTTCCTCGGCGCTCAGCTCCACGAGGGTTTCGAGCTCATCTTCGCTGAGGAAGGGCACGGGCTGCATGCTGCGCGGCGTGAGCTTGTCGGCGAGCCACTCGCTCACGCGCTGGAGGACGCGCGAGATCGGATCGAAGACGGGCATGAGCACGTGCATCACGGTCACGCCGAGCTTCGCGATCCGGTAGGTCTGGCTGAGCGCGAGCAGCTTCGGGATGAGGTCGCAGAGAAAGACGATGAGCGCGAAAAGGATGAGCGCCGAGCCCCACCACGGCACACGCCACGGCGACACGACGTGCAGCACGAAAAGGCCGAGGACGATGAGCGGCAGATTCACCAGCGCGTCGCCGAGCAAGAGCGCGCTGAGCAGGCGGCGCGGGTTCTCCATCAGTCGCGACACGGCGTTGCCGAGGCTCGCGCGGCGGCGCTTGAGACGCTCGATGTGGTGCGCCTGGAGGGAGAAGAGCGCCGTTTCCACCGCCGAGAAAAGTGCGGAACTCGCCGACAAGAAAAGGAGGCCGAGGATGATGAGCGCGATCTGGCCCGTGGTCATCAGCGGGCGACCACGGGACTGGCTGGGAACTCTCGATTCAAACGCATCTTGTCACACACAGGGAGCGGAGAATAGTGCGCCTCCCTGCTCCCGCACGATGAAAAAGAGCGATCGCATCCGCGACTTCGTCCGACAGTTCGGCGCCGAACCGGCAGCCGGCCGCGACTCACGTTACGTGGGTTACTTCGCGTGCTTCAATGCCGGCCGCTACTACGAGGCGCACGATGTCCTCGAGGACCTCTGGCTTGCGGAGCCCGGGGGCGACGGCGCTTTCTACAAGGGGCTGATCCAGTTCGCGGGCGCATTCGTGCATCTGCAAAAGCAGCGCGCCCGCCCGACGCATCCGAAGGACGGTCGCCGCCTCGGGCCGGCGGCGCGGCTCTTCGCGCTCGCCGCGCGGAATCTCGCGCCGTTCGCTCCCCGGCATCTCGGGCTCGACGTGCGCGCCGTGCTCGAGCTGGCGGGCGCACACGAGGCGGAGATTGTCGCCTCGAACTTCACTCACAACCCATGGCATCCCGACCACGCTCCACAACTGACCCTGCACTGATCGCCGAAGTCCACGCGGTCTATGACGAGGTCGCCGCCCGGCCCGTCGAGCGCGACTGCCAGCGGCGGACGGAGTGCTGCCAGTTTCTCCTCACCGGTCGCGTGCCGCATCTCACCCGCGGGGAAGCAGTCGTCGCCGCGAAGGCCATCCGCGCGAGCGGTCGCACGAGTCTGCCCAAGCGCAACGACGGCGCATGCCCGATGCTTGATGCGGCAGGCCGCTGCATGATCTACAGCGCGCGCCCATTCGGCTGCCGCACCCATTTCTGCGCCGCAGCGGGCGGGCCCTACGCACGGCGCGAGGTGCTCGATCTCATCCGGCGCCTCGAACACATCGACCACCAACTCGGCGGCGACGGCCCGCATCCTCTCCCCACTGCTCTGCGCCTCGCGGGGATCGAGTAGGCTACTGCTGCGCGAACTCTTTCGAGTGCCGGTAGGCTTCCTTCGCCTTGTCCGGTTTACCCGCTTTCTCATACGCCATCGCCAGCTTCTGCCAGGCCTCGCTGAACTTCGGATCGGCCTGCACCGCCTGCTGGAACGCCGAAATCGCCGCGTCCGTCTGCCCCTTCTCGAGCGCCTCGCTGCCCCGCGTGAACGCCTCGGCCACCGCGGTCACGCTGTCATTCGTCGGGAGCGCCGGTTCGACCGGTGGGAGGTGGAGTTCGCGCACCCGCGGGGCGCGACTCGCCTCGGCAACCGCAGGCGGCGCGCCCGGGATCCTCAGCACCTCCGGCTTCGGAGCCAGCGCGATCTCGATCGATGCACCCGGCGGCACATGGGCGAATTGAGAGCAGCCAGCCACCGCGGCGGCGGCGATAATCGTGGGTGCAAGTCGGCGGATCATAAGCGGTTCTCGGAAACGGAATAGCGCGCCTCTTGCCGGTTTGCGCAACTTTCTCCTGCGCTCGACAAGCGCCCCGGCCCGGACTACCTGCGCGGCGCGATGCAGCAGCGCAACTACCCGAAAATCTTCGGCCTCATCGGGGCCGGCCTGGCCGAAGTCTACATGGTCTTCGCCGTGCTCGCCCCCATGCAGTCCGGCGCACCGGTGCCGCTCGGCTACCTGATCCAGCGCCTGCTCGTCTCGGCGATCTTCTTCGGCGTCTTTGGCGCACTCGTCGGCACAGGCATCGGCCTGCTCATCGGCGGGCTCTTCCGAAAGCGCTAAGCATCGACCCGCTTCAGGCCACCGCGTCGGGTGCGAGGCCGAGCTTCGCCTTGAGCTTGGCGATTTCGTCGCGCATCTGGTCGCGCCGGCTCTGCAACACGGCGATGTGCTGCTTCGCCCGGTCGAGGCCCTGCTTGCTCCCTTCGACCTCTTCCTTCAGCCGCTCACGGTCGTCCGCAGTGTCGCGGAGCTGATCCAGCGCCTGATCGAGCTGCCGCTCCATCTCACGCACGGTCATTTTCGCAGCCTCCTGGTCGATCTTCGCCTGCTGGAAGAGGTCGTTGCCGGCCTGAAGTTCGCTCGATGCTCGATCGAGGTTGAGCTTCAGCCGATCGCGCTCGGCTTCGACGACCCGCGACTTCTCCTGCAAGGCCGACATCTCCGTCTCGAGCTTCGACACACGATCGCCGAGCGCCTTCTCGGCAGTGCGGGATCGATCAAGCTGGCCGGTGAGGTCACGCAACTCGACTTCACGAGCCGCATAGTTGCGGGCGAGCGTCTCGCGTTCTTCGCGAGTGCCAGCGAGCGATTGCTGGCCCTGGTCGGTCTCCTTCTGCACCTCTTCGAGCCGCCGGTGCAGTTCCTCCGCACGCGCCTGCCCGGCCACGACCTCCGCACCCAGCTTCGCGATCTGCGCACGGAACTCACTCTCCCGGGCTCTCGCTTCCGCCTGAATGCGCTTTTGGGTTTCGGCGTCCGCCGCAAGATCGTGCTGCAAGCCCCCGATCTCGCCAGCACGGTGCGCGAGATCTCGCTCGAGAGCCTCCACTCGGCTGGACGCCGTGCCCGCGCGCTCGGTCTGCGTCGCCAACTCCGATCGCATGTCGGCCATCGCGGTCGTCGCCGCATTGCGCTCCCGCGTCGCCACGGCGAGGTCGGCTTCGAGCGATCCCACCCTCGCGCCCAGGTCACCGCCGCCCAGCCGCGAGGCGGACAATTCACCCTCCAGCCTGACATTCGCGTCGGTGAGCGATTGAATCTCGGCGGCAGCGCTCTCGAAATCCGTTCGCGCGGACGCGTGCTCCGCGCGCGCCTTCGCGAGATCCGCATCGAGACTCGCCATACGCGCCTCGAGATCCTTCACCAAATGCTCGCGCTCCGTGGCCTTCGCGGCCAGCCCGTCGCGCTCGCTCACCGCCGCGGCGAGCTTCTCGCGCGCTTCGGCCAGTTCGCGCTCGCGCGCGCTCAATTCTTCCCGCAGCCCATCCACGCGGGCGTGCAATTCCTTCGCCTCCTTCTGCGCTTCGCCGAGTCGGCTGAGCATCTGCGCCTTCTCCGCGTCCGCAGCAGAAGTGTCCTGCGCGCCCGCCTCCTGGGCAGCGCCCCCCGGCTGCGATGCCTTCCGCAGCGCCTCGTCGCGTTCCGCGAGTTGCTGGCGGACGCGGTCCCGCTCGGAGCGCATCGTCTGGAGCATCGCTTTTGTGCTGGAGATCTGCGACTGCGCGACAGCGAACTGCTCTCGAAGCTGCGCGAGTTCCTTCGTGGTATCGTTCTGCACGAGTTGCCGCAAGGCCTCGACCCGCTCGCGCTCCGAGTTCGCGAAATTCTCGCCCATCTCGCGCAGCTTCCGCTCGTAGCCGTCGATTTGGTTCTTCGCCGCATCGAATCCGCCGCGCAGAATCCTGAGCTCCTCCGACGTCTGGCCAGCCTGCGTTTTCAAGCGGTCACGCTCGGCGGCAGCTCTGTCCAGCTCCTCCAGCGCCCGGGCGAGTTGGCCGCGCAATTCATCACGCTCGTTCACCGCCGCTGTGAGCTTCGACGACGCCTGCGGCACGGCTGGGACGGCATTCGCCCGAGCGATGATCGCCTTGATCTCGTCTTGCGCCTTATCGGCCCTCGCTCGTGCTTCATCCCGCTCCCGCTCCATGTCTTCGAGCTGGATTCTCAGCAACTCCATCTCCCCAATCTCGCCGACTGCCGCCGTTCCCGAGCCCGTCCCAGCCCCCGCGCGCCTCAGTTCGATCACCCGCGGGACATCACCATCCCGCGTCGGGATGACGAGTGAACTCCGGCAACCGGGGCAGTCGAAAACAACGCCAGCGGCGGCCTCGTCAACGACGAGATGGGTCTGGCAGCTGGGACATGAGAAGTGGATATCGGGCATGAATGAAAGGTTGATGCCCGCGAGTCGGGGGCCGTGTCTCGCTAGCATCGTCCCATGCGTCGTGGAAGGCGGAATTCGCGCATAGCCGCCATCTTTGTGTTGCGGGCGCCGGGCAATCGGTGAACCTCCGCGCGTGACCGACCAAACGCCTTCCGCGTTTCCCCTGGAACTGCCAGACGGCGATTTCGCCGCATACATCTTCGACTGCGATGGCACCCTCGCCGATACGATGCCGACGCATTACAAAGCGTGGCTCGGTGCGCTCGGTCCACATGCCGAGATGTTTCCGGAGGCGATGTTTTACGAACTCGGCGGCGTGCCCACGGCCCGAATCGTCGAACTGCTCAACGAACGACACCAACTCGCCCTGCCCGTCGATGAACTCGTCGCCCACAAGGAGCACCTCTTTCTCGAGATGAGCCACAGCATCGCTGCGATCGAACCGGTCGTCGCCATCGCGCGCAGCTTCTCAGGCGTGAAGCCGATGGCCGTCGCATCCGGCGGACATCGCCGCATCGTGATGAACACCCTGCGCGCCCTCGGCATCGCCGATTTGTTCCAAGTCATCGTCACCTCCGAGGACTATCGCCGCGGCAAGCCGGCACCCGATCCCTTCCTCGAAGCCGCGCTCCGGCTCGGCGTCTCACCGGAGCAGTGCCTCGTCTTCGAGGACACGAGCACCGGCATCGCCGCTGCGAATGCGGCTGGGATGAAATCGGTGCTCGTCCCCCCGCCGGTGCGCACCATCGGCAACGCGTAGCTTGGAAAGCCTCGCCGGGCGTTCCACAGTGCGCGCCACGTGAACCCGCCCGCCCTCCTCGCCGCGCTCAAGAAGCACTTCGGCTACGATTCGTTCCGGCCGTTGCAGTCGGAAATCATCGCCGACTCGCTCGCCGGCCGCGATGTCTTCGCGCTGCTGCCGACCGGCGCGGGCAAGTCGCTCTGCTACCAACTCCCGGCGCTCGTCCGCGACGGACTCACCGTTGTCGTCTCCCCGCTCATCGCGCTGATGAAGGATCAGGTCGATGCGCTCACGGCGAACGGTGTCGCGGCCACCTTCCTCAATTCGTCGCTCGGCGAGACCGAATCGCGCGCTCGTCTGCGCGGCCTTTACGCCGGCGAATACCGGCTCCTCTACGCGGCGCCGGAGCGGTTGATGATCGACTCCTTTCTCGCCCGGTTGCGCGAGTGGAACGTCGCCCTTGTCGCCATCGACGAAGCGCACTGCATCTCGGAATGGGGCCACGATTTCCGCCCCGAGTATCGCCAGCTCTCGCGCCTGCGCGACGAATTGCCCGGCGTGCCGCTGATGGCGCTCACCGCCACCGCGACCGGGCGCGTCCGCGAGGACATCGTTCGCCAGCTCCGGCTCGAGAATGCGAGTTGCTTCGTCGCGAGCTTCAACCGGCCGAATCTCCACTACCGCGTGACACCCAAGCGCGAGGCGTATCCGCAGCTCCTCGAATTCATCCACCAGCGCCGGCGCGAGAGCGGCATCGTGTATTGCTTCAGCCGCAAGAACGCCGAGTCGGTCGCGGAGAAACTCCGCGCCGACGGCGTGAGCGCGCGGCCTTACCACGCCGGCCTCACCGACACGCAACGCTCGGAAAACCAGGAGGCCTTCCTGCGCGATGACGCGCACGTGATCTGCGCGACGATCGCCTTCGGTATGGGCATCAACAAACCCAACGTCCGCTTCGTCGTTCACTACGACCTGCCGAAAAATCTCGAGGGCTACTACCAGGAAACCGGCCGCGCCGGGCGCGACGGGCTGCCCAGCGATTGCCTGCTCTTCTTCACCTCCGGCGACGTGATGAAATACCAGCGCTTCATCGATGAGATGACCAGCGACGACGAACGCCGCATCGCCCGCGCGCAGCTCCGGACGATGGTCCACTTCGCCGAGTGCCCGACGTGCCGACGTGCCGATCTGCTCGCGTATTTCGGCGAGACGTATTCCGAGGCGAATTGCGGCGCGTGCGACAACTGCGTCGCCCCACGCGACACCTACGACGGCACCGTGGCCGCGCAAAAACTGCTCTCGACGATCCTCCGCGCGAAGCAGGCCTCGCACGAAGGCGACCGCACCTTCGGGCTCAACCACCACATCGATGTGCTGCTCGGCCACACCACCGAGCGCACCGAGCGCTGGGGCCACGCGCGGCTCTCGACCTTCGGCATCGGTGCC
Source organism: Verrucomicrobiota bacterium (assembly GCA_009885995.1). Lineage (GTDB taxonomy): Bacteria > Verrucomicrobiota > Verrucomicrobiia > Chthoniobacterales > Chthoniobacteraceae > VFJQ01. The sequence goes on from VFJQ01000074.1 coordinate 71,438, forward strand.
GACGTGCCGCAGCACGAGTGGGCCGCGATCGGCCGCGAACTCATCCGGCTCGGCTACCTCGTGCAGAGCACGGACAAGTTCGCCACCATCGACGTGACCGAGAGCGGCCTCGACGCGCTGCGTTCGCGCGCGCCCATCACGCTCACGCGCACCATCGCTGCTCCCGCCGCTCCGCGGAAATCACGACGAAAAACCCCAGCGGCCTCGACCGACTCCACGCGCGACCTCCCGCCCGACGACGCGCTCTTCGAGAAGCTACGCGAGCTTCGCCGCACCTTCGCCGACCAGCGCAACGTGCCCGCCTACATCGTATTCTCCGACTCCGCGCTCCGGCACATGGCGATCGCGAAGCCGACGACCGAAGCCGACTTCCTCACGATCAACGGCGTCGGCGAGAAGAAGCTGACCGACTACGGCGAGCCGTTCCTCGCGCTGATCCGCGAGCACCTAGCCGGTTGAGCAGTTCGAGCGCGCTTGTGCGCGAAAGTCCGGGCGGGTTATTCGCTGGAAATGTTTCTCTCCCGCACGCTTCCCCGTCGCCACTTCCTCCGCACCATCCTCGCCGGCTCGATCGCGCCCGCGTTCGTCCGCGGCCGAGGATTAAACGAGAAAATCGACCTCGCATTCATCGGTGTCGGTGGACGCGGACGCTCCAATTTGTCGGAAGTCGAGAAGCTCGGCGATAACGTCGTCGCGCTGTGTGACGTGAACCAGCAGAACCTCGACGCGGCTTACCAAAAGCATCAGGGAGCGCAGACGTTCACCGACTTCCGGAAGCTCTACGAAGATTTCAAATCGTTCGACGCTGTGGTGGTGAGCACACCGGAGCACGTCCACGCCTTTGCCACGATGCCGGCGCTGCGGATGAAGAAGCACGTGTATTCCGAGAAGCCGCTCACGCATTCGGTGTGGGAGGCGCGGATGATCCGCGAGGCTGCGCGCGAGGCGAAGGTCGCGACGCAGATGGGCACGCAGATCCACGCAGGCACGAACTACCGCCGGGTCGTCGAGCTCGTGCGAAGCGGCGCAATCGGCCCAGTGCGCGAGTGCCACGTGTGGGTGTCGCGCGCGTGGGGTCTTCAGAGCGAGGAGGCGGCGAAGCGGAACAAGGACATCGTTTTCGTGACTGAGCGCCCGCGCGAGGCGCAGACGCCGCCGCCGCACTTGAACTGGGATTTGTGGGTCGGGCCCGCGCCGGAGCGTGCGTTCAACGAGGTCTATTTCCCCGGACCGAAGTGGTATCGCTGGTGGGATTTTGGCAGCGGCACGATGAGCGATCTTGGCTCACACTGGAACGATCTGCCGTTCTGGGCGCTCGATCTCGACGCGCCGCAGACGATCGAAGCCGCCGGCCCGCCGGCGCACCCGGAGATCGCGCCGGCGTCGATGAGCGCGACTTACGAATACGCCGCGCGCGGCTCGCACCCGGCGCTGAAACTCACGTGGCATCAGGGCGAATCGAAGCCGGCGATTCTGGCCGAGGGCAAGATCCCACTATGGGGCAACGGCGTGCTCTTCATCGGGGACAAGGGAATGCTGCTCGCCGACTACTCGAAGCACGTGCTCCTGCCGGAGAAACAGTTCGAAGGCTTCGTTCCGCCCGCGCCGACGATTCCCGATTCCATCGGCCATCACGCCGAGTGGGTGCGCGCGTGCAAGACGGGCGAACCGACGACGTGCAACTTCGACTACAGCGGCGCACTGACCGAAGCGAACCACCTCGGCAACGTCGCCTACCGCGTCGGCAAGAAGATCACTTGGGACGCGGAGAAGCTCGAAGTCCCCGGCGTGCCCGAGGCCGCACGCATCATCCGCCGCGAATATCGCAAAGGCTGGTCGCTGGTTTGATCACGCCGGAGCCGGAGCCGGCATCCGCGCCGCGAGCCGCTTGAGCCGCGCGAGCACTTTGTCGCGCAGCCGGCGGCGCTTGGCGACCGGCATGCCGCGCTGACCATCCACAGCCCGGCGGATTTTCACGACGGCCAGCTCGGCGATCCGGCGGACCCACTCGTGGCTCACGCCAAGCCGGCGCCCGAGTTCGCGGAACGAAAGCTGACCGTGCGGATGGAAACCGTGCTTGAGCGAGAGGATCTCCAGCTCGCGATCATCGAGATTGTGCAGACAGGCCATGATCTCCTCGACCAGTTCCTCCTTCCCCAACCGCAACCCCGGAACCTCCGCATTCTCATCCTGAAATGTTTCGCTCAATGCCCGTCCGTCCGGATCACCCGGATTCGCGGGAGCATCGAGTGAGACGACTTCCAGCCTGTCGCCTTGCAACTCAGCCATCTGCTCCGGCGTGAGACCCAGCCGCTCAGCCAGTTCATCGTGAGTGGCCGTTCGGCCGAGCTCGGCGCTGAGCTGATCATTGAGCCGCGATAGCTTGCGCAGGCGCTGCGAACGCCACACCGGGATCCGGACGGCGCGCGCCTGCTTGGTGATCGCGCGGTGGATCCGCTGCTTCACCCAGACCGAGGCGTAGGTGGTGAACTTGGTGCCGAACTTCGGGTTGTAGAGTTCCGCCGCGCGGATGAGCGCGATATTCCCCTCGGCGATGAGATCCGCGAGCGGCATCCCGAAGCCCGCATAATGGTGCGCAAGCCGGACGACCAGCCGGAGGTGCGCATTGACGAGTTGCTCCTGTGCGGCGGCATCTCCTTTGTGAGCACGAGCCCCGGCTTCGACAGCCTCTTCGTCAGTCATCGTCGGTAGGTGCGACACTTCTCGCAAGTAGGCGTCGAGTGCAGACCAATCTCCTTTTCGCGCGGTGATACGTTTCATCACAGACATTTAGACCCCCAGAATCGTCGCCCGCTCAAAATACGGTTGTCACAATTTTTAAAATCCGTAGCCGCCCCAAGTCAGCCGCGGCGATGCCCGCGCAGTCGCCGCTGCAGCTCGGCTCCGGCGCCGGCGAGCAAACCACGGAGCATTCCTGACGAAAGCGTGGACGCACCGAAACTCAGCGCAGTCTGCCGTTCCATTAGATCGTCGGATGCCACCGTCAGATCGTGTTCCTGCGCATGGCGCGCACAAAGGCGCTCGATGACCGTATCGGCGGTCTGCCCGCTCTCGGAGTAGAAAACCTGAATGCCACCGGGCTCCGTTAAATCGCCCAGCTTCAAACCGCGCCCATCGAATACCGCGACCACCCGAATCCCCGTCGCGTCCTGATACTGGGTGAGTTGGCGCACCAATTCCTCACGCGCCGATGCGGTGCGACGCTGGTGAAGCGCCCGCAACTCGGGCCACGCGAAAACCACGCTGTGTCCGTCCACGATGAGGTAACGCACGGCGTGTGCCCTCTTCGCGGCGTTCGATCCAGCCGCGCTCCGCTACTCCGCAGCGGGAGCTTCGACCGCCACCGCAGCGGCTTCCTTCTTTTTTGAAGGCGCCTTCTTCTTCGGCTTGGGCGCAGCGACAGCAGCCGCTTTCGCGATTGCAGTCTTGCGCTTCATGTAGTTTTCGCGGCGGCGGCGTTTCTCGACTTTGTTGTATTGCTTGCCCATGTAGTTGGAAAAAAGAGGGCCGGAGGATTGGCGGGGGCGCGGGCGCGGTCAAATCGTTTCACCGAAATCGTGACAGGACCATCCGTTGACGCATCGCGAGTCAGTGCCATACTCCGCGCCCGTTTTCTCCGGGGAAGCATCACTCATTTAATGGAACACATCCGCAACATCGCCATCATCGCCCACGTTGACCACGGGAAGACCACCCTCGTCGATCAACTCCTCAAACAAGCCGGCACCTTCCGCGCCAACCAGCACGAGACGCAGGAAGTGCGCTTGATGGACTCGATGGACCTCGAAAAGGAAAAGGGCATCACCATCCGCGCCAAGAACGCCGCCTTCAAATGGAAGGACTACCACATCAACATCGTGGACACTCCCGGCCACGCGGACTTCGGCGGCGAAGTCGAGCGCATCATGAAGATGATCGACGGCGTGCTGCTCGTGGTGGACGCGCATGATGGCCCGCAGGCGCAGACGAAGTTCGTGCTGAAGAAAGCGCTCGAAAACGGCGCCAAGCCCATCGTCGTCATCAACAAGATCGACCGCGAGAACGCCCGCCCGCACAAGGTGCTCGACATGGTCTTCGAGCTCTTCCTCGAACTCAACGCCAACGACGAGCAACTCGACTTCCCCGTCGTCTATGCCTCCGCGCGCGACGGCTACGCCATGCGCGAGATCGACCAGCCGAACGACGACATGCAGCCGCTCTACGAGACCATCGTCGCGAAAATCCCCGCGCCCAAAGAAAGCGGCGTCCACTACTTCCAGTTCCTCGTCTCAAACCTCGACTACTCCGATTACCTCGGCCGGATCGCCTACGGTCGCATCGTCTCCGGCCGCGTGAGCGTCGATGACGCCGTCTTCTGCATCCACGCCGACGGGCGTCGCGATCGGCAGAAAGTCACCGCCATCTTCAGCCACCAGGGCCTGCTCAAAGTCGAAATCAAACACGCCAGCGCCGGCGACATCGTGGGCATCTGCGGCTTCGAGGACGTCTTCATCGGCGAGACCATCACCGACACCGAAGAGCGCCTGCCCCTGCCCTTCGTCGATATCGATCCGCCCACGATCAGCATGCAGATCTGCATCAACGACGGCCCGCTCGCCGGGCGCGAAGGCAAACTCCTCACCGCCCGCCAGGTCCGCGAGCGCCTCGTCCGCGAGACCCGCATGAACGTGAGCTTGCAGTTCGCCGACACGGACGCCGCCGGTCGCTTCGAGATCAAGGCGCGCGGCGAAATGCAGATCGCCATCCTCGTCGAGCAGATGCGCCGCGAAGGTTTCGAGATCCTCGTCTCCCGCCCGGAGGTCATCTTCAAGCGCGACGAGCGCGGCTCCCTGCTCGAGCCCTACGAAACCCTCTATATCGAGCTCCCGATGGAAAACCTCGGCGACATCATGCAATCGCTCGCCACCCGCAAAGCCGACATCGGCCACATGGAGCATCTCCCGCACAGCGTCACGCTCGAGTCCGTCATCCCCACCCGCGGCCTCATCGGCTTCGAGACCGACCTCGTGAACGCCACCAAAGGCCACGGCATCATGTCGCACATCTTCAAGGAATACGGCCCGCACAAAGGCGACATCCCCAGCCGCAAAAACGGCGTCCTCGTGAGCATGGAAGGCGGCACCTCCACCGCCTACGCGCTCGACACCGTGCAGATGCGCGGCCGCCTCTTCGTCGGCCCGCAGGAGGAAATCTACGAAGGCATGATCGTCGGCGAAAACTCCCGCCCCGACGACATGCCCGTGAACCCCTGCCGCGAAAAGAAGCTCACCAACATGCGTAGTCAGGGCGACGGCAAGGGCATCGCCCTCGCCCCGCCGCTGAAGATGAGCCTCGAGCGCAGCCTCGAATACATCTCCCCGGACGAATACATCGAGATCACGCCCAAGAGCCTGCGCCTGCGCAAAAAGATCCTCGACGCCAACGCGCGCAAACGCGCCGGCAAGGTCTAAGCCGCGAGCGCTTTCGCCGGGGGCGCCCTTGCGCACCCCCCGCTGCTACACCGGCGCCCGGAAGAGCGCCGTCAGCAGAGTATTGCAAAACTGCCGCAGCGCCTCCGCATCCGGATCGGCAAAGGGCGTGTCCAGCGTCGGGATCCCGGTCGGATTGCGCGCCGTCCCGGCGATGGCCGAGGCGAGCGTCATGTTGGTCACCACACCGGGATTGCCCTGCGGCCCTTGCAGCGTGGAGTCGATCTTGTCGTTGAGCCCATTGAATTGCGCGCGCAGCTCCGCGGCGACCACCTTGGTGTGGTCGAGTGGTCTTTCCCCGAAAAAACGGACAGGCAGCGAGCAGTTCCCGCCGCGGATGATGCTCGCGCTGCTGATCTATTGCTACAGCCACGGCATTTTCGGTAGCCGGCGCATCGAGGCGGCGACCCATCAGCACCTCTCGGTGCGTTATCTGGCGGCCAACACGCATCCCGATCACGACACGATCT
>VFJQ01000178.1 GCA_009885995.1 Verrucomicrobiota bacterium
AGTTCTTCGGGGAAGGGCTGATCGGCGGGCATCTTCTCCGTCCAGAGCTGGCGGAACTTCGCGGCGCTGAGATTGCCGTAGGCGCCGAGCACGGCGCCGAAGCCGAAGCGGTCGATGTAGCGACCCACCGCATCGTGGTAGATGAACTCGGCGCCCTTGCGGCTGGAGATGGTCCAGCCGGGGACTTTTTCGCCAGCGATGAGGCGCTTCTTCGCGGCCTCCTCGGCACGTTCGCGAAAATCATCTAGCACGGAGCAGGCGGTGAGAAACGCACCGAGCTTGTCGTTGTTGGCGAGCACCGGCTCGAAGTTGAACGCGGGCTCCGCAGGCACGAGGGCCTCGCTGGCGAGTTGCAGGCGGGGTGGGCACGTCTCCGCTTTCGAGCACCATGAGCAATACTCACAGACCGTCGGTTGCTTCCCGAAGTCGTGGAAGCGAGCGATGACGTCGGTGACGAGCGCCTTCGCTTCCTCGTAGGTGAAGCGATGCGTGACGAGTTGCCGCTGGTCGCAGAACAGCAGGTGCGCCGTCCACTCGGTGCGGAATGTCGCCTCCATAAACCCGAGCGCGTAAGCGGCCATTTGCTCGCGGTAGTTACGGATCTGGCCGCTCTTGAGGTCGGCGCTCATGCCGAGTTCCGGCAGCCACGCATCGGCGGTGCCGGTAATGCCAAGGCACTGGATCTTGCAGCGGTCTTCGGCGGTGATGATCTCCGCGATGCCCGCGATGGCGCGGAGCGTGTTGACCGCCCAATCCACCGCATCGAGTTCGTCCTTCTCGACCGCGGCATCGTCGGACTTGTCGCCGAGCACGCGGCGTCGAAACACGCCATCGAGCTTCGTGCCGCGCTCAGCGGCCGGACCCGCGTCCGCGTTTGGCTCGAAACACGCGCAGATGGCGAGCTTCGGAAGATTGGAAGGGCGCAGAGTCATTTCGCACCTCCGTTCGCGGTGAACTCCTCGACGGCGCGAAGGAAGTCCTGCGGCTTGGCGACCACGCGCTGCGCGTAGTCGGGAGCGACATCGCGCCACGTCTGGCCTGTCTTGATTTGCTGCCGGGCGATGAGGAACGCGTTCACCTGCTCATCTTTCCCGGAGAACACCTCCGCGAGTTTATCGGTGAGCGACGGTGCGGGCGCTGTTGGTTGCGCCGGCTGCGCTGGTTGTGCCGGTGCGGAGCCGCCGAACGCGGACGCGATGGACGTGAACTCGAAGTTCAGCATCTCGTCGAAGCCGTGCCGATTCTTCGCGTCCCACGCGGCGGTGTGCGTGGTGTAGAGCTTGCGCTCGCGTCCGCCGACGCCGCGCTTCCGGCCGGAGTCGCTCTCGGCGATCTTCGTGAAATAGTTCGCGAAGAGCAGCACATCACACCACTCCTTCACGAGCGGCCCGACCTGTTTGCTGAGCTTCAGCTCGTAGCGGTCATACGCGCCCGCCGCGTCCGGCTGCTCGAACTTCACGATCCGGGTGTGCGCGAGAAAGAGGACGTGCATCCCGCGCCGCAACAGCGGTTCGAGAGAGGCGAGGAACTTGGTGAATTCCTCCGCGAGCACGACGTAGCCTTTGCCGTAGCCGAAGTCCTCGATGCTCGCCTTGTTCGCCTGCTTGCAGACGTGCTCGATGAGCAGCTTCTCAAGCCAATCGACGGTGTCCAAAACCAGGGTCTTGAACTCGTGCGGCTCGGTGGCGAGCGCCGTGACGGCCTTCGTCACATCGTCCCACGTCTTCGGTGCCGGGAGGCGGGCGACATCGAGGTGATGCGTGCCGCCCTCGGTATCGAGGAACACGGGCGCAGGAAACTGCGCGGCGAGGGTGGACTTGCCGATGCCTTCGGGACCGAAGATGACGGCTTTTTGTGGACGGGCGATGCGCCCGGTGAGGATTTGTAGTTTGGTCATAATGGTTTGCGTTTTGAGTTGTGTGGTTGCCGCGGCATGGCCGGATCGATTCCGAGTTTTTCCTTCACGAGCGCTGCGAACACCTGGCGCGACATCCGGGCGCGCCATCTCCGATTCGGCGTCGATGGATCGTCGAGCCACTCGAAGGTGATTCCGTCGCGAACTCGAATGTCAGGCAAGGCCATGAGCGAGGTGCTTGGTTTGCGTCAGGCGGCTGACGAT
>VFJQ01000153.1 GCA_009885995.1 Verrucomicrobiota bacterium
CTATAACCGCCACCCCACCCCCTTCGTCTGGACTGCAAAGGCTCGGGATTTTCTCATGAAAGTGAAACGCGCCCGAAAGAAACTCCCATAAACACTTATTCCCCGCTCACTGTGACGGACTCCACTAGACGGCGGGCTTTGGAACACGCGCAGAAGCGCCTAACGGCCCCAAGTCTGCAGCGCCGGTTGCATTGGAACGAAGGTAAGAAACGAATGCAGCACATCGCTGGCCGGCCTCGCCCCTTTCAACCACGACAGCGGGATCTACAAAGGACAGCGCCGGGTCAGTGGAGGCCGCTTCCGATTGCGCACCACTCTCTACATGGCCTCACTCTCCAGCGTCCGAAAAAACGGCATCTTCAAAGACTTCTACACCCGTCTTCGCGCTAAAAACAAACCCGCCAAAGTCGCCCTGACCGCCGTCGCCAGAAAACTTGTTATCCTCATCAATCACCTCCTCAAAAACCCTTCTTTTCAAATTGCGTAGCAACACAGTTGCTGTTCATCGCAGCACGTTCGTTTCGCCACGAACATCGAACCTCGAACGAAAGGGCACGGCGTGACGATCGACGGCGAGCGTTTTAGTGCCGCCGAGCGCGAGCGTCACCTCGCCCACACGCAGCACACGCACACGCTCCGCCGTCTCGAGCAAGCGGCGCTTCGCGTGAGGCTTTCGAACTACCGCGACCTCAAGCCGAAGGCGCGGGCGTGACGGCGCGGGCACGCAAAGCGTGGCGTTAGTAGCTCAATGAAATGCTGATGTGGGCGCGGGAGCTGTCGATGTCGAAGCTTGGAATGTCTTGCAGCTTCCAGCCGTAATCGAAGCGGACGCCCACCCGGGTGCTGACGCGGTAGCGGACTCCGATTCCGATTCCAGAGAGGCCGATGTAACTGTCTTCGCCGGGGAGTCGATCGACGTTCGAGATGCCGCCGGCGTCGAAAAAGGCCAGAAACTTGAGCTCGTCATCGGGCCCGCCGTAGCGGCGACCGAGGATCATGATGGGCGGCGACTGGATTTCCACGCTGCCCAACCAGCCGCGGTCGCCATTGGCGATCGCTTCCTCGTATCCGCGAATGGACGTGCCGCCGCCGAGGCTGAATTGTTCGCTCGGAAGCAGATTGCCGCCAGCCAACTGGCCGGCCACGGTCGCGACGACGGTCATTTTCCACGGCAACTTCAGCGTGCGTTGCAGCGTCACGCGGCCGTAAACGTATTCGGCTTGGGCGAACACGCGCTGTTCCTCGAAGGCGCTGTCGGTGTTCTCGGAGTTGAAGCCGCCAGGGCTGTAATACACCGACGCCTGCGCGGCGGTGGTCCCCATCGAATCGTTGACGCGCGCCTGGTAGCTCACGCGGAACTGAAAGATGTTGGTCGTGGAATCGAAGATGTTCACTCCGCCAAACAGCAGGTTGTTGTTCGATTCCTTGAACTCAGCGCCGAGGATGAAGTCATGCTTGATCCCGTGAAAGCTCGGAAGCGGGATGGTGTAGGACGTTCCAAGTTGCACGCTTTCCGCATCGAAGTCGATGTCGGGGTGTCCGGCCGCGTCCGCGCATAACTGCCGTAGAACTCAAGCACGTTGCGCCACGGGAGCGGGATCGTCCAGATTCCGGCGTGGGCTTGGAACAAGTCCGCATCGGTGGCGGTGCTGAACTGATACGACAAAACCTGGTCGAGGCCGAAGGCGTTGCCCCAGTTGAAGCCGGTTTGGAGCCGGTCGTTCCCCGTCAGGTCGGTGCCGGTGTTGTCGTAGCCGACGTAGGGACGCAGCGGAAAACGGTCGGTCGTCTTGACGACGATTTCGGTCTCACCGGGGGTCTCACCTTTGCGGAAGAGCAGGTCCGAATGGCGAAAGGGATTTCGGTTGAGCCAGTTGATGTCGTCGAGAAGGCGGTCGGAGTAGATCTTTTCGCCGGGCTGCGAGCGAATCCCGTGCAGCAGGAAGCTCTCGGAAAACCAGTGCTGGCCTTCGGCGGTGATTTTTCCAGTGCGTCCTTCGACGACGAGGATTTGCAGGACGCCGTTCGTGACCTCCTGCTCCGGAAGCTGCGCATCGACGACCGGTTCATTGTGCTCGCGATAAAAGCGGACGACCTCGGCGCAGATTTCCTCCACCTTGCCGAACGTCGCGGGCTTGCCGAGGAAGGGCGAGAGCTTCGCGGACAGCTTCGGACTGGCGATCAGTCCCGAGCCTAGGCTCTTGATCCCTGTCGCTTTCGGCCAGCCCTTGGTTCGGACTTGCTTCGCATCATCGAGCAGCACGATGGCGTCCACGCGGGCGAACACCGGCGTGTCGTCGGCAATGGCCGCTTGATCCAAAGTCGGGAGGACCGCTCCGGGCTCGGTGCGAGTGGGGAGCTTCGGCGCGACACGCTCGAAATCGAGCAGCGAGCGCTGCCCGGACGCGACGTGCGCCACCAGAAAAAGCAAAGCCTGGGCGACCAGGCGTAGGTGCCGACTCACAGTCCAATGGCGCGATGAAGGCGCTCTTCGGTGTTAGCGTTCACGGCTCGCTGCAGGGCGGGAGGACCTTCGCGCAGTTGCGAAAAACTCACGTCTCCCGGCTCATCGGCGGTCAGGACTTCGGTGGGCGACACTTCGTAAGTGTGGGATTTCCCGCCGACCTTCCGCTTTTTGTCGTCTTCGGCGATGGCCGCCTCGAGGGCATCGTGCCGCTTTTCTTCGAGGTCGTTCTCGAGAGTTTGAGGCCCTTCGCTCATCGGGAGGAGCGGTCCCAGTCCCGTCGAATCGATAATGATCGCGCCACCCGGCTCAACGAGTTGCTCACCGAAGAACGAGTTCACGTTCAGGCGCTGGATGCCGTAGGCGGAGATGACCGACGCTTCATCCGTCCGCGAATCACCACCGCTTTCCGGCGACAGGTTGTTGGGATCGTTTTGGGCGAGCAGTTGCTGGAGTTGCTCCTGCGTGAGCGGCGGCCTCGTCACCGGAGGCTGATCCGCGGGCGGAAGAGGAGGCGTCGGCCCGAAGACCGTGAGCGTGCCGTCCACATACCGCACCGAGTAGTTCGCGGGATCGTAAGTTCCGCCGCCCGCATCGGCGGCGTGGATCGCGTAAGTCCCGCGGCGGGCCGACGCGACCGCACCGTTACTCGTGAGCGCGACGAGGTCGATGGTTTCGCCATTCTGGAGGCCGCGCACCTTGAACAGCGTGCCGTCGAGATCGAGGTCCGTTCTGACGCGCTTGCGCTGATCGCGTGCGGTGATGACCAGTTGCGCCGGTGTCACGCTCAGGTCGCCGGCGAAGTAGCTGATGGTATAGTTGGCCGGATTGAAAGTGCCGCCGTGCGCGTTGTCGATCGTGATGGCGTAAGGGCCACCGGCCACTCCAGCCGTCGCCGCACTTCCGTCACTCGCCATATCGACTAGGCCCACGCGCTCGCCGTTCTTGATTCCTACCGCCGAAAACTCCGTCCCCGTGAAGGTGAACGCGTTGCCATAGACCTTCGACTGATTCAGTGCCGTCAGGCTCAACGTCGCTGGCGTCACCGTCAGCGCGCCGGGAGCATACGCGATCGTGTAGTTACCCAAGCCGCTGCCGAGCGCGTTGCTCGCGGCGATCACAAACGGCGAACCTGCCACGCCAGCCGTCGCCAGCGCGCCTGCGCTGCTCAGGCTCACGCTGCTGACCGTGTCGCTGTTGCGCAGGCCCGCGCTCGTGAACTCCGTGCCTGCGAAGCTCAGCACGTTCCCATAGACCTTGCTTCGATTGTTGGCGGTGATCGTCAGCGACGCCGGCGTCACGGTTAGCGCACCCGCATTGTAACCGATGGCGTAGTTGGCCGGATTGAACGTGCCACCACGCGCGTTACCGACCGTGATGGCATAAGGGCTGCCCGATACCTCCGCCGTGGCCGCACTTCCGGCACTGGCCAAGTCCACCGCGCCCACACTCTCGCCATTCTTGATTCCCACCGACGAAAACTCCGTGCCCGCGAAGGTGAACGTGCTGCCATAGCCCTTCGACTGACTCAGCGCTGTCAGGCTCAACGTCGCCGGCGTCACCGTCAGCGTGCCGGTCATCACTTGTAGCTCATAACCGGACACCACCGTTAGGTTGGGATTGAACCCGATGACATACGGACTGCCCGTGACGCCTGCCGTAGCGATGCTCCCGAGCGAAGAGAGCCCCACATCACCGACGAGGATTTGCGACAGCACGTCGCCGGGCTGGAGGCCGGTGGTCGTGAATTCATCGCCCGCAAAGATCAGCATCTCACCATAGACTTTCGTCTGATTGTTCGCGGTCAGCGTGAGGATCGGATGAACCTTGAAATTGACTCCGGCCACGGTCACCGCATCGCCGAACCAGACGTTATATCGTTGCCCCGCCGGAGTGTAACCTCCGAGGTGCGTATTGGCCGGGCTGACCGTGAAAATGCGAACCGCGCCACCGCTCGACACGTTCGCCGTCGGAGCGATGGTGAGCGTCGCCGCTGGGTTCAAGTTGGGCCGGTTTGGATTTTCGGCATCGATCACCAAATGGATCTCACCCGAGCCGCCATTGGTGATGGAAGTTTTCACCGTCGCGCTGCCATCGGACAGGAGGGTCAGTCGGCGTGAGCTGTTGTAGTTGAACCCGCCATCGATCACCAAGCCGCCACTCCCACCGCCCTGAATCGTCACGTTTCCACCGAGCAGGTCTCGGCTGAACTTGTCCACGAAATCCTGACTGAGCGTCGTCTGCGTCGCCGGCGCGGTCAGCGAATAGTCGAGCGTGCCCACGGAGAAAGCGACATCAGCAGCGCTGATTGCGGACGGAGTCGTGGTTCGGTGACCGATCTCCCAGACGGCATTCGTCGCTGGGCCGTTCACCAGGTTGGTGTCGCCGCTTGCGAGAATGTCGATCGCGCCTGTGCGGCTGCCGGCGGAGTCGTTCGAACCATCGCCATGACCGACGAGCGCGAAAGCGTTGGGCTTCGTGCCGCCAAGAATACTCAAATCGTTCGAGCGAATCGAAATGGAACCGGCCAATGCACCGGCCACCCGATCGCCACCGTGCCCGATTTGCGTGTAGGAAAAATTGACTCCTCCGGTCATGCGCAAATCGCCCGCTACATTAATCGAAATCGCTCCTTGGATGTTTCCGGTGGAGAGCCGGCCCCCGTGGCCGATCTGCGCGAAGGAGAAATTGGCCTCGCCGCCCCTCAGCGTGAGATCGCCCTTTAGTTCGACCTGAATCGGCCCCGCGATGTCGGTCGCGACTCCTTCTGCGGGGCGAAATCCGAACTGAGCGGATGCAGTATTGTTCCCGCCGCTGCCGGTAATCGTCATGCCAAACCCAGCTGCGTTGGTCGCGCCGAAGCGACTGCCGACTGCGATGGCGCTGCTCTGCGCCCCGCTCCCGATCAAAATGGAACCGCCGTTGTTGCCGTAACTGGAAGGCGTGCCGGTAAACAGCGCGAAGTCGAGATTCGCCGCACCCGCGCCGGTTGCACCGTCCCACCCGGCCACCAAGTTGAGCGCGCCGGCGCCGCTATTTTGGATGCTGGCGTTTGCCTCGATGTTCCGATGCGCGAGCAAACTCAGGCTGTTTGCGCTGGTGTAGAGCACAGGGGCATTCACAAAGATGTCGCCAGCGCCGGTGCCTGCGCTGCTCGTCGCGATGACGACGTTGCTCGTGGATAAGTTCGACACGATGGCCGCCGCAGCGCCGCCATCGATCGTGAAGTTCGTGGGATCGAGCGTGAGCGTTCCCGCATTCCCGCCGAAGCCACGCAGGTCTGCGACGCCGTCAAACGCGAGGAAGGTCCGGCCTGAAACTTCGGCGGAACCGCCGCGTGCATCCTCGGCGGTCGCGCGAGCCAGAATGCTGCCGCGAAACTCCATCGAGTTCTCGGCGACCGCGCTGATCGTCCCGCCACCAAATTCTCCATCCGCGATCAACTGGGATGATGCGGAGAGCGAAACGTCTTCGGCGGAAATCGTCACGCTGCCGCCGGTGGAGCCGGAAACATCGACGACTCCGCTGTTCACGACGCGAACGCCTGCTATCGATCCGGGCGAGCCATCCGCATTGATTTCCGGTCCGATCGCCACGCGCCCTCCCGAACCATTCGCGTTCTTCGCCTGAATCTGGCCTGTGTTCTCGATGGTTCCACTCCGCGCGCGCAGAAACACGCGCCCGTCTCGTCGTTCCACTCCGGTGGCGCGAACGGTCCCCGAGTTTTGAATCGCCAGCGCGTAAAGATTGCCGCCGGCGGCTTTCAACTCCGCTTGTGCTGCTGCGATTTTTCCGGCGTTCACGACTTTCCCCGCGCCACTCGCGATGCTCACGCCGATCTTCTCATCGCCTGCCGGTTGAAGGATCACCTCTGTTCCGCCGGCGAGGCCCGCGGTTCCCTTTGGCGCGTTGATCGTGCCGTAGTTCTCGACGGTCTTCGCTATCAGAAACGCGTCTCCATCCAGCGCATTGATCGTCCCGAAGTTAACCACTGATGCTTCCGATGTGCCCTTGAAGGTCAGGCTCCCGCCCTGCAAAAACTCTGCATCCGAAATCTCCAGCGTGGATGCAGCAAAACTGCCGGTGTCCACGCGACCGGACGGGCCGATGAATATTCCGTTCGGGTTGATGAGGTAAACTTTCCCATTCGCCCGCAGGGAGCCGTAGATCTCGGAAGGATTGCCGCTGAACACGCGATTAAGCGCCGCGGCGTCGGAGCCCGGTTGCAGAAACTCGGTGAGTTCTCCAGCACGGATGGAGAACTCTCTCCAATCAATAATCAGCTTCTCGGATCCCTGCCGGATGAACAGGTTGCCACCTTCGCGCAGAAAGGTGGCTGAGCCCGAACTAATTTGTTCTCCGAGCGGATTTGCGAGCGACTTGCCGGCGAGGCAAAGCGAGCCCACGCAAATCAATGAAGTCCACCAAGGAAGCCGGCGTTTGCGTGATCGAGGAATGCTCTTGCTCGCAGCCGCCGGAGCCGAAAAAGAGCACCGACTACAGTTCATACGCCCGGTGTTACGGCCCCGCCACCGTCACGATCCAGCACATTTTTCAGGAAATGCGATCCGTGGTTCATGAAGTTGAACGCGTGCAGTCCGAGTTCCTCGGAAAGGTAGGTGAGGGCCTTCACTCCGCGGACGCTGTTCCCCCGGCTGTCGAGCTTCGGGGAATACGCGCCGATCCCGAGTTGCCGGTTCACCACGCCGAGGATCCCCCCAGCTACACCGCTTTTGGCCGGAATGCCGACCCGGAATGCCCATTCGCCGGAGTAGTCATACATTCCGCAGGTGAACATCACCGAGAGAACGTCTTGGATGCACCCGATCTCGAAGACGTTCTCGCCCGTTAGCGGATTGGTGCCCATGTTCGCCAAGGTCGCGCCCATGACCGCAAGATCGCGGGCCGTCACGAGGATGGAGCACTGCTGGAAATAGAGCGACAGGATCTCGTCCACGTTCCCTTCGATCATGCCGAAGTTCATCATCAGCCAGGCGATCGCCCGGTTGCGGTTCCCCGTTTCGGTCTCCGACCGATAAACTGACTGGTCCAGCCGTAAGCGCCGACCGGCCGCCGCGCTGAAGACCGCCATTTGGGCCTCCGCGCGTTCTTCGACGTTGACGCCTTGGATCAACGACGACGCAGCGATCGCACCCGCGTTGACCATGGCGTTAAACGGCCGGTTGGTCTTTTGATCGAGGACGATCGAGTTGAACGCGTCCCCGCTGGGCTCAACGCCAATGCGACTGTAGACCATGTCCCGGCCGTGATCCGTCAGGGCCATCGCATAAACAAAAGGTTTGGAGATCGACTGGATCGTGAACTCGACATCGCAGTCGCCTGATTCGTAGCAGTCGCCATCCACCGACATGACGCAGATGCCAAAATGCCCCGGGTCGGCCTTGCCAAGTTCCGGGATGTAGGTGGCGACCGTTCCATCGTCCACTTCGTGGAACTGCTTGTAGGCTTCGTGCAGCAGATTGCCGACAATGGTCGGGCTGGCGTTGGGCGAGGACATGCCGCGGGCTTAGCAAAACTCATGCGCGTTTGACCAATTCCTAATGCCGGCCTTCGGACGTGCCCGGAATACAGAGTGAAAACGCGGCAACACAGAAATCGAGGGGGTATGGAAGCAGTCCCAAAAAACACGGAGAAATGTCGCAAACTTCTCAGCGTGCAAACAAGGAGGCACCAGTGATGTGCGGCGGTATTGGAATGTCCGGACCGCGCTTCCGCTGTTTGCGTGCCGTTTTGCAGTGACGCCCGATAGAAGATCTACGTAGGTTGCGCCCACAAGTGGCTCAATTCCTTAGATCACTGTTAAATTTGTTGCGCCCACGCGACACCAAGTTGCGAGGGTCGTGGCTCTTCGTGCTGATCGCTCCGCTGGCGCTCGGGTCGCTTGTGCTTTTGTTGGCGGAGACCGACCTTTTCAAACGGCTCGAAAACATCACCATGGATCTTCGGTTTCGATCGCGCGCGTCGCGTGATCCTCAAGCCGATTCGCGCCTGCTGTTAGTGGGAATCGACGAAGCTTCGCTCGAACGGTTTGGCCGCTGGCCCTGGCCTCGCGAACGCCACGGCGACTTTTGCAAGCTTTTGGCCGTGAATGACCCCGCGGTCGTTACGTTCGACCTTCTGTTTACGGAGGTCGGCCAAAAAGAGGATGATGCGTATTTTGCTGAAGCCGCTGGGATGTTGCCTCATCTGGTCACCGGAGCGCTCAGCGACAAGGATGCAACTCCGATTCAATCCGGAACGTTTCGGACAAAGCCCATTCCGTCTGTGCACGGTGACCGGAGTGCGATCTCCGGAAAGTCCGGTGCGCGCATTCCGATCTCGGAACTGAATGCGGTGTCTTGGTTTGGTTTCGTGGATTCCGAACCGTCGGGCAGGGACGGGGTGCGCCGGCGCCTGCCGCTCGTCATCCGCATCGGCGATGAGGTCTATCCCAGCCTGGCGCTGCAATCGGTGCTCCTTTTTTGGAACGTCGCACCCGACAAGGTCGATGTGCAGTTGGGTCGCTGGATTGACGTGCCGAGTCCGGATGGCTTGTGCCGGATCCCGATCACGGAACGCGGAGAACTCTGGCTCAATTACCGCGCGAGTGACCGTTTTTCCGTTTGGTCCTACACCGGCCTTTTGGATGCGTTGTATCGCGACGCGACCGGCGAGAAGCCGTTTCCTGCGGATGCGCCCGGTGTGAAGGGAAAGATCGTGGTCGTCGGACAAGTCGCATCCGGTCTCACCGATCTCGGCCCCAGTCCGCTGGAGGCGATGAGCCCGCTCGTGTTGACGTCCCTCAACGCGCTGAACTCCATCCTCAAGCGCGACTTCCTCCGCGTCGTTCCGTTGTGGCCATGGCCCTTGATCCTTTGGGCCGCCTCGGCTTGGGCGAGCCTTTTTGGGCTACGGAATCAGCACATTTTGCGAAGCCTGCTGCTGCCTGTAGCGATCATGGTGCTTTACGTCGGAGCGGCGTGGATGCTTTTCGCATTCAAAAGTATCGCACTCCCGGTAGCGGTTCCGGTCTTTGGACTCGCCATCATCCATGTTGGAAAGGTTGTCATCGAATGGGTCGAGCAAGTCTTCGAGCAGCGCCGCATCAGCGCCGAACTGGCTCGCGCCACGGAAAGCAAGAAACTCCTCGAGCAGGAACTCGAGATCGCGAGGGAGATTCAAATGAGCACGCTCCCACGTGAGTTTCCGCCTTTCCCGGATCGCGTGGAGATCGATCTGCACGCGATCATGGTCCCCGCGAAGTTTGTCGGCGGTGACCTCTACGAGTTCTTTTTTGTCGGCGAAAACAAACTGTTCTTCGTAATCGGGGACGTGTCCGGCAAGGGCGTTCCCGCTGCGCTGTTCATGACGATGGCGATCGCCGTGATCCGGGCGCACGTGATTGCAGGTCGGAGCCCTGCGGAGACGTTACGGCGCTCGAACAATGTGCTCACGATGCGCAACGAGCGATGCACGTTCGTCACCGTCTTTTGCGGCTTGCTCGATACGGAAACCGGCCAACTGAGTTACGCGAACGGAGGGCACAATCCGCCGGTGCTTTTGGATGGCGAGGGTGGGGTCAGCTTCCTCGCACAGGAAGGCACGGCGATTGGAGTGCTCGAGGATTTGGAGTTTGAAGAGCGCGAACTGACCCTCAAGCCCGGTCAGGGTCTTTTTCTCTACACCGACGGAGTCACTGAAGCGATCGATACGAAAAAGGAGATGTTCTCGGACGAACGGCTGCTCGCTGCTCTCAACGTGCGCCACAGTTCCTTCAGCGCTGAGCGACTCACCACAAAACTCCAGCAGGAGCTTTCGGAGTTTGTGGGCGACGCAGCTCAGTTCGACGACATCACCGCGCTGACTCTATTTTATCGCGGAAAATCGGACGTTCCAAAATCTGCCAACGACACCAATCAGGCTGCGCAGGCGCAGCCGCTTTGATCACTGCGATTCTTTCCGCGCCGAGGCGGTGGCCGTCTGTGGCGTGTGGGCGACGCCGACTTTTCCTTTCTTCACACCGACGTAGGTTTTTCCTTTTTGAACCGTGACGCCGTAGAACGTGCCGCGAGCGGCGGCGACACCTTGCGGAGTTTGGATTTTGAAGTCGGTTTGCTTCGATCGCTTGGGATCGATCAGTGCGCTGACGGTTCCAGTCTTCAAAGTCACCAGCGCTTTGCGTTTCGCCGCATCCGACGACATCGAGTCGATCGTCACGTCGGAATTTTCCGCGACTTGCATCGCCGCACCGCTCACGACGACGATCACCGCGGTGCCGTCGCTCCCGGTGCGAACACGGGAACCGATCGGAATTTCCGCGCCCGCTGTTAGCGGCGAAAACGCCGCGCCCGCCGAAGCGGCATACGTCACGCGCCCGCTGACCGAGGTCACGCGCGCTTTGTCATCCGCAGTTGCCCGGCTCGCCATCAAGACCCCCAAAGACACGGAAAGAAGAAATGCACTTTTCATAAGTGAAGCGGAGAAGACACGTCGACGTTCCGCGAAGCAAGGCAAAAATTTGCCTCTCGCTCGGTGCGAAAACGAAGACGCTGTCGCGGTGCGATCAAACCCGGACGGTGGGCATTCAAACCCGGACAGTGTGCGATCAAAGGCGGACGAGGTGGGATTGGCGCACGCTGGCCCCAGCCGGAGCGTAGCGGAGGCTGGGGCCAGCGTGCGCTTGCGCCCTCCCACGGACCATGTTGGTGGGATGAAAACTACCGGCAACTCCACCTGCGCCACGCCGCTCCTTTTGTGCGCGATGTCTTGCGCCGCTTTCGCGCTCA
>VFJQ01000128.1 GCA_009885995.1 Verrucomicrobiota bacterium
TCGATGATGGCAAAGCGCGGCAGGAAGCTGTGCAGGTCCAGCCGCAGGTGACATTTGGCCGCCGCCTTGCGCCTGCGATGCTTGGCCCAGTCCATGCAGGAGGCCACCAATTGGATGGTCGTCGAATCCACCACATGGATGACGCGCTTGAAACGGCGGGCCACACCTTTGCCACGGTTGCCGCGGGCAAAGCCCGGCTGGAGGATTTGCAGATGAGCGAGCACGGCCCAAAAACTCTTCTCTGCCAGAGCCGCATCGCGCTCCTTGTTGGCGTGCGAGAGATTATTGCGGCTGGGCGGCGTGGCTCCGCGCAGCGTCACCAGCAGCCCGCTGTGCAGGCGCAACGCATCGCACACATCATTGAGGCCGATGGCGTGAGTATGCTGTGCGTAGATGAGGCTCACCAGATGGCTCCACGGCGAGAAGGTCCGAGCCTTGGCGTCCACGCCCGTCTCCCGCGCCAGCTTCGGGACCAGATGTGGCGGGATCAAATTGAAAAGCTGCCGCAAGACGGAAAACTGGCTGCGAATCGGGCTGGCGTGATTTTGCTTTTTCATCCCTGCCGGATGGCAGGGCGGAAGCTCCGGACCGAGCCATTTCCTTTCGCCCTCACCCCCCGACGCCCGTCCGCGTTCTGACCGTTTCCGGTGCGGCGTGCGCGAAAGCAATTTCCTTGCAGCAACGCGCACGGGCGTCGGGAAGTGAGGGGCGCGGAGCTATGGGAGGGATGCTTTCAGGCGGACGAATAGGCGGCCCAGCGCTCCATTGGTTCGGGGCACGATGAATACGATCGTGTCCGGCGCGCTGGTGTTTTCGGTGATGGTGACGCTGACGCCGTTGGCGTCTGGTCCCGAGCTGACGGTCCCGATGGGCACATCGTGCCAAGTCACGAAATCGGCACACCATTGACCGATCAGTGTGGTGCTTGATTCGGTGGCGTCGTTGCGTGCGAAGGTGAGGCTCAAGGTGTTGGCGTCGCTGCTGGCTTGCGGGAGTGACGCGGTGCTGCTCGCGAGCGGGCTGGAACTGAGGATCCACTCGAAGAGATTGGCGATGCCGTCACGATCTGGATCGGCGTCTGCGGCGGCATTGGCACCCGAGAGACCGTATCCACCTGCCCAAGCGGCGAGCGCCGTGGCGAACACGGTGACGCTGGCGGTGGTGTTTGCGGTGTTGTAATTCGCGGTGTCTGTCGGGTTGAAGGTGACGGCTTGCGAAGCGGTGCCCAAGGCGGGTGCGGTGCTCGGCGTGGTGAAGGTAAAAGTGCCCGGCACTGAGGCTGCGCCACCACTGAGCGTGGAGGAGGCGAGGGTCTGGCCGGTGATGATCGCCGAGGCTGTGGGTGGAGTGATCACTGTGGGGGTGGCTTTGGAAATGACGAGGGTGCCGCCGGCTGTGCCGACGTAGCCAACGGACGTCACCGTTGCGACCACGCTGTAGCTGCCCACATTCGTCGGCGCGGTGCTGCTGTCATTGTAGGTGTAGGTCACGGTGAGGCTCGGAGGGGCCGTTGTTGAGGTGACGGATTTTGGGCTGCCGTCGTAGGTTTGGGCCAGGCTGGCCAAGGTCACTGTCGCGGGAGTGTTGACGGTGACGTTTTGGAAACTCACGGTCTGATAATTTCCCGAGAGGGTCGTGATCGATAGGTCGTCGGAGTGATGAAACATGCCCCACTGTGCCGTGGAACTCAGGGGGACCGTGGCGTTGCCGAGGTTCGTCCACGTGATCCCATCGGCGGAGCATTCTGAGGTGAACAGGTTGCCAGCCCGCGTGAGCCGCAGCCACCGTGGCGTGACCGAAGTGAGCGCGGAACCAGTATAGGTCGCGAAGCCGAACGAGGTGGAGCGATAGATGAACTTCGAGCCAAAGGTGGCATCGCTGCTCGTGGACGTGCCCGCCATCGGCGCGCCGTTGCTCGTGGCATTCTCCCGAACCATGATCGCGAAGCGTGAGTTCGTTTGCGCTGGAAAGGCCGCTGGCACGAGCGCGGTCATCACGCCATCGCCAGTGTGACTTTGGTAAATAAACTGCCCACCCTCTGCGGTGCCGGCGCTCGTGAGGCCATAGCCGCCGATCGTCGTGGAGCAAAGCCCGCCTTCGGCATTCACCGCTGTCGATGAGCTGGTGATGACGCCGCCGACGATGCTTTGATTCCACGGTGCTGGAAGCGTGGCAGTCGGGTCCTCAATCAAAACCGCAATGGCATTGTAAACGCCGAGGCTTGTCCCCGCCGAAGGAGTGCTGAGCGTGATGCGGAACTGCCGCGGCTGCTGTGCAGTGCCAGAGTTGGTGATGGGCACGCTGATGCTCTTGCTGCCCGTCTCCCCATCGGCCCAGTTCAGTGTGCCTGTGGCAGTGGTGTAGTGCGTGCCTGCGATGGCGGAGCTGTCGGATGTCGCGTAGGCCACGCTTGCCGGCCCGGTCACGCCACCAAAGCGCTTCACCGGGATCACGGCGGTGCCCACGGTCTTGCTCATTTTCACAAAGGTATCATTGAATTCAAAGAAGCCCGTGACCGCGTCGAAGGACACCTCATTCGATGCGATGGAATCGCCCGTCGCGCCCGTAGCAATGACGCGGTAGTAATAGACGTTCCCCTGCGTGAACGGCCCCGCATCCGTGTATGCGGTCACGCCCGCAGCCAGCGTGATGAGCGTCGCATAGCTACCGGTCCCATTCACTTTGCGCTCGATGCGATAGCCGGTTTCGTCGGCAGCATTGTCGTTCCATGTGAGTTGCGCATTCACCGCGCTCGACTGGACGACAGCGAGGTTTGTCGGATTCAAAGGCACGCCTGTCGCGCCTGCGTTCACCGTGATCGCGGCCTGTGATCCTTCGCTGAGATTTTGATAAGTGCCGCCGGGTGAAGTCTCCAACTTCAGAGTGCGCACCATGTAAGTGTAGGCTGTCGCCGGCGTGCCCGTCGCATCCGCATACGAAGTCGTGCCGAGCGGCGATGCGGTGAGCCGCGTGAACGGCCCCGCCGAGGTGGCACCTCGATACACATGATAGCCGAGCAACGCCGTCTCTGTGGATGCCGTCCATGTGAGATTCACGGTGCCGCTCGCGCTCGTCGCTACGAGATTGCGTGGTGGCTCAGCGATGTGCATGCGCAGCGTCGGATCTCCCATCAGTCCGCAGTGCGTGCCACCACCGGGGTAATTCACGGGCGTGTAAACAGGGTTGCTGATCGAGCTGGACTGCGAATTGATCGACTGCCGGATCAAATAGCCAAGCGTCTCACCCATGGCCATGTGATGCATAAACCACGCAGGGCGACCGGCCCAGAAACTACAAAGGCCGAGGCCATCGCCCGTGGCATTGCCGGCGAGCGGCGCCCTCATGAAATTGTTCGTGATATCCCAGTCGCCGAAGTAACTGCCGAAGAGGGACACAAAGACTGCCTTGAACGGACGCCGCCCGAAGTCCGCCGTCGAACCGACGGAACTGCACGACTCGAAGGTGCCGCCACCGTTGCCATTCGCCATCAGGTAAGTATTCGCGGCAGCCGGAGCCCACCAGGCGTTCGAAGCCGGTTCATCAATGGTCACCTCCGGCGGCCTGCCCACCGAGGTGAAAGCCCACGACCAGCCAGTCGTCATGAATGTCTCGCCGCCGAAATAGCCAAAGCCATCGCGGATCAACACACGCCGCTGGATGCTGGCATACGCGCCCTGCTTGAATTTAAAGTCATGCGCCTTCCGCAAGTAACGGCGCAGCAGCGATGTCTCCGAAACCCCGCTCGAAGGCGCCCGCTGCATGTTCGCCAGATCCACTCGCCCGACGATCAACTCCAGCGTGCTGGGGATGGTATTTTGATCGAGCTTGCCGTCGCCGGGCACGTTGCGATTGCGTGAATCAGCCGCAGAGCTGTTGTTCACGGTCGTGTCGGTCCAAGTCCCATCCATGTCGCCATAGAATCCATCCGCAGGCCACGCCCCGACGTGACCGCTGTGGCCATCTGGCCCCTGGTTGCCTGAATAAGGCACCGGCACATGGCCGAGCACATACACCTGTTTCACATTCGCCGGATCAGCGTCATAGGCCGCTTTGATCAGAGCTTTGGTATTGATCGCTGTATCGGTGCGCGTTGCCGTGATCGTCTGCACCGTCCAGCCATCGGACGCCAGATCAGCCCGCAACTGCGTGATCTCCGGTGCCAGCGGCGCCACCATCGTGTTGTCGATCACGAGCAGAAGTTTGCCGCGACTCTCCACCATCGGCAGATTCACACCGGCGCTGATGTAGCCCATCGACGGCGAGGGATAGAAGGAGGTGCTGCGCTGCATCCAGTATTCGTATTCCACTCCCGCCAGCGCGGTGCTGTCGGCATAGCTTGTGGCCGTCGTCGTCAATGTCGCGAGCGCTGTTCCCCAGTTCACATCGCCCTTCAGTCTGCGAAATATCTGCTGCGAGCTGATGCTGGCCTGCTGTCGCTGCGTCCATGACAGCGTGATGCGCGGCACCGAAGCGGAGACATCCGCCCTGAGGTCAATGGCGAGGTCGCGCGTGGACTGGGCATGCAGCGACGCGGCGGCAAAAACAAAGAAGAGGATGGAACGAAGCAGAGGGCGCATGATGGTTCGGAAGGCTGGCGGCGAGGCCGCCGCTGGAACGAGATAATCTACCCATCATATGGCTTAACGGGCGTTTACCGAGCACAAGTTTATGCACCAGTTGCATGACTCCAGCGCGTCTGCTATCGGGCGGCCTCGCAGTCGAGCACGAGCCGTTGCATCAATTCGCTGACAGATGGAATGTCGCTGATGCTCTCGCAACTCGTGCCGGCATACAGGCACATGGCCTCGGGGTTGCCTTGCATGGTCGCGCGTGGTGGCGTGTCGTCGTAGCGGAGAAACTCGCGCCGTCCAGGTTCGCTGGTGAGGCAGTCGCCCTCGCCTGGGCGTCGGCCCGATGGCGGGCAACCGGCGGCCTCCCAAGCTTCGAGCGTTGAGTTGCGCAGCACACGATGCGCGGCTTGAGGCCAGCCGCCATTGAAGCAGACCGTGAGTGCCGTGTCCTGCGCGCGAGCTTCCACGAGACGGCGTTTGTAAATCTCATGCGCGAGCGATTCCTGCGTTGCGACGAAGCGCGTGCCGAGCATCGCACCAGACGCTCCCAGCGCGAGCACTCGCGCGATGGTTTTGCCGTCGCCGACGCCGCCAGCGGCGATGACGGGTGTGCCTTGCGCGGCTTCGATGATGCACGGCAGCGTATCGTCGAGACTGCGCGTCGCCTGCACATGACCGCCAGCCTCGGTGCCCTGACAAATCAAGAAATCCGCGCCAAGATCGAGCGCGCGCCGCGCACCTTCGGCAGTCGTAGCTTGCACGCCAAAGCGTGCGCCGAAGGATTTCAACAGCGGCACTTCATTCGCTGGCAAGCCCCACGAGAACGTGATGACACGCACACCGGATTCGAGTGCAGTGACTAATGATTGAGGCTCGAACGCCAGGACGAAGTTGGCCTGCACAGGGCGATCCGTCAGCGCCCGGACTTCCGCGATCAAACGACGCGCATCCTCCGGCGAAGTCCACGTCAGAGGCAGCGCGCCCATGCCTCCGGCTTGGGCAACGGCAGCGGCGAGATCTGATCCCGCGACACTACCGACCGGCGCTTGACAAATAGGCACTCGTAAGCCCAGTGATTCGGCGAAGGCGATTGCGTGATTCATGGGCCAGGTGCCGCGGGTTTCGGCGGTAGCAATTGAGCGAGCCCTGCAACCGCCCATGCCGTTGCGGCGGTGGAGAGGAATTGATTCACGCCATGCGGGTCGCCATTCTCGAAGTAGAGCTGCGCCTTGAACACCACATGCGATGTCGCCAGCCACGAGCCATCCGAGTGCTGGGTCTTCAGCAGATAGTCGCGAGCGCGAACGATAGCAGGATGATCGGCAGCGGTGCCAGTCTTGAGCAGCATGAACAAAGTCTGACCCGTCGAGTAAGTGTCGCTCTCGCTCTCCTTGGTTTCCGCCCATCCACCATCATCGCGTTGCGCGGCGAAGATGGCAGCCTGCGTGCTCTTTTTCAGCGCCTCATCGCCGCCGAGATGATGCAGTCCCCATAGCCGCCAAAGCCGATCCTGCTGATCGCGCAGCGGAGCTTTGGCCAGCCACAGCTCCGACTTTGCTTGCGCTTCTGTGACGCGGGAGCGCTGCTCGGGACTGGCGTAATTCTTCAGACCGATGAGCACGAGCACGGTGTCCCCGA
Source organism: Verrucomicrobiota bacterium (assembly GCA_009885995.1). Lineage (GTDB taxonomy): Bacteria > Verrucomicrobiota > Verrucomicrobiia > Chthoniobacterales > Chthoniobacteraceae > VFJQ01. Next base: position 6,210 of record VFJQ01000128.1, read on the forward strand.
TGAGCGATGCCTGCATCGGTGCGCGGCGACACGATGCCTGCCAGTGCCCGTCCCGCGCTTCCGGCGGCGGAATCTCCTTCTTGTCATCGCGCACCCGCGTGGCGCCTTGAAGCTGGAGCAGATAAGTCACCATCGACGTCGTCGTCTTATCCGAGGGGCGATGGTCGAGATGCAAAGCCCAGAATCCGAACCCCAACGTCGCTGCGCCGCCTGGCACATGATCGCCTTCATCCATGTCCTCAATGCGCTCCTCGAAATACTTGAGCGTAGTGTTTGCCTGAGATTTCAGCCACGCTTTGTCCAAAGGAAAACCCGCGCGCTCACCCTCCAGCGCCGCCAGCATTGGCAACGTCTGATGATGACATGTGAAACACGTCTTGTGCGTCTGCCAATCACTCGCCGCCTGCTTCACGCGAGCGAGTCCGCGCTGTGTGGCGGATTCCACACCGGCTTGCTGCTCGGCTTGAGCATTGCCCGCAATGAGAGAAGCCAGAGCACAGATGGCGATAATGATTCTCATGCGGATTAACACGGCGAGGGTATTTGAGGTTGGGAGCAAGGTCTCCATCATATAGCTCGCAGAACGCATTCGAGCACAATTTGATGCACCAGTTGCATGACTTTAGCGCGTCTGGTAGAGATCGCTGTCAAAGATTCACCATGAAACGCAATCCAACCTGCACGATGCGCGATGTCGCTGCCCACCTGGGCATCTCCCACGCCACCGTTTCCCGTGCCTTGCGTGATGATCCGCGCATCACCTCCGCTGTGCGGCTCAGGGTGGTGAAAGCGGCGAACAAGCTGGGCTACCGGCGCGATCCCAAGTTGGCTGAACTCATGAGCCATATGCGCGCCTCCAAGAAGCGTGCGTTTCAAGGCACTCTGGCCTGGATCACCGACCACGACCCATCCGTGCCGGCCGAGCGCGCCGCGCATGAACTTCACTGGGAGCACGGCGTCAAGCGTGCAGAGGAACTGGGCTACAAGCTGGAATGCTTTCCCAACAGCTATCCCGCCGATGCTGCACGCATCGAGCGACGACTGCTGGCTCAGGGCATCCAGGGCATCATCATCCAACAATACAAAGCAGCCTTTCACCCTCCCGACTGGAAGTTAAACTGGAGCCGCTTCGCCATCGTTTACAACGGTCTCAGCCAGACGCCTCAATGCCTCGATAGCGTGGACGCAGATGAGATCGCCAACTGTGTCCAACTCTACACTCAACTGACGAACCTCGGCTACCGTCGCATCGGCATCTGCACCATTCGTGCCATTGAGCTCGCCACCAACTACTGCCTCGGCACCTCACTGCATCGGTTTGCTCTCTTGCATCCGGGCACGCCTGAAATCCCGCCCTGCCTGCTACCGGACTTCGGTCCCGACTCTGCGCGAGTCACGGCCAGATGGCTCCAAAAACACCGCGTGGATGTCGTTGTCTCCCAAGTGCGCGGCATCAAGGAGATGCTGGAAAGCACCGGCCGGCAGGTGCCGCAGGACCTCGGGCTCGCCTATCAGGGCGTCAATCCTCATGGCCCGAACACCGGCATGTGCCAGCGTGAAGACCTCATCGCCAGTGTTAATGTCGAAGCAGTCATCGCCAGCGTGGAGCAAGGCAGATTTGGTTTACCCGTCGTCCCGAGGCTTACCTTGCTCCAAGGCACCTGGCATCCGGGAACCACCTGTCGCGCCAGCTAATGGAGTCACCATCTCGCGAATCTGCCACCGACCAATCGCGCACGCGCCAGTTGCTCATCGCCTTGTGGCCTTGTGGGCGACTTGGCCGCGATGGTGCTGTAGTGTCTCCCGAACGCGTCGCTGACCAAAACGTGGACTCCACCGCGTGACCTCCTACCCGCAGCACTCCCGACCCGAGATTGCGGAACAGGTTAATCAAAACCGTATTCTTCGGCTCGAAGCATTCACGAGAAAGCATCTTCTTCTCGACGCTGAACCCTAGAAAGTCCGCCAGACCCCCTCACCCCCCGACGCCCGTCCGCGTTCTGACCGCTTTCGGTGCGGCGGGCGCGAAAGCAAACTCCTGCGGATTTACTCAACCGCTATGGGATGGCTGTGCTTTCAATCCAAACCTACCGGCTGCCAACAGCCTGATCCAGTCCACAGAACTGCGGGCGCAGTTCAACGGGCTCAAGGAACTCATCGATAACATCCCTGCCGGGCCACCAGGCGAGCAAGGCCCGGCGGGCAGCGACGGGGGGCAGGGGCCGCCGGGCAATGACGGCAATCCCGGCGAGGTGACGAATGCCACGCTCGCCTGGGCGATCGTTGGCACGGCGCGCAACCCGGCCACCGCGGCGCCGCTGGGACTGACGGTGAGCGATCCGCCCACCGCGGCCGAGCTGCAGCAGGTGGTGAATAAGATCGACGAACTCATCGCGGCGCTCTTCCGCCCGCCGATCTAGAACGTGTTTGTAAATGGTGGAACGCGACCTCCGGGCGCGTTTTCATTTCCTGCCGGCGGAGCCGGACCCTCTGCCGGGAAGATGGCGGGCTGACGCCCGGGCCTCCGAGCAAACGCGCCCGGAGGTCGCGTTCCACCATCACCCGACCCATTGACAAACACGCTGAGGGCTTTGGAGTGCGGCGCATGGAACGCTATCCCGAGCGGGGCGCAGCGCCGCACTCCACACGGGGGGCTCGCGGGCGGGAGTTAGAGCTTCTTCACCCGCACGTGGCGGAAGGCGACGGGGTCGCTGTGGCCGGCGAAGCCGATGAAGCCACTCGTGCGGTCGAGGCCCTTGGGCGGATGCTCGAGAGTGCTGCGGTCGAGTTTGCTGAGGTCGGTCTCGAGGATCTTGGTGCCATTGAGCGTGACGGTAATCTGCTGGCCGCGCACTTCGATCTGCTCGTAGTTCCATTCGCCGACCGGTCGCAGGAAGCCGTGCTTCGCGCCGACGCAGTGATAGATGGAACCGTGATACTGGTAAGGCTTGAGCGGCGCGGCCGGGTGCGCGGCGTTGTAGCCGTCGCTGTCGATCACCTGGATCTCGAGACCGTCCGACGCGGAATGGCCGCCGAGCGGCGTGCGCAGGGCGATGCCGTTGTTACCGCCGGCCGGGAGCTTGAACTCGAAGCGCAGGATCATGTCGCTGTATTCCTCCTTCGTGAGCAGGTCGCCGCCTTTGCCTTTCTTGCACTGGATGGCGCCGTCCACGACTTCGTAATTGTCCACGGCGCCCTGCCAGTTGCTGAGGTCCGTGCCGTTGTCGAGGCGGGTGAAATCCTTGTCGCCGTCGGCGGCGAGCGTCTTGTTCGCTTCCTCGGCGGGGATTTCGCGGATGAAGACATTCCGCCAACGGATCTCGCTGCCATGGGTCTGGAGTTGGATCGGGCCCTTGGCGAAGGCGGGATCGCGGAGCGCATTCGGATCCACGGCGGCGGGCTGGGGCGCCTTGTCGTCCTTCTTGCCGTAGGCGAGGTAGCCAGCCTTCTTGTTCGCGAAGAAGTTCTCCAGCACCGCGTTGTCCACGACGGTTTCGCCATTGAAGACGACGGTCACGCGCTCGCCGATCATCGTGATCTTGAACTGATTCCATTCACCGAAAGGCTTATCCATTTTCTTCGATGGATCCTTCCCCGGCGAACCCTTGCTGTTGTTCCAAAGACCGCCGGAACCCTTGTCCTGGCCGAGCCCGCGCGGGTCGCCTTTCGTGGCATCCCAAATCTGCACCTGCGGAATGCCGCGCAGATACACGCCGCTATCGCCGTCGGGCAGCGCCTTGTATTCGAGCAGCAGCTCGAAGTCGCCGTAGTCCTTGTCGGTGGTGAGGTAGAGGCCCTTGCCGTCGTTGACGATCTCGCCGTTCTCGGCCTTCCAGTGCGCGTTCACATCCTCGAGCGACTTCTTTTTATATTCGGCCTGCTGCTCCGGCGGCAGCTTCGAAAGCTCGGTCGGATCCTTCGTGCCCCAGCCATACCAGCCGGCGAGGTCCTTGCCGTTGAAGAGCGTGGTGAAGCCCGTGGGCGGCTCGTCCGCACGCGCGACGAGCGAGAGAGCGAGGATGGGAAGGAGGTAGCGGAGGTGTGGCATAGAGGTTCGGATTTAACCTGCGAGCGGAACCGACATTAGGTCGAGCAGGATCTCCCGGTGCCGCAGCATGATCAGCGAGTAGTGGCCTTCGCCTTCGATCATCCGCGCGTGACAGCCGGGGATGCGCGCGGCCACTTCCTCCGCGAGTGGGTAGTGGAAATTGCGATCCTCGCGCCCGTGCCAGAGCCGCACCGGCACGCGGATCTCCGACAGGTCGAAGCCCCACGGTTCCGCGTAGATGCGCGCGTCGTGGAAGACGCCGTCCGGATGCCCGGTCCACGCACCGGCGTAACCCGCCCACGCCCGGTCGAGCACGTGCGGCTGATCGAGAGCGCGCCGGTCGCACGCCGGGATCGCATGGAGCAACACGCGCCACAGCCAGCGTGGTGGACGCAGCGTCGCCGGTCCGCGCCCGATACGAAACACGGCGCGGATGAAAGCAGGATGCCGCCGGTAAGCCGCGAGCAGCAGGCGGTAGATGGGCATGAGCGTGGACACGTCCGCCCTTTCCGCCAACGGCGGGGCCCCGCTCACGACCGCCGCCGCGAACACCCGCTCGGGCAGCGCCCATGCGCTCGCCAGCACATACGGTCCGCCACCGCTCACACCGAGCACTCGAAATTTCCGCGCCCCGAAGTGGTCGGCGAGCGCCTCGATCAACATGGGCCAGTCGCGAAGCGAGCGACCCTCGTGCAACGTCGAGCCACCGATCCCGGGCCGATCCACGCTGAGGAAATGAATCCCCAACTCGCACGCCGACTCGTGCGCGAGCGCGCCTTGAAAGCGGGAACTCGGCCAGCCGTGGAAAAAGAAGACCGGCTCGCCCGCGGGATCGCCGTAGCTCTGCACAGCCACGTCGCGATCACCCGGCACACGCACGAGCGTGGGTTGGGCAGGCTCCACGAGCGGTTACTTCTTCCCGACCCGCTTGCCTTCCGGGACGTTCAAGTCGCGCACCGTCGGGCCCGGCACCCAGCGGCCCTGCACGAGCACCGTCTTCGCCACCGTCGGCACTCCACGCTCATTCCGGCGAAGTTGCGCATCGACCAGATCGATCATGCTCGCGCCGACGAGACGGCCGTTTTGATGGATGCCGGCGAGGCCCTTGTCGGAATCCGTGAGCGCGAGGTGAGCGAAGCCGCAATCGCGCGGCACTTCGCAACCGAGCTTCGCGAGATACTCGATGCATCGCGGCTCCTGCGAGAGCACCGCGTCGGGCGTGTGCTTGCGAAACCATTCGGCGAACGCCGATGAAAATCCCATGTCGCTCCGCAGCGAAAGCACGCGCTGCTTCGCCGGGATGCCCTGCTGATACACGAGGAAGCCCGCGCTCCATTTCCGCTGCACGCGCACATCTTCCTCGTCGGTGATTGCGAGCCCGATGCGCCGGTAGCCGAGTCGCGTGAGTTCCTGCAGCGCGACGGTGATCGACTGATACTGGTCGTTCGACGCCCGCGCGATCGCTGGGTCGGTGAGGCTGTAGCCGATCGTCGCCGCCGCGAATCGCGGCCACTCCATCCGCAGCGCCGACTCGCCCGCAGGCAGCGGCGCGACGAGCAGGCCGTGGATGTTGCGGTTGAAAAGAATCTCGCTCACCCGCTCGACGCTCATCCCCGGCTGCGCCGCCCACCATTCCTCGAGCGTGTAGCCGAGCGCCTCCGCGCGCGCCTTCGCTCCCTCAAAAAAATCCACGAACGGGCCCGGGCGCCGCCAGCCGTCAGCGGTCGGAAAGGCCGTCACGTAGGCGAGCGTCGTCTGGCTTGGCACGCGGCGCACGTCGCGCAGTTGTGTCATCAGCGCGCTCACGAGCGGGTTCGGCCGGTAGCCAAGTTCCTCGGCGATGTCGCGGATGCGCTCGCGCGTGGCGGGCGAGATCTTCGGGCTATTGCGCAGCGCCAGTGACACGGCCATGCGCGAAACGCCGGCCTGGTCGGCGATCATTTGCATCGTAACGGACTGGGGAGCGTCGGACATCGCTGAGCACCGTAAACCTCCTTTTGCTTTCGCGGCAAACCCAATCCACGCGATCCCTCGACAAGCACGCCCGCCCTTCGCAAAGTCGCCGCCCCTTGCAGCCACCGAAAACTCTCGCCCTCATCGCCGGAAACGGCACTTACCCGTTCGCAACCGTGCGCAGCGCGCGTGCGGCGGGCGTGGCACGGATCGTCGTGGCGGCCTTCGAGAACGAGACGAACCCGGAGCTCGCGAATCACGTGGACGAGATCGCCTGGCTGCGCGTCGGCCAGCTCGGGAAGATGCTCGCCTTTCTCAAGTCGAGCGGCGCCACGCACGCGATCATGGCCGGACAGATCGCTCCTAAAAACCTCTTCGACCTGCGGCCCGATGTGAAGGCGCTCGTGCTGCTCGCGACGCTGCCCGAGCGAAACGCGGAGTCCATCTTCCGCGCGATCGGCGACGAGATGGCGAAGGCGGGCGTCGAGCTGCTGCCGGCGACGACGTTTCTCGACGACCAGCTCGCGGGCGCGGGGCTCATCGCCGGACCGCGGCTGAGCCGGCGCGAGCAGATGGATGTCGAGTTCGGCTTTCGCATCGCCAAGGAATCCAGCCGGCTCGACATCGGCCAGACCGTGGTCGTGAAGAACGGCACGGTGCTCGCGGTCGAAGCCTTCGAGGGCACGAATGCGGCGATCGCCCGCGGCGGCGAACTCGGACGCAAGGACGCGACGATGGTGAAGGTGTCGAAGCCCAATCAGGATCTCCGCTTCGACGTGCCGGTGATCGGTCCCCTCACCCTCGATGCGGCGCGCGATGCGAAGTTGCGCGTGATTGGCATCGAGGCCGGCAAGACTCTACTGCTCGAACCCGAAAAGACCCGCTCGCTGGCTGACGAGCGACGCATTTCCATCTACGGCCTGACCCAATGAACAACTCCATCATCCGCGCCGGCGTCGTCGGCACAGGCAGCATCGGGCGCAATCACGCCCGCATCCTCAGCGAACTGCCGTCGTGCGCGTTCACTGCGATCTTCGATACGAACCAAACCGTCGCGCGGGAACTCGCGGAGAAGTTCGGCGCGCAGGCGTGTGCGACGCTGGAGGAGTTCGTTTCGCTTGTCGATGCAGCGACGGTGGCGACGCCGACGCCCACGCACTTCCCCGTGGGCATGGCGCTGCTCGAAGCGGGCAAGCACGTGCTCGTGGAGAAGCCGATCACCGAAACCACCGCCGACGCGCTCGCGCTCTCGGCGCTCGCACGCGAGCGCGGGCTCGTGCTGCAAGTCGGCCACATCGAGCGCTTCAACCCCGTGCTCAGCGCGCTCGAATCGCGGCTCAAGCGCCCGCGCTTTATCGAGTCCTCGCGGCTCTCTCCGTATCCGGGACGCAGCGTCGATATCGGCGTGGTGCTCGACCTGATGATCCACGATCTCGAGATCATCCTGCACCTCGTGAAGTCGCCGCTCGCCAGCGTGGATGCGGTCGGCGTGGCGGTGCTGAGCAAAGGCGAAGACATCGCAAACGTGCGGCTGCGATTTGAAAACGGCTGCGTCGCGAACGTCACAGCCAGCCGTATCAGCCAGGATAAGACGCGAAAGATTCGCGTCTTCCAAGAGGACGCTTACGTGTCGCTCGATTACCAAAACCAGTCCGGCTACCTGCTGCGGCTCGCGCGCGAGGATGAGAAGGAAAACTCGCTCATCGGCAAGCTGCTCGCCGTCGCGACCGACTCGACGCTCGTGAGTTCGTTCGCCGAGCAGAAGATCGTGCGCGAGCCCGTCGAGGTGGAAAAGGGCGAGCCGCTCAAGCGCGAGCTCGCGGACTTCATCGAGTGCGCAAAAGCGGGCGCGCAGCCGAAGGTCGGCGGCAGCGAAGCGACGGCGGCGCTGGAGCTGGCCCTGGAGATCACCCGCCAGATCGAGGCCGCAGGCGCACGGCCCAGCGTGTCGTGAAGCTCTATCTCGTCGCTGGCGAAGCGAGCGGAGACGCGCGTGGAGCGGAGCTGATGGGCGCGCTGCGCGAGCAGGCGCCGGGCGTTGAATTCTTCGGCGCGGGTGGTCCGCAGATGCGGTCACTCGCGGGTGGAGAGTTTTTCGACTGGGCGGACGAGGCGGTGGTCGGGCTGTGGGACGTGCTGAAAAAGTATGGCTACTTCCGCGCGCAGTTTCGCCGGATGCTCGGCGAGATCGACCGGCTCCGGCCCGACGCGCTCGTCTTGATCGACTACCCCGGCTTCAACCTGCGGCTGGCGAAAGCGGTGCGCGCCCGGATGCCGGAGGTGAAGATCATCGACTACATCAGCCCGCAGGTCTGGGCGTGGAATCGCGGGCGCATCCCGGAGATGGCGCGATACCTCGACTTGATGCTGTGCATTTTCCCGTTCGAGAAACCGCTCTACGAAGCGTCCGGCCTGCACACGGAATTCGTCGGCCACCCGATGCTCGACTCCCTCGCGGCGAAGCGGCTCGGCATCGAGCGCGAGCGCGATCTGGTGGCGCTGCTGCCGGGGAGTCGTGGGAAGGAAGTGCGCAAGATTTTCCCCGCCATGCTCGGCGCTGCGCGGCTGATGCGGGAACGCCAGCCGGCGCTGCGCTTCGCTGCCGCGGCAGCGTCGGAATCGCTCGCGAGCGAGATGCGCGCGCTGGCCGGGGATGTGTGCGCAGTCAGCGTGGGCACAGCTCACGATCTGATGCAGCGCGCCGCGACCGGCATGGTGTGCTCCGGCACGGCGACACTCGAGTCGGCCTATTTCGGCCTGCCGATGGTGATCCTCTACAAGGTCGCGTGGCTGACGTGGGTCGTGGGCAAGCGACTCGTGCGGGTGCCGCATCTCGGCATGCCGAACATCCTCGCCGGTCGCGAAATCGTTCGTGAGTTCTTGCAGGACGACGCGCAGCCGGAAAATATCGCCGACGCAGCACTCGCACTCGTGAACGACGACGGCGCGCGCACCGCCCAGCAGCGAGAGCTGGCGGCGGTGATCGCGCAACTCGGAGAACCGGGCGCGGGCATTCGCGCTGCGCAGTGCATCCTCCGCTCTCTCTCCCCGAGTCCATGAACCCTTCCGACCCGCCAAAAGACGACATCCTGCCCGGATTTGCCGCGATCATTCTCGTGATCATCGTGGCGCTTTTCGCCGTGCGAAATTTGCCGTGGCATCTCGACGACGACGAACAAGCCAAGCAGGCGTTTGTTTCCTACCAGATGATCGAAAACGGGCAGTGGCTCGTGCAGGAGACCCCGACCGGACGCGTGGCGACGAAGCCGCCACTGCAAGGCTGGATGTCCGCGCTGGCCTACCTCGGCATGGGCGGGAGCGGCTGGGAACTCGCGTGGCGGCTGCCTGCACTCGTGGCGGCGCTGCTGATCCTGCGCGGCTTGTGGCGGACGGGCGGTGAGATCTTCGGCACGAACATCGGGGCGATGCTCGCGGCGGGAGCCTTCGGGCTGAATACCTACGTGCCCCGGCTGGCAACGCTCGTGCGCACGGACATGCTGCTCTCGGCGTTCATCTTTTTCACCGGCCTGCTCATCCTCGAGAAACTGCGAACCGGCAAACCGTGGACCACGCGCGAGCGCGTCGTCACGGGGCTGCTGCTGCTGGGCTCGACGCTGACAAAGGGGCCGGTCGCCTACGGGTTCCTGCTGCCCGGGATCGTCGCGTTCCTGCTCATCACGCGGACGCGCGCATTTCCCCGCCACGTGTGGGCTGGCTGGCTCGCGTGGCTGCTGCCGCTGGTGGTCTTCGGGGGCTGGGTGTGGTGGGGAATCCGCTCGACGGGGGGAACCGAGGGCGAGTTTTATAAGCAGGTCGTCGAGAAGGAATTCCTCGGCCGTTTCAGCACGGGCGAGAACGCCGTGCATCACACGCAATGGCCGCTCATCAATTATACATGGCACCTATTCGCGTGGACACTGCCGTGGACGCTGCTGCTCGCCGCGATGTTCGCCGTGAATGATGTGCGCACCGCGTGCAGGAACAATGCCGTGCTGACATGGCTGCTTTGCTGGACCCTGGGCGGCCTCATCTTCATGGAATGCGTGCCGTCGAAACGGTTCGACCGCATCCTCCCTGTCGTGCCGCCGATGTGCCTGCTGCTCGCCGCCGCAGCGCGCGAGTTGCCGAAGTTCCAACTCGGCAAGAAACCGATCGGCCACATCGCGATCCTGGCCCCGCTGATCGCCGTGCCGATCGCGGCCGGCTACGCGGGATGGAAGGTCGTCAAAAGCTTCCGTGGTGATGGTCGAGCGCTCGTGAGCTTCGGCGCGAAAGTCCGGGAGACCGTTGCGGAATCCCGCGACCGGCTCGCCGTGGTGAATGGGAAGGACGAGGGCATGCTCATGTATGCGAACGTGCAGCACTTCACGCGGATGGATGAGGCGCTGACGCTTTGGCGCTTCAAGCGCATCGACTGGCTCGTGCTCGGCGAGGATGCTTTCACGGAACACCGCGCGGAACTCGAGCCGTTCGAAATCGTCGCGAGCACGCCAGCGCTGCCGGGCAAAGCCAGCAGCTACCAACTGCTCCAGCGCCCAAACTTGGAGACGCGCGACACTTTTCCCGCGCCCGATCCCGTCGATCCGAAGCCCAGAAAATAATCACGCGAGTGGGGATTTTCCCTATTGCCTTTTAGGACATCACCCCGGTATCACTCGCGACATTCCGGCAGGCAGAGTTGCCTGTCGACCCACCGAAACAATGAACCCCGTTTCCCCGTGACTGACGAACCGACGGAGCAGCCAATCCCCACCGAAGGCGTCCCGCATATGGAGCCTGTCTTCATCCCGCGAATCCCTGTCCTCGGAAAGAGCCCGCACCCTCCCGGCTTCAGCTACCCGCTCGGCGCCTCGGCGATCGGCGAGGGCTTGATGGGGCTGCCGCAATTTGAGCGCTTCACGCTGCGCTACTCGAACCGATCGCCGATCTTCACGATGCCGCGCCCGGTCAAAGGCTTCCCTATGCTGCGCGTGACCTACACGAACTACCCGGTCTATGAGCCGCGCCCGGGAACGATCACGCGACTGCCGCAGGGTGGCGAGCGATGGGCGATCGAAGTCCTGCCGACGCCGGCAGAATCGCGCGAGTTCATCCAAGGGCAGATCAGGGATCGCGGCCTGCCCTTGCTCCGCGAGTGGCTCACCGGTGCCGATTGCCCGGCAGGCGATGTGCGCCGGACGGCGAAGGCCTGCTGGTTCGTGATCGAGACGAACCTCGTGAAGTGGATCGACGACAACACCGAATAGCCGCGGCTAGTCGGTGACCGCGCCGAGGCTCGCGCTCTTCACCACGCGGGCATACTTCGCGAGCACACCACGCGTGTAGCGCGGCGCGGGCGCTTTCCATTTCTTGAGCCGCGCTTCGATCTCGGATTTCGCAAGGTCGAGCGTCAGCACGCGCTTCTCGGCGTCGATGGTGATCGGGTCACCATTCTTCACGATCGCGAGCGGACCACCGAGCGCAGCTTCCGGCGTGATGTGGCCGACGACGAAGCCGTGTGAGCCCCCGGAGAAACGTCCGTCGGTGATGAGCGCCACCTCCTTGCCGAGGCCGCGCCCCATCACGGCGGAAGTCGGCGAGAGCATCTCGCGCATCCCGGGCCCGCCGACGGGACCTTCGTGCCGGATCACGATCACGTGACCGGCTTTCACGCGGCCATCGAGGATCGCGGCTAGAGCGTCCTGCTCATTCTCGAAGACGATCGCCTTGCCCGAAAAGCGCAGGCCTTCCTTGCCGCTGATTTTCGCGACGGCACCGTCGGGCGCGAGGTTGCCGTTGAGGATGACGAGGTGGCTGTCCTTTTTGATCGGGTTCGAGAAGGGACGCACGATCTCCTGGCCTTTCGGATACGGCTTCGCCTTCTTCAAATTCTCGGCGAGCGTCTTGCCGGTGACGGTCATGCACTTGCCGTGCAGCAGTTTTTCCTCGAGCAGCATCCGCATCAGCGGAGTCTGGCCACCGATCGCGATGAGCTCGCTCATAAGGAAACGCCCGCTCGGCTTGAGGTCGGCGAGCACGGGCACTTTCTTGCCGATGCGCGTGAAGTCATCGATCCCGAGATCGACGCCTGCCGAGTGCGCCATGGCGATGAGGTGCAGCACCGCATTCGTCGAGCCGCTGAGCGCAATGACGACGGTGATCGCGTTCTCGAACGCTTCTTTCGTCATGATGTCGAGCGGGCGGATGCCCCGCTTGATCAACTCGTAGCACTGGAGGCCGGCCATGCGCGCGTCCATCGCCTTCTCCTTCGATACCGCATTCTGCGCGCTCGAGTTGGGCAGGCTCATGCCGAGCGCCTCGATCGCCGAGGCCATCGTGTTCGCCGTATACATGCCGCCGCACGAGCCGGCGCCGGGAATGGCCTGCTCCTCGATCAAGGCCAGCTCCCGATCATCGATACCGCCGCTCGCGTATTTTCCCACCGCCTCGAAGCAGCTCACGATGTCCAGCTTCTTGTCCGCGATGCGCTCGGCCTGGTCCTTGCGCAGCCGCCGCGCGGCGAGTTCGCCGGTGATGCAGCCGGGCAGGATCGTGCCGCCATAGACAAAAATCCCGGGCCGGTTCAGCCGCGCCAACGCGATGAGGCAGCCGGGCATGTTCTTGTCGCAGCCGCCGATCGCCACCACCCCATCGAAGCCCTCGCA
>VFJQ01000075.1 GCA_009885995.1 Verrucomicrobiota bacterium
CCGGGCATGTGGACGGGCAATCGCCCGATCGTGCGGAAATCCTCGCCCGATTCAGCCGTGGCGAAACGCGCGTGCTCAGTAACGCCATGCTGCTGACCGAAGGTTACGACGAGCCGAGCATTGATTGCGTGGTGTGCCTGCGCCCGACGAAAGTGCGTTCGCTTTACAGTCAGATCGTCGGTCGCGGCACACGGCTTTGCCCGAACAAAGATCATCTGCTCGTCCTCGATTTTCTGTGGATGAGCGAACAGCACTCGCTCATCCGGCCCGGGCATCTCATCGCCGGTGATACGGACGAAGCCGACGCGATCACCGAGGCGCTCGGGATCGAAGGCGATCTCGAGGACGCGAAGGAAAAAGTGGCTGCCGATCGCGCGGCGGTGCTACGCCAGCGCCTCGCAGCGAACAAACACCGCAGCGCGCGCACGTTCGATCCCATCGAGTTCGCGCTCGCCCTCAACGCCGCCGCCCTCGCCGAATTCACACCCACGATGGACTGGCATTTCCATGCGGTTTCCGAACCGCAATCCCAGTTGCTGGCAAAGTGCGGCTTCGATCCCGCCACCATCTTCTGCAAGGGCCACGCGGCGGCGATTCTCGACAAGCTCTTCCTGCGTCGCGATCTCGGCCTCGCCACGCCCAAGCAAGTGCGCTGGCTGCGCAAGTTCGATCACCCGCACCCGGAACTCGCCACGTTCACGGAGGCCAGCGCCTTTCTTGATCAGCGCTGGGGCAACAAACGCCATGAACCCGCTGCCGCATGAGACGCTACCGGGCCAGCGCACCGCGACCCGTGCTGCCGCGCAAGACGCTCGACTACCTCGCCGCGGGCGCGGCGGAAGGCAGCCGCAATGGCGAGCTGTTCGACGCCGCGTGCCAGTTCCGCGACGCGGGCTATCGGCGCGACGAGGCGGATGCGCAGCTCCTGCCGCGCGCGGCGGCCGATGGGCTCAGCGAAGCGGAAACACGGCACGCCATCGAGTCGGCTTATTCGCAGCAGCCCCGCGAGCCAGTGGTTCGCGGAGGCGCGCCGCCGGCCGCGTGTGTCACCTCGCTGTCAGCGAAAGCACCATCACCACGTCCCGTCACCGCCACAACGGCGGCACTGCCTGAACCCCTGGAGGACGGATTCATGCAACTCCTCGATCAATGCTTTCAGTCCGATGAATTCGTGGCCATCGCTCCGGCGACAGAAAACGACGAGGGCGAAGTCGTGCCGACCCGTGGCGTGACTCTGCCGCGTGAGGAGTGGAAGGCGCGCGCGAAAGCGAAGGGCGGCATCGAGCGGTGTTTCACCACGACGCTCGGCCTCTTCATCCGCATCAACCCGATGCAGGAGGGCGGCGCGAAGAACGAGCACGTTGCTGCCTTCCGCCATGCGCTCGTCGAGTTCGACCGCGATGAAGCCGGTGCGATCATTCCGAAGGATCGGCAGTTCGGCGTGATTCTCGGAAGCGGACTGCCGGTGTCCGCAGTCATTGATTCCGGCAACAAGTCCCTGCACGCCTGGGTGCGCGTGGACGCTCCCGACGCGGCGGAATATCGCCGCCGCGTCGAGACCGTCTGGGCGCTGTTCTCCGGCTGCTCGCTCGACAAGCAAAACAAAAATCCGTCCCGCCTGTCGCGCTGTCCCAACGGGCGCCGCAGCGTGGACGGCGAGGTCCGCGTGCAGCGTCTCCTCGCGCTCAAGCTCGGCGCCGGGTCGTGGGACGAATGGGAAACAAACCAGCTCGCCGACGAACTGGCCGAGCCGCTGCGCGTATCGCAGCTCACGGCCTACGACACGTCCCACGATCCGAACAACGTCCTCGGCAATCGCTGGCTCTGTCGCGGCAGTTCGCTCGTCATCGTGGGCCAGTCCGGCGTCGGCAAATCTTCGCTCTGCATGCAGCTCATGATCCTGTGGGCGCTCGGTCTGCCCGCTTTCAACATTTTGCCGGAGCGTCCGCTGCGTTCGTTGCTCATCCAGGCGGAGAACGACGCGGGCGATCTCGCGGAAATGTATCAGGGCGTGCGCGACGGAATGAAGCTCACGGCTGAGCAGGAGCGCCTGCTCGAAGACCGCATCATCATCTACCGCGACACGACGCACACCGGCGAAGGTTTCACCAGTCTCGCCCGGCGGCTCGTCCAGCGACACCAGCCGGACATGGCGTGGGCCGATCCGCTGCTCAACTACATCGGCGACGACATCAGCGAGCAGCGCGTCATCGCGGAGTTTTGCTGCAACCGGCTCAACGCCATCGCGATTGAGACGGGCGTCATCTGGTGCCTGCTGCATCACACGGGCAAGCCGTCCAAAGACCCCAAGGCCACGGAACACTGGACCGCGAGCGATCTCGCCTACAGCGGCCTCGGCAGCTCCGCGCTCGTGAACTGGTCGCGCGAAACCGCCGTGCTGCTGCGCGTGAAAACGCCGGAGGGTCAGCCACCGACCTTTCAGCTCAGCATGACCAAGCGCCGCAAGCGCGCGGGCCTCCGCGACGTGAACGGTGATCCGGCGGACACCATCTTTCTCCGCCACTCCGGCCACGAAGGCATCTGCTGGGAGCAGTGCATCTCACCGGTCACCGAGGGAAAGCCGGGCCGCTACAAGCCGGCCAGCGAACCGGGTCGCGACTCCGCGTTCGATGCCACCGCGTTTCAGCAAGTGCTCGCGGATTTCGGCGGCGAAGTTTCGCGCAAGCACGAGAAAGAGATCGCCACGCGTCTCGGCATTTCGACCCGCTCAGTCTGGAGCTACTGGAAAGAATTCAAGAAGACAGCCACCGCCAACGTGGCTGCTGCAATACTTGCAGCACTTTTTGCAGCAACCACGCCTACCAAGGCCCGCTGCAACAATCCGCTGCAACCGCTGCAAGAATTGGAAGCGTCCACAAGTGGCGCTTTTACAGAGGGATACAGCACTGCTGCAAGAATGCTGCAAGTGCCGCTGCAACCATTCACAAGCTGGCAGGGCACTGCTGCAAAAACTCCCTCCCCGGAACCCCCCTTCGGGGGTTCCGGGGATTTTTGCAGCACCTGCAGCGGCGCATCAGAAAAGGAGGTCCGCCGTGGCTGACGACTACGCCAAACGGCAGACACGCAAGGACGAGGCTCATGAGCGCGAATACCGCGTGTGGGTCGCCTCGCGTCCGCCGGAGGAACAGCGCAGCCTGGCGAAGTTGGGTCTGGCCGAGCCGTTGATCGAGGCGGACGGTTTCGGCTGGGGCGACACCGACCCGGCCGAATTTTCCGAAGCGTCCGAGCCTGCCGTGCTGCCGCTCGAAGACGAGGCCGCGCGGCTCCAGCTTCCCGCCATCGAGAACGAAGCGGTGCTCGACATCCTGCGCCGCCTTCTCGGCGAGCTGCTCGCGGAGCGCAACGCGCGGCTGAGCCTGGAGTGCCTCGCGCTCGCCACCGGCTTTTCCTACCTCGGCGGCACCATGACCGGCATCGCGCGCCGGCACTGCGTCACCCGCGCGGCGGTGAGCAAACGCTGCGTGGAACTCATCGAAAAGCTGAACCTCGAGCCGTCGCGAGCCATGCGCTCTTTGACAGCCCGCCGCGCGTATCAGGCCGCCCAGCTCTCAACCCGCCAACAGCATGAACGATTTGGAAACCATCACACCTAAAGCCCGCTTCAGCACGCTGGGGCTGGAGATCGCTGACGACCTCACGTTCGACGAGTGGAACGAATTCTCACCGCGTCTCGGCGACGCCGCGCTCGCGCTCGGATTCGCCATCGGCGACTGGCTCATCTTCGGCGAACGCTTCTCGCCGCAGCGTGCGCTGCCGGGATTCGAGCACATGCCGGCAAAAGTTCCGCACGAGCGCTACGAGGCCGCGCTGCTCGCCACCCGGCTCGACATCGCCACGCTGCAAAACTTCGCCTACGTCGCGCGCAATGTGCCCCGTTCGGTGCGCCACGAACTGCTCTCCTTCGAGCACCATCGCGCCGTCGCCCGGCTTGATGAAGTGGATCAACGGCAGTGGATCGCCACCACCCTGGCCGAGAACGAGGCCGGTCGGCGGATGAGCGCGCGGCGCTTGCGGCGCTCCATCGAGGTCGGTCGCGTGGTGACCGCCGAAGAATTGCAAGCCGATCCCGCGGACGCCGGCATTCTGAACCACATCCCGTTTGTGAACCGGCTCGTCGGCTGGTGGAGCCGGATGCGCGCCGATGGCTTCCTCAAGAGAGCGACCAAGGAGCAGCGCGCCGCGCTCAAGCGCGATCTCCAGCCCATCATCGACATCACCGACGAACTATGACCACCGACATCCAAGACCTCGAACAACAGAAAGCCCTCGATCACATCCGCGACCTGCTCAGCGCGCATTGGCACGAAGCCGAGGGCGCCGCCGATGACGACGGCAAATTCGGCATCGCGTTCAAAGCCACCTTCGACCGCGGCGCGCAGCCGACGAAGTTGAAGGTGACGTGCCGCATCGCCAAGACCATCAGCGACGAGATCGAGAGCGAGATCGAAGACCCACGCCAGCAGAAGCTATTGTAGGTGGGGGTGGCCCCGTCTGCGCGCCGGAACGCCGTCTGCGGCCTTTTGACGCGCGGCGCAGGCCATGCCACGCCTCCGCTACCGCCCAAAGACTCCGTCCTCGCGCCTCGAAGCTAAGTTCGCGCTTTACTGGCGGTCGCTCGGCGGCCCCGAGTTGGCGCAGGAGTTTCGGTTCCACCCCGAGCGCAAATGGCGCGCAGACTTCGCCCACATCGAGAGCCGCACGCTCATCGAGATCGAGGGCGGCATCTACCTCGCCGGCGGCGGTCGGCACAATCGCGCTGCGGGCTTCATCGCCGACGCCGAAAAATACCTCGAAGCGTTCCTCGCCGGCTGGAACGTCGTGCGCCTCACGAGCGCGCAGATCACCGCACCCAACGTCGAGCGACTCATCCAGCGCGTCGCTGAGCGGACGCCGTGTTGACGTTCTCACGAGAGCATATTGTCACATGAGCATCTGCATCGCCAAATCCCGCTACGACACCCACGTGATGAGCCTGAGCGAACTCGCCCGCAGACTGAATCTTCCGGCATCGCGGATGAGGAAGGCCGTGGCTGCTGGCGTCATTCGGCCCTGCGGCGAGATCGGGCACAACACCATCGTCGCGCTGACCGAAGACGACCTCGAAACACTCCACGCGCAGCTCAATCTGCCCGCGCCATCACACGCCGAGTGACGTTGCAACGTGATCACGTTGTCGCGTTACAACGTAGTAAAATGGTATGGAAGGACATCGAGCCTCGCCTCGATTCCCGCCGTTGAACCCCACACGCCGAGGTTGTCGCATTTCACGCCGGACCGTGCGAAATCCACTTTTTCCACCAGCCTCGTTTTGCCGTATGTCCGCCGCTGTAATGACCGCGAAGCCTGCGTTTATCAGGCTTGGGAGCGCACGCCAGCCTGCACGGAGGGTGTGGATGGCCGTGCAAAAAGTGTAAGGTTCAAAAAACATTTCCTCATGGGATTTGAGTGATTGTCGCCCAAACCAAGTGTGGAGACGATCTTGTGAATAGATTTCCTTGAATATTCGATTCGCGCTTTCCCGCGGCTTCGCGATTCGGGCGGCGTTCCAACGCCGACTCAAAACCCGAGGTGTATTTATCTTGAGTCAGCTGACGAACTTCGTAAGCCGTGGACGGCTCGTTTTGGCGAACGGGTTTAGAGCGATGATCACTGCCTCTCACATTCCTCTCCAAAACATCTACTTTCCATCGTTACGGATTGTATGGAGTAGTGGTTTCGCGTGTGGATGGATACAAGCGGGCTTGCGGTTTCCGCGCGTATGGTGCTGGTGGGTGTTCGCTGCGATGATCCTCACGGCGGCAGAGATACGCGCCGACGCGGCGGTGGTGGATAACGGCACCTTCGACAGCGGGCTGGACTCGTGGTCCACGAGCGGGAGCGCAGTGCCGTCGAGCGGGATTGCGGTGCTCACGGATTCGGGAGCAACGCGCTCGCTGCTTTATCAGCCGGTCGCGGCAGCGAGCGGCGCGTTCACGTTGTCGTTCGACTTTCGCGGTGCGCTCTCGGCCACGGTGCCGGACGGGGCGGTGGCGGACACGTTCTTCGCGTCGATCTATTTCGCCGACAGCCTCGCCGCGCTCGACGTGCCGGGCGGAGTGTTCGCGGATTCGCTCGCGTTGTTCGATCTCGACTCGACGGGCGCATTCAACGTGAACGGCACGCTCGGCGCGAGCAGCAAGGGCGCGGACTGGGTGAAGTTCACGCTCACTTTCAACAGCACGCACGGCTTCCTCGTGCCGGTCTTCGATCTGCGCGAGCTGAACACGACCGATAACGACAGCGCGGTCGCGATCGACAACGTGGTGCTCAACACCGCACCCGCCTTCACCACGCTGCCGCAGAGCATCGGCGCGGCGGAAGGCAGCGACGTGTCCTTCACCGCCACGGTGAGGAGCGAGCGCACCGTGTCGTTTCAATGGCGCTTCAACGGCAATGCGATCCCCGGCGCGACCGCGGCCACGCTGGCGCTAACCAACGTGCGGCTCGGCGACGCGGGTGCATACACGCTCGCGGCGAGCGACGAGTTTGGCACGAGCGCCAGCCCGCCGGCGCTGCTCGCGGTGCTGCGCATCCAGGCGGTCGAAAAAAACGCCGCGGGAGCGATGGTGCGCTTTCCGACGGTCGCGGGCGTGAGTTACACGCTCGAGGCGAATGCGCTGCTCGCCGCGACGGGCTGGACAGCGGTGGGCGCGGATGTCGCCGGCACGGGCGCGGAGGCGAGCGTGGACGACGCGGGCGCGACGGCCGCGCAGCGCTTCTATCGGCTGCGCGCGTTCGGCGGCGCGGGCACGCCGGCGGGGTATTTGCAGATCACCATCCCGAAAAGGAAGACGTGGCCGGCGGCGAACCCGTTCGTGCCGCCAGCAGATGACGCGGGCAGCGTGACGGCGCGCGGCGTGGTGACGCTCGACGACTCCGCGGCGGTGTGGACCACCGCGCAGTGGACGACCACGCCACACCACGTCCGACTCACGACCGGCGCGCGCGCGGGGCGCGTGTTTGCGATCACCGCGCACACCACGACGCAGCTCACGCTCGACGCGCCCGGCGAAGATCTCACGACGCTGGTCGCCGACGGCGACCGCTACGAGATCGCGCCGCTCGCCACGATCGGTTCGGCGTTCGGCATCGCGACGACTCCGCTGCAAAACAACCTCGCGCCGGGCAGGGCCGACGCGGTGCGCCTGTGGAACGGCAGAACCTTCGACAGTTTTTTCCACGACAGCACGGGCTGGAAGTCGGCGAAGCGACCGCCCCGCGGCCAACCCCGCACCGATGCCAACGCGGTGCTGATCTTCCCGGATGAAGGTTTCAGCATCTTCCGTCGCGCACTCCGCGGCACGTTACCACTCACGTTCACGTTCTCCGGCCAGGTGCCCACGGGGCCGCAGCGCACGCTGATCGGCGCGAAGGGAAAGTTCTTCGTCGCGCAGCGTTTCCCCGCGGCACTGCCGCTGAGCGCGTCGAACTTCCAAACGCTGCCGGGCTGGACGAAGCGCGACTCGGTGCAGGTCTGGGATCCGGTCAGGCTCCGCGCCTTCACCTACACGCACAATGGCACCAACTGGCGCAAAGGCCGCGTCGTCGCCGATGCGGTGCCGATCCCGCCGGCCACCGCGGTCTTCGTCATCCGCCGCACGCTGACCGGCGCGGCGGGCGTCGTCGCGCACGATCCGCCGTTCACCTTGGAACCATAGAATGAAACCGCTCCTCTGCCTGCTCGCATTCGCCGTCGCCGCAATCGCCGCGCCGGTGGATGTGAGCACGCGAGTGCAGGTGACGAGCGCCGGCGCGAAGTCCACGCTCGATCGCGCGACGAGCCGCATCACTTCGACCGTCGAGGTGACGCTGAAGAACATCGGCGACCGCGCGCTCGGCGAGCCGATCACGGCGGCCGTCGATTTCACCGCGCAGAGCGGCACGCTCGCCGGGTTGCTCGTGCCCGGTGCGCAAGGCGGACCGGGCACGTTCGTCTTCGACCTCAGCTCGGCGAACCCAGGCGACTCGCTCGCGGCGGGTGCGAGCGTTACGTTCACGCTGCGCTTCACACCGGCGGCCGGCGCGCGCGTGACGTATGCGGTGCGCACCTTCGCGGAGTTGAACAGCGACCCCGTCGCGAACGTGGGTGGTCCATACGCCGCGCAAGCCGGGCAGCAGATCGGTTTCAATGCAGCGGCTTCGACCGATCCCGACGGCGATGCGGTCACGTTCATGTGGGACTTCGGCGACGGCGCGACCGCGACCGGAGCCGCCCCGAGCCACGCCTACGCCACGCCCGGAGCCTACGAGGCGGTGCTCACCGTGCGCGACGCGCGCGGCGCGCAAAAGGTCGCGCGCGTGCCGGTGGCCGTGTCGCCCGCCGCGGCGTTCGCGCTCGCGCGGGTGCGTGCGCTCGATGGCGCGGGGCTGCCGCTCGGCGGCGTGACGGTCGAGGAGACGCTTGATGGCGCGGCGCAGAGTTTCGCTGCGCATCCCACTTCGGGCTTCACTTCACTCGGGCGCGGTGTGGGTGCTTACGTGTGGAAGTTTTCCAAGCCCGGCCATCTCGACGTGTGGCGCAGCGGCGCGCTCACGACGGGCAATGTCGCGCTCGTGCCGAACCCGTGGCTCGCGCGTCGCACGACGCCGACGACCACCTCGCCGCTCAACGACACGGCCTTCGCCGCGCCCGGCGTCGCGCTCACTTTCCCTGCCGAGGCGTTCCCGCAGCCGGTCGAGGCGGCGCTCACCGCGCTGAACACGCAGGGCCTGCCATTCCCGCTTCCCGCCGGCTGGAGCCCGCTCGCGCAATTCCATTTTCAAAGCACGATCGAACCGGCCGCGCCGGGCACGGCGACGCTCACATTGCGCGGGCCGATTCCCGCGGGAGAAGACGCGGCGCTCGTGCGCTTCAACGCCGCGGAGTTGCGGTGGGACGTGATCGAACTGGTCGCTGGCACCAGCGTGCCCGTGGCGTCGAGCGGCACATTCGCGCTCGTGCTGCCGGATCTCGGAGCCGCGGCGCCGCCCGCCGCGGTCGCCGGGCAGCCGCTCGCGGGCACGACGGCACCGGCGGATCTCAGCGGCGTCACGGCGACGGGAACGGTCACGCCCGCAGTCTCCGCCGCGAGCCGCGACGCGGCGCAGGTCACGGCCAGCGCGCGCGTGGCGTTCACGAACCCTGCCTCCGCGCCGAGCGGGCAGTTTTTCCGCACGCGCGTCACCGAGAGCTACGATCTCGCGAACGGCGGCAAGGCGCGCGCACCGGACTACGACACGACGGTCTTCGCGTATCAGCGGCCCGGCGGATTCGGCGCTGATTTCCCGCTGCGCCCACGGCTTCTCTTCGGGCCGCAAGAACTCGCGCAGGCGATCGTGCGCAGCGAAATCCTCGCGCCGGCCGCATTCGCCGGCGGCGTGATCGATGCGACCGGCGGCGCGCTCGGCCAGGGCGGCGTGCGCGCGACGGTTCCGCCGAGCGCGGTGACCGCCGCGCAGGCGGCGGAGATCGGCACGCTCGACCCGGCGGGCTTCGCGGGATTCACCGGCGTCGCGCCGGTGAAAGCATTCGCGTTGAACATCGGCGCGCTCGCGCCGGGCACGCGGATCGGGTTCGCATTCGATCCCGCCGCGCCGAACGGGTTCTACGTGCTCGGCCTCGTCGTGAGCGACGGCACGCAGCTCGGCATCACGCCGCTCGAGCGCTTCACCAGCGACGCCACCGGCCAGCTCACGAGCGCCGAGCCGGCGACCGGCCCGCGGCTGCCGGGCGCGACCGGCCCCGGCGACTACGTGCTCCTCGCGGTGCCCGGCCCGCAGGCGCTCGTGCAGGGCATCGCGCGCGGCACCGACGGCCAGCCCGCCGCGGGGCTCGCGGTGCGTGCCGCGGGTCAGCCGTGGCTTGTCTTCTCCACGGCCGACGGCAGCTACACGACGCTCGCTCCCGTCGGCACGACGCAGATCGCGCTCACCGATCCGCGCGACGGCAACCAGGGTTTCGCCAGCGTCACCGTTTCCGACCCCGCACAGCCGCAGACCGCGAATCTCTCCGCCGCGCCGACCGGCCCGCGTGTCGCGAGCGTCGATCCCGCAAACAACGCAACCAACGTCCGCCGTGTCACACCGATCATCATCACTTTCACCGAACCGGTGACGACGGCGAGCTTCGGCGGCGACGGCGTCGTGCTGCGCGACTCGACGAGCGCCGCCGTGCCCGCGTCGCTCTCGCTGAATCTCTCCGGCACCGTCGCCACGCTGCTGCCCGCCAACCCGCTCGCAGCCAACGCCGCGCACTCCATCGAAGTCTCCGCCGCCCTCAAGGACGCGACCGGCCTCGCGATCGAAGGCGACCGCGTCTTCACCTTCACCACCGCGCCCGACGCGCCGCGCGATGCCGCCGCGCAGCTCGTCATTTACGAACCTGGCGCGGCGAACGTTCCGGCCGAGGCGCTCATCGGCTACAACCCGGCGAGGGACAAAGACATCGTGGTCGTGCAGGGCACCGCGGGCGTCGCCGATCCGAGTGTCGCAGTGATCCTCGTGAACGAAGCGACGAGCGAGACCGCGACCGTGCTGTCGAAAGCGGATGGCAGCTTCGTCTCGCACATTCGCGCGGATGCGGCGGACCTGATCTCGATGACGTTCGTCAATGCGAACGGCACCCGGGTGAACGTGCCGGCGGCGCGGCAACTCTTCGACGACGGGCGCGTCGGCTTGTATCGCGCCGGCGGCATTCTCGAGGCCCAGAGCGACGGCGGGCCGGTGCAGGTGATCATTGAGCCGGAGACGGTCGGCGAGCGCGCGGTGTTCAAGTTGGAAAGCGTCGGGCTGGCGGAGTTGCTGGCGTCAGTGCAGGGAGAGATTCCGCAGGACACCCAGTTGCTCGCCGGGGTGCGACTCACCGCCGAAGGGGAATTGAAGAAGTCGGTGGATCTGTCGTTCCCGGTGGACGCGGGCAGCCTGAATCTGCCGCCGGGCATGGCGCCCGAGGACGCCAGCTTCACGGTCGCACAGCCCGACAGCTTCAACGGCACTCCGATTTTCAACGTCGTGGACAAGGCGACCTTCGCCGACGGCAAGGTGCGCACGGCATCGCCGCCCTTCGGCGGCGTGGTGCCTCCGCTGCCGGGCGCAGCATCCGCCGTCGTGCCGTTCATGCTCTTTTACGTGACGAAGTCGATCGCCGTGATCACCGGGAATGTGGTCGCGGTGCCCGAGGGGACGACGCCTGCGGAGTATGCGGGCAGCAAGGTGTTCAACCGTGTGGGAACTGGCCCCACCAACTTCCAACTGATCGAAGGCGCGATCGTCTCGGCGGGGTCGCAAGACTCGACCTCGGGCTTGAGCCGGGGCGCTTTTTCGGTGCGGGCAAATCGGAACGGCTTCTATGCCATCCAGGTGCCGATCCAGGGCTCGCTCGAAGCCGTAGGGATGCAGGCGTTCAGCTTTCGATTCCCGAACCAGGTCGCGAGGGGAGTCGCGATCACCGGCGGCATCCCCGGCGTCGGTGCGGAAGTGCGGCTCGCCAATGTCGCCTTTTTCAAGCCGGTGGATGGCGCCGGGCAAAGCGACACGCTCGCGCCGTTCTCGACCCTTGATGCGCCGGGCTACCTGCCGGTGGACCAGCTCGTGTCGGTGTTCGTCCAGTCGTTCGACAACATGACTGCGCCGCAGATCCTCGCGGCGGACTGGGTGCGCTGTCCGCCCGGCGCGCCGGCGAATACGAAGTGCTCGCGTTCGCTGCTCGACGGGCTGCCGCTCGAGAATGCCGATGTCAGTTTCCGGCAGCACCTGACGCTGCCGCTCGGCACCACTGGCGTGCGCACCGAGTTCGAGTTCCGGGTCAAGAAACCGGCGAAGGTGTTCCTGAAAGTAAATGTCGGCGACGCCGCGGGGAACACGCGCGAGTTCATTTTTCCGCTGGAGTTTCGTCCCGCGCCGCCTCAGCCGCCGGGCAATATCACGCCGACCGATCCCAACGACTCGACGCAGCCCACGGTGCTGTCGGTCGTCCCCGGCGGCGGTGCGACGGTGACGGTCGGCGAGGACATCCTGGTCAATTTCAGCGAAGCGATCAGCCTCAGCATCGAGGCCAATGACAGCGTCCTGGCGACGGGCTCGATCTCCAGTGCGCTGGAGACGACGGTGGACCTGAGCCCGGACCAACTCAGTGCGCGCGTGAAGCTCTCCGCCGCGATGCCCGGCGAAGAGATCACGCTCATCTTCACCTCCGCGGTCGTGGACCTTTCGGGGAACGCGCTCGTCCCGCACACGGAAGTCTATCGCACGGCCCCGACGCTCACGAAGACCTTCAACACCGTGGGCGTGGTCGCGGCGGTCGCCGATGCGGGATCGCGCAGCGTGGTGATCGAGCGGATCGGGGCGGATGATGGGCGGATCGCGATCTTTCGCCAGGGAATCGATCTGCAGCCGGTGGAGGCTGAGGGCAGCCTGAGCTTGCCGCCGTTTCCGCGGACGCTGGCCCTGGTGGAGAACTACGAGTTTCGCCGGCATCCCTCGATGGCGCCGGAGAAAAAGACGCTCGCGGTCGTGGCCGGCGGCCTGCTCGGCGATGAGCAGATCGGCACGTGGATGTGGGTGGTGGACATCACAGACCCGGCGAACCCATCGCGCGTGGCGGCGTCGCTCGTGAATGTGGACTTCGCGGCGAACATCACGAAGATGGAGGTGGACCGGGGCGTGATTTACGCGGCGGTGAACACGGCCGGCCAGCCGTTCATCCAGACGATCAATCTCCAGGCGTTCATCCTCGGCTCGAACCTGCTGGCGGGGGAATTTGCCGCCGCTGGCGCCGAGTTTGCCGGGACGGACCTGCTCAGCGATGGCGACTACGTGGATCCGGGCGACCAGCTTCCCAAGCCTTCGCGCAACCAAGTCCCCGGGCTCACGCTCACGATCCCGCTCGCGCAGGACACGTTCCTTAACGACTTCGACATCGACAGCGAGACGGCGACGTTGTGCGTCGTGCTGCGGGCGATCAAGGCCGGCGAGCTCTCGCGTTACCAGACGGTGCTGCTCGGCGGCGACATCATCGGACTCGGTGCGCAGGGCGATCCCGGCGGCGTTGTCTTCCCCGCCGGCACCAGTCCGTTTCGGGTGATCATCGACCGCGACGTGCGCGTCTCGACACCGACCGGGCCGAAGACGGTGGCGCTGGCGGCGATCGTGGCCGCGGGCAACACGCTGCTGATCTACGACATCATCACCAATCCGCTCTCGCCGCAGATCGTCGAGTCGGTGCAATTCCCGCCGGGCACCACGAGCATCCTGCACCTGAGCAAGTCGGGCGGGAACTACATCGCCGCGACCGGTTCGACGACCTTCGTCATCTCCAAGGCAAAGCTGGTGGACAACGCGCTCCTCTCCAACCTGACCGCCGCTTCGCCCGCGATTATCCTCTCGGCCAAGGTGGGATCGCTGGGTCGCAACCTCGGTGTCACTACGTTTCATCTCACCGGGATCGTGGACGGAAAACTTCAGCGGGTGTTGCTGCCGCCGCCGATCTCGATCCTGCGGATCGTCGCCACGCCGTTGCTGAACGTGTTCGACTTCACACAGCAGGACGAGACCCCCAAGCAGAACGTGCTGAGCCAGGCTGCCGTGCAGGAATTCCTCTTCCCGTCGCGGCTCAGCAGCCTCGGTGCGCAGTTCCCCGGCGCGCTGGCGACTCCTCCGCCGCCGGAGCGTTACAACTACGTGCGGCTCGAGCTCAATGGCGACGCGGGGCGCATCATCGAACTGGCGATCGATGCCACCGACGGGCGCGGCAAGCGGCTCCCGCCGCGGGGGAAGAATCATGCGCCGGTGATTTTGACCGCGTCGCCCGGCACGGCTGGAGTGGACGGCGGTCGGCAGCCGAACGTGAACTCGCAGCGGGCCTACCGGCTCTCTAGCGACATCAACAGCCCGCTTTACAACGTCTATCTCTCGACGCCATTCGTGCTGACGGGCGATGCATTTAGCGACGCCATCGTCACGGACCTCCAAGGCTTCTCCGGCCGGCAAGGCGTGCAGGTTGGCGAGTATCTGCGCGTGGCCATCGAGACGGCGGACAACCCGGCCGTGCTCGGGCCGCTGCTGACGCCCTCCCCCAGGCTGGCCAATGTATCGCCCACGGGCGTGAGCC
>VFJQ01000136.1 GCA_009885995.1 Verrucomicrobiota bacterium
CGTCCCCAGTGCGATCGTCAGGTCGTTCTCCGCCCCGCCCGCCGCGTGGTCGAGCTGATCGACCAGCGTGAAGTTATACGCGCCCGTCGTCGCGTTCACGCTGAACGTGAACACCGTCGCCGCCCCGGCACTCGCCGTCAGCACGTGGCCGCTCACGCTGTAGGTCACCGCCACCCCGCCACTGCTCAGCGCAGGCAGCCCGGCTGTGTTCGCGCTCAAGGCATACGTCAGCGGCGCATCCGCTCCGCTCGCAAACAGCGTGCTCACGTTCCCCGTCGCCACCACCGCTTCCCCAGCCACATCCCCCGTCCCGCCCGCGATGCCGCCGGTTACTCCGTCTTCATCCACCGTCCCGGCCAAGGTGTTGATCGTCGCGATCGGCGTGTCGTCGTCGACATCGATCGTCAGCGTGCCAGCGACCGTGTCGTTGTCCCCATCGATCACTACGTAGTTGAGGGTGAACTCCTGGTTGTTCTCATCCAGCCCGTCCACATGCGCGATCGGCGCGTTCTGCGTCACCGTGTAGGCGCCCGTCGCAGCATCGAGCGTGATCGTCAGCACCATCGTCGTCCCTTGCTGCACAAGCAACGATCCACCCGGCCCATGCACGTAGCTAAACCCGACCGGCGCTCCCACGGTCGTGAACGCAATCGATCCGCCGTCCGCGCCGAAACTGTGCGCCAGGATACCGGTGGTGCCGACCCCGTCGGCGTCATCGCCGGTCCCGCCCGCGTTACCGCCGGCCAGCGCGTCGTCGTCGAGTTGCACCGTCGCGTTCTGACCCACCGTCGGCGTGTCGTCGTTGACCGTGATCGTCAACGCGCTGCTGTTGGACGTCGCAACGTCGCCATCACCATCGACCGCCTGAATGAGTGATCCCAACCTAATCGTCACGTCGTTTTCATCCAACCCGCCCGCGTGGCCGACCCTGTTGGCGAGCGCGAATACAAATGCGCCCGTTGCCCCATCAAGACTGAACGTAAAGACCTGAGTCCCACCCGCACGGGCCGTTAGCACGTTGGCGGCTACGTCAAATGCCACCGGCACTCCGCCGCTTGTCAACGCAGGCAGACCGGCAAAGTTCGTCAACAAGGAATAGGTGAACGGTCCATCCGCTCCGGCTTGGAACAGCCCGCTCACATTGCCCGTCGCGCTCAGCGCTTCGCCCGCAACGTCGCCCACACCACCCGGATTGCCGCCCGGCAAACCATCTTCATCCACCGCCACGGCCAATGTCACCTCGCCGACGACCGGAGAGTCGTCGTCGATCAAAACACTGATATTCCCAGTCGCGGCATCGCCGTCAGCATCCGTAACCGTAACCGTGACGTTGAAGACGAGATCGTCTTCCGTCCCTGGGACGACATGTTGCAGCGGAGTCAGCAGCTTAAACTCATACGCGCCGGTCGCGACATCAGTGATCTGGAGAGTGAAGACGGCGACCCCCGTCCCGTTCGCAACACCCGTCAACGTATGGGTGGAACCGTTCCACTCCGTGTGGACGATGTTTCCCGCTAGTGTCCTAAGGCCCGTGTCGGCGACGGCACCCAGCTTGATATCGCCCGGTCCATCCGATCCGAAGTCCAAGCCCAACAACGTGCCACTTGTCGAAACATTGCTCGATGGCAGGTCGCCGTCGCCCCCTTCATTGCCACCAGGACGGTCGTCCTCATCCACAGCGATCGAAGCGCCATCGACCGACGGCGCTCCATCCGGCGCAGCCGCAGGCGCTAAGAGAGGCTCCACCACGACCTCGGACGACTCCTCTTCCTCCTCCGGTGTCACGAGGAGGACGTCGTCAATCTTGAGCTCGGGGAGCGGGAACTCGTAAGGCGGGAGGGGCGCAAAGGGAAGTGGGTTGTCTGTGTGGTTCGCCGTCCATTGCAAGTAGTCAGGCACGTCTCCTTGAGCGTCAGACCCAGCTATGCTGACCGTTCTCACTCCGTCGCCTTCTTCGGTCGCGAGGACAATGGAGGATTTGTCTTCCCAAGTAACCACGATGCCGCCGGGAATGAACTGAATGTCAGCAGGCGGCTCGCCGTCGCGGTGAATGTTGAGATCCTTCGCCGGGGCAATGGAAACTTTCTTCCCTTTGAGAATTTCGCTCACATTGATTTCCGTTTCCTTGCTAGGATCGGCTACGATGTCATCGGTTTTCATAACGGGTGTGTGTTGAGTTGAGATTTTGAGAGACTAACGGCCTCAATGCGGTTGAGCGTTGTGCGGCGTGTGAACTGAGATGGAACTGTGGTCGGATCGATGTGCTCGATCGCTGAGTTGTCGATCGGTCGCGGGATTCGGGTGTGGAAAACGGCGACTGTCCGATGATCTAGAAATTGGCGGAGAGAACGGCAGCATAGTCGCGTTACGTTGCGGTCGAGTAGAATGAGCCGATAGGCTGACGATACAGAACTCCCACGACGACGCTCGCCGCGGCTTGCGAAAAACGGTGTGAGAATTGTCCCTGCTCTGGGCTTGCCGATCGCCTCCCGAGGCAACTTCAACAAGTTTGACTGACTCCAAGAACCTAAAAAAACAATAATCCCCCTATTCGTCAGACGGCAGTTTCCTGCCGTTGGCGCTACGTTGCCGGTCTCACGACCGTTATTTCGGCGCTTGCTCATATTACCGCTTCACCCGCGCCCACTTTGTGGAAAATGCCGATATTCACAAGCCGTTTGTCGAAGAAAAAGATTCACTGCATCCATGTTCGTCCCCGCTCTGGGTTCAGGTGATGCTTCACTACATGGACCTCCCCAACTCAAAGGTTGTGGCGTTTTGGGCACACGAATCTTTCCGGGCGATGAAATCCCAGCCTACGAACTCGCGCTGCTGTAGCGGCGCAGAGCAAAGAGCCAATACATTCGCGTGGCACCGACGACGAACGCAGTTGCAGTGGCCAGGTGCAGAATGCCGGGCCACGGATTCTCGAAGCCCCGCGCCAGCACCCGCGCAGGCACGTTCGACACGAGCATCACCGGAATCATCCAGCTAAAGATGAAGCGAAACACCCCGCTGAAGACTTCGCGCGGATACCGAGCGACGTTGAACACATTGTAGTAGCCGAAGATGAGTCCCTGCGCGCGGATGATCCAGATGCTCAGCGTCGCGAGCACAAAGAGCAGCGAGTAATGAACGCCAAGCCCGAGCGCACAGCATCCGAGATAGAGCGCGATCTGCCCCACACCGGGCACGATGCCGAGTTGCCGCAGGCTAAACCCAACGATGACGAAGCCGACGAGAGATGTGACGAAGCTGTCGAATCCAAACCGCCGCACCGACACCGCGAATTGCGAATCGATCGGCAGGAGGAGCAGCAGGTCGAGTCGCCCCGTGCGCACCAGATCGGGCAGTTCCGCCACATTCACGTAAAAGAACGCCTGGAAAACCTGCGCGATCACCTGGTGCGTCCCCACCAGCAGCACACACTCCCATTTGCTCCAGTCTCCCAACCTCTCCACGTGGCTGAAAAGCACTTCCAGAAAAATGATCTGTCCTGCAAACCACAGCAACTCAACGAACAGCCACCCAATGAAATTCGCTTTGAAGGTCATTTCCCGGATGAGCGAATTGCGCAGCATCAGCCAATACACACGCAGGTATCGCGCAGGGGCGTTGATTGTCGATGGTTGAGGGGAAGTGGGCAGCAGCATCGCGCGTCGCCTTTTATCGACAGTTCTGCCTCCCTCATCAACCTCGGTCTATCGCCGCAGCGCATTTCAAGAAATGGGTGGCAACAGAAATTCTACATTCTGAGTTGCACCGTAGAACGCCGGTCCTACCATCGCTCTTCCTAAGCCATGCCCATGGTGGACATGGCAACAACACAGTCAGAAGCCACATATATGATGAACTCGAGCCTTGGGGAGAGGATGCCCTCCGATCCGATCGCGTCTGAAAAGATCGCGTTTGAACGGAAAATCTTCTTCCTGGATTTGAAGGAAAACCAACGTGGGCGCTTCATGAAGATCACCGAAGACGTGGGCGGACGGCGTGACACGATCATGCTTCCGGCTGGCGCGTTTAAGGAGTTCCTCGAAGCGCTGCAGCGCTTGGTGGAGTTTGAAGGCAAGCTTTAGTCGAGCACCAAAGAAACTCCTGTATCCTCTCGCGGGGCTTGGCATCGGACTGATGGCAGGTGGAGGCGAGATTCCCTCGAAAATATCTGAACCGCATTCGACCCACGGAGCGGTTCATCTTAAAATCCCCTGAGCCAACCTCGGAAAAACAACCGGCGGCATCCCTGAAAAGAGATGCCGCCGATTGCCCGGGGGGGAATCCGCTGGCTTCGCGAGATGGGCGGCCGTGGCGCGGATGCGCTGGTCCACCCACCCCGCGGGATAAGCCGCGACTCAGGAGACGATCGTCTTCTGTGCCGAAAGTTTGATCACGCGACCCTCGGGATCGCGAAAGTTGGTATAAGGGCCGACCGACGTGACGATGATGCCGCGTCGGCGCAGCTCACCGAGGACAGCATCGCGGTTTGGCATCGAGATGTAGAGATGGAAGTAACTCACGACTTCGCCGTGCTCGGCCATCCGAATGGTCAGCGGCACACCGCCCAGATCCATCTCACAGTAGCGATCCGTGCGCTCGCTGAGGACTTCGGCGCCCAAGAGATCGACGTAGAAACTACGCACCTCACGCCAGCGTTGAGTAAAGATGGTGAGCGAGTAACAGGCCGGCCGTGCTGCGACCGGACCCGGGGTATTATCGTCAAGTTCGGCCTCCAGTTCGGAAGGCATGCTGGACAGGGTGATCATGGTTTCTGAATTAGCAGCCGTCATGCTCGCGCGTCGCGATTTCTATAAAACTCATAATTTCGCACGCACCATGTGCTTTTGAGCTGTCGATCAACGCCGAATCGACCTGCTTTCTTATCGTTTCTGAGGCTTGCCGACCGCGTGCCTCAGGCTGAGCCGTCCAACCACTCGCAATATTGCCGATGCATCGCCCCGGCAATTTCGATCAACCGACTCTGGATTCCGTCCAGATATTCATGCAACCCGGCGCGAAAAACTTCGTCGATCGTCGTGTAGTTCATTTCCGCACACAGTCGTCCGGAAAGGCGCTCAGCCTCATTCGCAAAATGCGCCCGATCGCATCCGCTGATCCGATGCAGCGCCTCATCCATCGCATCCACACAATACCGCACCGACCGCGGGAACTCATCGTGCAGGACAATGAACTCGGCCACGCTCCAAGGCGTCACCTGCCCACGGTAAATCTTACGAAACGCTTCAAACGCGCTGCACGAGCGCAATACCGCCTGCCACTGCACCGTGTCCACGTTTCCGCCGACCTCTTCTCCGTGCGGAAGCAGGATGTGATACTTCAGGTCGAGCAAGCGGGAAGCGTTGTCGGCCCGTTCCATGTATTTGCCGACCTGGATGAAATCCCAGCCCTCACCGTGGGTGAGCGTCTGGTCCGTGGTTCCATGAAACTGATGACACATGTCCACGACCTGCCGGTAGAAGTCGATGCCGCTGCTCCCTGCCACGTCCCGCACTTCCGCACCTTTCAACCACAAGTAGAGCGCGTTGATCCGCTCCCACATCTCGCTTGAAATGTATTCACGCACCGTCCGAGCGTTCTCCCGCGCCGCAGCGAGGCTAGACCAAATGGAACTCGGGTTCTCCTTCGCAAAGGTCACGAACGAACAGACGCTATCTGCATTGATGTTCCTGTGGACCGAACCGAAAACACTCTGGTCCTCGAGCGTCATCAAGATCGGCTGCCACGCGTGTTTCTCGGCGTCCGGACCCGCCTCGTCCGAATCGAGCGTCACCTGCAGGTTCACATCGAGGATGCGTGCGCTGTTTTCGACCCGCTCCATGTAGCGCGCCAGCCAGTAGAGTGAATCGGCGACTCGGCTCAGCATAAGATCATTCCGCCTCCACGATCCACGTGTCCTTGCTTCCCCCACCTTGCGACGAGTTCACCACGAGCGATCCCTTGCGCATCGCGACACGCGTGAGCCCGCCGGGGATGATTGTGATCTTTTCGCCGGACAAGATGTATGGCCGCAGATCGATGTGCCGCCCTTCGATCGCACCGTCGCACACGCTCGGGCTGCGCGAGAGACTGATCGTCGGCTGCGCCACGTAATTGCGCGGGTCCGCAAGGATCGCCTGCCGGAACTTCTCGTGCTCGTCCTTCGTCGCGTGCGGCCCGATCAGCATCCCGTAGCCGCCCGACTCGTTCGCGCTCTTGATCACCAGTTCCGGGATGTGATCGAGAATGTATTTCCGGTCCGCCTCGAACATCGACAAATACGTCGGCACGTTCGGCAGCAGCGGCTCCTCACCGAGATAAAACTTCACCATCTTCGGCACGAAGTAATACATCACCTTGTCGTCCGCGATCCCGGTGCCGACGGCGTTTGCAAGGTTCACGTTACCGTTGCGATATGCCCGCATGATTCCCGGCACACCGAGCACCGAGTCTTTCCGAAAAACTTCGGAGTCCAGAAAATCGTCGTCCATCCGCCGGTAGATCACGTCCACGCGCTTGAGCCCCTTCGTCGTCTTCATGAAGACAACGTCGTCCTTCACCACGAGATCCGCACCCACGACGATCTCGATCCCCATCGAGCGCGCCAGGAATGAGTGCTCGAAATACGCCGAGTTAAAGATCCCTGGCGTCAGCAGCACCACCGTCGGCTCCGCTGGATTCGGGCAATTCCTCGGCGCCACGAAGCGCAGCACGTTCAGCAACTCCTGCCCGTAATGACCCACCGGCCGGACCTTCTGCTTCGAGAAGAGCCGTGGAAAAACACGCTTCATCACCTCGCGATTCTCCAGCACGTAGCTCACCCCGCTCGGGCACCGCCCGTTGTCCTCTAGCACGAAGTAGTCCCCGTTCCGATCGCGAATCAGGTCCGTGCCGCAGATGTGGATATATACGTCGCCCGGCACGTCGTAGCCCACCATCTCGGGCCGGAAGTGCTTCGCGCTCTCCACCACCTCGCGTGGCACCACACCCTCCTTCACGATCCGCTGCTCGTGGTAGATGTCCTTTAGGAAAAGATTCAGCGCCGTAATCCGCTGCGTGAGCCCGCGCTCGAGATGCTCCCACTCCGACGCTGGGATGATCCGCGGGATGGGATCGAACGGCATGATCCGCTCCGTCCCCTCGTTGTCCGAATACACCGTGAACGTCACCCCCTGCTCGAGGAACGTCTGCGACGCCAACTGCGTCCTGCGTCGCAACTCGTCGCCGCCGAGTTCCCCGATCCGCGTCAGCAACTCCTGATAATGTCCACGCACCACTCCCGGTGCCGACCACATCTCATCGAAAAAATCCCCGACCTCGTAAGAATCGAATGTGAATCCCATGGTGCCCTGCATTGCCGCTACGTCCTGATCAAGGCCGGTTCAAATTCGTGATCGTTCCCGATCGCCCCAAACTTCGGATACATGAACTTCGCCACCGCCACGTTCGATTTCGTCACCCCATTCGCGTGCTCCAACCCGCTCTGCCGCAACTGCATCAGCGTGTGATACAAGAGTGCCGTCCCTAGCCCGCGATTGCGATACTCCATCGAAACACACGGCCCCGAGAGGAGATTCGTATCCGCATCCGGGTCGGTCGTCACCGCTGACGCCGCGATGATTCGCTGCCCATGCGTGATCACCACCGCCGCTGCCACTTCATTCGCAAACGCCGCCCCGATGTGCGCACTGAGCCACTCCTTCACCGTCGCCAACGTATCCGCCCACGCCGAATCCAGGGTGAACGTCGCGAGGATCAGGCTCGTCACCGCCTCCCGGTCATCCGGAAGCGCCGGCCGAATGCAATACCGCTCCGCCAGCGTTGGGGCTGGCGTCGGCAGTTTGGTGAGATCCCAAGTGAAGCGCTTCCAGCGCACTAATTTCATCGGCCGCGCAGTGTAGGGAGCGACCCTTCGATTTCAACGGCTAAGAATCAGGCACTCAAATCACCGCGGGCACCTACCCGCCCGCGCTCCCCTCGCCACCCGGCTTCGTCATCGCAAACGGATCGAGCGCCGCAGCGAGTTCCGCCTCCGGCAAAACGTTCCTCTCGCGGCAAATTTCCCGCACCGTCTTCCCCGTCTTCGCGCTCTCCTTCGCGATCTCCGCCGCTTTGTCGTAGCCGATGATTGGCGCCAGGCTCGTCACCATCGCCATCGAATATTCCACCAACTCCGCACACCGCTCCGTGTTCGCCTTCAGCCCCTCGATGCACTTCTCGCGGAAGACCTCGCACACATTCGCGATCAGCCGGCAACTCTCCAGCATCGCGTGCGCGAGCACCGGCATCATCACGTTCAGCTCGAAGTTCCCGTTCGCCGCCGCCCACGTCACTGTCGTGTCGTTGCCGAAAACGCGCGCACACACCTGCATCACGCTCTCACAAATCACCGGGTTCACCTTCCCCGGCATGATCGACGACCCCGGCTGCGTCTCTGGCAGCAGCAGCTCGCCGATGCCACAGCGCGGCCCGCTCCCGAGCCAGCGGAGATCACTCGCGATCTTGAAAAGCGACACCGCGATCGTCTTGAGCTGCCCACTCGCCTGCACCAGCGCGTCTTTCGCCGCCTGCGCCTCGAAGTGATTCCGCGCCTCGCGCCACGCGATGCCCGTCTGGTTCTCGAGATGCCGGACCACGATCCCCGCGAAGTCCGGGTGACAGTTCAGCCCCGTCCCCACCGCTGTCCCGCCGATCGGCAACTCCTCCAGCGCCGCGATCGCATTCCCCGCGCGCAATTGCGCATACTCGATCTGCTTCGCGTAACCGCCGAACTCCTGCCCCAGCCGCACCGGCGTCGCATCCATGAGGTGCGTGCGCCCAATCTTGATCACATCCCAAAACTCCAGCGACTTCTTCTCCAGCGCCGCATGCAACCGCTCCAACGCCGGTGCCACATACTTCCGCAGCCGCTCCCCCACCGCCACATGGATCGCCGTCGGGATCACGTCATTGCTCGATTGCCCCATGTTCACGTGATCGTTCGGATGCACCGGCTTCTTCGATCCCACCGCCTCGCCCGCGAGCTGCGAGCAGCGGTTCGCGATCACCTCATTGATGTTCATGTTCGTCGAAGTCCCGCTCCCCGTCTGGAACACGTCCACCGGGAACTGCTTGTCGTGCATCCCCTCCATCACCTCCTGCGCCGCCTTCGCGATCAACGTCACCTTCGCCTCATCCAGCTTGCCCAACTCGAGATTCGCCTCCGCTGCCGCCCACTTGATCAAGCCGAGCGCACGGATGAATTCGCGGCCGATGGTGTAGCCGCTGACGGGGAAATTGAGCACTGCGCGCTGCGTCGACGCGCCATAGAGCGCATCGGCCGGCACTTCCATCGTGCCCATCGAATCTTTTTCGGAACGGGTTTGAGACATGCCGTCTTTTTCCGCGCCGATCCCTCCCATGTCGAGCGCAGAGCTGACTCAAGTCGCACGATCACACCACGTTCAGTTGTCCATACCGGTGCCGCGTCTCCGAGACGCTCTGCTCGCGCAGCCAGCGCGTCAGTTCGATGCGACCCTCCCCGCACCGCGGCGCGCGCGGTGTCGCTCCGAGCTTCCTACGCAGGCTGCGCCAGCTTCGCCACGTCGAGTGCCGCGGAGACATCGCACGCCTCTGGCAATTCGGAGCGCGCAAAGGAATCAAGAGCACGACTCAGCGCATCGCCGTTCACGCCCTGCGACCAGTCCGTGTCCGGCTCATGCCGCAGTATCGCCTGTTTCCGGACGGTTGCGAGAGCGCCCTACGGGGTCGGTGCGGCGACCGTCAGCGTCACTGCTTTTTGCAACACCTTCGAGTTGCGACCGCTGATATCGTATTTCCTGCGCCGCTCCGGCGGCAGGTCGTCCGGCGTGACCTCCACGTAGCCGCCCTTTTGTTGGAAGTAGTTAAATGCCTGCGTGCTCAGCGCGAAGATGTGCTTACTGGCCTTCTCCGCAGCGAGCTGCTCGGCGAAGGCCATGAGCTTGCGTCCGTAGCCCTGTCCTTCCGCGGATTTCGCAACGTAGAGGCACGCGAGTTCGGCCTTCGCCTGCTCAGGGTAAAGATGCACGGCCACGCAAGCGACGAGGTTGCGATCGATCTCGAGCACCCAGTAGTCGTCGATCTGCGCGAGGATGTCGTTGCGCGTGCGGCGAGCGAGTTCTTCGCTGTTCACGCTCTGGCGGATCAGCGTCATCACTGCGCGCACGTCTTTCTTAAAGACGCGCCGGATCTGCTGATACTCGTTCGAATAAACCATCGTGCCGATGCCATCGGGGCTGAAGACCTCGGCCAGCAGTGCCTCGTTGACGTTGCCGTTGAGCAGATGGACGCGCGGCACACCCAGCCGACACGCGCGCGCGGCGTGCTCGAGCTTTGAGAGCAGTTTCGGACCGACAAGCGCGCGCTTCTTCTTCGCAAATTCCTCCGCTTCCCCGATCGAAAGCTGCCGCACGATCTCGCCGCTGACGACGAGCCCGTCCGTGCCGGTGAGGTAGATGATCTTCATCGCGCGCATCGCTTCCGCGACCTCCACCGCGACGGCGTCGCTGTTCACGCGGAAGGTGCGACCTTCTCCATCGAAGCCAATCGGCGGGATCAGCGGGATGATCCCTTGATTCAGGAAAAGCTCGATCGCCTGCGTGTCCACGCGCTCGACGCGCCCGAGGTGCTGGTAATCGACCCCGCCGAGGATGCCCGCCGGATGCGAGATGATGACGTTCGCGTAAACCGCGCGCAGGTCCACCGAAGTGAGCCCCTGCATGATCTCGTTCATCACGTTCGTCGCGGCCTCGAGACTCAGCTTGAGCGTCGCGTCGTCGATGATGCCCGTGCCGTCCGCACTGCTGATCGCCGCCTTCCGCTCGGCCGCGAGCTGCTCGATCTGGAATCCCGCGCCGTGAACGAGGATCACCTTGATGTTCAGCGACCGCAGCACCGCGAGATCGAGCAGGATGTTCGCGAAATTCGGCGACGCAGCGATCTCGCCGTCCACCGCGATCACGAAGATGCGGTCCCGGAACCGGGGCACGTATTGAAGGATTCCGCGGAGATCAGCGACTTTCATTTCGGCAAACGAAGGGCCGGCAGGAAAGCGCACCGAGGGCGCTGCGCAAAGGGTAATTCGCACCCGCCCCAAGGGTCGATCAAACCGGAGACAACTGGGGTGGCATGGCCAGCCACTCTTCATCGAACTCCGCACACTCATTTAGGATTTTTTCTCCTGACCCTCTGCTCGCGCAACTGCGGAACGAGGGGATGAATTCTCACACGATTGCTCGCAAGTGCCGGTTCTTCACGTCACTCTGCGCGCGAATGAGCAAGCAACGCCGCAGCCTCCAGTGGCCTGCCCCCGGTTTTTGATCCAAGCGCTATGAGAGTTGGCGGCGCGTGAGCGCCGCCGAACTCTCAACATGAAACGCAAACGACACACACCCGAAGAGATCATCAAGAAGCTGCGCGAAGCGGCCACGCTTTTGGCCGGAGGCCAGAGCGTGGAGGCCGTGTGCAAGAAACTGGAAGTCAGCCCGCCGACCTACCACCGATGGCGGCAGGAATACGGGGGAGCCAAGGAGGAGACGGTCAAGCGGCTCAAGGCGCTGGAGAAGGAAAACGCACAGCTCAAGAAACTGGTGGCGAACCAGGCGCTGGACCTTTCGATCCTCAAGGAGGTGGCGGAGGGAAAATGGTAGGCCCGGAGCGCAAACGACAAGCCGTGCTGCATGTGCGGCAGGAGCTGGAAGTCAGCGAACGCCGGGCCTGCACCACGATCCGCCAGCCGCGGGCCACGCAACGTTACCGTGGGCGAAAGCGGGGCAAAGACGCGGCGCTGGCCGCGGAGCTGCGGCGCATCTCGGCGGCACATCCGCGTGCGGGCTACCGCATGGCCACGGCGCTGCTGCGGCGGGCCGGGATGGAAATCAACGCCAAGCGGGTGCAGCGGCTGTGGCGGCAGGAAGGTCTCAAGGTGCCGCGCCGGCAGCGCAAGCGGCAGCGGCTCGGGAGCAGCGAGAGCGGCACGCAGATGCTGCGAGCCGAGCGGGTCAACCATGTGTGGAGCTACGACTTTGTCTTTGACCAGACCGAGGATGGGCGGCGGCTCAAATGGCTGCCGATCTGCGATGAGTTCAGCCGGGAACTGGTGGCCTTGGAGGTCGAGCGGCGGATGGAAGCCAGGGACGTGATCCGCATTCTGGACGAGGCCGTGCTCGCACGTGGGAGCGCGCCGGAGTTCATCCGCAGCGACAACGGCCCCGAGTTCGTGGCGCTGGCGGTGCAGGAGTGGATCGAGCGGCGCGGGTTCAAGACGCTCTACATCAAGCCCGGGAGCCCGTGGCAGAACGCCTACAGCGAAAGCTTCAACAGCCGCTTCCGGGACGAGTTCCTGAACCGGGAAGCCTTCGCCTCGGTGCTGGAAGCAAAAGTGCTCGGCAAGCACCACCGGCAGCGGCACAACCACGAGCGACCGCACTCGTCGCTGGACTACCAGACCCCGGTGGAGTTCGCGCAGCGCAGCCTTGCGGCCGCCTCCGCTACGCTCCGGCGGCCGCAAGGCTGCGCTCCTTCCACCGACCAAATCACCACCAACCCAAACCCCGAAACCAACGAAAAACTCTCATAGCGAGTGGATCAAAAACCGGGGGCAGGCCAC
>VFJQ01000004.1 GCA_009885995.1 Verrucomicrobiota bacterium
CCACCGCCAAAGCCAACGCCGAAAAGAACCTCCAAAACGCCCGCGCCCTCTTCGAAAGCCACCTCCAATCCGTCTTCACCCAGCGCGGCCCGGGGTGGGTGGAGACGACCATCGGCGCGGAAATCAAGTTCATCGACTATCGCGGCAAGACTCCCGTGAAGACTGCGAGCGGCGTCCGGTTGATTACGGCCAAGAACGTCAAGATGGGCTTCCTCCAAGAGACGCCAATGGAGTTCATCGCTGCCGCGAGCTACAAAGGCTGGATGACTCGCGGCATTCCGCAGAAGGGCGACGTGCTATTCACGACCGAAGCACCGCTCGCGAATGTGGCGCAGCTCGACACGGACGAGAAGGTGGCCTTCGCCCAGCGCATCATCATCATGCAGCCCAACGCGGCGAGGCTCGACAGCACGTTCTTAAAATACCTCCTGATTTCCCAGCCGGTGCAGCAACGCATCCGCACCAAAGGGACGGGCGCGACCGTGCAGGGCATCAAGGCGAGTCTCCTCAAGCTGATTGAGATTTCGTTTCCGAAGTCGCTCACCACTCAAGAGCAGATCGTCAGCAAGTTCGAAGACCTCCGCGAAGAAACCCAACGCCTCGCCCGCCTCTACGAGCGGAAGCACTCCGCGCTGGAGGCGTTGAAGAAGTCGCTGCTGCACCAAGCCTTCACCGGGGCACTGTGAAATGAAACCGCGCGCGCCCTCTTCAATCCCAACGGGATTGCATCCTTCAGCCCAGGGTTGCGCGCCGCGCGCTACCCTGGGTCCCGCGCCCCATTGTTTTCCCCAACCCCAACGGGGTTGCATCACCGCCGCATCATCCGCCCGATACAACCCCGTTGGGGTTGATGACATTTTTCCACGTTCACCCAGGGTAGCCTCGCGGACTCGGCAACCCTGGGCTCATGGATTTTACCCCGTTGGGGTAAATGGACGGATCGGCATCGCGCCCGCCACCGTCGCCATCGAAACCCAACGCCTCGCCCGCCTCTACGAGCGGAAGCTCGCCGCGCTGGCGGCGTTGAAGAAGTCGCTGCTGCACCAAGCCTTCACCGGAGAACTCTAGGAGACCCGCCATGAGCCAAAAAAAGAAACTCCAAATCCGCAACAGCACGGCCGAGTTCCTCATCTTCACCCGGCAGGCGGGCGAGGACGGCATCGAAGTGCGCGTGGCGGAGGAAACCGTCTGGCTGACGCAGAAGTTGATCGCCGTGCTGTTCGACAAGGGACGCAGCACCATCACCGAGCATCTGAAAAACATCTTCGAGACTGGTGAGCTGGAGGAAAAAGCAGTGTGTCGGGATTTCCGACATACTGCCGAGGACGGCAAGGATTACGCGACGGGGTTTTACAATCTCGACGCGATCATCGCCGTCGGCTTCCGGGTGAACTCCACCCGCGCCACCCAGTTCCGCCAGTGGGCCACGGGCGTGCTGCGGGATTTCGCCATCCGCGGCTACGTGCTGGACAAGGAGCGGCTGAAGAACGGTGCGTTCTTCAACCAGGCGTATTTCGATAACCTGCTGGCGGAGATCCGCGAAATCCGGGCGAGCGAGCGGCGGTTTTACCAGAAGATCACCGACATCTACGCCACGGCGATGGATTACAGCGCGGAGGCGGAAACCACGCAGACGTTTTTCGCCACGGTGCAGAACAAATTGCATTTCGCCATCCACGGCCACACCGCCGCCGAGCTGATCGTGGAGCGCGCGGACAGCCAAAAGGAAAAGATGGGCCTGACGACGTGGAAGAACGCGCCGCACGGGAAAATCCTCAAGCCGGATGTCGTGGTCGCGAAAAACTATCTCACCGAAAAGGAACTGAAGTCGCTGGATCGCTTTGTGACGATGTATCTCGACTACGCCGAGGATCAGGCCGAGCGGAACATCCCCATGACGATGCAGGATTGGGCGGGGAAGCTGAATGCGTTCCTCCAGTTCAACGAGCGGGACATCCTCGATCATCCGGGCAAGGTGAGCCAGGCGGTGGCGAAGGCCTTTGCGGAAAGTGAGTTTGAGAAATACCGGATCGTGCAGGACCGTTTGTTCGAGTCGGATTTCGACCGGCACATCAAGCAATCCCTGGAGGGCGGGAAGGAGCAGCCATGAACGAAGCCGAACCATCTCCACCGCCCAGCGGCCAGTTCCTCGTCTATCAGACGGAAGACGGGAAGCTGGCGATTGTTGTGCGGAGCTCGGGTAAGACGGTGTGCGGGGCGACTGACAAGGAATCCTTGTCAGTTCGCCGGGACGACGCGTATTCCTCCCAGCGTGATGCCCGCTTTCTGCGGCGGCAGTCACCACGCGCGGGGCAATGCTGGATTCAAAAATCAGTTGTTAAGGAATCCTTTACAACTGCCATGCACGCGGCGGACGCCCGTCCGGTGGATGCCGCTTTCGATACGGCAGTGAAGCAATTGCAGAAGTTGCCCAAACCGAAGAAACCCAAACGCCCGAAGCCATGAACGAAGCCGAGACGAGAGCCGAGCACATCGATCCCGCGTTGAAGGCGGCGGGCTGGGGTGTCGTCGAGGGCAGTCGCATCCGGCGGGAGTATCCGATCACGCTGGGCCGCACCGAAGGTCACGGGAAGCGCGGCAAACCGCTGACGGCGGATTACGTGCTGGAGTATCGCAACACGAAGCTCGGCGTGGTCGAGGCCAAGGCGCTGGATGAAGAACTGACCGAGGGCGTGGCGCAGGCGAAAAATTACGCGGGCAAGCTGGCGGTGCGCTACGCGTGCGCGACCAATGGCCGCGGCATCTATCGCATCGATATGCAGACCGGCGCGGAGGGGGAAATCCCGTGCTATCCCACGCCCGACGAACTCTGGCACTTCACTTTCTCCGACGAGAATGTGTGGCGCGAGCGGTTTGCCGCGGTGCCCTTCGAGGACAAGGGCGGGAGCCATCCGTCGCGCTACTACCAGGACATCGCCGTCGAGCGCGTGCTCGGGGCCATCGCGGCGGAGCAGCAGCGCATCCTGCTCACGCTGGCCACCGGCACGGGGAAGACGTTCATCGCGTTTCAAATTGCGTGGAAGCTCTTTCACAGCCGCTGGAATCTGAGCCGCGAGCCGACCCGCCGCCCGCGCATCCTTTTCCTCGCGGATCGGAACATCCTCGCCGACCAAGCCTACAACGCGTTCTCCGCATTCCCCGAGGATGCGCTGGTGCGGATCGCGCCGGAGGACATCCGCAAGAAGGGCAAGGTGCCGAAGAACGGCAGCCTGTTCTTCACGATCTTCCAGACGTTCATGAGCGGGCCGCCCAAGGATGGAAAGCCTTCGCCCTACTTCGGCGAATACCCGCCGGACTTCTTCGATTTCATCGCCATCGACGAGTGCCATCGCGGCGGGGCGAACGACGAGAGCAACTGGCGCGGGATCATGGATTACTTCGCGCCCGCGGTGCAGCTCGGGCTGACCGCTACGCCGAAGCGGAAGGACAACGTGGATACCTACGCGTATTTCGGCGAGCCGGTGTTCGTCTATTCGCTCAAGGAAGGGATCAACGATGGCTTCCTCACGCCGTTCCGCGTGCGGCAGATTTCCACGACGCTGGACGAATACATCTACACGCCGGACGACAAAGTGGTGGAGGGCGAGATCGAGGCGGGGCGGCTGTATGAGGAGCCGGACTTTAACCGGAAGATCGTGATCGATGAGCGGGAGCGGACGCGGGTGGAGATCTTCATGGGGCAGATCAACCAGACGGAGAAGACGCTGGTCTTCTGCGCGTCGCAGATGCACGCGCTGGCGGTGCGGGACCTCATCAACCAGCTGAAGACGAGCCAGGATCCGAACTATTGCCAGCGGGTGACGGCGAATGACGGCGCACTCGGCGAGCAGCACCTGCGGGACTTTCAAGACAACGAGAAGACCATCCCGACGATCCTGACGACTTCGCAGAAGCTCTCGACCGGCGTGGATGCGCGGAACATCCGCAACATCGTGCTCATGCGACCGATCAATTCGATGATCGAGTTCAAGCAGATCATCGGGCGCGGCACGCGGTTGTTCGAGGGGAAGGATTACTTCACGATCCACGACTTCGTGAAGGCGCACCATCACTTCGCGGACCCGGAATGGGATGGGGAGCCGATCGAGCCGGAAGTCTGCGCGAAGTGCGGAGCGTATCCGTGTGTGTGCGAGAAGCCGGAGCCGAAGCCGTGCGAGGTGTGTGGGCAGGCGCCGTGCGTGTGCGTGTGTCCCGAGTGCGGCCAGCGTCCGTGTGTGTGCGAGGGTGCGAAGAAGAAAGTGAAGGTGAAGCTCGCCGACGGAAAGGAACGGCAGATCCAGCACATGATGATGACGACCTTCTGGCACCCGGATGGGACGCCAGTGAGCGCACAGCAATTTATGGAGATGCTCTACGGTCGGCTGCCGGACTTTTTCCAAAACGAAGACGAACTGCGCGCGCTGTGGAGCGAGCCGGACACGCGCCGCAAGCTGCTCGACGGGCTGGCGGAGAAAGGCTTCGATCACGATTGCCTCGTGGAGATGCAGCGGCTGTTGGACGCGGAGAAGAGCGACCTCTTCGACGTGCTCGCCTACGTGGCCTATACGCTGCCGCCGCTGACCCGCGAGCAGCGGGCGGAGAAGGCGAAGGTGGAAATCAGCACTCACTTCAACAGCCAGCAGCAGGTCTTTCTCGACTTCGTGCTCTCGCACTACGTGAGCGTCGGCGTGGAGGAGCTGGATCAGGACAAGCTCACGCCCTTGCTCCGCCTCAAATACCACAACGCGATCGCCGATGCCGTGGCCGACCTCGGCCAACCCGAGGAGATCGGGAGGGCGTTCGCTGGCTTCCAGAAGTATCTCTACGAAGACGTGGCGTGAGCGGCGCGCGGTGCGCGGAGCTTAGCTGAACTCGTGGATCGCGTTGCTCTCGTAAGCAGCGATCAGCTTCTCCAGCGCGGCGATTTCATTGCGCAGGCGTTCGCCACTCTCCGTGTCGGCGACGGTGCGGGGCTGCGGGTAGGTGCGGATATGTTCGATGGACGGGATGATGTCGGCGC
Source organism: Verrucomicrobiota bacterium (assembly GCA_009885995.1). Lineage (GTDB taxonomy): Bacteria > Verrucomicrobiota > Verrucomicrobiia > Chthoniobacterales > Chthoniobacteraceae > VFJQ01. The sequence continues at coordinate 5,021 of VFJQ01000004.1, forward strand.
CGTCGTGGATCGCATCGGAGACGCTCTCGAAATGGTGGTGTAGCGCGAGTGACGTGCGCTCGGCGTCGAGCACGAGCGTGTAGCCTTTGTCGCCGTAGGCTTCGGAGAAGGCGCCGTCGATGGTCACCGCCTGGCCGCTGCGCTTCAGCGGCGATTCGCCCTGCGCGATCTTCACTGGCACGTGGCCGTTCACGATGAGCCCGCGCTCGGGGTCGCAGCCGAACTCGGCGAGCACGTTCCGGCAAAACCACGGCTCGTGGATCAGCTCGAAATACGGGTTCTTCGTCTCGTGATGCGTGTGTTTGTCGGCGATGAAATAGCCTTCGAGCGTGGTCATCTTGTCCTTGCCGAAGAGCGGCGAGAGCGGGCTGCCCCAGAGATACCAAAGCAGGTCGAGGCACTGCGGGTCGTTCGTCCGCACGGCGCGTTGCACGACGAGGTTCAGCTCGTCGAAGAGCGCGCGGCCGCGCAGCTCGCGGCCGTCGATTTCCATCGGCAGAAACTCGCCCTGCGCATCCACGGGCACGCAGGCGTGGAAGATCAGGTTCTCGTCGCGGCGCAGCCACATCGTTCCTTTCTGCGCGAGGAAACGCATCTGCTGCCAGAGCACCGGGCTTTGCAGAAAGGAGCGGCGCAGGCGCTCGATGCACGCCGCTTCCTCTGGGCTGAGCGCGTTCGGGTTCGCCCAGTCGATCGTCGGCAGATGCGTATCCAGCAGCGGGTGCGTCTTGCCTTCGAGCGCGATCGTCCCCGCCTTCGGATCGATGAGCGGGAGGAGATTGCGATGCGCGAGGCGGAACTGCGGATTGCGCGCGATGAGCTGGCCTTCGAGCTTGAACTGGATGATCGCGATCGCCTTCTGCATCCGCGCCATTTGCAGCGGCTCGCGCAGTCCCACGCCCTTGCAGGCGAACTGCGTCGCCGGGTCGTCGCCATACACGTCGCGCGCCAGTCGCTCCAGCGGCGCGAGTGGAATGCCGTAGCCTTCCTCGAGCTGTGAGAGCCGCCGGTAGCGCAGCGAAAAGCGCAGCACCGTGGCGATGCACGCCTCGCTCCCGAGACACGCGCCGAGCCACGACGCATCGTGATTGCCCCACGTGATCGCGACGTTCGGTTGGTGCATCACGATGTCGATCACGCGGTCGATCCGCGGCCCGCGGTCGCCGAAATCGCCGGCCACGATCAGCTCCGAGATGAGCAGATTGCGAATGACGCGCGCCGTCAGCCGCAGGAAATCCAGCTCGCGTCCGTGCTCCATGATCGGTTCGAGCAACGCATCGAAATACGCGGTGCTGCGTTCGAGATACACACCGTAGAGCAGCTCGCGAAACGCCGCGCGAAAGCTCGCCGGGAAGACCGCCTCCATCGTCGCGATGTCGTAACGCCGCGACAGCACGCGCAGGATTTCGAATTCCAGCCCGCACACCCGCCGCACGAAATCGCGCCGCGCCGCCGCATCCGCGAAGGTCTGCTGCATGAAGGTCTCGCGCGGGTAGTAGATGAGGTTGAGCAACTCCAGCTTCTCCGCCTCGCCGAGCCGGCCAGCGAAGGTCTGATCGACCAGCGGCCGCAGACTGCCCGACGCGTTGTTGATGATGTGCTTGAGCTTCACATACTCGCCATGCACGTCGCTGACCACGTGGATGGTCCCCTTCGGCAGCGTGAGCGTGGCGCGCAGCCCCGCGATGGCCGCGAGCGCCGCCTCCGCCGTGGGAAACTGATCGCGCAGCGCGCGGAGAAAGATGAGCGTCTGAGCGTCGAACTGGGGCATCGGCGCGGAGCGTAGGCCACCCGGTGTGTGCGCGGCGAGCGGGGAATCGTGCCTCGCAGGCGCCGCAACTAGATCGCGTAATTCGCGCTGATCGCGTTTGTCAGAAAAGCGTCACGCCCACTGTCAGATGACACGCGGAGCCGCTGCAGCGCTTAGGCGTTTCGTTCATCGGCACGACTTACCTGCGCGCCTCACTTCTGCCAGACGCACCGCCGTTTGGCGGTCTCTACGATCTGCCGACCTACGTGGATGCGAGCTTGACGAGCAACGACACCATCGTGTTCGAAGCGGGCTCGCACACCGACGCGATCAAGATGAAGTATCGCGACTTCGAGCAGCTCGCGCACCCGGTGATGGCGGACTTGTCCATCAAGTCCTGGTGATACGGAAAAGCCGCGGCGGGCGGCCTTCGTTGGCCCGTCCGCTCAGTGCTTGGCGGGCGCGTCTGCGGAATGCGCGATCGGCTTCACCACAATATCCGAGACGGGCAGGCGCGGCTCGCGGAGCATACTGAGCACCGGCTGCGGGAAGATGCCGACGGCGAAGATCAGCGCGGTGAGCGCGCCGATGGTGAACTTGGTCAGACCGCTGAATTTGATCGGAGTGTCGTCATTCGGCTCCTGCCAATACATCGCGGCGACGATGCGCAGGTAATAATAGAAACCTGCACCGACGGTGATGATGCCGATGCCGATGAGGACAAATTGGTGCTCCTTCACGGCGGCGGCGAAGACGAGGAACTTGCCGTAGAAGCCGGCGGTGAACGGGATGCCGGCGAGCGAGAGCATCGCGGTCATCATGCCGAAGGCGAGGAAGGGGCTGCGCTTGCCGAGGCCGTTGAAGTGCAGGATGTCGTCGCCGCGCGAGTGGTTCGTGACCACGACCATGACGAGGAAACTGAGCAGCGTCATCAGCAGGTAGCCGGCGAGGTAGAACGAGACGGCGACGCCGCTGGAGCCGAAGCTGCCTTCGCCGGGGCCGACGCTGGCGACGGCGACGAGGAGGTAGCCGGCGTTGGCGATGCTGGAGTAGGCGAGCAGGCGCTTGAAGTTGTCCTGTGGCATCGCGGCGAGGCTGCCGTAGATGAGCGTCGCGCCGGCGAGGATGGAGAGGACTAGGACGAGTTTGTCGTGCAGCATCGGCACGGCGAAGAAGGGCTCGAGCACGCGGATGAGGACGATGAAGCCGGCGGCTTTGCTGCCGACGCTGAGGAAAGCGGTGATCGGCGTGGGCGCGCCTTGATACACGTCGGGCACCCAAAGCTGAAACGGTGCGGCGGCGACTTTGAAGCCGAGCGCGATGAGCACGAGCATGAGCGCGAAGAGGACCGCGGTTTCGTTGCCATGGAGGCGTCCGCTGTCCGCGAGCAAGCCGGGCAGAATTTGCGCGATCTTCACGAGGTTCGTCTCGCCGGTGAGGCCGAAGATCCACGTGATGCCGTAGACGAGGAAGCCGGTGCTGAGCGCGCCGAGGATGAGGTATTTCACGCCGGCTTCGAGCGAGGCGATGTTCCGCCGCATGTAGGCGACGAGGATGTAGAAGCTGATCGTGACGAGTTCGAGCGAGACGAAGATGAGCAGGAAGTCGATCGCCGACGCCATGAACATGAGGCCCGCGCACGTGAAGATCGGCAGCGCGAGAAACTCACCGAGGCCCGAGCCGTGGCGTCCGGCGGGAATAAACTTCGCGAGCACGCCTTTGAATTCGAGCGCCATCACGAGCACGACCATCGTGGTCAGCAACGCAATGCGTTTAAAAAAGAGCGCGGTGGCGTCGGCGGTGTAGAAGGATTTCGTGAGATCGACGCCGGTGTCGCCGGTCGTGAAGAACGACCATGCGAAGACGATCGCGAGGATGTAGATCGAGAGCTTCGCCATCCAGCTCTTGTCTTCGCCTTTGCTGAACGACTCGGCGAAGAGCAGGAAGATGCCGAGCAGGAGGACGACGACTTCGAGGGTGATCGGTGCGAAGAGCGGAGGCATCGGTTACTTGCTTTGGAAATGGGCTGTGGCTACTCCGCGAGCATGACCGTTCAACAGATCCGCGAGCCGTGGGCTCGGCAGCCGTTTGTGCCGTTTCGCATTCATTATCCGGGAGGTGCGCCGGTGGAAGTTTTGCATCCCGAGACGCTGGCGTTTTCTCCGACGGGTCGAATCGCCTTCATCGTGTTGCCGGATGAGCGGCTGATTCGCATCGATGTGGCGTTGATCACGGCTCTCGAAGAGTTGCACGTCACCTCGGCGGCACACGGCGGAGACGAGTAGCGCGCTCATTTGGTCTTGGGCACGAGGGCTTCGACGCTGGGCTTCACGAAGGCGAGCACGGTCTTCGGCGCGAAGCCGGCGATCATCAGCGCGGCGATGAGCAGGAGGACGGGGACGCGCGCGGCGCCGACGACATCGGTCCAAGTCGCGACGGCTTTGCTCGGCTCGCCCATGAAGATCGCCTTGTAGGCGCGCAGCATATAGACGGCGCTGATGACGACGCCCCAGAGCCCGCAGACGGTGGCGATGCGGAAGTTGCCGACGAGCGCGTCGTTCACGGCGGGTTTGAACGCGCCGAAGAAGACGAGCGTCTCGCTGGCGAAATTGGCGAAGCCGGGCAGGCCGATCGACGCGAACGCGGCGCAGCCGAACGCGGCGCCGAGGAAGGGCATCGCTTTTCCGACGCCGCCGAGGTCGGCAAAGGCGAGCGAGTCGGAGCGCTGGCGGAGCATGCCGGTCATGGCGAAGAGCGCGGCGATGCTGAGGCCGTGCGCGAACATAAGCAGCGCGGCGCCGCTCACGCCGATGACGTTCAGCGCGGCGATGCCGAGGAAGATGTAGCCCATGTGCATGACCGAGGAGTAGCCGAGCATGAGGTCGAGCCGGCGCTGCGCGATGGTGACGAGGCCGATGTAGAGGATGTTCCCGACGAGCAGGACGAGCAGGAGATTCGACCAATGCTGCGCGCCTTCCGGCAGAAGCGGGAGCGCGACGCGGATGAGTCCGTAGAGGCCGAACTTTTTCAGCACGCCGGCGTGGAGCATCGCGGCGGGCGTCGGCGCGGAGGCGTAAGCGCCGGGCGCCCACGAGTGGAAGGGGAAGAGCGAGATGAGCGTGCCGAATCCGATCAGCAGAAAGATGTAGGGCCGGGTTTGCGCGGCGGCGGGGATGACGTGCTGACGCGCGAGGTCTTGCAGCTTCAGCATGTCGAAGGTGCGCAGCGTCTCGGGGATCGCGAGGTAGAGATCGATGAGGCCGATGAGCAGCACAAACGAGCCGAGTGCGAGATAGATGGTGATCTTCCACGCGGCGGCGTGGCGCTCGCCGGTGCCCCAGATGCCGATGAGCAAGAAGGTCGGAATGAGCGCGAGTTCGTGGAAGGCGTAGAAGAAGAACAGGTCCTGCGAGGCGAACGCGCCCGCGGCGCCGCCGGAGATGAAGAGCACGCAGGCGTAGAAAAGATTCGGGCGCTTCTCGATCGTCGGCGTGACCCACACGGCGGCGAGCGTGACGAGGCCGGTGAGCACGAGCATCACGAGGCTGAGGCCGTCGGCGGCGAGGAAGTATTTCAAGTCCCACTCGGCGGCGATGACGGACCACTGGAGGAATTGGAACTGCGGTCCGCTTTTGTCGTAAGTGAGTGCGCAGAGCAGCGCGACGACAGCCTGGATGACGGCGGCGCCGAACGCGGTCTTCCGCGCGGGTGCGCCGAGCAGGACGAGCAGCGCGGCGACGATGGGAACGAGAACGATGAGGTTCAGCATTTACGCGAAGACCATGAAGTAGATCAGCGCCACGACTCCGGCGCCGAAGAGGAAGGCGTAACCTTGCAGGTTGCCGAATTGGAAGAAGCGCAGCACGAAGCCGAGGCCCCACACGGCGCCGCTGCTGCCGCGCACGAGCACGCCATCGATGAACCATTTGTCGAGGAAGGCGCTGACTTTCGCGAGGAGGTCTTGCGTGCCGGCGATGAGCGCGGCGTAGAGTTCGTCGAAGTAGAACTTCTGTTTGAAGGGCGGGATGAGGATCGGGTCTTTGCCCTTGCCCGCGTAGAGGACATAGCCGGAGCCGGTGCCGATGACGAAGGCGAGCGTGCCGAAGATCATCGCGATGTTTTTGCCGGGGCCGGCTTCGAGTTTCTCGATCGCTTCGCTCATCTCGTGGCCGAGCGCGCCGTGGGCGATGAACGCATAGCCGGCGATGACGCTGAGCACGGCGAGGATGGCGAGCGGGCCGGTCATCTTGATCGGGCCGTCGTGGCCGTGTTCGGCTGCGGGCGTGCGCGCTTTGCCGAGGAAGACGACGACGAACAGGCGCGTCATGTAGAACGCGGTGAGGCACGCGGTGAAGACGGCGACGAGGAAGAGGACGAAGTTTTTCTGATACGCGGCGACGAGGATCGCGTCCTTCGAGAAGAAGCCTGCGAGGCCGGGGCAGCCGATGAGCGCGAGGTAGCCGGCGGCGAAGGTGAGGAAGGTGAGCTTCATCGACTTCGACAGGCCGCCCATCTTCCAGATGTCCTGCTCGTGATGCAGCGCGTGGATGATCGCGCCGGCGCCGAGGAAGAGCAGCGCCTTGAATGACGCGTGCGTGAAGAGGTGGAACATCGCCGCGCCCGGTGCGGCGATGCCGACGGCCATGACCATGTAGCCGAGTTGCGAGAGCGTGGAGTAGGCGAGGATGCGCTTGATGTCGTCCTGCTGCGTGGCCATGAGCGCGGCGAGCAGCGCGGTGAGTCCGCCGATGACGGAGATGACGGTCTGCGCGCCGGGGCTCAGCTCGATGAGGAAGAACACGCGCGCGAGCATGTAAACGCCGGCGGCGACCATCGTCGCGGCATGGATAAGCGCGGAGACGGGTGTCGGGCCTTCCATCGCGTCGGGGAGCCACACGTGGAGCGGGAGCTGCGCGCTCTTGCCGACCGCGCCGCAGAAGACGAGCAGCACGGCGGCGGTGACGTAGCCCTGGTTGATGTTCGCGCCTTTGATGAACTCGCCGATCTCGGGGAAGACGACGCTGCCGGCCCACGCCCAGACCATCAGGATGCCGAGCATGAAACCGAAATCGCCGAGGCGATTCGTGATGAATGCCTTGTTCGCTGCGGCTGCTGCGGATTCCTTCGTGAACCAGTGGCCGATGAGCAGGTAGCTGCTCACGCCGACGAGTTCCCAGAAGATGAACATCATCACAAAATTGTTCGCGAGCACGATGCCGAGCATCGAGAACATGAAGAGCGAGAGGTTGCCGAAGTAGCGCGCCTTCGACTCGTCGTGCTCCATGTAAACGGTCGAGTAGATGTGCACGAGCGCGCCGATGCCGGTGACCACGAGCAGCATCAGCTTGCTCAGATCATCGACGAGCAGGCCGATGGGCACGCGCAGCGCCGTGCCGAAGTCGAGCCACGGAACTTCCATGATCGGCGCGGGACCGTGTCCGCCGCCGCTCGTGAAGACGCCGATCGCCGCGATGAGGCCGAAGACGGACGACATCACGGAGATGAACGTCGAAGTGCTCGCCGACTTGCGCGCGACGAGGTGGATCAGCGCGGCGGCGATCAGCGGGTTGACGAGGATGAACCAGACGAGTTGCGGGTCCATTTTAGAGGTCCACGAATGACACGAATTTCACGAATGGGTTAGGCGCGGAGATCGACATCGGTCGGTGTGGGCGCCCATTTATCGTGGGCTGCAATGCGGTGATACTCGAGGCGAGGATGATGGCCGAAATTGATGAGCAGGCCGAGTTTGAAGCCGGTCGCCTTCAGATAGTTCATCACTTGGGCGTGATGTTCTTCGGTGAGATGGGAGAGAGCTTTCAGTTCCACGATGATTTTGCCGAAGCAGATAAAGTCTGGCTCGTAGCGTTGTTCCAACCGATGACCTTTGTATTCGAGTTCGAGCTTGGGCTTGGCGACCGCCGAGATGTCTTGCAGTCGAAACTCAATGCCGAGGCATTCCTGATAAACCGACTCGTGGAAACCACAGCCCTTGTCGTTATAGACCTCAAAGCACGCGCCAACGATACGGTAACTTTCGTCTTTGTAGATGATCTCAGCCATGTCCGAATTCGTGTCATTCGTGTGATTCGTGGACTAAAATTTTAGCGAGTTGATGTCTTCCACGTGCGTCGTCTGGCGCGCGCGGTAGAGGGCCACGATGATCGCGAGGCCGACGGCGACTTCCGCAGCCGCGACGGTAATGATGAAGAACACGAGCACCTGCGCGTTGTAGTTCGGCAGGCCGTTTTCGCCGACGTTGAAGCGGCTGAAGGCGACGAGCGAGAGGTTCGCGGCGTTCAGCATCAGCTCGAGGCACATGAAGATGATGATGATGTTCCGCCGCAGCATCACGCCGGCGAAACCGATCGCAAAGAGTAGGCCGCTGACGAGGAGGTAGTGGTTCAGCGTGAGTTCCATTTACTTGAGTTCGCGCTTGGAGAGGATGACCACGCCGATCGTCGCGACGAGGATGAGGACGCCGACGACTTGGAAGGGGAGGTTGTGCGTGGAGAAGAGCACCATGCCGACTTCGCGCACGTCGTCGTGCGGGCCGGGCGGGAGCGCGGGGAAGGGCTGTCGGCCGAGCGGGAAGCGCTTCAGCACGGCCCAGAGCTGCGCGACGAAGATGAGTGTGACGAGTCCGCCGCCGGCCCACGCGGCGAGGTTCAGCTTGCGGCGTTGCTCGGCCTTGAGATCGAGCAACATGATGATGAAGAGGAACAGCACCATCACCGCGCCGGCATAGACGAGCACTTGCACGACGCCGATGAAGAAGGCGTCGAGCGACACGAAGAGCGCGGCGAGTCCGAGGAAGCTGACGACGAGCGAGAGCGCGCTCGCGACGGGGTTGCGGTTCACGACGACGGCGACGCCGAAGACCAGCATCATCAAGGCGAAGACCCAAAAGAGAATCGGCGACATTATTTAAGCGGGTTCCATTTCTGCACGAGCCCGTCGAAGACGCCGCCCAACTCGTAGAGTTTCTTTTTGTCGTGGACCATCTCGGCGCGGGTGATGCCGGTGATCGCGTAGTCTTTCCGCAGGAAGATCGCCTGCTCGGGGCAGACTTCCTCGCACATGCCGCAGTAGATGCAGCGGATCATGTCGATGTCGAACTTGAGCGGACGCTTCTCGACCTTCGCCCACTTCGAGTCGCCGGGGATTTCCTCGGGTACGATCGTGATCGCGCGCGGCGGGCAGATGAATTCGCAGAGCTGGCAGGCCACGCAGCGCTCGCGGTCCTTCGTGTCTTTCACGAGCGTCGGCGCGCCGCGGTAGTGCTCGGGCATGTGCGCATCCCATTTCTCCTCGGGATACTGCATGAGCACCTTGGTCTTCCCCGAGAGCATGTTCTTGAGGTGCTTGATCGTGACCATCAAGCCGGCGACGATGGACGGGAGATACATTTTCTCCTTCCAGGTGAGATTGGGGCGCGGGACGACGTAGGCCATGGCGCGTTATTTGGTGAAGGCGAGGATGCCGGCGGTGAGGAAGACGTTCACGAGCGCGATTTCGAAGATGTAGAGCCAGCCGAGTTTCATGAGCTGGTCGTAGCGGAAGCGCGGCAGCGTCCAGCGCACCCAGATGAAGAAGAAAAGCAGCACGGCGACTTTGCCGAAGAAGACGCTGATGTTCACGAGACCCCAGAACCAGCCGGCGGAGCCGTCGGGGATGAAGGGGAAGTTCCAGCCGCCGAGGAAGAGCACGACGATGAGAGAACTGCCGGCGATCATCGCGGTGTATTCGCCGAGGAAGAAGAGAGCGAACTTCATCGACGAGTATTCGGTGTGATAGCCGGCGACGAGTTCGGTCTCGGACTCGGGCAAATCGAACGGGAGGCGATTCGTTTCCGCGAACATGCAGATCGTGAACGTGACGAAGGCGATGACGACCGGGATCCAAAGCAGGATCTCGCGCAGACCGGGCATCCCCGCGGTGAACGGCAGCAGCAGCCAGCCGTGATCGACTTGATATTGCGTGATCTTCGTGAGGCTCGTGCTGCCCGCGATGAGCAGGACCGGCACGGCGCTGAAGCCGAGGCCGAGTTCATAGCTGATCATCTGCGACGTGCTGCGGATGCCGCCGAGGAACGGATATTTCGAGTTCGACGACCAGCCGGCGAGCACGATGCCGTAAACGCCGACGCTCGAGATCGCGAAGATGTAGAGGATGCCGACGTTCAAGTTCGCCACCACCATGTCCACGCCGAGGAAGGTGCTGCCGAAGGGAATCGCCGCGAGCACGACGATCGACGGGATCATCGCGAGACACGGCGCGAGCCAGAAATACGGCTTGTTCACGTGGCCGGGGACGAAGTCTTCCTTGAGCAGGAATTTCACGGCATCCGCGACCGGCTGGCCGAGACCGCCGAGGAAGGGCGAGAAGTCTTTTTTGAAACCGAGCAGCGAGATCGGGAAGCCGACGCGGTTTGGACCGCTGCGGTCTTGCATCGCCGCCGACACGCGTCGCTCCGCATAGACCGTGTAGCTGACCATCGGCAGCACCACGAGGAAGATGAGGAAGATGGTCTTCGCGAGCGACGTGCCGACGAGGAACCAGAAATCCGAGGAGCTGAGGAAGGACATCATTTCGCGGCCTCCTCTTCCTTTTTCTCGTCGAGCAGTTGCACGCCGAGATCGCCGATCTTGCTGAGGCTGAGGTTGGCGAATTCCTTCACCTTCGCGGCCATCTGCTTGAAGACGTCTTCGATCAGGTAGAGTCCGTTCGAGCCGCTGACCGCCTGAATGAGATCGCGCAGGATTTCCCAATCGTCGCGCGCCTGGCCGGGAGCGTTCACGGCTTTGTTGAGGCGTTGGAGGCGGCCCTTCACGTTGATCATCGAGCCGCGCTTCTCGCACCACGCGCTCGCGGGCAGGAGCACGGTGGCGTGCGCGGTGGTCTTGTTTGGCAGGATGTCCATCACGATGAGGGCATCGAGTTTCTTGAGATCGTCTTCGGTCAGGCCGGCTTTGGTCGCGTCTTCGCCGAGGCAGACGAGCGCCTTGATCGAGCCGTTGCGCACGCCGTCGGCGATCTTCTTGAGTCGATAGCCGGGGCGATTGGTGCAGAGGTCGAGCAGCTTCGCGCCGGTCGTGTTCGGGTTGCGGTCGGCGGCGACGAGCATTCCGTCGGGTTCGCCGATGCGCGGGATGACATCGTGCTGCTTGTCGATTTCCAGTTCGTCGATGAGCCGGCGCGTGAGCCACAGCTCTTCATTCGTCGCGCGAGCGGAAGCGATGAGCGCGGTGGATGCAGTGCTGTGCGCCTTGAGCATTTCCGCGGCGATGGCGATGGCCGTGCGCCACTCGACCGGCTCGCCTTTGACCATCGGTGCTTTCAAGCGGCGCTCGTCGCCGACGTATTTGAAGTTCAGCCGGTGCGAATCGGGCAGCCAGCAGCCGTTCACGTCGTCGTTGTCGCGCGGCGTGATGCGGTAGATTACGTTTTCGCGCGAGCCGATCGTGATGTTCGCGCCCGTGCCGCAGTTCACGTCGATGGTCTTGGCTTCCTTGAGGAACCAGACGCGCATCTTAAACCGGAAGTCGGTCGAAGTGAGCGCGCCGACCGGGCAGATATCGACGGTGTTGAGCGAGTAGTTCGAGACGAGCGGCTTGTCGGGATGGCAGGCGATCGAGTTGTAACTGCCGCGTTCGACGATGCCGATGCAGTCGTCCTTCGCGACCTCCTTCATAAAGCGAATGCAGCGCGTGCAGAGGATGCAGCGCTCGGCGTCGAGCGTCACGCGCGGGCCGAGTTCGACGTTTTTCGGCTTCTTCACCTTGTGGTCGAGGAAGCGCGATTCGCCCTGGCCGACTTCGACCGAATACTCCTGCAGCTTGCACTCGCCGGCCTGGTCGCAGATCGGGCAGTCGAGCGGGTGATTGATGAGCAGGAATTCCATCACGCCCTTCCGGCACTCCTCGACCATCGGCGAACTCGTGCGGATACCCATGCCTTCCGCGACATCCTGCGCGCAGGAAATCTGTGGGCGCGGAATCCAGCCGATCTCCGGCTTGCCATCCGCGCCGATGACCGGCTTGCGGTCGGGCGTCATCTTCGGCATGCCCATTTCGACGAGACACATGCGGCAGTTGCCCGGCGAAGTGAGCTTCTCGTGGTAGCAGTAATGCGGGATGAATTTCGCCGCCTGCTTGCACGCCTCGATGACGCGCGTGCCCTTCGGGAATTGCAGCCAGACGCCGTCGATCTGGACGTTGAGCATTTGGACTTCGGTCGCGGTGCTCATGGGTTAGCGGGTTGCGGCGGGAGCCATGACTTCATGTCCGTTGCCGCGCGGTGCGGGGATGGATTCGATCTTCTCGTTCGCGATCAATTCTTCCGACGTGTATTCCGGCGGCATCGGCGGCGGGGATTCTTTCGTGCTCTTCGCGGTGAACTCGTCGCGGAACTTCGCGACGAACGATTGCGTCGGCCACGAGCAAGCTTCGCCGAAAGCGCAGATGGTTTTGCCGGCGATGTTGTCACCGATCTTCACGAGCATATCCGGGTCGCGCTCCGTGCCGCCGCCATCAAGGATGCGCTCGGTGATCTTCTTCATCCACAGCGCGCCTTCGCGGCAGGGCGTGCATTGGCCGCAGCTCTCGTGGGCGTAGAACTCGTTAATGTTGTTCAAGCACTCGACCATGCCGCGCGAGTCATCCATCACGATGACGCCACCCGAGCCGGCCATCGAGCCGCACGCGGCGATGGTGTCGAAGTCCATCGGGATGTCTTCGAGCGTGAGGGTCTTGTCCTTCACTTTGTAAGTCTCGCCCGCCTTCAAAACCTTTGCCGATGAGCCACCGGGGATTACCGCCTTGAGCGTGCGTCCTTCCTTCAAGCCGCCGCACACGTCATAAATCAACTCACCCATCGTGAGGCTGCCGACTTCCACTTCGTAGTAGCCCGGCTTCACCACGTCGCCGCTTACGCAAAGGATGCGCGTGCCGGTATTGTTCGGCTTGCCGATCTTCGCGAACTCCGCGCCGCCCATCGCGATGATGTGCTTCACGTCGCAGAGCGTCTCGACGTTGTTCACGATCGTCGGGCACATATAGAGCCCGAGCACGGCGGGGAAGTAGGGCGGCTTGATGCGCGGGTAAGCGCGCTTGCCTTCGAGCGACTCGATCAACCCTGTCTCCTCGCCGCAAATGTAGGCGCCCGCGCCGCGATGCACGTAAATTTCGCAGTCGAAGCCGGAGCCGAGGATGTTCTTCCCGAGGAAACCCTTCGCACGCGCCTCCGCGAGCGCCTTCTCCACGATCCGCGCACCCTCCGGAAACTCGCCACGGATGTAGATATACGCGAGCTTCGCATCGACCGCGAAGCACGAGATTACCATCCCCTCAATGAGCTGATGCGGGTCCTGATGGACGATGTAGCGATCCTTAAACGTCCCCGGCTCCGACTCGTCCGCGTTGCAGATGAGATACGTCGGCTTCGGCCCGCCGCGCTTGATGAAGCTCCACTTCACTCCGCACGGGAACCCCGCACCACCGCGCCCACGCAGCCCTGAGGTCTTCACTTCGTTCACGATCGCATCGGGCGTCATGGTGAGCGCCTTCTTCAACTCCGCGTAGCCGCCGTGCTTCAAGTAGCACGCGAGGTCGTTCGTGTAGCCGGCCACGTCGATGTTCTTGAAAACCAAGCGCCGCTCCCGCGCGTGCGGCGGCAGCACCTTCGGCAGCGTCGCGTCGCTCTTCTCCAGCTTCAGCAGCGACGCCGCTTCGTTGATGTCGATGTTCTCCTTAAAGAGATCATCCACCATCGCGACCGGCGCCGAACCGCAACTCGCGAGGCACTCGACGAACTCCACCGAATACTTCCCATCCGCCGACACCGCGACCGGATTGCCATGCTCCGGGTTCGCGTGATGCGCGCTGTCCTCCTGCCACTTCGTCAGATCAATCCCCGCCGCCTGCGCTACCGCATCGCGCAGCGCATACGAACCCGCGAGCTGACACGAGAGCGTGCGGCACACGCGAATGTGCCGCTTCCCCGCCGGCACGCGCCGGAACATCGGGTAGAACGTCACCAGTTCGAGAATGTGGATCGGCTCCAGTTCCAGCTTCGCTGCGATCCACTTGATCGACTCGTCGCTGATGAACCCAAAGTGCTCCTGCCACAGATGCAGCAGCGGCAGCGACGCCGAGCGCCTCGATACCGGGTAGTGCGTGATCGCTTCGTCGATCTGGGCGAGCAATTCAGCGGGAATGTGGAAGAACATGGCGAGGCAGGATTATTTGGGTGACGGACCGGCCTCGGCTTCGCGCGACGGCAACGCTGCATGCCCGAGCATCTGCACCGGCGAGATCAGCTTTCCATCGACGAAGTGCAGCGCGATCTCCTCGCCGTCTTGTTGGTAAAAATAGCGCACGACCTCGACCTCCTTCTTCTGCGTCTCGAGCGGCAGCGTGGTGCTCTCAGTCCGGCTCGGCTGGCCGAGGATGCTCTCGACCTCTTTCGGGCTGATTCCCTTGCCCAAATTCTCGCGAGTGGTCCGCTCCCGCTCGACCTCGTTCAGGTTCGCGTTCGTAATACGAGGGCCGCACGCGACGAGGGCGAGGGAGAGGCTGAAAAATAGAGTGCAGGCGGCCATTCGATGCACGGGTCTCGGAGATTGCGGAGGGCACCCCGGAGCGGCAAGGGGAATTTGTGAAATTTTTCACAAGCTCGGCATCACGGGTGTCATTCTGCGGCTGAAGCGTTGCGGCTTTCGCATTGGAGCGCCGCCGCGTTTGCACTGAGGTGAAGCCCGTCGTCGCCGATCAACCCAGCATCCTGCCCACGAGCACCGGCCGGGTGCTGTCTGGGTTGGCACGCTTAGCGGCGATGCTGGAGCCGAAGCTGATCTTCACGCCGTCACCGTCGAAGCGGCACGTGACGGTGTCATGGTGCGGCGTCTCGATGTAACGCCACGTCATCTCGAAGGTGTCCGCGTCCTTCCACACGCCGCTCGCGGCCAGTCGGTAGCGAGTGCCGGGCGGGGGCGTGCCGCCGGTAATGATGCGCGGAGGTGTGCCGGGGAAAGCGGTGTCACCGAGCTGCCACTTGCCGGAGCCGCAGGCGATGCGGTGCTCGGTCTCGCCGGCGTGCGCGGTGATAACGGATGAGGCCGCGTCGAATGCAAACTTGACGCTCGTGATGCCGAGCTGGCCGGGCTCGATGGTGAAGGTCTTGCCGGACACGCGTGCGGCGGTCTCGGAAGTGGGCTGACCGGCGGGCGGCGTGATCGCGAGCGAGGAGAGCGTCTGCCGCAACCGCGCCTGCGCAGCCGAATCTGCGGGCAGCGGAGCGTCCTTCATCGCGGGCAGCAGGTGTTCCCAGACGAGGTCGAGTTCACCCTGCATGTTCGGGCTCTCGCCGGTCATCGCGATCACCGCATCCTGCTCGGGCAAAACGATGGTGTATTGGCCGAACGCGCCGTCGCCGCGGAAGGCGCGATGCCGGCAGCGCCAGAATTGATATCCATAGCCTTGCATCCAGTCGTTCTGCTCGTTCGGGCGCGTGGGCTTGGCGGGTGCGGGCTGCTGGATGTGGAAGGACGTCGCTTCCTCGACCCATTTCGCCGGGAGCAATTGCCGGCGATTCCACGCGCCCTTTTGCAGATAGAGCTGCCCGAATTTCGCGAGCGCCTCGGTCTGCACGCTCAAGCCCCAGCCGCCCGTATTGATGCCGCGCGGGCACGTCTCCCACGTCGCGCCTTCGATCCCGAGCGGCTCGAACAAACGCGGCCGCAGGTAATCGACGATCTTTTCCCCCGTGAGATGCTGCACGATCGCCGAGCACATGTAGGTCGCCGCGCTGTTATACATGAATGTGCTGCCCGGCGTGTGCGCGATCGGCTGCGCGAGGAAGGTGCGCACCCAATTCTCCGACGCGACCACAGTCCCGGTCGGCTCCTTCGCATTGCCGACCGACATCGTCAGCAGATCGCTCACGCGCAGGCTTGCGAGGTGGTCGTCCACCTTCGCCGGCAACTCCTTCGGGAAGAACGACGCCACGCGATCCTCCACGCTCAACTTCCCCTCCGCGACCGCGAAGCCCACCGCCGTCGAGGTGAAGCTCTTGCTCATCGAATACATCGTGTGCCGCAGCCCTGGCGCATGAGGCGCCCACCAGCCTTCCGCGACGACGCGGCCGTGGCGCACGAGCATGAAGCTGTGCAACTCGTATTTGCTCTGCGCGATCGCGTCGAGGAAGGCGAGGATCCCCGGCGACGCGACGCCTTCCGCCTCCGGCGTGCTGCGCGGGAGCCCGTCTGCGGACCACGCTCGCGAACCGCGGGATAAAACGAAGGCCCCGGCGCCGAGGCCGAGTTGCTGGAGGAAGAGTCTGCGAGTCGGGTTCATGGATATTCGGCGGCGCAGTTCAGCCTTTCCGCCGCGCGGCGTCCACACCCTTGCGCGCCCATGCGCAAAGCTCCGCGGAGTCTTCCAGCGCATCCGGCGGCGGTGTGAAGTAGGACATCTCGCTGAACTTCCCCGGCTTCATCTCGTAGCGAAACGGCGCGAGCCCGCGGCTCGTGAAGTCCGCCCGGTTCATGTCGTCGGCCTTGATGAAAAACGTATCGAACGCGACCAGCGCGAACATCTTCCCATCGAGGTAGAAGCCCCAGCCGCCGAACATCGAGCGCGCGCTCACCTCGCCGAGCGGGCGCAGCAGATCGAGCAGGTGCGCGACGAATTCAGGCGGACGCTTCGCCATCGCGTGGACGCTTGCCGAGCACTTGCTCGACCGCCGCGGTGAGCTGATCGGGTAAGTAGGGCTTTTGGAGAAATGCCTGCGTGGCGCTCCCGGCGAAATCGGGTGCGGTCGTCTCCACGCTGTAGCCGCTCACGAAAACGATCGGCAGGTCCGCCCGCTCCGCGAGCAGGCGGTCGGCGAGCTCGCGACCGCTCACGCCATTGGGCATCACCATGTCCGTGAGCAGCACGCCGATCTGATGCCTGTGCCGCGACCAGAGCTGCTCCGCCGCGGGGCCGTCCTCGGCTTCGAGCACGTGGAAACCCTCCCGCTCGAGTGCCACCCGCGCGATGTGCCGCACGGCTCGCTCGTCCTCCACGAGCAAGACCGTGGTCCTGCCCGATGAAGCCGTTTTGGCCAGGCGCGTGCGCGTCGTGTCGTGCGCGGCCTCGGTGGTGGGCGGAAAAAACAGCTCGAAGCGCGTGCCGAGATTCACCATCGACTTCACTTCGATCCAACCGCCGTGCTGCTTCATGATGCCATGCACGGCGGAGAGCCCGAGGCCGGTGCCCTCGCCGACCTCCTTCGTCGTGAAGAACGGCTCGAAGATCCGCGGCAGCACCTCCGGCTCGATGCCTATGCCCGTGTCGCCGACGCTCAGCCGCACGAAGTGGCCCGCGCGCCGTTCCGGGTTCGCGCGCGCTTCCTCCACCTCCACGTCCACGAGCGCCGTCGCGATCGTGAGCGTGCCGCCGCCGGGCATCGCATCGCGGGCGTTCAGCGCGAGGTTCGTGATCGCCTGGTCGAGCATCGCCGGATCGACGACGATGGGCGGCAGATCCCCGGCGAGATCGGTCTGGATCGTGATCGTCGCGCCGAGCGTGCGCTCTAGCAGATGTGTGGTCGCCAGCACCGTCGTGTTCAAATCGACCGGCTTCGCAAAGATCGCCTGCTTGCGGCTGAAGGTCAGGAGCTGCCGCGTGAGATTCGCCGCGCGGTCGCTGGCGGTGAAGATGCGCTCGATGTCGTCGAGCATCACGCTGGGCAGGTCCGGGTGTTCGCGCAGCAGGTCGGCGTGGCCCTGGATCACGGTGAGCAGGTTGTTGAAGTCGTGCGCGATGCCCGCGGCGAGCTGGCCGACCGCGGTCATCCGCTGGCTTTGGCGCACCTGCTCCTCGAGGCTGTGGCGTTCGCTCACGTCCTGCGCCAGGCAGATCAGCGAGAGCAGGCGCCCATCGGCGCCGGTGATCTGCCGGTTGAACCACTCGCAACGGATCGTCCGTCCGTCGCGAGTGAGGTTGTTGTTCACGTTGTGCCGGGGCAGGGGATGGGCGGCCATCTCGGCGATGAGTTCCCGCACCGCTGGCCGGGCTTCCGGCGCGACGATCGTTTCGTAACTCATCTTCCCGATCGCCTCGCTGCGCGAGTAGCCGAAGATCGCCTCCGCCGCTGGATTCCAGCCCGTGATGATGCCCGCCGGATCGATCTCCACAAAGGCCAGCGGCATCTGATCGAGCGTGAGCCGCAGGCGCTGCTCCGCCGCCGCGTGCTTCTCCCGCGCCGCCTGGCGCTCGACGACACTCGTTTGCAGCGCCCCGATCGCGGCCCCCGAAGCGCCGATCACCGCCAGCAGCAGCGCGAGGGGCAATATCCGCTCGCCCCGCTCCCTGGTGGTCGCCGCGACCCACGCCCGCGCGCCGTAATCGACCCCGACCACTGCTTCCACGTTGCCCTTCTCATCGCGGATCGGCGCCCATGCGCCCACCCACGAGCCCCAGAGATCGTTCACGATCTCGGGATTGAAATTCGCCTCGCCCCCGAATGCGCGACCGAGCCCGGCGTCTTTCGCTTCATAGAGTTCGCCGATGTCCGCACCCATCTCGCTTTCCTCGATCCTCCCGTCGCGGTTCGTATCCGTATCGGTATCGACGATGAAGACGTGGCGACCATCCGGCAGGCGGCGCATCGTGTAGATATCCGCGGCGACCTGGTTTGCTGCGAACCATTCATCGATCCGCTGCCGGATGCCCTGGAGGGTCGGATCGTCCGCCGGCGTTTCGAGCGTGATCTTCGCGTGCCCGGCGCGCGCCAGCTCCCCGGCGTAAGTCGGCGCGAGCGCGCTCACCAGCGCCTCGATGCGGCTGCGTTCCTCGCGACCGGCCTTCTCCACCGGCCACCAGCCCGCAGCGAGCACCAGCGCCACGAGGGCGGATGTCGCCCGCGGCAGCCGCGCGCCGGGGCGATATCGCCGCAGCGCCCAAGCGAGCGCCGCAAACGCAGCGATCGTCGCGGCGACGAGGAGGAGGTAGTCGAAATTGTGGGTGATGAACTCAGGCATCGTAACCGAGGAATCGACGGGCGGAGTTTTTGAGGCTGGGCTTCGGGCGGCTGACATACAATCTCGGAAACCGCCCGCAACCTGACGTAACTATACCCGTGAAAAAACGCGTCCTCATTCTCTCCGCCAGCGCCGGCACCGGCCACGTGCGCTGCGGCCAGGCCTTGGAAAAGGCCTTCCAGGCCGACGAACGCACCGGCGAAGTCCTCCACGAGGACGCGCTCAAATACACCAACACGCTCTTCCGCGACTTCTACTCGAAGCTCTACATGCAGCTCGTCCGCGAAGCGCCGAACATCCTCGGCTGGGTCTATCGCGCGACCGATGAGCCGTGGAAAGGCGAGGCCGTGCGCGTGCAGTTCGACCGGCTCAATCTCCAGCCCCTCGTGAAGTTCATCCGCGAGTTCGATCCGCAGATCGCCGTCTGCACGCACTTCCTCCCCGCCGGCCTCATCGCGCACCTCATCGAGCGCGGCGATCTCGACACGCAGCATTCCATCGTCGTCACCGATCTCGACTGCCACGCCATGTGGCTCTCTCGCATCTTCCACCGCTACTTCGTCGGGCTCGATGAAACGAAGGCGCACCTCGAAGCCCTCGGCCTGCCGCCCGAGCGCGTGAGCGTCACCGGCATCCCGATCGACCCCGTCTTCGCCGAGCCCGTCGATGTGCTCGCCACGCGCGCCGCCCACGGCTTGAAGCCCGACAAACCCACGCTCCTGCTCTCCGCCGGCGCGCTCGGCGTCGGCCCCACGGAAGTCGCCGTCCGCCGCCTCATGGAGCTCCACCACGACACGCAGACCATCGTGATCTGCGGGAAAAGCGACGAACTGCGCGAGCGCGTGACCGGCATCGTCGGCGCGCGCAACCCGCGCTTCAAAGTGCTCGGCTACACCGACCGCATGCACGAGCTCATGCACATCAGCGACCTCTTCATCGGCAAGCCCGGCGGCCTCACCACCAGCGAAGCCCTCGCGTGCGGCCTGCCCATGTGCGTCATCTCGCCGATCCCCGGCCAGGAAGAGCGCAACTCCGACCACCTCCTCGAGGAAGGCTGCGCCGTCCGCGCCAATGAACTCACCACCCTCGCGTGGAAGCTCGACCGCCTCCTCGCCGACGCCCCGCGCCTCGCCCGGATGCGCGAGCGCGCCCTCGCGATCGGCCGCCCCCACGCCGCCCGCGCCGTGGTGGACTCCCTGATCGACGACCCCCTCCCACCGCTCGTGCTCGAGAAGAAGCAGCGCGAAGCGATGGTGGAAGCCGCCGCCAAGGAGCCGTAAGCCGCGCGCTCACTTCCCCCGGGTCCAGCCGCCCCGCCTGCGATTTCGGGGTGGTGGTAGCTGGAAATGGGGGACTCCGTGCGGCGTGTGGACGCCCCCCTTCGCCGAAGGGACGCCCCCCTTTGCCGAAGGGACGCC